>NZ_JBITHE010000001.1:0-979741 GCF_044457665.1 Streptomyces sp. NPDC050535
GGTTGATAGGCCAGATGTGGAAGCCTAGTAATGGGTGAAGCTGACTGGTACTAATAGGCCGAGGGCTTGTCCTCAGTTGCTCGCGTCCACTGTGTTGGTTCTGAAACCACGAACAACCGTCGTAGCTATGCCACGGCTCCGGTTGAAAAGTTTCATAGTGTTTCGGTGGTCATAGCGTGAGGGAAACGCCCGGTTACATTCCGAACCCGGAAGCTAAGCCTCACAGCGCCGATGGTACTGCAGGGGGGACCCTGTGGGAGAGTAGGACGCCGCCGAACTAAACTTCAGAGAGCTGGTCCCCGAACTTCGGTTCGGGGACCAGCTCTTTTTTGTTTTGCGTCACTCGCAGTTCACGTTGCGCGACCACCATCCGAGGCATGGGTACTGCCGCAATGCTCAGGGCCGCGGGCGTCGGAGCCGGTGACGAGGTCATCGTGCCGGCGTTCGGGAACGCCGAGGTCGCCGAGGCCGCCTCCCAGGCCGGCGCGACCGTCGTGTTCGCCGACATCGACCCGATGACGTACTGCCTCGACGCCGACGCGGTCGAGTCCGTCGTGACCGCGCGGACGGCGGCCCTCGTCGTCGTACACCGCTTCGGGCGGTCGGCGGACGTGGCGCGACTACGGGAACTCGGGCAGCGACGCGGGCTCCTCGTACTGGAGCAGGGTGAGTCCGAGGCGCCGTACGACGAGATCGCGCAGCGCAGGACCCGGGCCGCCTACCTCGACGCGCGGCTGCGTGGGGTACGGACGCCGGACGGTGGTGCCGGGCACACGTATCAGCAGTACGTCGTGCGGGTGCCGGGCAATGGCAGGCCGGATCGCGATGCCTTCGCCCGCGCCGTACGGGCCAGGGGAGTTGAGTGCTGGGTGCCGGTGAAGACGCCCGTGCACCGCATGGCCGGATTCCGTCGGGACGTACGTCTGCCGGCGACCGAGCTGGCCGCGGACGACACTCTCGCGCTGCCCGTGGACGGGGAGTTGACCAAGCGGGAGATGCAGCGGATCGTGTCCGCGTGCAACGCGCTCGGCGGACTGCTTCAGCCCGCGTCCTGACCGAGGGCTGAATGACCGGGACTTGTTGGGCGCATCCCTCTGTTCGGGGTATGATCTATCTCGTTGCCGCGAGGGAAACCTCGAAAAGGTGACTGGCCCCCCTAGCTCAGTCGGTAGAGCGTCTCCATGGTAAGGAGAAGGTCAACGGTTCGATTCCGTTGGGGGGCTCGGCGAGACAAAGGCCTCCGCCCATACGGGCGGAGGCCCTTGTCGTATCCCGAAGCCGTGCCTCAGTCCTTCTGGAGTCCCGGAACCCGCATCGCCAGAATCGCCATGTCGTCGGACGGGGCGTCGGAGGCGAAGCGTTCGACCGCGCGCATGATGCGGGCGGCCACCGCGCCCGCGGTGAGGCCCGTGCAGGTGGTGAGGACGTCCGTGAGGCCGTCGTCGCCGAGCATGCGGGTGCCCTCGCGGCGTTCGGTGACGCCGTCCGTGACGCAGAGGAGGACGTCGCCCGGGTCGAGCGTGACCGTCTGCTCGTAGAGCTCCAGGTCGTCCATGACGCCGAGGAGGGGCTGCGGATCGGCGGCCGGTTCGACCGTGCCGTCCTGGCGCAGGCGGAGCGGGAGCGGATGGCCGGCGCAGACCACCTTCAGGAGCGCCGAGCCGTCCTCCTGGGGCCACAACTCGCCGTACAGGAGCGTGAGGAAGCGGCTGCGGGCGCCCTCATCGAGAATGGCGGAGTTCAGCCGCTCCAGGACAGCGGGGCCGGTGAATCCCTCGCGGGCCAGCAGCCTGAGTGCGTGCCGGGCCAGGCCGGTCACCGCCGCCGCCTCCGGACCCGTACCGCAGACGTCGCCGATGGCGAAGCCGTACGCGCCGTCGCGGATCGGGAAGAGGTCGTAGAAGTCGCCGCCGACTTCGTTGCCCTCGCCGGCCGCTCGGTAGATGACCTCGACCTCGACGCCGTCGATGTGGGGGAGTTCCGGGGGGAGAAGGCTGCGCTGGAGGGACTGGCTGATGGCCGTGCGCTCCGAGTACAGGCGGGCGTTGTCGAGGGCGAGGGCGGCCCTGCGGCTCAAGTCCTCGGCGAGTTCCAGGATCTCCTGGCGGAAGTGTTCGTCGGAGGGCTTGCCCAGCGTCAGCATGCCGATGACGCGGTTGCGGGCCACCAGGGGGAGAACGACCGTCTCGCCGCCAACAGCGGCCGCCGTGGCGAGAGTTGTGCCGATGCCCGAGCTGAGCATCGCGCGTTCGGCCATGCTGCGCACGGAGCTGCGCAGGGCTTCCGCGTGGGCCGCCTTGGCGGGCGCGGCCCAGACGCGGGCGCCAGGAGTGGGGACCGGGTCCGGTGGGGCGATCGTGGACAGCAGGGCCTTGAGGCCGTCGATGCGTTCCTCGTCCTCGTGCAGGACGTAGGAGAGATACGGCTCCGAGGCCTGGTCGGCGATCGTGTAGACGGCGCACCACGTGGCCAGGGTCGGGACCGTCATCTGGGCCATGAGGGCCAGTGTCTGGTCGCGGTCCAGGGTGCCGGCGAGGAGGTCGGAGGCCTCCACGAGGAAGGACAGCGAGCCGCGGCGCAGGCGTTCCAGCTCTCCCAGGCGGGCGGATTCCACGGCCAGCGCGATGCGGTCGGCGGCGAACTGGAGGCGCAGGGCCTCTTCGTTGGAGTACTTGCCCTGCGCCTCGGCGGCGACACCGAGGGAGCCGGTGAGGCGGCCCTCGACCTTCAGCGGGACGGTGACGACCGAGCGCATGCCGGTGCCGCTGAGGAGCGGTACGGCGCCGGGGACGACCGTCAGGTCCTCGTGGACGGCGGGCATGCGGGCCGAGCCGTAGCGCCCGGGGCCCGCCTCGACGGGGACGCGGGCGAAGCGCTGCCGGGCGGAGGGGAGGCCCGTCGAGGCTCGTACCTCCAACTCCGTTTCGTCGTCGGTCGCCAGGAGCAGGAAGGCGGAGTCGCCGTCGAGCATGTCGCGGGCGCGCTCCACCGTGCGCTGGAGGAGGCCGTCCAGGTCGTCGGGGGCCGGGGAGCCGATGAAGACCTCGAAGGGGTCGGAGGCCTGGCCCTCGGAACTGGTGGTCGTGTCGGTGGCCGAGACGCGCAACGGCGTCTGGAGAACGGCGCGTTCGTGGTCGCGTACGAGCAGGCAGACCGTGGAGGGTTCGCCGCCGGTGTCGCGGACCCGAAGGTGCGAGGCGTAGACGGGAGTTACCCGCCCGTTGGCGCCGCGAATGCCGTATGTGCCTTCCCAGCGCGAGAGTTGGAGGGCCTCGACGATGCCGGTGCTGGTACCCGGCGTGTGCGGCCAGGCGGCGAGGTCGGTGAGCGGCTTGCCGATGACCAGCTCGGCCGCGTATCCGAAGAGGTCCTCCGCGTCCTCGTTCCAGGCGTTGATCGCGCCGGTCCGGTCGATCTGGACGACCGCGACCCGAACGCGGCCGTCGGCGAGCGGGAGGAGGTCGGCCGGCAGGGCCGGGCCCGCGGTGCGCGTGCCCACCGGGCGCTCGGGGAGTTCGAGCTGGAACCAGACCTGCTTCCGCGTGGGTGTGTACTCGACGCCCCAGCGGCCTGCCAGGGCCGCGCAGAGCTGGAGGCCGCGGCCTCCCTCGCTGTCCGGGTTGCCCATGTTGACGGCCGTCGCCTGGAGTGGAATTCCACGTTCCGGATAGCGGTCCGCCACCTCGATGCGTACGCCGTCGTCGCTGCGCAGACACAACACGTCCGCGGAGGTGCCCGCGTGGACGACGGCATTGGTGACCAGCTCGCTCGTGAGGACCACGGCGTCGTCGACGATGTCGGCGAAGCCCCAGCCCTGGAGGGTGTCACGGACGAAGGAGCGGGCGGTCGCGACCGATCGCCCCAAGGGCTCGAAACTGGCGGCCGCGCGCGCGGTGATCACAGAACTCCTCGTCCGGTTGTCGGCATACGGGGCTCCATGGCCGCCCCGCTCCTGCCGGGGCAGAGCGTGGTTCCCAGTCGGTCGGGGATCCTGGGGCGGTCCCCCAGGATGCAGTCCGGTGGTCATGGTGCGGCGCCCCTCCGATGCCTGCCCGCTCGTGCTCGTGCCACCGCCCAGGCCGGACGGGACCGGCACGGCTGGACAGCCGCTTGCAAGGTTACTTACCTTCGCTGTCCATGCGGATGCAGGTCGCCCTGTTTCCGCCCGGAGGGTGTGCGGACGGTGTGCGAAGGTGCCGAACTGTTATGGCCGGGTTCAGGCATGGTGAAACACTGGGCAGGCTTCACGAGAAGGTCCTGGCAGGGTGAGCCCCTGTGGGCACGCGGAGTGGTAGTACCCGAGTACGCCAAGCAGTAACGGTCGACCCTTGTGGAGGGACACAGTGGAGTCTGGCGCAGCGACGCGGAGCACTGAGGCGCGCGCGAAGGGCGGACGGTCCCTGAACAGCCGGCGCCCATCGGGCAACGGCACCACCGAGGTGGACACGGCTGCCCTGAACCGGCTGATGGCAGCTCTGGTGTCGATGCGGGACGGGAACTTCCGCAAGCGGCTCACGGTCTCCGGCGACGGCGTGATGTCCGAGATCGCGGCGGTCTTCAACGAGGTGGCCGACCGGAACATGCATCTGACGGGCGAGCTGTCCCGGGTGCGGCGCGTGGTCGGACGTGAGGGAAAACTCACGGAGCGGCTGGAGGCCGGGGCCTCGGAGGGTTCCTGGGCGGCCGCGATCGACGCCTCGAACGCGCTCGTCGACGATCTCGTACGCCCTGTCTCCGAGGTCGGCCGGGTGCTCTCGGCGGTCGCGGAGGGCGATCTGTCGCCGCGTATGGACCTGCGGGCGCAGGCCGCGGACGGGAACGGGCATCCGCTGCGCGGTGAGTTCCTCAAGGTCGGGCGCACGGTCAACAACCTGGTCGACCAGTTGTCGACGTTCACCGACGAGGTCACGCGGGTGGCCAGCGAGGTGGGCACCGAGGGCAAGCTGGGCGGACAGGCCCGGGTGCGCGGCATGTCCGGATCGTGGAAGGACCTCACGGATTCGGTCAACACCATGGCGTACCGGCTGACGGCCCAGGTGCGTGACATCGCTCTCGTGACGACGGCGGTCGCCAAGGGTGACTTGTCGCGGAAGGTCACGGTTCACGTGGCCGGCGAGATGCTGGAGCTGAAGGAAACCGTCAACACGATGGTGGATCAGCTCTCTTCGTTCTCCTCCGAGGTGACGCGAGTCGCGCGTGAGGTGGGCACGGAGGGTGAGCTCGGCGGCCAGGCCAAGGTGCCGGGTGTGGCGGGTGTGTGGAAGGACCTCACCGATTCGGTGAATCTTATGGCCGGCAACCTCACGGCCCAGGTGCGCGGGATCGCGCAGGTGACGACCGCGGTCGCCAGTGGTGACCTGTCACAGAAGGTCACGGTCAGTGCGCGCGGTGAGGTGGCGCAGCTCGCCGAGACCATCAACCAGATGACCGAGACGCTGCGGACGTTCGCCGACGAGGTCACGCGGGTGGCCAACGAGGTCGGCGGCGAGGGGCGGCTCGGCGGGCAGGCGAACGTGCCGGGTGCGGCGGGGACCTGGAAGGACCTGACGGACTCCGTCAACACGGTCTTCCGGAACCTGACGACGCAGGTGCGCGACATCGCCGCGGTGACGACGGCCGTGGCCAACGGTGATCTCTCGCAGAAGGTCAGCGTCGAGGTCGCGGGCGAGATGCTGGAACTGAAGAACACCGTCAACACGATGGTCGACCAGCTGTCGTCGTTCGGTGCCGAGGTCACGCGGGTGGCGCGGGAGATCGGTGTCGAGGGTGAACTGGGCGGTCAGGCACAGGTGCCCGGCGCGGCCGGCACCTGGAAGGACCTGACGGACTCCGTCAACACGGCCTTCCGGAACCTGACCGGCCAGGTCCGCAACATCGCGCAGGTGACGACGGCGGTCGCCAACGGTGATCTGTCGCAGAAGGTCACCGTCGATGTCTCCGGCGAGATGCTTCAGCTGAAGAACACCGTGAACACGATGGTGGACCAGCTGTCGTCGTTCGCCGATCAGGTCACGCGGATGGCCCGGGACGTGGGTACGGAGGGCCGCCTCGGCGGTCAGGCCCGCGTGGACGGCGTATCCGGTACGTGGAAGGAACTCACCGACTCCGTCAACTTCATGGCGGGGAACCTGACATCGCAGGTACGGCAGATCGCGCAGGTCACCACCGCCGTGGCCCGGGGTGATCTCTCCCAGAAGATCGACGTGGACGCGCGCGGCGAGATCCTGGAGCTGAAGAACACCATCAACACGATGGTCGACCAGCTCTCCGCCTTCGCGGACCAGGTGACACGGGTCGCCCGTGACGTGGGTACGGAGGGGCGGCTCGGCGGGCAGGCGCAGGTGCCCGGTGTCGCCGGTGTGTGGCGTGACCTGACGGACTCCGTGAACGGCATGGCGGGCAACCTCACCGCCCAGGTGCGCAACATCGCGCAGGTCGCGACGGCGGTGGCCCGGGGTGATCTCTCCCAGAAGATCGACGTGGACGCGCGCGGCGAGATCCTGGAGCTGAAGAACACCCTCAACACGATGGTCGACCAGCTCTCGAACTTCGCGGAGCAGGTGACGCGGGTGGCCCGCGAGGTGGGCACCGAGGGGCAGTTGGGCGGTCAGGCCGAGGTGCAGGGTGTCTCCGGCACCTGGAAGGACCTCACCCAGTCGGTGAACTTCATGGCGAACAACCTGACCATTCAGGTGCGGAACATCGCCGAGGTCACCACGGCGGTCGCCAAGGGTGACCTGTCGAAGAAGATCACCGTCGACGCGAAGGGCGAGATCCTCGAACTCGTCACCACCGTCAACACGATGGTCGACCAGCTGTCCAACTTCGCCGAGCAGGTGACGCGGGTGGCCCGCGAGGTGGGCACCGAGGGCAACCTGGGCGGACAGGCGCGGGTGCCGGGTGTCACGGGCATCTGGAAGGACCTGAGTGACAACGTCAACGTCATGGCCAACAACCTGACCAACCAGGTGCGGAACATCTCGCAGGTCGCGGCCGCGGTGGCCAACGGGGACCTCACCAAGACGGTCACCGTCGAGGCGAGCGGCGAGGTCGCCCAGCTCGCCGACACCGTCAACACGATGGTGAAGACGCTGAGTTCGTTCGCCGACCAGGTCACCAAGGTGGCCCGCGAGGTGGGCACGGACGGCATCCTCGGCGGCCAGGCGCACGTACCGGGGGTCGCCGGCACGTGGAAGGACCTCACCGAGTCCGTGAACGGCATGGCGTCGAACCTCACCGGCCAGGTGCGCAACATCGCGATGGTCACCACGGCCATCGCGAAGGGCGATCTGACCAAGAAGATCGACATCGACGCGCGCGGCGAGATGCTGGAGCTCAAGACCACCATCAACACGATGGTCGACCAGCTCTCCTCGTTCGCCGAGGAGGTCACCCGGGTGGCCCGCGAGGTGGGCACGGAGGGCCAGCTGGGCGGCCAGGCGCGGGTGCGGGACGTCGACGGCACGTGGCGCGACCTGACGGAGTCCGTGAACGAGATGGCCGGGAACCTCACCCGGCAGGTGCGCGCCATGGCGCGGGTGGCGACCGCGGTGACCCGCGGCGACCTGAACCTGAAGATCGACGTGGACGCCTCCGGCGAGATGCAGGAGCTTCAGGACTACATCAACAAGATGATCGCCAACCTGCGCGACACCACCATCGCCAACAAGGAACAGGACTGGCTGAAGGGCAACCTCGCCCGCATCTCCGCGCTGATGCAGGGCCGCCGCGACCTCGAGGACGTGGCCTCGCTGATCATGAGCGAACTCACTCCCGTCGTCGCCGCGCAGCACGGCGCGTTCTTCCTGTCCATGCCGATGGTCGACGGCAAGGACACGGGCGTCGAGGACGCGTACGAGCTGCGCATGCTCGGGTCCTACGGCTACTCGATGGGTTCCATGCCGACGTCGTTCCGGCCCGGCGAGGCACTGATCGGGACCGCGGCCCAGGAGAAGCGCACGATCCTGGTGGAGAACGCCCCGAGCGGCTATCTGAAGATCTCCTCCGGGCTGGGGGAGGCGCCCCCGGCACAGGTGATCGTCCTTCCGGTGCTCTTCGAGGCGACCGTACTCGGCGTCATCGAGCTGGCGTCCTTCACGCCGTTCACGCAGATCCAGAAGGACTTCCTGAACCAGATCGCCGAGATGATCGCGACCAGCGTCAACACCATCTCCGTCAACACCAAGACGGAGGTGCTGCTGAAGCAGTCGCAGGAACTGACCGAGCAGCTCCAGGAGCGGTCGGCGGAGCTGGAGAGCAGGCAGAAGGCACTCCAGGACTCCAACGGCCAGTTGGAGGAGAAGGCCGAGCAACTCGCCCAGCAGAACCGCGACATCGAGGTGAAGAACACCGAGATCGAGGAGGCCAGGCAGGTACTGGAGGAACGCGCCGAGCAGCTCGCGGTCTCGATGCGCTACAAGAGCGAGTTCCTGGCGAACATGTCGCACGAGCTGCGCACACCGCTCAACTCCCTGCTGATCCTGGCCAAACTGCTCGCCGACAACGCGGACACGAACCTCACCCCCAAGCAGGTCGAGTTCGCCGAGACGATCCACGGCGCGGGCTCGGACCTGCTCCAGCTGATCAACGACATCCTCGACCTGTCGAAGGTCGAGGCGGGCAAGATGGACGTGTCGCCGACCCGCATCGCGCTGGTCCAACTCGTCGACTACGTAGAGGCCACCTTCCGCCCGCTGACCGCGGAGAAGGGCCTCGATTTCTCCGTACGCGTGTCGCCCGAACTGCCCGCCACGCTGCACACCGACGAACAGCGCCTCCTCCAGGTGCTGCGCAACCTGCTCTCCAACGCGGTGAAGTTCACCGACTCCGGAGCGGTCGAGCTGGTCATCCGGCCGGCCGGTGCGGAGGTTCCGGTGGCCATCCGGGAGCAGCTCCTGGAGGCGGGCTCGCTGCGGGACGCGGACGCCGATCTGATCGCGTTCTCCGTGACGGACACCGGCATCGGGATCGCGGCCAGCAAGATGCGGGTGATCTTCGAGGCCTTCAAGCAGGCGGACGGCACGACGAGCCGGAAGTACGGCGGTACGGGCCTTGGGCTCTCCATCTCGCGGGAGATCGCCCGGCTGTTGGGCGGTGAGATCCACGCGCAGAGCGAACCCGGACGTGGCTCCACGTTCACACTGTATTTGCCGCTGCACCCCAGTGAACTGCCTCCCCAGGGCTACGGGCAGCTCGCCCCGGCGCTGGAGGCCGGGGAGTTGCTCGCCTCCGAGGCGGAGCTGGCCGGGTCCGGCATCGAGATGCCGGCCGAGGTGAGGTCGTACCAGGACGCCCAGAACGGGCCCGCCGCGCTCTTCCGGCGGCGCCGCCGGACGGTGCCCGCGGACGAGCAGCGGACGCCGCAGGCGGGGCAGCCGGGCGGGACTCTGGATCAGTGGGCCCCGGGCCGGCCGGAGGCGACGCCGCAGCCGCGCCGCGGGATCCGCTTCGAGGGCGAGAAGGTGCTCATCGTCGACGACGACATCCGCAACGTGTTCGCGCTGACCAGCGTGCTGGAGCAGCACGGCCTCTCGGTGCTGTATGCCGAGAACGGCCGTGAGGGGATCGAAGTCCTGGAGCAGCACGACGATGTGACGGTCGTTCTGATGGACATCATGATGCCGGAGATGGACGGTTACGCGACGACGACGGCGATCCGGCGGATGCCTCAGTTCGCCGGGCTGCCGATCATCGCGCTCACGGCGAAGGCGATGAAGGGTGACCGCGAGAAGGCCATCGAGTCGGGTGCTTCCGACTATGTGACCAAGCCGGTCGATCCCGATCATCTGCTCACGGTGATGGAACAGTGGATGCGTGAGCAGTGACACTCTCTCGTCAGGGATCGTGTACGACGGCCCGCTCTCGCATAACTCACCGTGGCCGACGCCGTGTAGAAGGACGGGATTCGGGGAACCTTCTGGTCTCCCGCTGCGTTTCTGCTACGTGCACAGTGACATCGCGGTGACAGGGTGTGGCGACAGGCGGGGTGCGGCTACCATGACCGGCACAAGGACGGGCGACGCTACAGAGTCGTCCCCTGGGGCGGCGCCCGGTGCACTGCCGGGGCGAGGAGGGCGGGCCATGGTGCAGAAGGCCAAGATCCTCCTGGTCGATGACCGGCCGGAGAATCTGCTGGCGCTGGAGGCGATCCTCTCCGCGCTCGATCAGACACTGGTGCGGGCATCGTCCGGGGAGGAAGCGCTCAAAGCACTACTCACGGACGACTTCGCGGTCATTTTGCTGGACGTCCAGATGCCAGGCATGGACGGTTTCGAAACCGCCGCGCACATCAAGCGGCGAGAACGGACCCGGGACATCCCGATCATCTTCCTCACCGCCATCAACCATGGCCCGCATCACACCTTCCGGGGTTATGCGGCCGGCGCGGTGGACTACATCTCCAAGCCGTTCGACCCATGGGTGCTGCGCGCGAAGGTCTCGGTTTTCGTCGAGCTCTACATGAAGAACTGCCAACTCCGGGAGCAGGCGGCGCTGCTGCGGCTCCAGCTTGAGGGCGGCGGCGGCAAGGTGGCGCTGGGCGACGCGAAGGAGCCCGCCGGGCTGCTCGCCGAACTCTCCGCGCGGCTCGCGGCTGTTGAGGAGCAGGCCGAGGCGCTGTCCAAGCAACTCGACGACGACTCGGCGGACGCGGCGGCGGTAGCGACCGCGGCCCATCTCGAACGCAAACTCACGGGCTTGCGCAGAGCACTGGACGCGTTGGAGCCGGGCACGGGGAACGGGGCGGCCTCGGTGCCGTCGCAGAGCTGAGCGGGGCCCGCTGGCGCGGTTGAAGAACCCCTGTGCGGGGTCGGCGGACCTGTTCGGACCGGCCGCGAGCCGAGAGCGGGTTCGCTCGTGCCGCCGCGGAGCGGCCTGGTGCGCCAAGCAGGGCAAGGCCGGTGAGGCGTCGTCAGTTCCGCGTACGAGTCGGGCGACACGAACGGGTGAAGCAGTAGGCACACGTGTCCGCTGTCGTCTCCACCGGTAACCTCACACACATGGCCTCACGTCAGTCCGCAGCCAGGAAGCCGCCCGCGAAGAAGACGGCCGCTCCGACGAAGGCCCCCGCGAAAAAGGCCGTCGCCAGGAAGGCGCCTGCCAGGAAGGCCGTGGCGAAGAAGCCGGCACCCGCGCCGGCGCCCAATCCGACCGCGGGCGTGTACAGGCTCGTGCGCGCCCTCTGGCTGGGTGTCGCGCACGCCGTCGGGGCGACGTTCCGAGGCATAGGGCGGGGCGCCAAGGGGCTCGATCCGGCGCATCGCAAAGACGGTCTCGCGTTGCTGCTGATCGGCCTGGCCCTGATCACCGCCGCGGGCACCTGGTCCAACCTGCGGGGTCCGGTCGGCGACCTCGTCGAGATGCTCGTCACCGGCGCCTTCGGCCGCCTCGACCTGCTGGTCCCGATACTGCTCGGGGTCATCGCGGCCCGGCTCATCCGGCACCCCGAGAAGCCCGAGGCGAACGGCCGCATCGTGATCGGCCTGTCCGCGCTCGCCATCGGCGTGCTCGGCCAGGTGCACATCGCGTGCGGCGCGCCCGCGCGCAGCGACGGCATGCAGGCGATAAGGGACGCGGGCGGCCTCATCGGCTGGGGCGCGTCCACTCCACTGACGTACACCATGGGCGATGTCCTCGCCGTTCCGCTCCTGGTACTGCTCACGATCTTCGGCCTGCTCGTCGTCACGGCGACGCCGGTGAACGCGATTCCGCAGCGGTTGAGGCTGCTCGGCCAGAAGCTGGGCATCGTCCAGGCCGACGAGGAGGACTTCCTCGACACGGACGACGAGCGCTACGACGAGCAGTGGCGCGACGCGCTCCCCGCGCGCTCGAGGAGGGGCTCGCGCGCCCCTGAGGAGTTCGACCCCGACACCGCCGAGCAGGAGGCGCTGAGCAAGCGCCGTGGCCGCTCCAGGCGGCCCGCCGTGCGGCAGCCCGACATGAACAGGCCGATGGACGCGGTGGACGTCGCCGCGGCCGCCGCCGCGGCGCTCGACGGGGCCGTGCTGCACGGGATGCCGCCCTCGCCGCTGGTCGCCGACCTGACACAGGGCGTCGGTGTCGAGCGGGACGGGTTCGAGGAGACGACGCCGGTTCCGGCCGCGCGCGCCAAAGTCGTTCCCGGGGCCAAGCGGCCCACCAAGCAGGAGGCGCTCAAGGTCGAGTCCGTCGTGCCCGACCTCACGAAGGCCGCGCCCGCCGCGCCGCGCGAACTGCCCCCGCGCGCGGAGCAGCTCCAGCTCTCCGGAGACATCACCTACTCCCTGCCCTCGCTCGACCTCCTCGAGCGCGGCGGCCCCGGCAAGACGCGCAGCGCCGCCAACGACGCGGTGGTCGCCTCCCTCCAGAACGTCTTCATGGAGTTCAAGGTCGACGCCAAGGTCACCGGCTTCACGCGCGGGCCGACGGTCACGCGGTACGAGGTCGAGCTCGGCCCCGCCGTGAAGGTCGAGCGGATCACGGCACTCGCCAAGAACATCGCGTACGCCGTCGCCAGCCCCGACGTGCGGATCATCAGCCCGATCCCCGGAAAGTCGGCGGTCGGTATCGAGATCCCGAACTCCGACCGCGAGATGGTCAACCTGGGCGACGTACTGCGCCTCGCGGACGCCGCCGAGGACGACCACCCGATGCTCGTCGCCCTCGGCAAGAACGTCGAGGGCGGCTACGAGATGGCCAACCTCGCGAAGATGCCGCACGTCCTGGTGGCCGGAGCGACCGGCTCGGGTAAATCCTCGTGCATCAACTGCCTGATCACGTCCGTCATGGTCCGCGCGACCCCCGAGGACGTGCGCATGGTCCTCGTCGACCCCAAACGCGTCGAGCTGACCGCGTACGAGGGAATCCCGCACCTGATCACACCGATCATCACCAACCCGAAGCGGGCCGCCGAGGCGCTCCAGTGGGTCGTACGGGAGATGGATCTGCGCTACGACGACCTCGCGGCGTTCGGGTACCGGCACATCGACGACTTCAACGCGGCCATCAGGAGCGGGAAGGTGAAGCTGCCCGAGGGCAGCGAGCGCGAGCTGACGCCGTACCCGTATCTGCTGGTGATCGTCGACGAGCTCGCGGACCTGATGATGGTCGCGCCGCGGGACGTCGAGGACTCCATCGTGCGCATCACGCAGCTCGCGCGTGCGGCCGGCATCCACCTGGTGCTGGCCACACAGCGGCCGTCCGTCGACGTCGTCACCGGTCTGATCAAGGCGAACGTGCCGTCCCGGCTGGCCTTCGCCACCTCCTCGCTCGCCGACAGCCGGGTCATCCTCGACCAGCCGGGCGCCGAGAAGCTGATCGGCAAGGGCGACGGGCTCTTCCTGCCGATGGGGGCGAACAAGCCGGTCCGGCTCCAGGGCGCCTTCGTGACCGAGGACGAGATCGCGGCGGTCGTGCAGCACTGCAAGGACCAGATGGCGCCGATCTTCCGGGACGACGTCACGGTGGGCACCAAGCAGAAGAAGGAGATCGACGAGGACATCGGCGACGACCTCGACCTGCTGTGCCAGGCGGCGGAACTGGTCGTCTCCACCCAGTTCGGGTCCACCTCGATGCTCCAGCGCAAACTGCGCGTCGGCTTCGCCAAGGCCGGGCGCCTGATGGACCTCATGGAGTCCCGCGGCATCGTGGGTCCGAGCGAGGGCTCCAAGGCACGTGACGTTCTTGTTAAGGCCGATGAGATCGATGGCGTGCTCGCCGTGATCCGTGGGGAAGCTGAAGCATAGGAAACCAAGACGGGCCGGCCGCTCCGCGGATGAGACCGCGGCGGACGGGTATCCGAACGTGACTCACCCGTAAGGGAAAGGTGAGCAACCGTTTCCCTTCGTCGTGCGTCAAGTTGAGGGAGGGGACACGTACGTGTCCCAACATCAGGATGACCGGCCATTCTGATGGCGTAAGAAGTCCTACCGCCCGGTTGCCCCACCCTCTCGTACCCCCCCTAAACTGAACCTCCAGCACAGGTGGCTACACGCTCGAAAGGCGCCCCCGTGTCCATCGGCAACCCCCCCGACGGCAACTCTCCCGAAGACGAGCGTCCGTTCGAAGACGACCGCGAGGCAGCTCAGCCTTCGATCGGCCATGTCCTGCGGCAGGCCCGCGTCGAAGCCGGGCTGACCGTCGACGACGTCAGCAATGCCACCCGGGTCCGCATCGCCATCGTGCACTCGATCGAACAGGACGACTTCACCCCCTGTGGCGGCGACGTCTACGCGCGCGGTCACATCCGGACCCTGGCACGCGCCGTCCACATCGATCCCGGTCCGCTGCTCGCGCGCTACGACGCCGAGCACGGCGGGCGTCCCGCGCCGACGCCGGCCGCCCCGCTCTTCGAGGCGGAACGGATCCGTCCCGAGCGGCGCGGGCCGAACTGGACCGCCGCCATGGTCGCCGCGATCGTCGCGGTGATCGGCTTCGTCGGTTTCACCATGGTCAAGGGCGACGGCGGTGACGACTCGACGACGCAGGTCGCCGAGGGGTCCACGCCGACCGCCAGCAAGCCCGCGGCCAAGCCGACCGCGACCAAGCCCGCCGACCCGAAGCCGGACCCGTCCGAGAGCGCGATCGCGGCCGCCCCGCAGGACAAGGTGACCGTCCAGGTCAGCGCCCCCGACGGGCGCAGCTGGATCTCCGCCAAGGACCACAACGGACGGCTGCTCTTCGACGGACTCCTGGAGCAGGGCCAGTCCAAGACCTTCCAGGACCAGGAGAAGATCGATCTGGTCCTGGGCGACGCGGGCGCCATCCAGCTGCACGTCAACGGCAAGGAAATCGAAGACGAGTTCCAGCCCGGTCAGGTCGAGCGCCTCACCTACACGAAGGGCGACCCCGAGGTCGGATAACCGGCTCAAGGGGTATGCGGGTACGGGGTTGGCCAGGATCGGCCAACCCCGTCGACGTGGGCTGTCAGCGGGACGAAGTAGTCTTGAGCCCATGCCTGAACGCCGTACCGTCGCACTCGTCACCCTTGGCTGCGCCCGTAACGAGGTGGACTCGGAGGAGCTCGCAGGCCGCTTGGAGGCGGACGGCTGGCAACTCGTGGAGGACGCCGAGGAAGCGGACGTGGCCGTCGTCAACACCTGCGGCTTCGTGGAGGCCGCCAAGAAGGACTCCGTCGACGCTCTCCTGGAAGCCAATGATCTCAAGGGGCACGGGAGAACCCAGGCCGTCGTGGCCGTGGGCTGCATGGCCGAGCGGTACGGCAAGGAGCTCGCCGAGGCGCTGCCCGAGGCCGACGGCGTACTCGGCTTCGACGACTACGCGGACATCTCCGACCGCCTCCAGACCATCCTGAACGGCGGAATCCACGCGGCGCACACCCCGCGCGACCGTCGCAAGCTGCTGCCGATCAGTCCGGCCGAGCGGCAGAGCGCGGGCGAGGAGGTTGCCCTTCCCGGTCACGGCGCTCCTTCGGACCTTCCCGAGGGCGTCGCTCCGGAGTCCGGCCCCCGCGCGCCCCTGCGCCGCCGCCTCGACGGCTCGCCCGTCGCCTCGGTGAAGCTCGCCTCCGGCTGCGACCGGCGCTGCTCCTTCTGCGCCATCCCGTCCTTCCGCGGCTCGTTCATCTCGCGCCGCCCGAGCGACGTACTCAACGAGACCCGCTGGCTCGCCGAGCAGGGCGTCAAGGAGGTCATGCTGGTCTCCGAGAACAACACCTCGTACGGCAAGGACCTCGGCGACATCCGGCTCCTGGAGACGATGCTGCCCGAGCTCGCGGAGATCGAGGGCATCGAACGCGTGCGGGTCAGCTACCTCCAGCCGGCCGAGATGCGCCCCGGACTCATCGACGCGCTCACCTCGACGCCGAACGTGGTGCCCTACTTCGACCTCTCCTTCCAGCACTCCGCGCCCGACGTGCTGCGCGCGATGCGGCGCTTCGGCGACACCGACCGCTTCCTGGAGCTGCTCGACACGATCCGCGCCAAGGCCCCGCAGGCCGGAGTGAGGTCCAACTTCATCGTGGGGTTCCCGGGCGAGACCGAGGCCGATCTCGCCGAGCTGGAGCGGTTCCTCACGGGCGCGCGGCTCGACGCGATCGGTGTCTTCGGCTACTCCGACGAGGACGGCACGGAAGCGGCGACGTACGAGCACAAGCTCGACGAGGACGTCGTCGCGGAGCGGCTCGCGCGGGTCTCCCGGCTGGCCGAGGAGCTCGTCTCGCAGCGGGCCGAGGAACGCGTGGGGGAGACGGTGCGTGTCCTTGTCGAGTCGGTCGACTCGGAGGACGGCGCCTTCGGGCGTGCCGAGCACCAGGCGCCCGAGACGGACGGGCAGGTGCTGTTCACAAGCGGCGAAGGTCTGACCGTCGGCCTTATCGTCGAGGCCAAGGTGGTCGGTACGGAAGGTGTCGACCTGGTGGCCGAGCCGCTTCTGGGCTCGCTCCCGTGTACTGAGGAGGCGGGCAGATGACCGGAGCCCCGGCATCCGCGGCGGGCAGCTCTCCCAGCGCGAAAGGCGCGGCGGGCGCTCCCGGCGCCCCGGGGGGCGCGAAGCCGGTGCGGGCCGGGAAGCTGGGCGCTGCCGCCGTCAACCAGGCCAGCCTCTGGAACATCGCGAACATCCTGACCATGATCCGGCTCGTTCTCGTGCCCGGCTTCGTCGCCCTGATGCTGGCCGACGGCGGGTACGACCCCGCCATGCGCGCGTGGGCCTGGGCGGCCTTCGCGGTCGCCATGATCACCGACATCTTCGACGGCCATCTCGCGCGCACGTACAACCTCGTCACCGACTTCGGGAAGATCGCCGACCCCATCGCCGACAAGGCGATCATGGGTGCGGCGCTGATCTGTCTGTCCTACCTCGGCGATCTGCCGTGGTGGGTGACGGGGGTGATCCTCGGGCGTGAGCTCGGGATCACCCTGCTGCGTTTCGTGGTGATCCGGTACGGGGTCATCCCGGCGAGCCGCGGCGGCAAGATGAAGACGCTGGTCCAGGGCATGGCTGTCGGGATGTACGTCCTGGCACTGACGGGGCCGCTGGCAACCCTGAGGTTCTGGGTGATGGCCGCGGCGGTCGTCCTGACCGTGGTCACCGGGCTCGACTATGTGAGACAGGCCATTGTGCTGCGCAGGAGCGGGATCGCCGCGCGCCTGGCCGCCGCACAGGAGGCGGAACGGTGAATTCCCTGGCCGCTGAAGTGCTGAGACTACTCACGGTGAGGGGCGAGACGCTCGCCGTCGCCGAGTCCCTCACTGGTGGCCTGGTGGCCACGGAGATCACAGCGGTGCCTGGGGCGTCCAAGGCCTTCCGGGGTTCGGTGACCGCGTACGCCACCGAGCTCAAGCACGAACTGCTCGGCGTCGACGCCGCCCTGCTGGACGCGCGCGGTGCGGTGGATCCGCAGGTCGCGGCCCAGATGGCGGCAGGCGTGCGCAAGGCTCTCGGTGCGGACTGGGGGATCGCCACGACCGGTGTCGCCGGGCCCGATCCCCAGGACGGACAGCCCGTGGGCACGGTTTTCGTGGCCGTCGACGGCCCGTCGGAGGCCTCTTCCGGTGCCGCCGGTGGCGGGAAAGTCGTGCCACTGCGGTTGAACGGCTCCCGTACGGAAATCCGTATGGAGAGTGCACGGAGCGTACTCGCGCTGCTTCTGAAGGAGCTCGCGGGCGAACAGACCGGGAATGAGCGGGCACAGCATACGGAACAGAACGGGGGGTTTTGATGTTTGCAGCCCTGAGTGAACACGACATCGCTCCCCGCACGGCCGCGGCGCAAGGCGGTACGGTGGGGCGTGAAGGATGCGGTTACGTCCGAGGAGGGAGCCACCGATGATTCTGCTTCGTCGCCTGCTGGGTGACGTGCTGCGTCGGCAGCGCCAGCGCCAGGGCCGTACTCTGCGCGAAGTCTCCTCGTCCGCCCGAGTCTCACTCGGCTATCTCTCCGAGGTGGAGCGGGGGCAGAAGGAGGCATCCTCCGAGCTGCTCTCCGCGATCTGCGACGCGTTGGACGTACGGATGTCCGAGCTCATGCGGGAAGTGAGCGATGAGCTCGCTCTCGCCGAGCTGGCACGGTCGGCCGCGGCCACCGAGCCGGTGCCCGCACCGGTGCGTCGCCCGATGCTCAACTCCGTATCGGTGACCGGCGTGCCACCGGAACGGGTCACGATCAAGGCGCCCGCGGAGGCGGTCGACGTCGTCGCCGCCTGACGTCCATGGGCCGGCTCTCATGAGCTGAGAATGCGTGCGAAGCCCCGGTCGGGGCCTTCGGGGAAACCTGGAGGGACCGACCGGGGCTTTTGCGTGCGGTCCCCGCCTCCTTCGAACGCTCGTCTTCGGGTGACTTCTTCGGGTGACCCAAAATGCCCATATATGACATGGTTGGGGAGGTCAAGGAATCGGAGGATTTTGATGTACGTCGTCAAGAGCTCGTTGCCCGACGCGGACCTGAAGACCGTGGGTGAGGCCCTGCAGGGTGCGCTGGTCGACCTGGTCGACCTCTCCCTGGTGGCGAAGCAGATCCACTGGAACGTGGTCGGACCGCGCTTCCGTTCCGTCCATCTCCAGCTCGACGAGGTCGTGGACACCGCGCGGCTGCACTCCGACACCGTGGCGGAGCGCGCCTCGACGCTGGGCGTCTCACCCGACGGGCGGGCCGCGACCGTGGCCGCCAGCAGCGGCATCGGCCCGACGCCCGAGGGCTGGGTCAAGGACACCGACGCCGTGGCGGCTCTCGTGGACGCGCTGAGCGCGGTGATCGCTCGGATGCGGGAGCGGGTTGAGGCGACCGCGGACCCCGATCCGGTGAGCCAGGACATCTTCATCGGGATCACCGCCGATCTGGAGAAGCATCATTGGATGTTCCAGGCGGAGAACGTCCAGGTGGAGAAGCGGTGACCGGTCCGCTGCGGAGGATCGGCGTGCGCCCGTGTACCGCTGGTGCGTCCTGCCGGGCGTGAGACTGCTGTTCTGGCGTCCGGCTGGAGGTGGTGGCGGACATGACGGGTCGAATAGCGCGCTGGGGGGCGGCGCTGGGGCTTGGCGGGCTGTGGTGGTGGAGCGTGCTCCGGCTCGCGCTGGTTCCTGACGCGGGGGCGTTGGAGGGCGCGGTCGCGGCCGGCGGGTGGGGGCTGAGCCTGCTGCCGGTGCACTGTGTTCCCAGGGCACGGGCGTTGCGGGAGGTGCGGGGTCTGCGGAGGGCGCGGGGGGCTCGGGTGGTTCGGGGGGTGGAGGGTGCGGGGTCTGCGGGTGGGTCTCGCCGTGGTTTGGGGTGAGGGGCGTGGCGGGGGCGTGGGGGTGCTGAGGGCGTGAGCTTTGAGGCGGGGTTGGGCTGTGGGTCAAGGACGGGCGGGCCTTGGGATCTCCTGGGGTGAGTGAGGGGCCGCCTCCTCGTTGGATGCGGCGCGGGGCTACCAAGGCATCGCGACGCCGCCGTTTGGGCGGAGGATCTGGCCGGTGGTGAACGCCGAGGCGTTGGAGGCCAGGTGCAGTACGGCGTGGGCGATGTCCTGCGGTTCGCCGACGCGGCCCAGCGGGGACAGCCGGGCCATGAAGGCCTCGGTGTGCGCCTGCGCCTCCCCGTCGTGCCGGTCGGTCATCGGCGTCCGGATCCAGCCCGGCGCCACCGCGTTGACGCGGATGCCGTGCGGGCCGATCTCCGTCGCCAGGGTCTTCGTCAACTGGACGACCGCCGCCTTCGCCGCGCCGTAGCAGAGCAGGCCGGGCCCGCCCGTGTCGACCGCTCCGGACGCCATCGTGACGATGCTGCCGCGGGTGCCGCTCTCGATCATCGCCAGGGCCGCTTCCTGGCAGGCGTACAGCACACCCTTGAAGTTGACGCTCAGTACGCGGTCGAGGTCCTCGTCCCTGGTCTCCAGAACCGGGCTGCTGTGCATGATCCCGGCGACCGCCGCCATGACGTCGAGGCGCTCGCAGGACCTGACGGCCTGCCTGAGCCGCTCGCGGTCGGTCACGTCCAGCGGATGGGTGTGGGCGGTGCCGCCCTGCCCCTTGATCAGGGTCGCTGTCTCGTGCAGCCCCTGCGCGTCGCGATCCGCGCAGTGGACGGTGGCGCCCGCCTCGGCGAGCAGGAGGGCGGACGCGCGGCCGATGCCGCTGGCGGCGCCCGTGACGAAAGCGGTGCGTCCGGTGAGGTCGTACGCCTTGAGGGGCATGAAGGGACCGTACGAGGGTTTCTGACGGGTCGTCAATTAGCTGTTCGTCAGTTACTTCTACGTCGGTTGCTTCGATGCCGGTTGGCTGTGCGTGGGTTGGCCGTGCGTCGGTTGGTTGTGCGTCAGTTCGTTGTACGTCGGGGACCTGGGCGGGGTTTCGCGGCGCCCAGTGAGGGTGTGGGGCCGAACTGGCATGCCGGGCACCAGTAGGTGGGGCGCTCGCGGGAACCGTCGCCCTGGTTGGCCAGGCGGATCGGGGTGCGGCAGCGCAGGCAGGGGCGCGGTGTGCGGCCGTACACGTAGAGGTTCTGGTCGCGCCCCGTGATGCTTGGCCTCTGATTGAGAGGGCCTGTGGGGGTGCGGCCTGCGGTGGCGAGGTCCGTGGTGATGCGGGTCGGGCGGTCGCGGTTCGCCTCGAGGAGCTTCTTGGCGAGGACGGACAGCCAGGCGGCGCGGTCGGCGGGGAGCGCGCCGACGGGGAGCCAGGGGGTGACGCCGAGGAGGAAGCACAGCTCGCTCTTGTAGACGTTGCCGATGCCGGCGAGATTGCGCTGGTCGAGCAGCGCTTCGCCGAGCGGGCGGGCCGGATCACGCAGCAGGTTCTCCAAGGCCCTGTCCGGGTCCCAGTCAGGGCCCAGCAGATCGGGGCCGAGGTGGCCCACGGCGCGGTCCTCGTCGGTGGTGCGGAGCAGTTCCAGTACGGGGAGCCGGTAGCCGACGGCTGTGCGGTCCTCGGTGCCGAGGATGACCCGGATCTGATGGGCCGGGCCGCCGCTCCAGCGCTGCCCGTTCGCGTACACCTTCCACGAACCGTCCATCCGCAGATGCGAGTGCAGGGTCAGACCGCCCTCGATCCGGGTGAGGAGGTGCTTGCCGCGCGGGGTCACGTCCAGGACGGTGCGGCCGGTGAGGTCTGCGGTGGCGTACTTCGATACTCGCAGGTCGGAGCGGGTCAGCACTTTGCCGGCGAGGGCGGTGTGCAGCCGCCTCGCGGCCTGCCAGACGGTGTCTCCTTCGGGCATGGGTCCAGGGTGGCATGTCGGGGAGTGGAGGGCTTGGGGTGTCTCGGTGACGGACCTGGGAGTAGTCGGGTGGGCTTTATCGGGGTCTGTGGCCCTTGGCGCGTGCCTACGCGCGCAGGCGCAGTCCGCGGGGGGTCGCGATGAAGCCCGCTCCTTCCAGTAGGGCGCCGAAGGGGGAGGTCAGGGCGGACGTGCCGTTGACGCGTTCCACCGTGACCGTGCCCAGGGAGCCGACGCGGGCCGCCGCGGCGAGGGTCTCGGCGGCGGCGCGCAGGCGGGCGTCCTGCGTGATGGTGCCGTCCGGGTCGGAGGGCCAGGCCAGCAGCGTTTTGCCGCCACGCTCCATGTAGAGCGTCAGCTCGCCGTCCACGAGCACGACCAGGGAGCCTGCCTTCCTGCCGGGCTTGTGTCCTGCGCCGGTCGGGGGCTCGGGCCAGGGCAGGGCCGCTCCGTAGGCGTTGGCGGGGTCGGCGGCGGCCAGGACGACGGCTTGGGTGGTCGCGCGGGTGCGGGGGCGATTGCCCGAGGGGCCGGTGGGGGAGGTGAAGCGGGTTGGGAAGGCGGAGTCGGTCGAGTCGGCGGAGAAACCGTGGTCGTCGGCGAGGCCGGAGGTGCCCGGAGAACCGGACCAGCTTGGCGCGTCGAGGTCTCCTGGGCCGAGGCCGCCGGGCCCGCTCGGATCGCTGGAGGCGTTGGGGAAGCCGCGTGGGTCAGCGGGGTCGAGACTGTCGGGGAACCCGGAGTGATGGTCGGCGTCGCCGCCCGGGAAGCCGGGAGTTCGCGGGGAACCGGGATCGCCCGGGAAATCCGGGATGCCGGCCGAGGCATGGCGGCCGGGGAAGTCCAAGGTGCCTGCGGGACTGTGGGCGCCGGGGAAGCCCGGGGTGCCTGCGGAACCATTGGTGCTGGGGAAGCCCGGGGTGCCTGCGGAGCCGTGGGCACCGGGGAAATCCGGGGTACTTGTGGAGACGCCGTCCGCTGGGCGGCTCCAGGTACCCGCGGAGCGGGGGTCGCCGGGGAAGGCGTCCTGGGCGGGGAAGCCGTTCGCGAGGTCCGGCTCGGAGAGGGCTTCGCCCCGGTCCCGTGCGTTTGCCGCCGCGCGAAGGCGGTCCACCGCGCCGTCCATCGCGAACTGGGCCGCGCCGAGTCCTTCGACCACATATCCGCGGCGGGCCTGGCCGCTGTCCTCGAAGGCGGACAGGACGCGGTAGACCGCTGAGAAACCGCCCTCGACGCCCTCGGCCGCGACCGCGCCACGGGTCACCACGCCATGCCGGTCGAGCAGTGTGCGGGCCAGCGCGTGGGCGCGCATGGTGGCGTCGGGTTCATGGTCGGGGAGCAGGGACCAGCGGCCTGCCACGGTAGGCGGGCCTGTACGGGACTGGGGGCGTGCGGCGCCGGTGAGGGAGCCGTAGCGCCCGCGGGGGGCCGAGCGCTTGGCGCGGTGGGCGGTGGACCCGGCGGTGCGGCCCGAGCCCAGTAGGGAGCGCATCGGGGAGAGCGTGTCGTTCGTGAGCCGTCCCGACCAGGCCAGGTCCCAGACCGCGTCGGCCAGTTGGGGGTCGGTGACGTCGGGGTGCGTGGTCGCGCGGACCTGGTCGGCGATCTGGCGGAAGAAGAGGCCGTAGCCCCCGGAGAGCGCGTCCAGGATGGCCTGGTGGAGCGCGGCCAGCTCCAGGGGGTGCGGGGAGGCCAGGAGTAGTGGGGCCGCGTCCGCCAGGTACAGCGAGACCCAGCCGTCCTTACCCGGCAGTGACCCGGCCCCGGCCCAGATCACCTCTCCGGCGGCGGTGAGCTCGTCGAGCTGGGCGGGGGCGTAACCGGTGACCCGGGACGGCAGGACGAGCTTCTCCAGCGCGGACGCGGGAACGGACGCCCCCTGCAACTGCTCGACGGCACGCACCAGCCCGTCGATACCGCGCAGCCCGTGCCCGCTGCCGATGTGCTGCCACTGCGGCAGGAACTGCGCGAGCGCGGAGGGCGGCACGGGCTCCAGCTCATGCCGCAGGGCCGCGAGCGAACGCCGCCGCAGCCTGCGCAGGACCGCCGCGTCGCACCACTCCTGGCCGATCCCCGCCGGATGGAACTCCCCCTGTACGACGCGTCCGGCGGAGGCGAGCCGGTGCAGGGTGCCGTCCGTGACGGCGGTGCCGAGCCCGAAGCGGGCGGCGGCCGTGGCCGACGTGAACGGGCCGTGGGTGCGCGCGAACCGCGCGAGGAGGTCGCCGAGCGGGTCCTTGACCGGCTCGGTGAAGGCTTCCGGGACACCGACGGGCAGGGCCGTACCGAGCGCGTCGCGCAGCCGGCCCGCGTCCTCGATCGCGGCCCAGTGGTCGGCCCCGGCGATCCGGACGCGGATGGCGCGGCGCGAGGCGGCCAGCTCCTGGGCCCACGACGGCTCGGCGCCGCGCTCGGCCAACTCGGCTTCCGTGAGCGGGCCGAGCAGCCGCAGCCGGTCCGCGACGCCCTCGGCGTCCTTGACACGGCGGTCCTCGGTGAGCCACTGGAGCTCCCGCTCGAGCTCGGTCAGCACCTCGGCGTCGAGCAGCTCGCGCAGCTCCGCCTGTCCGAGGAGCTCGGCGAGGAGATGCGAGTCCAGCGACAGGGCGGCGGCGCGCCGCTCGGCGAGCGGTGAGTCGCCCTCGTACAGGAACTGAGCGACGTATCCGAAGAGCAGTGAGCGGGCGAACGGCGAGGGCTCCGGTGTGGTGACCTCGACCAGCCGCACCTTGCGGGACTCGATGTCGCCCATCAGCTCTGTCAGGCCGGGGACGTCGAAGACGTCCTGGAGGCATTCGCGAACGGCTTCCAGGACGATCGGGAACGAGCCGTACTCGCTTGCCACCTCGAGCAGTTGGGCGGCGCGCTGCCGTTGCTGCCACAGCGGGGTGCGCTTTCCCGGGCTGCGGCGCGGGAGCAGCAGTGCCCGGGCCGCGCACTCGCGGAAGCGGGACGCGAACAGTGCCGAGCCGCCCACCTGGTCGGTGACGATCTGGTTGACGTCGCTCTTGTCGAAGGCGACGTCCGCGGCGCCTACGGGCGCTTGGTCGGCGTCGTGCCCAGTGCCCGCCTTCGACGGTGCCTGGTCGAGGAGGTCGAGGCTCATCAGGTCGGCGTCGGGCAGCCGCAGCACGATGCCGTCGTCGGCGTGCATGACCTGGGCGTCCATGCCGTAGCGCTCGGAGAGCTTGGCGCCGAGTGCGAGGGCCCAGGGGGCGTGGACCTGGGCGCCGAAGGGGGAGTGCACGACGACCCGCCAGTCGCCCAGCTCGTCGCGGAACCGCTCCACGACGATGGTGCGGTCGTCCGGGATGTGACCGCAGGCCTCGCGCTGTTCGGCGAGGTAGGAGAGGACGTTGTCCGCCGCCCAGGCGTCCAGTCCCGCGGCGCGCAGCCGGAGCCGGGCGTCGTCCTTGGAGAGGGAGCCCACCTCGCGGAGGAACGCGCCGACCGCGCGGCCCAGTTCGAGCGGGCGGCCGAGCTGGTCGCCCTTCCAGAAGGGCAGCCTGCCGGGGACGCCGGGTGCGGGGGAGACCAGGACGCGGTCGCGGGTGATGTCCTCGATGCGCCAGGAGCTGGTGCCGAGCGTGAAGATGTCGCCGACACGGGACTCGTAGACCATCTCCTCGTCGAGCTCGCCGACCCGGCCGCCCCCCTTCTTCGGGTCGGCTCCCGCGAGGAAGACTCCGAAGAGCCCACGGTCGGGGATCGTGCCCCCGGAGGTGACGGCGAGGCGCTGCGCGCCGGGGCGGCCGGTGACCGTACCGGTGACGCGGTCCCACACCACTCGGGGCCGCAACTCCGCGAAGGCGTCGGACGGATAGCGGCCCGCGAGCATGTCGAGCACGGCCGTGAACGCCGACTCCGGGAGCGAGGCGAAGGGTGCCGCTCGGCGAACGGTGGTGAGCAGGTCGTCGACCTGCCAGGTGTCGAGGGCGGTCATCGCCACAATCTGCTGAGCGAGCACGTCCAGGGGGTTGGCCGGGACCCGGAGGGACTCGATGGAGCCGGTGCGCATCCGCTCGGTGACCACGGCGGCCTGCACGAGGTCGCCCCGGTACTTGGGGAAGACGACACCCGTGGAGACCGCGCCCACCTGGTGGCCCGCGCGGCCCACGCGCTGGAGCCCGGAGGCCACGGACGGCGGTGACTCGACCTGGATGACGAGATCCACCGCGCCCATGTCGATGCCCAGTTCAAGGCTGGAGGTGGCGACCACGGCGGGCAGGCGGCCCGCCTTCAGGTCCTCCTCGACGAGGGCCCGCTGCTCCTTGGAGACCGAACCGTGGTGGGCGCGGGCGAGCACCGGCGGCGCGCCCTGTGCCGCGCCCGAGCCGCCCATCAGCTGGGCCGGGGAGTGCGCCTCTTCGAAGGGCTCGCCGGTCGCCCTCTCGTACGCGATCTCGTTGAGCCGGTTGCAGAGCCGCTCCGCCAGGCGGCGGGAGTTGGCGAACACGATGGTGGACCTGTGGGACTGGACGAGGTCGGCGATCCGCTCCTCGACGTGCGGCCAGATGGAGGGTTTCTGCGCGCCTTCGTTGGCATCGGCGACCGGGGAGCCGCCCAATTCACCCAGGTCCTCGACCGGGACGACCACGGAGAGGTCGAACTGCTTGCCGGACGGCGGCTGGACGATCTCCACCTTGCGCTGGGGAGAGAGATAGCGCGCGACCTCGTCCACCGGGCGCACGGTGGCGGAGAGGCCGATGCGGCGGGCCGGCTTGGGCAGCAGTTCGTCGAGGCGCTCCAGGGTGAGCGCGAGATGGGCGCCGCGCTTGGTGCCCGCGACGGCGTGCACCTCGTCCAGGATCACTGTCTCGATGCCCGTCAGCGCGTCGCGCGTGGCCGACGTCAGCATCAGGAACAGCGACTCGGGGGTGGTGATCAGGATGTCCGGCGGACGGGTGGCGAGGGCGCGGCGCTCGGCGGGCGGCGTGTCGCCCGAGCGGATCCCCACCTTCACCTCGGGCTCGGGCAGCCCGAGCCGCACCGACTCCTGGCGGATGCCGGTCAGCGGGCTGCGCAGGTTCCGCTCCACGTCCACCGCCAGGGCCTTCAGCGGTGAGACGTACAGCACCCGGCAGCGCTTCCTGGGGTCGGCCGGTGGCGGGGTCGAGGCCAGCTGGTCGAGTGCGGCGAGGAACGCGGCCAGGGTCTTGCCGGAGCCGGTCGGGGCCACGACCAGGACGTCCGAGCCCGCACCGATGGCCGCCCACGCCCCGGCCTGGGCCGCGGTGGGCGCGGAGAACGCCCCCGTGAACCAGCCGCGGGTCGCGGGGGAGAAGCCGTCGAGGGCTCGGTGTGCGGAGCTGACCATGTGTCCATCCTGCACCCGACCACTGACAATCGCTCTGACCTGCGGCAATGTCGTCCGTTGGAGGCGCCGCCGGCTCGGGCCGCGCGGTTGCGGCGCCGACCGGCCGATCGGGCCGTCCCAGCCGGCGGGTGGCCGCGAGCACGTGCGCTGAGCGCGACCTCGGCCCGCGGGCCGCGCGCTGCCCGGCCTGCGACACGGGGTCCCCCACGCCGCTGACGCAGAATGGGGGCATGGCGGGTTCGGCGGAGAAGGCGCGGCACTGGCAGTACGCGGAACTGCCAGGCGTCGATCTGCTGCGGGCCCGATACGTCGAGAAGATCTTCGTGCGGCACACCCACGAGAACTTCGTCATCGCCGCCATCGCAGACGGGGTGGAGATCTTCCACCACGGTGGTGCCGATCAGTACGCGGGCCCGGGCTCCCTGGCGCTGGTCAACCCCGACACTCCGCACACCGGCCGGGCGGGCGTCCCCGAGGGCTGGCGGTACGGGGCGGTGTACCCGTCGCCGGAGCTGGTGGCCGAGATCGCCGCCGAGACCACCACGATCAGGGGCACCCCCGGATTCATCAGCCCCGTGCTCGACGACCCGTACGCCGTGAGCCTCGTCCACCAGGTGCTCAGGGCCGCGGAGGAGGGCAACGCGCTCGCCGCCGACACCCTGCTGCGGGTCGCCGTGACCCGGCTGCTGCGCCTGAACGGAGGTCCGCTGCCGCAGCGGGCCGTGCACACCGCCGGCGCCCGGATCGCGGCACGCGCGCGTACCGTGCTGGAAGAACGGATGGCCGAGCCGCCGTCCCTGGAGCGACTCGCCACCGACCTCGGCACGAGTCCGTTCGCGCTCCTGCGCGCGTTCCGCGACGCCTACGGCATGCCACCCCACACCTGGCTGACCGACGCCCGGGTACGCCGGGCCCGCCACCTCCTGGACACCGGTTCCGTGCCCGCCGAGGCTGCCGTGACCGTCGGCTTCACCGACCAGCCGCACCTCAACCGCCACTTCACCCGGATCGTGGGCGTGCCCCCGGGCGCCTACCAGCGGGAGCGCAAGAACGTACAAGACTCCGAGGGGCCGTTGCGCCTACCGTCCAGGGCGTGGCAGAACAGACAGCTCTCGAAGAGACACACCAAGAAGACGGCGGAAAACCCGACGCGGCGGTCGTCCGAGACGCCCTGGGAGTCGGGGTCGCCGTCGGACTGTCCGGTTTCGCCTTCGGGGTGACCTCGGCGGGCGGCGGACTCACCCTGCTCCAGACCTGCGCGCTCAGCCTGCTGGTGTTCACCGGTGCCTCACAGTTCGCGCTCGTGGGCGCGCTCGCGGCAGGCGGGAACCCGCTCACGGCGGCCGCGGGCGCCTTCTTCCTCGGAGTGCGCAACGCGTTCTACGGCCTGCGTCTGTCGCAGTTGCTGGCCCTCCCGCGCGCGGTGCGCCCGTTCGCCGCGCAGTGGGTCATCGACGAGACCACGGCCGTCGCCCTCGCCCAGCCCACCCGCCGTAGCGTCCGGATCGGCTTCACCGTCACCGGACTCAGCCTCTACGTGCTGTGGAACCTCACCACGCTGCTCGGCGCGCTCGGCGCGGAGGCCATCGGAGACACCGACGCCTGGGGACTGGACGCCGCGGGGCCGGCCGTCTTCCTCGCCCTGCTCGCACCCATGCTGAAGACCACTACGGAGCGTGCGGTCGCGGGCGTCGCGGTCCTTCTGGGCCTCGGTCTGCTGCCCGTGCTGCCCGCCGGAGTCCCCGTCCTGGTGGCGGCGCTCGCCGCTCCCGCCGCCCTCTACGTAGAGGGCCGCCGCGGTGCGAAGTCCGCCGGCGAAGCACCGGGGGAGGACCGATGAGCATCTGGATCGCGATCGGTGCGACCGCCGTCGGCTGTTATGTCGTCAAGCTCATCGGGCTGCTGGTCCCCGTCGGCGTACTGGAGCGGCCGCTCGTCCAGCGCCTCGCCGCCCTGCTGCCCGTCGCCCTCCTTGCCGCTCTCACGGCCCAGCAGACCTTCGCCGACGGACAGGTCCTGGTGGTGGACGCGAAAGCCGCGGGGCTCGCCGCGGCCGCCGTCGCACTGATCCTGCGCGCCCCTTTCCTGGTCGTGGTCGCCGCGGCCGTGGTGGTGACGGCGGGGGTGCGGGCGATGACGGGTTGACGCCGGCCGCACGGCCTCTCAGGGACACCCAGAACGTTCTCAGGGACACCAGGACACCCAGGACGCCCGGGGCACGCGCAGGCCGTACGCCCGTAGCCAGCAGCCCGGCACGCCGACCGCACGGTCAGCCGACGGACCGCCCGTACGCCCGCAGTGTGCGCAGCGCCTCGATGGTCACGATGGGGCGGCACTCCAGGGCGGTGCCCGGCGCCCACCGGCGCCAGTGGATCGGCCAGCCGCCGTCCTCCTCCTGCTCGCTCGCCAGGTGGTCCAGTGAACGCGCCATCTCCTCGTCGGTGAACCACGCGCGCGCGAGTGAGCCCGGCGTCTTCGCGTAGTCGTGGGGAAAATGGCGCTCATCGGGCGCGTAGCCGGGTGAGACGGGAAACGCCTCCGGGCGCTCCGGGTCCAGCACCGCGTG
This sequence comes from Streptomyces sp. NPDC050535, assembly GCF_044457665.1. Taxonomy (NCBI): domain Bacteria; kingdom Bacillati; phylum Actinomycetota; class Actinomycetes; order Kitasatosporales; family Streptomycetaceae; genus Streptomyces; species Streptomyces sp. NPDC050535. The sequence goes on from NZ_JBITHE010000001.1 coordinate 29,010, forward strand.
CCGGTGTTCGCGCACCAGGCGGCCCAGTCGGTCGGCGGCAGCCTCCGCGCGCGGGCGGTCGGGCGCGGAGTCCAGGAAGGCCACGGCGGCCTCGATCTCGTACGGATGGGACTTCGCCAGGGAGTCGACCGCCTGCCAGCAGAAGTCGGTCGCCCGGAACAGCCAGGCGTGCCACACCTCGTTTCGGTGCAGCAGACCCACCACGGGCCCGGTGGCGAGGAGTTCGCTCGGCGGGTTGTCGACGACCGGCACGAAGGGAGCCGCCGGATAGCCGCGCTGGCTGGGATGGACCGCCGGGAGCGCACCGTCCGGCGTCGAGACGGCGGTCAGATAGCGGCACACACGCTCCACACGCTGTCCGCCGCAGCGCCCGATCGAGTCGAGCACACGCAGCGCGTGTCCGGTGTGCAGCGGCTGGCTCACAGGACCGCGCAGATCGGGTTCCAGCGCGTGACCGTAGCCGTCGTCGTCGTTGCGGTAGGCGGCCAGCGCGGTCTCCACCGCGTCCGCGCCTCCGGCATCGCTGTTCAGGAAGTGGTACTCGAAGCGACGCTGTTCCAGCACGCGCGCGGTGAGCCAGACGAAGTGCTCGGCGCGCGCGAGCGGGGAGTGCGCCGGGGGCGTCGGGGGGAGTGGGGATGCTCCTGGTTCGGCCATGGGTCAGACCGTAGGACGGAAAGCGGTCTCGACAAGTGGTCCCGGCGAGGGCCCACCCCCAGGAGCGGGATACTGGAGGCATGCGGTTGACGGTCTTCTGGCAGCGGATGGCGGATCACTTCGGTGCGGGGTACGCCGACACCTTCGCGCGCGACCACGTGATGACGGAGCTCGGCGGGCGGACCGTCCACGAAGCGCTTGACGCCGGCTGGGAGGCCAAGGACGTGTGGCGCGCGGTGTGCGCGACCGTGGACGTTCCGTACGAAAACCGGTAACGGGGCACGAAGATCCCGGGGCGGTACTCGATTGTCGGTGGCGTGGGCCAGACTTGCTCCGTGGCCCCGACAGACGAACCCGCCCAGGTCGACCAGCAGGCATCACCGTTCGGCACGACGCCGCCCGAAGGCCCCCCGGCCGAGGGCGCCGCCGCGCGGGGCGGACGCATGCCGCGCTGGCTGCCGCGCGCCATGGTGCTCGCCCTGACGCTCATCGCCGTATTCCAGCTGGGCAGTTGGGCGTTCCACGAGCTCACCGGCCTGCTGATCAACATTCTGATCGCGTTCTTCCTGGCGCTCGCCATCGAACCGGCGGTGAGCCGGATGGCCTCGCGGGGCATGCGCAGGGGGCTGGCCACCTTCCTGGTCTTCATCGGCCTGCTGATCTTCGCCGCCGGGTTCGTCACGCTGCTCGGCTCCATGCTCGCGGGCCAGATCATCAAGATCGTCGAGGACTTCCCGAACTACCTCGACTCCGTCATCAACTGGATCAACGCGCACTTCAAGACCGACCTGAAGCGGGTCGACGTCCAGGAGGGCCTGCTCCGCTCCGACTGGCTGCGCAACTACGTCCAGAACAGCGCCACCGGTGTCCTGGATGTCTCCGCCCAGGTGCTCGGTGGCCTCTTCCAGTTGCTCACGATCACGCTGTTCTCGTTCTACTTCGCCGCGGACGGGCCGAGGCTGCGCCGCGCCCTGTGTTCCGTACTGCCGCCCGCCCGGCAGGCCGAGGTGCTGCGCGCCTGGGAGATCGCCGTGGACAAGACCGGCGGCTATCTGTACTCGCGCGGCCTGATGGCGCTCATTTCGGGGGTCGCGCACTACATCCTGCTGGAAGCCCTGAGCGTGCCCTACGCGCCTGTGCTCGCCGTCTGGGTGGGCCTGGTCTCGCAGTTCATCCCCACCATCGGTACCTACCTCGCGGGTGCCCTGCCGATGCTGATCGCCTTCACGGTCGATCCCTGGTACGCGCTGTGGGTGCTGATCTTCGTCGTGATCTACCAGCAGTTCGAGAACTACGTACTGCAGCCCAAGCTGACCGCCAAGACCGTCGACATCCACCCCGCGGTCGCCTTCGGGTCGGTCGTCGCGGGCACCGCGCTCCTCGGCGCGGTCGGCGCGCTGATCGCCATCCCCGCGGTCGCCACACTGCAGGCGTTCCTGGGCGCCTATGTGAAGCGGTACGACGTGACGGACGACCCCCGGGTGCACGGTCACCGGCGGGGAGGCTCGGAGCCGCTCTTCGCTCGCGTGCGGCGGCTGTTCAGCAGGTAACGGCTGCCGTCCGGTGAGGGCGGCCCGGACCGGAGCGGCATCTGGTGAACCGGTTGCCCGGGTGGGTCGTGAGGTCATGGGTTCAGCCGGTGCCGGAGCGCGAACACAGTCTCGGTGATGCCGCGTGGTGCGCTTGACACCAAAATCGAACATCCATTCTGATGGAGTCTCCGGCGAAGTTCTCGACGGGGATTTCGGCACGGTTTTCATGGAGATGTGCCCGAGTTATCCACAGGCCGGACGGGCGTCGGGACGCATTGTCAGTGGCAGGCGTTAGCGTCTTTGACGTGAAGCGATCGACTCAAGCAAATCGGGTGGAACCCATGGCAGGAACCGACCGCGAGAAGGCGCTGGACGCCGCACTCGCACAGATTGAACGGCAATTCGGCAAGGGCGCGGTGATGCGCCTGGGCGAGCGGCCGAACGAACCCATCGAGGTCATCCCCACCGGGTCGACCGCCCTCGACGTCGCCCTCGGCGTCGGCGGACTGCCGCGCGGCCGAGTGGTGGAGGTGTACGGCCCGGAGTCCTCCGGTAAGACGACGCTGACTCTGCACGCGGTGGCGAACGCGCAGAAGGCAGGCGGCCAGGTGGCCTTCGTGGACGCCGAGCACGCCCTCGACCCCGAGTACGCGAAGAAGCTCGGCGTCGACATCGACAACCTGATCCTGTCGCAGCCGGACAACGGCGAGCAGGCTCTGGAGATCGTGGACATGCTGATCCGCTCCGGCGCGCTCGACCTGATCGTCATCGACTCCGTCGCAGCCCTGGTGCCGCGCGCGGAGATCGAGGGCGAGATGGGCGACTCGCACGTGGGTCTGCAGGCCCGGCTGATGAGCCAGGCGCTCCGCAAGATCACCGGTGCGCTGAGCCAGTCCGGGACCACCGCGATCTTCATCAACCAGCTCCGCGAGAAGATCGGCGTGATGTTCGGCTCCCCGGAGACCACGACCGGTGGCCGGGCGCTGAAGTTCTACGCCTCGGTGCGGCTCGACATCCGGCGCATCGAGACACTGAAGGACGGCACCGACGCGGTCGGCAACCGCACCCGCGTCAAGGTCGTCAAGAACAAGGTCGCGCCGCCCTTCAAGCAGGCCGAGTTCGACATCCTCTACGGGCACGGCATCAGCCGTGAAGGCGGCCTGATCGACATGGGCGTGGAGAACGGCTTCGTCCGCAAGGCCGGCGCCTGGTACACGTACGAGGGCGACCAGCTCGGCCAGGGCAAGGAGAACGCGCGCAACTTCCTCAAGGACAACCCCGATCTCGCCAATGAGATCGAGAAGAAGATCCTGGAGAAGCTGGGCGTCGGTGTGAAGGCGGAGAAGCCCACCGCCGAGCCGGGTGCGGACGCGGCGGTCTCGGCCGCGTCGGACGAGGCCGCGAAGACGGTGCCCGCTCCGGCGGCCAAGGCCTCCAAGCCCAAGACCGCGGCGGTCAAGGGCTAGCCCATGACGCGACGAACCGACTGGGCCGAGTACGCCTACCCTGCCGCCCCGGAGGGGCAGGGACAGGCGTACGACGGGGGCGTGGGTGGCTCGGCCGGAGACGCTGACAGGGCGTACGGCGCTGGGGCGGCCGGCGTGGGCGGGTTCCACGGCGGCGATCCGGACGACAGAGGATCGTCGCCGGACAGCGGCTCGCGGGGCGGTGAGGAGCTGCCCTGGGGAGACGGTTCGCCCGGCGGCGGCTCGCGCCGGGGCGGTGGCCGGCGCGGTGACGGCGGGACGCGTGGTGGACGAGGGCGTCGGCGGCGTGGCGGTTTCGGTGAGCCGTCCGGCGACCCACAGGACGGAGGTGCCCCTTCCTCGTCGAGGGCCGAGAAGGGGGAGCCTCCAGCGGACCCGGTTGAGCGGGCGCGGGCGATCTGCCTTCGCCTGCTCACCGGGACCCCGCGCACGCGGAAACAGCTCGCGGACGCGCTGCACAAGCGCGAGATCCCCGACGACGCGGCGGAGCAGGTGCTGTCACGCTTCGAAGAGGTCGGCCTGATCAACGACGGCGCCTTCGCCGAGGCCTGGGTGGAGTCCCGGCATCACGGCCGGGGCCTGGCCAGACGGGCGCTCGTGCAGGAGCTGCGGACCAAGGGCGTGGACCCGACGCTGATCGACGAGGCGGTCGGACAGCTCGACTCCGAGCAGGAGGAGACGACCGCACGCGAGCTGGTCGCCCGCAAGCTGCGCTCCACGCGCGGCCTCGACCGGGACAAGCGGCTGCGGCGCCTCGCGGGGATGCTCGCCCGCAAGGGCTACCCCCAGGGCATGGCCCTGCGAGTGGTTCGCCGGGCGCTGGAGGAAGAGGGCGAGGACACGGAAGGGCTTGAGGACGAGGGGTTCTGACTCCGCGGGGCTCTGGAGCGGTGGAGCGCTCCTGTTGCCGCGGCGACCCGGATCGCCGCAGGGCAATCCGGGCCCGGCCAACTCCTGCACACCGAGCCTGCCTCAACATCCTTGACCCAAGGAGTAAGGGCCAGTACGCAATAGTGGGCGCCCCTTACGTCAGCGGGTGCCCACACCGACGTACGGCCTGGACCAACAGAGGCGCCCACGTCGGGCGTTCGGCCGAGATCAACAAGGGGCGCCCACATCGGCGTACGCCCTGGACCGCTACTCCGTCACCGGAAAACCGGCCGCCTTCCATGCCTGGAAGCCGCCGATCAGATCGGTCGCCCGGTGCAGTCCCAACTGCCGCAGGGACGCGGCCGCCAGGCTCGACGCGTACCCCTCGTTGCACACCACCACGACCCGCAGGTCATGACTCGTGGCCTCCGGGGCGCGGTGGCTGCCCTGGGGGTCGAGCCGCCACTCCAGTTCGTTGCGCTCGACGACGAGGGCGCCGGGGATCAGGCCGTCGCGCTCGCGCAGGGCGGCGTACCGGATGTCGACCAGGAGGGCCTCGCCGGTCCTGCCGGCGGCGTACGCCTCCTCGGCCTCCACACGGTCGAGTCCCTCGCGGACCTGGGCCAGCAACTCGTCGATGCCCAACGCACCTTGCTCCACCGGGCGTTGAGTCGTCACTGCCAGTCCTCCGGGCGCTCGACCTGCTCCAGGCGCAGCACCTGGCCGGTGCGGCTGTAGCGGCGGATCCGCGGCAGGGGCGGGTAGTAGGCGTGGACGGAGATCGCGTGCTCCTCGGTGGACTCGTTGAGCACCTCGTGCACGTGGTGGCGGCCGAAGGAGCGGCCCTTGCCGGCCGTCAACCGCCGCTCGCGGTCCACCCCTTCGGTGAGTTCGAGGGTCTTCCAGCCATCGGTGGGCAGCCGGGCGGCGAGCGAGTACTCCTTGAGTTCGCCCGACGCGGTGAGGAAGGCGCCGACCGAGTCGGCGTGGTCGTGCCAGCCGGTTCCCGTACCGGGCGGCCAGCCGATGAGCCAGGCCTCGCTGCCCCCGGGGCCTTCGAGACGTACCCAGGTGCGGCCCTCGGGATCGAGCGGCAACGAGGCGATCAGCTCGGTGTCGGCGGCGCTACGGCGCACGAAGTCGAGCAGCTCGGCCTGGGTGGGAGCTTGCGTGGGCGCGGAAACAGAAGATGACACAGACACACGTACCGTCCTGAGGGTTTCGCCTGGGAGCCCGCGGCCGTCGAGAGGCGGCTCACGCGGGAGGAAGGATGCGAATCAGCAGGACGGGTGACAGATGCAGCCCGCGTAGCGGACCAGGTCCATATGGACCCTCCGCCACAGGTGCACACAGGTATCGGTCACGATCCGGAGTACACCATGGTGGTGGAGAGGGGTCAACTGACAGTCACTATGTGGACCGCCAGGTCCGCGGTCGCTCGAGCCGGGCTCGCGCGACCGCATGATCAACCCGTGCTCGCCGTCGCCTCGGTCTTCGACGGTCCACCCACCGTCGCCTCGGCCGCGGCGTACAGATCGGCCGGGCGCACCCCGCTCAGCGCGGTCACCAGATGCCCGTCGGGGCGGATGAGCAGCACCGTGTGCGCGGCCGCCCCCGGGTAACTCTCCGCGACCAGAAGCTCGGCCGGATGCGGCAGCGCGGTCACGGCGGCCGCGAGCCGGGGCATGATTCCGGCCGTCACCCAGTGCTTGCGCTCCCACACGCCGGTACCGGGTGCGATGAGCACGACGAGCAGCACCCCGCGCCCGAGCCGCTCCCGCAGCGGCACGAACGAGCCGTCCTCCGCCGTCACCCGTACGTCGACGACCGGGGAGCCGGGCGCCGTGTCCACCGGAGCCTGCGCCTCGGCGTACGGAGGCGCGAGCGGCGAGTCGGCGTACGACCCCGGCGCGCCCAGCGGGCCTTGCCCCAGGTGACCGTCCGTGAGCAGTGCGTCGTGTCCGCGGGCCGTCCCGGGGACGTACGAACGCAGCCCTCCGCCGCCGCGCAGCAGGGGCAGTGACTGGTCGGCGGCGCGCAGCCGGGCCGCGACGACCGCGCGCCGCTCGGCCTGGTAGCTGTCGAGCAGCGCCTCGTGCGGTCCGTGGTGCCAGGCCAGCGCCAGTTTCCAGGCGAGGTTGTCGGCGTCCCGCAGTCCCTCGTCGAGGCCCTGGGTGCCGAGCGCGCCGAGCAGATGGGCGGCGTCCCCGGCGAGGAAGACACGGCCGGACCGCCACCGGCGGGCGAGGCGGTGATGGACGGTGTGGACTCCGGTGTCGAGCAGCTCGTACGGCGGGGTGGTTCCCCCGCTCCAGCCGCCGAGGGTCTCCCGGACGCGTGCCACCAGCAGATCGGGTGTGACCAGGTCCTTGCCCGGGGGCAGCAGCCAGTCCAGCCGCCACACGCCGTCGGCGAGGGGGCGGGCGGTCACCTCCCCTGCCGAGGGGCCCGATGTCCGCCACGGCGGCGTACGGTGCAACAACGCCTCGCCGGGCCAGGGAAGTTCCGTACGCAGTGCCGCGACGGCGTGTCGCTCGACGGCGGTACGGCCGGGGAAGCGGATGTCCTGGAGTTTGCGCACGGTGGAGCGCGGTCCGTCGCAGCCGACGAGGTAACTGCCGCGCCACCAGGTGCCCTTGGGGCCTCGGGTGTGCGCGGTGACGCCCGTCGTCTCCTGTTCGAGGGAGTCGAGGCGGCTGTCCGAGACGATTCTGACGAGCCGCTCGCCTGCCAGGGCCCCGCGCAGGGCGCTGGTCAGGACGTGCTGGGCGAGGTGCAGCGGGGCGCTGAACGGCTCGGCGTCACCCGGGAAGTCCGCGGCGGCGGGAGTTCCCGTACGGTCCGTGCCGTCCACGCTCTCCGCGTCCTCGGAACCCCCCGCACCGAACCTGATCTCGCGCATCACCTGCTTGCGCCGCATCGACCGCCATCCGGCCCAACGGAAACCGGCCTCGGAGATCGGGAAACCGGTAAGCCGCTCGATGAGCGCGGCGGTGTCCTCGCGCAGCACCACCGTTCGCGCGGGCCGCTGTTCTTCCTTGCCCGGTCCCTCGTCCAGGACCACGGAGGGGACCTCGTGGCGGGCGAGCGCAAGGGCGAGCGTGAGCCCTACGGGCCCCGCCCCGACGATGATCACCGGGTCCACGGCGCGGTGCCCCCTGCCCGGAGCGGTGTCCTGAGGGATGTTTGGGAACAGGCAGTTGGGGCGGGGTGCACGATCACAGAACGTATGCAACCCATTGCCGGTGCTTGCGTCAAGTGACGGAGGCAGTGGCGATCACGCCACTGCCTCCGGTTGCTCACATCTCGTCAGTTCTCAAGCCGACGAGCTCTTCGGGTCACGGCCCCTTGGTCATGCCCCCGTGCTCACCGGGTGCCGCGAGTTCGTCGACCGCGTCGACGCCGACGACCGCCCCGGTCGACTTCTTCCCCCGCCGCAGCCTCCGCTCCAGCCAGCTCGCGAAGGTCGTGAGGGTGAAGTTGAGAGCGATGTAGATCAGCGCGACGACCGTGAAGCTGGCGATGGTGTTCGCGCCGTAGTAGCCGCTCATCGGGCCCACCGAGGCAAGCAGCTCGGAGAACGTGAGAACGGCGCCCCCCAGGGCGGTGTCCTTCACGATCACGACCAGCTGGCTCACGATGGCCGGGAGCATCGCCGTGACCGCCTGTGGAAGCAGGATGAACCGCATCACCTGGTTCTTGCGCAGGCCGACCGCCATCCCGGCTTCGGACTGGCCTTTGGGCAGCGACAGAATGCCCGCCCGGACGATCTCCGCGAGCACCGAGGAGTTGTAGAGCACGAGTCCGGTGACAACCGCGTACAGCGGACGGTCCTCCGAGCTGACGTTCGTGTACTCGGAGTACAGGGCGACCCCGAAGATCATCAGGATCAGCACCGGGATGGCACGGAAGAACTCCACCACGGTGGAGACCGGGACCCGTACCCAGGCGTGGTCCGAGAGCCGGGCGATACCGAGGACCGCGCCGAGCGGCAGTGCGATGACCATGGCGAGGGCCGCGGCCTTGAGCGTGTTCTGCAGGCCGGGCCAGAGGTACGTGGTCCAGGCCTCGGTGTGGACGAAAGGCTTCCACTTCTCCCAGGCGAGCTGGTCCTTGTCGTTGAGGCTGGTGAACACCCACCACAGGACCGCCACGAACGCGGCCAGAAAGACCGCGGTGAAGAGAACGTTCCGCCGCTTGGCACGCGGGCCCTGGGCGTCGTAGAGGACCGAGCTCATCGCTTAACCGCCACCTTCTTGCCCACCCAGCCGAGCAACAGACCGGTCGGCAGCGTCAGGCACACGAATCCGAACGCGAAGACCGCGGAGATCAGGATGAGCTGTGCCTCGTTCTCGATCATCTCCTTCATCAGCGTCGCCGCTTCGGCGACACCGATCGCCGCGGCCACCGTGGTGTTCTTCGTCAGCGCGATCAGTACGTTCGTGAGCGGGCCGACGACCGAGCGGAACGCCTGCGGCAGCACGATCAGTGTCAGGACCTGGGTGAAGTTCAGGCCGATGGCGCGTGCCGCCTCGGCCTGGCCGACGGGCACCGTGTTGATGCCGGACCGCAGCGCCTCGCACACGAACGCCGCGGTGTAAGCGGTCAGGCCGAGCACGGCGAGCCGGAAGTTGATGGTCTCGAACGTGTCCGCGCCGAGATTGATACCGAGGGTCTGGCTGAGTCCCAGCGAGGTGAACAGGATGATCACGGTCAGCGGGATGTTCCGCACGATGTTGACGTAGGCGGTGCCGAAGCCACGCAGCAGTGGCACCGGGCCGACCCGCATGGCGGCCAGCAGAGTTCCCCAGATCAGGGAGCCGACGGCTGAGAAGACGGTGAGTTTCACCGTCACCCAGAAGGCCCCCAGCAGGTCGTAACCTTCAAGAAAGTCGAACACGATCTCCCGCGCTTCCGCGTGTGGCGATGCCCGGGTGCGCCGCCCTCGTGGGCGGCGCACCTCTCAGGCCCTACGTCATGCCTTGATGTCGCCGATCTTCGGGGCGGGCTCGTTCTTGTAGTTCGCCGGACCGAAGTTGTCCGTCACGGCCTTGTCCCAGGCCTTGTCCGACACCATCTTCTCCAGGGCGGTGTTGATCTTCGCCTTGAGGTCGCTGCCCTTCTTGACGCCGATGCCGTAGTTCTCGTTGGTCATCTTGAAGCCGCCGAGCTTGAACTTGCCCTTGAAGGCTTCCTGCGAGGCGTAGCCGGCGAGGATCGAGTCGTCCGTGGTCAGCGCGTCGATCGCACCGTTCTGGAGGCCGGTCAGGCAGGCGGAGTACGTCGGGTACTCCTGGAGCTGGGCCTTGGGGGCGAGCTTGTCCTTGACGTTCTGCGCCGAGGTCGAGCCCGTCACCGAACACAGCTTCTTCGAGTTGAGGTCCTCCGGCGACTTGATGCTGTCGTCGTCGGCGCGGACCAGGACGTCCTGGTGGGCGAGCAGGTACGGGCCGGCGAAGTCGACCTTCGCCTGACGCTCTTCGTTGATCGAGTAGGAGGCGGCGATGAAGTCGACGTCACCGCGCTGGAGCATGGTCTCGCGGTCGGCGCTCTTCGACTCCTTCCACTCGATCTGGTCCTCCGAGTAGCCGAGCTCCTTGGCGATGTACGTCGCCACGTCGACGTCGAAGCCCGCGTAGCCGTCCGGCGTTTTCTGGCCGATGCCGGGCTGGTCGAACTTGATACCGACGGTGATCTTCTTGCTGCCGCCGGAAGAGGAGGAGTCGGAGTCGTCCTTGTCGTCGGAGCCGCACGCCGTGGCGGTGAGGGCGAGTGCGAGAACGGCGGCCGAGGCGGCGGTGACCTTGCGGAGCTTCATGGTGAACATCCTTTGAGTGGTGAAGAGATGCAGGCCTTAGGAAAGGACCTTCAGTGGTGCAGTTCTTCGGTCGCGACCCTCGGTGGGGCGGGCCTTCAGCAGGTCAGGTCACGGGAAGTGGCCTTCGGTAACGAAGAAGTGCGGGACGTCAGTGGTGCAGGATCTTCGACAGGAAGTCCTTGGCCCGGTCGCTTCGGGGATTGCTGAAGAACTGGTCCGGCACAGCCTCTTCGACGATGCGTCCGTCGGCCATGAACACAACCCGGTTGGCAGCCGAACGAGCGAAACCCATTTCATGCGTGACGACGATCATCGTCATGCCGTCCCGCGCGAGCTGCTGCATGACCTCCAGCACCTCGTTGATCATCTCGGGGTCGAGCGCCGAGGTCGGCTCGTCGAAGAGCATGACCTTGGGGTCCATCGCCAACGCTCGGGCGATCGCCACGCGCTGCTGCTGACCGCCCGACAACTGTGCGGGGTACTTGTCCGCCTGCGTGGTCACGCCGACGCGGTCGAGCAGCGCGCGGGCCTTCTCCTCGGCCGCCTTCTTGTCGGCCTTGCGGACCTTGACCTGGCCCAGCATCACGTTCTCGAGCACCGTCTTGTGCGCGAAGAGGTTGAAGGACTGGAAGACCATCCCGACATCGGCCCGCAGCCGGGCCAGCGCCTTGCCCTCCTCGGGCAACGGCTTCCCGTCGATCGAGATGTCGCCGGAGTCGATCGTCTCCAGACGGTTGATGGTGCGGCACAGGGTGGACTTCCCGGACCCGGAGGGCCCGATGACCACGACGACCTCGCCACGGGCGATCGTCAGGTCGATGTCCTGGAGCACGTGCAACGCGCCGAAGTGCTTGTTGACGCTCTTCAGGACGACCAGTTCCTCGGTCGCGGCCACGGCGTCCTTGGCCACCGATACTTCGGTCATCGCTTTTTGGCTCCGTCCTCGCGGTTTGGGAGGACAGTAGTGACCCCGTACGACCAGCGTCATTACATCTGAGGGGAAATTGAGGATAACGATCCGATAGCGGGCCGCCACTTTGCGTAGCGAGCGTCGCCGGGGCGCGTACCGGCTGGATAACGGAAGACGCGCGCAACCCGAACCCTCTTGACGCCGTCCTTACCTATCAGCGTGACTGCCAGGGTGCACGCGCGCGTGCACCCTGGTTTTACAACCCGACACCGTACGACGGATGATCCGACACCGTACGACCGATGAACCCGAGGGGGCCGGAATGAGACTGCTCCTCGTCGAGGACGACAACCATGTCGCCGCCGCCCTCTCCGCGGTCCTGGCGCGGCACGGATTCCACGTCACGCACGCCCGCAGCGGCGAGGAGGCGCTCCAGGCGCTGGTACCGGAAAGCGACGGTTTCGGGGTCGTCCTGCTCGACCTGGGCCTTCCCGACCAGGACGGCTACGAGGTCTGCGGCAAGATCCGCAAGCGCACCAGCACCCCGGTGATCATGGTGACCGCGCGCGCGGACGTACGTTCCCGGATCCACGGCCTGAACCTTGGGGCCGACGACTACGTGGTGAAGCCGTACGACACGGGAGAGCTGCTCGCCCGTATCCATGCCGTGAGCCGGCGCAGTGTCCCCGATGACGCCTCGGCCTCCGGGGACAGCGCTCTGAGACTCGGCCCCGTGCGCATCGAACTTCCCACCCGCCAGGTCAGCGTGGACGGTTTGGTTGTCCAACTGACCCGCAAGGAGTTCGACCTGCTCGCCCTGCTGGCCCAGCGGCCCGGAGTGGTGTTCCGCAGGGAGCAGATCATCAGCGAGGTGTGGCGGACCAGCTGGGAGGGGACCGGGCGCACCCTTGAGGTGCACGTCGCGTCCCTGCGTTCCAAACTGCGCATGCCGGCGCTGATCGAGACCGTGCGCGGAGTCGGCTACCGGCTCGTCGCCCCCGCGGCGTAGCGGGGACCGTTGCGTACACGTCTCTTCCCGCTGCTCATCGTCCTGATGGCCGCCGTTCTGCTCGCGCTCGGCGTTCCGCTCGCGGTGAGCCTCGCGGCCGCACAGCAGCAGAAGGTGGTCGTCGACCGCATCGACGACACGGCTCGCTTCGCGGCCCTCGCGCAGTACGTCGCCGATCCGTCCACCAGTTCCGTGAGCGGCACCCCTGACGAACGCCGCGAGACCCTGAGCCAGGAACTCGCGCGGTACTTCAGCCTGTACGGCATCCGGGCCGGTGTCTTCTACCGCGACGACGTACCCATGGCCAACGCCCCCGAGAGCTGGCTGCTGCCCGAGACGGGCGAAGGGCGTGACGCCTTCAACGAGGCGCTCGGGAGCCGCCGCAGCCATGACCCCGAGCAGGTCTGGCCCTGGGACCGGCACCGGCTCATCGTCGCGTCCCCCGTCGTCAAGGACGGTGACGTCGTCGCCGTCGTGGTCACCGACTCGCCCACCGGACAGATGCGTTCGAAGACCCTGCACGGCTGGCTGATCATCGGCGCGGGCGAGATCGCCGCGATGCTCCTCGCCCTCGGCGCCGCGCTGCGCCTCACCGGCTGGGTGCTCAAGCCCGTGCGGGTTCTCGACGCCACCACCCACGACATCGCGACCGGACGCCTGAAGTCCCGGGTCGCGGCCGCCGGCGGTCCGCCGGAACTTCGGCGCCTGGCCCGGTCGTTCAACGAGATGGCGGACAACGTCGAGGACGTGCTGGAGCAGCAGCGTGCTTTCGTCGCGGACGCCTCGCACCAGCTGCGCAACCCCCTCTCGGCGCTTCTGCTGCGCATCGAGCTGCTCGCTCTCGAACTCCCCGAGGGCAATGAGGAGATCGCCTCGGTCCGCACCGAGGGCAAGCGCCTCGCCCATGTCCTCGACGACCTCCTCGACCTGGCGCTCGCCGAGCACGCCGAGGCGGACCTGTGTCTCACCGACATCGGCGAACTCACGGCCGAGCGGGTGGCGGCGTGGGGACCGGTCGCCGACAGCAAGGGCGTCCGGCTCGTCGGCACCTGCCCGGCCACCACCGCCTGGACCGATCCGGTCACCCTGTCCAGTGCGCTGGACGCGGTGATCGACAACGCACTGAAGTTCACGCCCGAGGGGGAGAGCGTCGAAGTGAAGGTCGCCTCGAACGGCGAGTCCTCGACCGTCGTGGTCACCGACGGCGGCCCCGGCCTCAGCGACGAGGACCTGGCCCGCATCGGCGACCGCTTCTGGCGCAGCGCCGGGCACCAGAACATCAAGGGTTCGGGCCTGGGCCTGTCCATCTCCCGCGCGCTGCTCACCGCCGCCGGGGGCTCCATCGCGTACGACCACCACGAGCCGCACGGCCTGAAGGTGACGGTGCGGGTGCCGAGGTCACGGACCGGCCTGTAGGACCGCGGCCGGCTCCACGGGTCCCCACACGGACGGTCTGCCGGCCGGCCGGAGACAGGCGGCTACGGCTTGACCGACCGGTAATACCGCCGCGCGCCCTCGTGCAGCTGGAGCGGATCCGTGTAGATGGCCGTCCGAAGGTCCACCAGTTGCGCCGCGTGCACCACGCCGCCGATGCGGTCGCGGCTGTCTATCACCGTGCGGGTGATCTCCTCGGTGAGTCTCGCGTCCGTGTCCTCCCGCGTGACCAGGAGGTTCGCCACCGCCACCGTCTGCACGGACGAGCCGAGCTGGGCCCTGGGATAGGCGTCGGCCGGCATCACCGCGGCCCGGTAGTAGCGGGAGGCGCCGCCCTGCTCGTGCAGCTTCGCGATCAGGCCGGTCCCTATCGGCACCAGCCTGATGTCGTAGGACTTGGAGAGCTCGAGCACGGCACTCGTCGGCAGACCGCCGGACCAGAAGAAGGCGTCGATCTGGTGGCGCTTGAGCTTCTCCGGCATGGTGCTGATGCCGTCGGCCAGTGGGTCGATGTCCTTCACCGGGTCGAGTCCGGCGGCCTGGAGGACATGGTTCGCGATCAGCCGGACCCCGGAACCGGTCGGCCCCACGGCGACCCGCTTGCCCCGCAGGTCGGCCACGGACCGAACGGACGACGTGCGCGGGACCACCAGGTGCACATAGTCGTCATAGAGCCGCGCGCAGCTCCGCAGCATGTCCGCTCCCGGCTTGCCCTGGAGCTTGTACGTCTCCACCGCGTCGGCCGCCGCGACGGTGAAGTCGGCCTGCCCCGTGGCCACCCGGCGGACGTTCTCCTGCGACCCGTCGCTGTTCTGGAGCCGTACGTCCAGACGCGGCATGTCCTTGCCGAGGGCGCCCTGGAGGAGCTCGCCGTACTTCTGGTAGACACCGGTCGGCGTACCGGTGCTGAACGTGATCCTTCCGCCGGGGGACTCCTCACCCACCGGCAGCAGCCACCACAGCAGCAGCCCGAAGACCGCGAAACCGGTGGCCGAGCCGAGCAGCGCGCGGCGCCTGCCGATGTGGGGGAGTGCCTGGAACATGCGCGCGATCCTGCCAGCCCGGACGCCGGTCTGACCAGGGCGGAGCCACGGACCGTGCGCGTGGGACGGTGCGAAACCGCACGCCGGGCCGCTGCCAGGGCACCGCAAAGCCGCGTCGGCCTGGACCGGGGCACCCCTCCCGCACGGCTGGTCTCCGCGCGCGGCGGAGGCTGTCCGAGGTACCGCCTACCCTTGTCACATGAGCAGCAGCGACCGGAGCCAGGCAGTGGACGTTCAGGAAACCAAGACGTACGAAGTACGCACCTACGGGTGCCAGATGAACGTCCACGACTCCGAACGGCTCTCGGGGCTCCTTGAGGGCGCCGGTTATGTGCGCGCGCCCAAGGACGCGGACGGCGACGCGGATGTCGTCGTCTTCAACACCTGCGCGGTGCGGGAGAACGCCGACAACCGGCTGTACGGCAACCTCGGCCGCCTCGCCCCGATGAAGACGAAGCGCCCCGGCATGCAGATCGCCGTCGGCGGCTGTCTCGCGCAGAAGGACCGCGACACCATCGTGAAGCGCGCCCCCTGGGTGGACGTCGTCTTCGGCACGCACAACATCGGCAAGCTGCCGGTTCTCCTGGAGCGCGCCCGCGTACAGGAAGAGGCGCAGGTCGAGATCGCCGAGTCCCTGGAGGCGTTCCCCTCCACGCTGCCGACCCGCCGCGAGAGCGCGTACGCCGCCTGGGTGTCCATCTCAGTCGGGTGCAACAACACCTGCACCTTCTGCATCGTCCCGGCGCTGCGCGGCAAGGAGAAGGACCGCAGGACCGGCGACATCCTCGCCGAGATCGAGGCCCTGGTCGGCGAGGGCGTTTCCGAGATCACACTGCTCGGGCAGAACGTGAACGCCTACGGCAGCGACATAGGCGACCGCGAGGCCTTCAGCAAGCTGCTCCGCGCCTGCGGCGCGATCGAGGGCCTGGAGCGCGTCCGCTTCACCTCGCCGCACCCGCGCGACTTCACCGACGACGTGATCGCCGCCATGGCCGAGACGCCGAACGTGATGCCGCAGCTACACATGCCGATGCAGTCCGGCTCGGACACGGTCCTCAAGGCGATGCGCCGCTCCTACCGCCAGGAGCGCTACCTGGGAATCATCGACAAGGTGCGGGCGGCCATCCCGCACGCGGCGATCACCACCGACATCATCGTGGGCTTCCCCGGCGAGACCGACGAGGACTTCGAGCAGACCCTGCACGCGATCCGCGAGGCCCGCTTCGCGCAGGCGTTCACGTTCCAGTACTCCAAGCGCCCCGGCACGCCGGCGGCCACCATGGAGGGGCAGATCCCCAAGGAGGTCGTCCAGGCGCGCTACGAGCGTCTCGTCGCCCTCCAGGAGGAGATCTCCTGGGACGAGAACAAGAAGCAGGTCGGCCGCACCCTGGAGCTGATGGTCGCCGAGGGCGAGGGCCGCAAGGACGGCGCCACGCACCGCCTCTCCGGCCGCGCCCCCGACAACCGCCTGGTCCACTTCACCAAGCCCGACGCGGACGTCCGCCCCGGCGACGTCGTCACCGTCGAGATCACCTACGCCGCCCCGCACCACCTCCTCGCCGAGGGCGCCACCCTGAACGTGCGCCGCACGCGCGCGGGGGACGCCTGGGAGAAGCGGAACGCCGCCGCGGCGGCGAAGCCGGCGGGCGTCATGCTCGGCCTGCCGAAGATCGGCGCCCCGGAGCCGCTGCCGGTCGCCGTGGGCAACGGCTGCGGCAGCGCCTGACCACGCCGCCCGCCCGGCAGCGGGTACGGGCCGGGACTGTGAGTGGCACGCGACGGGAAGGAGTTCCCCATGCCGTACAGCGTGGAATTCACCGAGCGCGCCGCACGCGTCCGGGACAGCCTCCCCGCCGAGCGCGGGGAGGTGCTGGAACGGGGCCTGGCCATACTGCTCGCCGATCCCCGGCACAAGCTCTCGCACGCGGTGGGCGGCGACGAGGCGACCCGCGAGGTGGCCCTGTCGCGCAGCCTGTTCATCGAGTACGTCATCAGCGACGGCAAGCTCGTGGTGCTCGTCCTCACGGCGATCGACCTCACGCACGTACTCATCGAGGAGTGACGTCCCGCTCGCCTCGCCGACGCGCGACGCGGCCCCGGCAACGAGCTGTGCGGCGCTCACCGACCAGCGGCGCGGCCCTCGCCGACGCGTGACGCGGCCCTCGCCGACGACGGACGTCCCGCCGCTGAGACGTTCACCGGCGCGCGGACTACGCTGCCGATCATGCTTGTAGCCGCCGCAGTCTGCCCCTGTCCGCCGCTGCTCGTGCCGGACGTCGCCGTCGGCGCGGCGCCCGAGCTCGACGTCGCGCGAGCCGCCTGCACGGACGCGCTGGGGCTGCTGGCCGCCTCCCGCCCCGACCTGCTGGTCGTCGTCGGCCCCGCCGAACAGCGCGGGCGCGGTCCGCACCCCGCGGGAACCAGGGGCTCCTTCCACGGCTTCGGCGTGGATCTCGACGTACGCCTGGGAAGGGCGGACCCGGCAAGTGACGCGTCGCGCCCACGGGAGTCCGGGCGTGAGCTGCCGCCCT
The DNA here is from genome assembly GCF_044457665.1 of Streptomyces sp. NPDC050535. Taxonomy (NCBI): domain Bacteria; kingdom Bacillati; phylum Actinomycetota; class Actinomycetes; order Kitasatosporales; family Streptomycetaceae; genus Streptomyces; species Streptomyces sp. NPDC050535. The sequence continues at coordinate 46,301 of NZ_JBITHE010000001.1, forward strand.
CGCTCGCCGTCGCCGGGTGGCTCCTGGACCGTACGGGCTGGTCCGACGCCCCCGTCGAGGGTCTCGGCGTGGGGGAACCTCTCGCGGCCGAGCGGTGTATCGAAGTAGGGGAGGGAATCGGCGCCCGGGCCGGACGGGTGGCGCTGCTGGTGATGGGCGACGCCAGTGCGTGCCGGACGCTCAAGGCGCCCGGCTATCTCGACGAGCGCGCGGCGGGCTTCGACGCGGAGGCGGCGCGTGCGCTGGGGGCGGCGGATGTGGCCGCCCTCAAAGCGATGGACGCGGAGCTGGCGCAGGAGCTCAAGGTGTCCGGGCGGGCCCCCTGGCAGGTCCTCGCGGGCGCGGCGGAGGGTGCGGGCCTCGGCGGGGCGCTGCTGTACGAGGACGCGCCGTACGGGGTGGGCTACCTGGTGGCGGCCTGGTCGTAGGGCCGATCACCGGGGGCCTGTTGACGCGCCCCGGAGCCCTCGAGAGCAGCTCCCACGAACACGGCCCGACGGCCGGAGCCCTGGAGGCCTCCGGCCGTCCGCCGAGGTGTTCTGCTCAGGAAGCGGCGGGCGGAGACGGTGTGTCCGCCGGAGGTGTGGTGCCGCCCCCGTCCTTCTGCGCGAGGCGGTTCACGGCACCCTTCGCCTTGCCCGTGCCTGTCTCGATCTTGTCGCTGTACTTGTGCTTGGTCTTCTCGTCGACCACCTTGGCGGCCTTGTCGAGACCCTGACCGACCTTGTCCCCGTGCTGCTGTGCGAGGTCCGAGACCTTGTCCTTGGCAGGCGCCAGCTTGGCTTTGAGATTGTCCAGGAGACCCATCGTCCACCTTCCCTCGCGGGCAGTTACGTGCGGGCGCCCTCGCCGGCCTCGCTGTCGGCGGCCATTCCGGCGGTCTGCTGCTTGGGGATCTCGACGTCCTCCGTGTCCGCGGTTCCGGCGGTCTCCGCCGTCACCTCGGCCTCGGTCTCGGACGAACCCTTCGCCTCTTCCGCCACCCCCGCCGCGGTCTCGGCCGTCAGCGTGCCGGCCTGCGCCTCAGCGGTTGACGCCTCCTCCGTAGCCTTCGACCTCCGGAGAAACCGTGCAAAAACGCCCATATCCGCTCCATACGTTACTCGTGAGGGCGAAATCCCGCGTTGCCCGGTGCGTCCCATTGCGTCGCCCGGGTCACCGGTGCTGCAAAACCGGCGGCCGGAACCTCAGAACAGGGAACGACCTCGGAGTTTTACCGTTACGTAACTCGTTCGAGGATAGGTCTCCAGGTTTGCGAGACTGGGACGGTGAGAAGCGCACCCCCCACTCCCCGGGTCATCGCCGTCGTCGGACCGACCGCGGCGGGAAAGTCCGATCTGGGCGTTTTCCTCGCTCGCCGCCTCGGAGGCGAGATCGTCAACGCCGACTCCATGCAGTTGTACCGAGGGATGGACATCGGCACCGCCAAGCTGACGCCCGAGGAGCGCGGCGGGATCCCGCACCACCTCCTGGACATCTGGGACGTGACCGTCACGGCCAGCGTCGCCGAGTACCAGCGGCTCGCCCGCGACCGGATCGACGCCCTGCTCGCCGACGGCCGCTGGCCCGTCCTGGTGGGCGGTTCCGGGCTGTACGTCCGCGGAGCCGTGGACCATCTCGAGTTCCCCGGCACCGACCCCGAGGTGCGGGCCCGGCTGGAGGACGAACTCACCCTGCGCGGTTCCGGTGCGCTGCACGCGCGGCTGGCCGTGGCCGACCCCGAGGCCGCGCACGCGATCCTGCCCAGCAACGGCCGCCGTATCGTCCGCGCCCTGGAGGTCATCGAGATCACCGGCAAACCCTTCACAGCCAACCTGCCGGGCCACGACTCCGTGTACGACACCCTCCAGATCGGCGTCGACGTGGCGCGCCCCGAGCTGGACGAGCGCATCGCGTGCAGGGTCGACCGGATGTGGGGCGCGGGGCTCGTCGACGAGGTGCGGGTACTGGAGGCGCAGGGGTTGCGCGAAGGGCGCACGGCCGCGCGCGCACTCGGCTATCAGCAGGTACTCGCCGCGCTCGCGGGGGAGTGCACCGAAGCGGAGGCGCGCGCCGAGACCGTACGTGCCACCAAGCGCTTCGCGCGCCGCCAGGATTCATGGTTCCGGCGCGACCCACGGGTGCATTGGCTAAGTGGGGCGGCGGCGGATCTCACGGAACTCCCGCAGCTCGCAATGGCGTTGGTCGAACGACCGGTCACAGCCTGATCACGTCATGGCATCGGGACGCTCCGGCCGTCATCCCGGCCTCCGGCGCCGTGCCATCATCGAGCTTCGATCGACCAGTGAAAGTCCGAGTTGGGAGGGCGTGTGGCGATGGAGGCCGGCCCTCGTGACACCGCACGAGACACTGAGCACGGTATCGATCCGGACGGCGATCGCCTGAACCTGGACCCGGACGGAGAACCGCTGATTTCCGACGGCCCCGAGGACACCCCGGACGGTGTGATCGCCGACGGACCCGGGCCCGGCGAGATGTCACCCGAGCCCGAGGTCGAGGTCGAGCTGCGTCCGCAGCGCCGGCTGCGCATCTGGCAGCTCGCGCCCATCGTGGGCCTGGCCGCGATCGGCTCCCTGATGTTCGCCTTCCCGCTGGCCTTCGAGTTCGGCGACGGCGGCGCCGTGGTCGCCATGCTCGGACTGCTGATCTGCTCGTGCGCCGCCGGCTGGGGAATGATGGCCGCCCGCCGCGTCGGCCACACCTGGCCGGGCTTCCCGCAGCGCGGTTCGGGCCGCGGCCCCGACTGGCGTGTGGTGATCGCGTACGTGGTGCTGGTCGCGGCCGTGGTGGTGCTCGCCGTGGGGCGCGTGGCGCGGCTGCGCTGAGGTGTCCGCACGGGCGTGACTGTGACGGGGCTGACGTACCTGCACGGGCATGACCGCGGCTGGCCTGACGTAGCCGTACCGGCGTGGCCCTGGCAGTGCATCCCGTACCGGCGTTTCCGCGGCAGCGCACCCCGTACCGGCGTGACCCGGTGGCCCGCCGGTCGAGCGTGACCCGGCTGTTCGGGCGCCGTCGGCGTTGCGCTGGGCCCTGGCCGCACCGACGCCCCACGCGCGCCGGAGTGTCGGACCGAAGCCGTACGATCGGGGAATGAGCACGCCGATCGCCTTCCTCAAGGGCCACGGGACCGAGAACGACTTCGTGATCATCCCGGACCCGGAGAACACCCTCGAGCTGCCCCCGGCCGTCGCCGCCGCCCTGTGCGACCGCCGCGCGGGCATCGGCGGAGACGGTCTGCTGCATGTCGTACGGTCCGCCGCGCACCCCGAGGCCCGGGAGATGGCGGCCGAGGCGGAGTGGTTCATGGACTACCGCAACGGCGACGGGTCGGTCGCGGAGATGTGCGGCAACGGAGTGCGGGTGTTCGCGCGCTACCTCCAGCGGGCCGGACACGTGACCGAGGGCGAGATCGCGGTCGCCACCCGCGGGGGCGTGAAGGCGGTGCATCTCGCCAAGAACGGTGACGTGACCGTCGGCATGGGCAAGGCGCTCCTGCCCGAAGGGGACGTCACGGTGAGCGTCGGCGGGCACAGTTGGCCCGCGCGCAACGTCAACATGGGCAACCCCCACGCGGTCGCCTTCGTGGACGATCTCGCGGACGCCGGCGATCTGTACTCGCCGCCGCCGTTCAGCCCGGAGTCGGCGTACCCGGACGGGGTGAACGTCGAGTTCGTGGTCGACCGGGGCCCGCGGCACGTCGCCCTGCGCGTTCACGAGCGCGGCGCCGGGGAGACCCGCTCGTGCGGCACGGGGGCGTGTGCCGTGGCCGTCGCCGCCGCCCGCCGCGACGGCGCCGATCCGGCCGTGACCGGCACCCCCGTGACGTACACCGTCGACGTCCCGGGCGGACGCCTGGTGATCACCGAGAACCCGGACGGCGGGATCGAGATGACCGGACCTGCCGTGATCGTGGCCGAAGGTGAGCTTGATGGCGAATGGTTCGAAACCGTAAACCCCTGAACCTTCGCTCGAATGGGTGATCCGTTTCACGCTCGGCGAGAGGCGGTCGGCCGCACGTGGTGGGCTCGGTAGCATCAAGCACCGGCCCGGACGGGGGATCGACACCATCCCCTGAGCCGTGTACGCCATGGGGCACCCGTCCGCCGGTCTTACGCAGCCGGAGGTGCCCATGAGTGCGGAGGCGACGAATCCCGCGACGCCAGGCCCTGTAATGCCTTCCCCCAAGCTCTCGGCCCCGGTCGAGCAGGGGGGAGCCCCAGCGCACCGCAGGAAGGGCCTTCCGCGGATCGACCTGCGCCGACTGGGCCGGGCGGCGCTGCTCGGCCCCGCGGCCCGCGACCGGCTGCCGGACGCGATCGGTCATGTCGCCGAGGCACACCGCGCCCACCACCCCAGCGCCGACCTGGAACCGCTGCGCCGGGCGTGGGTGCTCGCCGAGTCCTCGCACCGCGGCCAGATGCGCAAGAGCGGCGAGCCGTACATCACGCATCCGCTCGCCGTGACCCTGATCCTCGCCGAACTCGGCGCGGAGACCACGACGTTGACCGCTTCCCTCCTCCACGACACGGTCGAGGACACGGAAGTGACCCTCGGTCAGGTGCGGGATGAGTTCGGCGAGGAGGTCCGTTACCTGGTCGACGGCGTCACCAAACTGGAGAAGGTCGACTACGGGGCCGCCGCCGAGCCCGAGACCTTCCGCAAGATGCTCGTCGCCACCGGCAACGACGTCCGCGTCATGTCGATCAAACTCGCCGACCGGCTGCACAACATGCGGACCCTCGGTGTCATGCGCCCCGAGAAGCAGGCGCGAATCGCCAAGGTCACCAGGGACGTTCTGATCCCGCTGGCCGAACGGCTGGGCGTCCAGGCGCTCAAGACGGAGCTGGAGGACCTCGTCTTCGCGATCCTGCGTCCCGAGGAGTACGAGCACACCAGGGGACTGATCGACGACAACGCGGCACGCGACGGCGATCCGCTGGCGGAGATCGCGGAAGAGGTGCGCGGGGTCCTGCGCGAGTCGGGTCTTCAGGCCGAAGTCGTCATCCGGCCACGGCACTTCGTGTCCGTGCACCGCAGGTCACGCAAACGCGGTCCGATGCGCGGAGCCGACTTCGGACGGATCCTGGTCCTGGTGAACGAGGACGCCGACTGCTACGGGGTCCTCGGCGAACTGCACACCTGTCTCACGCCGGTGGTCTCGGAGTTCAAGGACTTCATCGCCGTCCCCAAGTTCAACCTCTACCAGTCGCTGCACACGGCCGTCGCGCGCGGCGACGGCGAGATCGCCGAAGTCCTCATCCGCACCCACCAGATGCACAAGGTCGCCGAGGCCGGGGTCATCGCGCTCGGCAATCCGTACGCCGCTCCCGCCGAGGAGCAGGCGGAAGGTTCCGTGGACGGCGAACGCGCCGACCCCACCCGGCCCGGCTGGCTCTCCCGGCTCCTCGACTGGCAGGCGGGCGCCGCGGATCCGGACACCTTCTGGTCCACGTTGCGTGAAGACCTCGCCCAGGACCGGGAGATCACCGTGTTCCGCGCCGACGGCGGCTCGTTGGGCCTTCCGGAGGGCGCCAGTTGCGTGGACGCCGCGTACGCGCAGTACGGGGACGACGCGCACGCCTGCATGGGCGCCCGCGTCAACGGCCGCCTGGCGACGCTGAGTACGGTCCTGCGGGACGGCGACACCGTGCAGCTCCTCATGGGCCAGGACCCGGCCTCCGAGCCCTCCAGGGAGTGGCTGGAGCACGCGCACACGCCGGCCGCGCGGATCGCCATCCAGCGCTGGCTGGCCGCACACCCCTCGCCCCGCGACGCCGAGCCCCCCGAGGCTCCCGCGGCCGCTCCCCGCCCGACCGCGGAGGGGCCCTCCGTCCGCCCCGGTGCGGCGAACGCCGTCGTCGACCAGTCCGGCGCGTCCGTACGGCTCGCGGGCTGCTGTACGCCCGTACCGCCCGACGACGTGACCGGCTTCTCGGTACGCGGGGGAGTGGTCACCGTCCACCGGGTCGAATGCGCCGCCGTGGACACCATGAAGAGCGTGGGGCGCGCCGAGGTCGGGGTGAGCTGGGGCGACACCACCGAGTGCCGCGTCACGCTGGTGGCCGAGTCCTTCGGGCGCCCGCATCTGCTCGCCGATCTCACCGAAGCCATCGCCCTGGAGGGTGTCGCCATCGTCTCGGCGACCGTCGAGCCGCCCAGCCAGCAGCGGGTACGGCACACGTACACACTCCAACTTCCGGACGCGGCGCACCTTCCCGGGCTGATGCGGGCGATGCGGAACGTGGCGGGCGTGTACGACGTGAGCCGGGCGCGGCACCAGGCGGCGGCCGCGCAGTAGGGGGACCCTTTCGGGTGGACCGGGCGCGCGTCGTCACCGCGGGGCGGGTGCGCGCTGGTAGCGGTGGTCCATGCCGCTCACCCCCTGCCCCAGTCCTCCGCACGCCAGGACAGCCCTCCCCAGGACCCGTCGCGTCAAGGCGGCCCTGCTCGCCTCGGCTGTCTCCGTCTGCCTCATCGCCGCGAGCGCGCCCTCACCGGCCACCCCGCTCGGCGTCGGCGACCGGCTCTTCCCGCACCTGGGCAACCCCGGGTACGACGTCGCGTCGTACGACCTCGCCTTCACCTACCCCGGCACCAACAGCAAGCCGCTCGCGGCCGTCACCACGATCGACGCCCTGGCGTCCTCCCGGCTCGAGCAGGTCAATCTCGACTTCGCGCACGGAAGCGTGGAATCGGTCGACGTCAACGGGGCGCCCGCCGCCTTCACCGGCGCCGGCGAGGATCTGGTGGTGACGCCCGCCGAGCCGGTGGCCGCGGGCGGCCGGATGCGGATCACCGTGCGCCACACCAGCGATCCGGTCCCCGCCGCGAACCAGGACGGCGGCTGGGTGCGCACCAAGGACGGGCTCGCGATGGCCAACCAGGCCGATGCCGCGCACCTGGTCTTCCCGTGCAACGACCATCCCTCCGACAAGGCGATGTTCACCATCCACGTCACCGCGCCGGACGGGTTCACGGCCGTGGCGAACGGGCTGCCCGCCGGAACGGACCGGGCCGACAGGTCCACCACCTGGACGTACCGCACCGAGCACCCCATGGCGACCGAACTGGCCCAGGTGTCCATCGGCCGTTCCTCGGTGCTGCACCGCACCGGGCCGCACGGCCTGCCCGTACGCGATGTCGTACCCACCAAGGACCGTGAGCGGCTCGAACCGTGGCTCAAGAAGACCCCCGGCCAGATCGCCTGGATGGAGGGCAAGGTCGGCCGGTACCCCTTCGAGACGTACGGGCTGCTGATGGCCGACGCGCAGACCGGCTTCGAACTGGAGACACAGACGCTGTCCCTCTTCGAGCGGGGGCTCTTCACCGAGCCCGCGTACCCGAAGTGGTACGTCGAATCGATCATGGTGCACGAACTGTCGCACCAGTGGTTCGGCGACAGCGTCAGTCCGCGCACCTGGTCCGACCTGTGGCTGAACGAGGGGCACGCCACCTGGTACGAGGCCCTGTACGCCGAGGAGACGGCCGACAGGCCCATGGTGGCGCGCATGAAGGCCGCCTACCGGGCGTCCGACGGATGGCGGGCCGCGGGAGGGCCGCCCGCGGCGCCGAAGGGCCCGAAGCCCGGCCAGAAGATCAGCATCTTCCGGCCGAACGTCTACGACGGAGCCGCTCTGGTCCTGTACGCGCTGCGCGAGGAGATCGGGCGCGCGGCCTTCGAGCGGCTGGAGCGGCTCTGGGTGAACGTCCACCATGACGATGTCGCGTCGACGGAGGACTTCGAGGACCTGGCGTCCGGCCTCGCCGGCCGTGACCTGAGCGGCTTTTTCGAGGCGTGGCTCTACGGCCGGAAGACCCCGCCCATGCCGGGTCACCCGGACTGGAAGAGCGACGCCCCGAAGGCGGCGAAGAGCGCCGGACGAGCCGGATAACTCGCATGACGAGACGGGACGTGCCGTGCGACCATCCTTGAAGTCGGCGGCACGGCCCCTCCGGGCCGGTGACACGGGCCTGACAGGGCCGAAGGCTTGACGGGCCTTCCAGGGTCCGTGACTCGGTCCCGAGAGGGCCGTTGGCACGGTCCCCCGGGGTTGACCCGGCGGAATCCGGGAATCTCCTGGTGGCCCGGGACGTTCTTCTTCATGACGGACGATGTCCGTCGCCGAATCGGTGTCCCCATAGACGTAAGGATCCAATGACCTCCTCTTCTTCCCCTTCCCAGGACGCGCAGAGCCTCGCGCAGAACTACCCCGAAGGTCTTCGGGCCGATGCCCTGATGGAAGAGGACGTCGCCTGGAGCCACGAGATCGACGGAGAGCGGGACGGCGACCAGTTCGACCGCTCCGCGCGAGCGGGCCTGCGGCGCGTCGCCGGCCTCTCCACCGAGCTCGAGGACGTCACCGAGGTCGAGTACCGCCAGCTCCGCCTGGAGCGCGTCGTACTCGTCGGTGTGTGGACCTCGGGGACCGTGACCGACGCGGACAACTCGCTCGCCGAGCTGGCGGCCCTCGCGGAGACCGCGGGCGCCCTGGTGCTCGACGGCGTGGTCCAGCGCCGCGACAAGCCCGACGCGGCCACGTACATCGGTTCCGGCAAGGCCAACGAGCTGCGGGACATCGTCCTGGAGACCGGCGCCGACACCGTCATCTGCGACGGTGAGCTCAGCCCCGGTCAGCTGATCCACCTCGAAGACGTCGTCAAGGTCAAGGTCATCGACCGTACGGCCCTGATCCTCGACATCTTCGCCCAGCACGCCAAGTCCCGAGAGGGCAAGGCGCAGGTCGCGCTCGCGCAGATGCAGTACATGCTGCCGAGGCTGCGCGGCTGGGGTCAGTCGCTGTCCCGCCAGATGGGCGGCGGCTCGGGCGGCGGCCTCGCCACCCGTGGTCCCGGTGAGACCAAGATCGAGACGGACCGGCGCCGTATCCGCGAGAAGATGGCGAAGATGCGCCGGGAGATCGCGGACATGAAGACGGGCCGCGACATCAAGCGCCAGGAGCGGCGTCGCAACAAGGTGCCTTCCGTCGCCATCGCCGGTTACACCAACGCGGGCAAGTCCTCGCTGCTCAACCGCCTCACCGGCGCGGGCGTGCTCGTCGAGAACTCGCTGTTCGCGACCCTCGACCCGACCGTCCGCCGGGCGGAGACCCCGAGTGGCCGGCTGTACACGCTGGCCGACACGGTCGGTTTCGTACGGCACCTGCCGCACCACCTGGTCGAGGCCTTCCGCTCCACCATGGAGGAGGTCGGTGACGCCGACCTGATCCTGCACGTGGTGGACGGTTCGCACCCGGCCCCGGAGGAGCAGCTGGCGGCCGTGCGCGAGGTCATCCGTGACGTGGGCGCCACCAAGGTGCCCGAGATCGTGGTGATCAACAAGGCGGACGCGGCCGATCCGCTGGTGCTCCAGCGGCTGATGCGGATCGAGACGCGCTCCATCGCGGTCTCGGCCCGTACGGGACTTGGCATCGACGAACTGCTCGCGCTCATCGACAACGAACTGCCGCGCCCCTCGGTCGAGATCGAGGTACTCGTGCCGTACACGCACGGCCAGCTGGTCGCGCGTGCGCACAACGAGGGCGAGATCATCTCCGAGGAGCACACCCCGGAGGGCACGCTGCTCAAGGTGCGGGTGCACGAGGAACTGGCGGCGGAACTGGCGCCGTACGTTCCGGCGCCGACGGTCTAGTAGCCCGCCCCGGCTCCGCGGCTGCCTCGACGTGGTCGCGCCGCTGTACGGACATCTGTAGGCCCGCCCCTCTCGGAGGGGCGGGCCTTCGTCGTCCGTGTCCGCTCGCCGCTACGCCGGTTGTCTCCGTGCCCGGCGAAGCCGCACCGGTCGTGTCACTGCCCGGCGAAACCGGGACAGTTGCTTCACTGCCCGGCGAACTTCCCGCTCACCTGGTCGTACACGCCCTTGGCCACCGTGCCGAGATGCGGGCCCGCCAGCCAGCCCGAACTGACCGGGCCGATCGAGGTGTTGGACACCAGCGCGGGCTTGCCGTCGGCTCCCGCGGCCACCCAGCCGCCGCCGGACGAACCGCCGGTCATGGTGCACCCGATGCGGTACATCGTCGGGTCGGCCTCCACGATCGACAACCGCCCCGGCTCGTCCGTGCACTGGAGCATCTTCTCGCCGTCGAACGGCGCCGCCGCCGGATAGCCGGTCGCCGTGATGCTCTCCACCTTCGGTACGGCCGGAGCGCTGAAGTTCACCGGAAGCGCCGAACCGACCGTCTCCTCCAGGGACTTGCCGTCACCGCCCTCCTCCGGCGTCACATGCAGCACGGCGAAGTCGTACGGGGCTCCGTCGCCGCCCGTGGCACCGCCCCCCTCGATCCACTGGTCCGAGGTCTGCGCCCAGTCGCTCCACCAGACGCCGTACGGCGCGACGTCCGCCTTCGTGGCGGACTCCAACTCGGCCGCTGTGGCACCGTCGTTGTTGTACGAGGGAACGAACGCGATGTTGCGGTACCAGCCGCCCGTCTTGCCGGCGTGCACGCAGTGGCCCGCGGTCCACACCATGTTGGACTTGCCGGGGTTGGCGGGATCCTCCACCACCGTCGCCGAGCAGACCATCGTGCCCTCGGGAGCGTCGAAGAACACCTTCCCGGCCTCGGGGGCGTTGTCGTGGTACGGCGTCCCCACGGCCTGCGCGGTCACGGGATCCGGCGTCGGGTCGGTGACGCCCTGGTCACCGGAGATGTCGCTCTCGTCGACGCCCTTGTTCTCGTCCGGATCGTCGGCCTCCCGCATCCGGTCCGGGTCCCACAGGCCCTCGATGATCGGGTTGATGTAGTCCTCGGCCTCGCGCAGCCAGTCGTCCTTGTCCCAGTTCTTCCAGGCGCCGTTCTTCCACTTGTCGACATCGATCCCGCGCTCTTTGAGCCTGTCCCTGATGTCGTCGGGAATCGTGATCTTGCCGTCGCCGTCCTGGGCCGCGGACGAGGAGGTGTCTCCGCCGGCGCTGTCGTCGCCCGAGCCGCAGGCGGTGGCGGTCAGCGCGAGCGTCGCTGTGAGACAGACGGCGGCCAGCACGGGGGAGGTCCTGCGGCGCGCGCTCCTCCCTCGACTACCGGCGAAGGGCGGGCGTATGGATCGCATGGTGTAACTCCCCCTGGAGATGTGAGAACAGTGCGCTGCGGGTGCGGGTGCGGGTGCGGAGCGGTGCTTGTGGTGCGGCGTTCGTGGTGCGGCCTCGGCCGTTCCGCGTCACCGAACGGCATCACAGACTATGCGCTCGCTGTGGGAGACATCCGCCGGAACGGCAACGGTTTCGCTACGGGCTGTCCGGCCAGGCAATCGTCCGGAGTTTTCCCGAGTCGACCTCGCCGCGCGGCTGATCGTGTCGGGGCTGTCGTCCCCCGTTGAACGTTGCCCTGCGAGTGAGTCAATATCTGTGCTCGTGGACTGAGAGTTCTACGGACCGTGTGGTGAGAGTTTTTGCCCCACTGAACGGAGTGGAATTACTTAGCCGGTGCGGGCCGTTGCGGCGTGCTACTGTCGATCTCAGTTGCAGTTGTGGTTCCCAAAACTTCGAGTGCTCCCACTCGGCTTCTGTCGAGGAGAGTGCTTTTGTATTTCCGGTCATTTTCCGGGCGGGGCAATCATCGCGGCGACACGGTATTCGCACGGTGCGGACGCCGGTGTACTGCCCCACAGGAGATATGACATGGCTGCTGGTACCGTGAAGTGGTTCAACGCGGAAAAGGGTTTCGGCTTCATCGAGCAGGACGGTGGCGGCGCTGACGTGTTCGCCCACTTCTCGAACATCGCCGCCCAGGGCTACCGTGAGCTGCTCGAAGGCCAGAAGGTGAACTTCGACATCGCGCAGGGCCAGAAGGGCCCGACGGCCGAGAACATCGTTCCGGCCTGACGCACACCTGTAGCTGGGGCCCGCATCCTTCGGGGTGCGGGCCCCAGCTGCACGCATTTCCCGCAGTGGTTTCACATGCGGGACAGCTCGGAGGAATCCGCGGTCTCACGCGGCTCCTCCTTCGGGGATGCAGGCACATCCTGAAGAGCTGAACCGTACTTCGACGCCCGGATCTCACGTCCCCGCCGCGTCACCCATTTCAGTATTTGCGCCCGCCGTGGATTCCCCCGTGAATTTCCGTCGGCCGGATTTGCTTTGACATCGGTCCATACTCGTAATTCCGTGCAGCTCATCGCTGGCGCGAATTCCTTGATATGCGCCGCATCGAGGAAGGCTCAGTATGAACAGCACACGTACGAACGACCGATCGACCCGCACCCGTAATGGCAGTACCGACGTGGGAAGGGGCGGCAGCCGCTTCGGCTCGCCGGCAGCGCGCCGTTCCGGCGGTTACGGCCGCCGACCCGCCGCCGTGCAGGGTGAGTTCGCGCTTCCCACGACGATCACCCCCGCGCTGCCCGCCGTCGAGGGCTTTGCCGAACTCTCCATGCCCGGGCAACTTCTGGCCGAACTCGGCAGGCAGGGTGTGAGCACGCCGTTCCCGATCCAGGGCGCGACGCTGCCGAACTCCCTGGCGGGCCGTGACGTCCTGGGCCGCGGGCGCACCGGTTCCGGCAAAACCCTCGCCTTCGGCCTCGCCCTGCTCGCTCGTACCGCCGGACAGCGTGCTGAGCCTCACCAGCCGCTGGGGCTGATCCTCGTACCGACGCGTGAGCTGGCGCAGCAGGTCACCGACGCGCTCACTCCGTATGCCCGGTCCGTCAGGTTGCGACTGGCCACGGTGGTGGGCGGGATGCCGATCGGCAGGCAGGCCGGCGCGCTGCGAGGCGGGGCCGAAGTCGTCGTCGCGACCCCGGGCCGGCTCAAGGACCTCATCGACCGTGGCGACTGCCGGCTGAACCAGGTGGGCATCACGGTGCTGGACGAGGCGGACCAGATGGCCGACATGGGATTCATGCCGCAGGTCACCGCGCTGCTCGACCAGGTGCGTCCGGACGGGCAGCGGATGCTGTTCTCCGCCACCTTGGACCGCAACGTCGACCTGCTGGTGCGCCGCTACCTGACCGACCCCGTCGTCCATTCGGTCGACCCCTCAGCCGGTGCGGTCACCACGATGGAGCACCACGTCCTGCACGTCCACGGCGCCGACAAGCACGCCACCACAACGGAGATCGCCGCCCGCGACGGCCGCGTGATCATGTTCCTGGACACCAAGCACGCCGTCGACCGGCTGACCCAGAACCTCCTAGACAGTGGGGTACGGGCCGCCGCGCTGCACGGCGGCAAGTCGCAGCCGCAGCGCACCCGCACGCTGGCGCAGTTCAAGACGGGGCACGTCAGTGTGCTGGTAGCGACCAACGTCGCGGCGCGCGGCATCCACGTCGACAACCTCGACCTCGTCGTGAACGTCGACCCGCCGACCGACCACAAGGACTACCTCCACCGCGGCGGCCGTACGGCACGGGCCGGTGAGTCCGGCAGTGTCGTCACGCTCGTCACACCGAGCCAGCGCCGCGGCATGGTCCGCCTCATGTCGGACGCCGGGATCCGGCCGCAGACCACCCAGATCCGCTCGGGCGAGGAGGCTCTGCACCGGATCACCGGCGCCCAGGCCCCTTCCGGCGTCCCGGTCGTCATCACCGCACCGGTGGCCGAACGCCCCAGGCGCAGCGCCTCCTCCTCCCGAGGCCGGCGCCGTCCCTCCTCGACGACGCGGCGCGCGCCCGTACGCGAGACCGCCTTTGACGCGGCGGCCTAGAACCTTCGTGATCAGGAAGCTGACCCATCTCTGCAGGAGGCACCTTTTGACGCTGGTTCAGATGCAGCCCCGTCCGGTGGGCGCCGGCCCCGGGCACAAGACGGTGGCTGAGGTCATGGACGCGGCCGGACCGCAGGTCTGTGACGACATGAGCGTCGAGGTGGCGCTGTCCGTGATGGCCGCCGCCCGCACGGGCCGGCTGGTCGTCTGCGACCAGGACGGCCAGTGCACCGGCCTGGTCACCCACGCCGAACTCGCCGCCGTCCGCGACAGCTCCGCCTACACGGACCACGTCCGCTTGCGCGACCTCCTCGGCGGCCACGGGTCGTTCACGTCACCCGTGACCATGATGGCCGACGCCGAGCGCGCGACGCGCACCCACCGGCTCGGTGCCCTGCCGGTGGTCGACGTGCAAGGCAGCGCCCTGGGCGTACTCGCCCTCTCCCGCTGAACCGTCTCACCCCGGCCGGACCGTTCTCCCCTTCTCTCACTGTGAGGTCACATGCGCTGCGTCATCGCCCGCTTCCCCTTCGAGCTCACCAAGAGCAGCGTGCTGGACTCGATGAAGGGCATCAAGCCCGAGCCGGGCACCGGCGAAACGGTGATCATCGGCCGCCGCCACTACCCCGTCAAGCAGGTCGGCCAGGTCATCACCCGCCAGGATCGCCGTGATTTCAGCGCCGGCGAAGTCCTCCGGGCCATGACACAGCTCGGCTTCACCTGCCGCACCCTCCCCAAGACAACACCCGCTCGCATCCTCAACTCGCTCCAGCACGCTTCCGCGATGCTCGGCACGCCCGTGTCCGTCTGACCGACGAGATGGGCAACGAGCCGACACCCGGACGGCGGTGGGGGGCCCGTCCGGCGCGCGTGACGGACCCACACCACACTTGCAGCGGATCCTTGCCGCGTGGTTGCTCAGCGGTCGGAGCAGCTGAAGTCGCCCACGGACGAGCGCCGAGGCCTCGGTCCGCCCCCTGGCGCACCGCGGAGCTGTCGGTACCGCACATCGATGGTGCGTCTCTGTCAGTCGTGGGCCGGATGACGGACAACGCTCGTCATACGCTCGTCCAGGCGTCGAGGAAGGCTTTGCGGCCGACGAGATCGTCCGACCTGCGGTCTGCGTGCAGGACGCGCCAGGCGGTGAGTTCGAGATCCCGGAGCCACAGTTCGCCGATGACCTCTGTCTTGAGGTCGGGAAAGTCGTCGGATTCGACGAGGGCCTGACCGATCACTTCGCCCGCCGCGATGCGCTGGGGCGGGGTCATCTGATCGACGGCCGAGAGGATCTGCCGGGCGAGAGCAGTTCCCTCTCCGGCCAGCGAACGCAGTACCAGGGCCTTGATGTTGGCGGGCAGCAGATACGCGGTCCCCGAAGTTCTCCACAGCTCCGCCCAAAAGCGTTCGCCTGTCTTGGTGGGGGCGGGCAACGCGGCCAGCAGCCCGAGGAGGTGGCCGGTGGCGGCATAGCCGTCGGAGTGGGCAGCCGCGACGACCGCGATGCCGGCGACGCGCTCCACGTCCAGATGACCCGCTTCAAGATGCGGAGCCAGGCCCAACTGGTGTTCCACCTGGTGTACGAGGGGGGCGGATACGTGGGGGCGGACCTCAGGAAGCATCGGCGATCCTTGTGCGTAGGCGGCGAAATCGTCTGTGCGGCAAGTTCTGATCGTTCCCATGGGCTGCCGGTCTACTCGGCTCCGACAGACCCAATTGACACCAGGATCAACGAGGTCGGCGTTCAATCGGTTGTGGAACACCCTGTCGGCGACGGTGCGAGCGGGGTTCGCTACCGACCTCCCGCAATGCTGTTCGGGTGTCGTCTTCTAGCATGCCCTCATGATCACCGGTGACGCCGAGGAGTCCGAGGGAGGACGAGAAGCTGTGTCCCGCGACGCCGCTGAAGCTGAATACATCCACGTCGCCTCAGGGTGCGGAGAGGGTCGTGAAGACGGTTCGCCCGTCGGAGCACAGGACGACGGAGCGGGGAAGATCACTCACTCGGTTGCCGCTCTCGTGGAGCGGGCGGCCGACCTGGCCGAACCGATCAAGCCGAGGTTGCGTGGCTGGCTCCATGCCGCGATGGTCCCCGCCTCACTGATCGCAGGCGTCGCACTTATCTTTCTGGCCCGTACTCCGCAGGCGACCCTGGCCTGCGCGGTGTATTCGGTCACCGCCTGGATGCTGTTCGCAACGAGCGCCATATACCACCGCGGCACCTGGGGACCGCTCGGCGAGGCTCTTCTACGACGTCTCGACCACGCCAACATCTTCCTGATCATCGCCGGCACCTGCACGCCCCTCGCCGTTCTCCTCCTCCCGCCGGACCAGCGGTCCGTGCTGCTGTGGATCGTGTGGGCGGGCGCGTTGGCCGGCGTCGCGTTCCGGGTGCTGTGGGTCGCAGCTCCGCGCTGGCTCTACACCCCGTGTTACCTGGCCCTGGGGTGGGCACCGGTGCGCTACTTGCCCGACTTCCTGCACACCGGCGGAGCGGCCGTACTCGTCCTGATCGTGGCCGGCGGTCTCCTCTACAGCGCGGGCGCGGTGGTCTACGCGCTCCAGCGGCCCGACCCCTCACCCCGCTGGTTCGGTTTCCACGAGGTCTTCCACGCGCTGACCTTGGCGGCATTCACCGCGCACTACATCGCCATCTCACTGGCCGCCTACTGACCACGACTGCGCAGCTTCTCCCACGTGGCCACGGGCATGTTCTTCCTCGAGTCAGTGCCCGGGAGTGGTCGGCACAGTCCGTGATGCCGCGGAGGCATCGGAGAGATCGGCACCGGTGTCGGCGTCACGCTGGGACTGGCCGGTGCCGTGCCAGTCCAGGCACATGACGGTGGCGTCGTCCTCCAGGTGGCCGCCGTTGGTGTCGACGATTGCCGCGATGAGGGTACGGGCGGCCTCGCGGGGATGCAGCTCGCGGGTACGAATGATCAGGTCCGACAGGCCGAGACTGTGGGCGTTGCGCTCAAGCATGCCGTCGGTGAGCATCACCAGCCGGTCACCCGGCTGCAGGTCCAGCGATTGGACCCGGTAGGTGTGGGGGGTGTGGAAGCCGAACGGCAGATCGATTTTCGGAACGATCTCCTGCACCTGTCCATCCCGCATGCGCAGGGGCCAGGGGTGCCCGGCGTTGACGAACTCGGTCGTGCCGTCGATCAGACTGATGCGCAGGAGCTGGCCGGTGACGTAGCCCTGGCGGCCGTGTTCCCGCATGGCCTGGTCAGCCTGGCGAGCCTGCTCGGCGAGGTCCGCACCGGCTCGCCGTGCCCGACGCAGGGCGCCCACAAGGAGGGTGGCGAGCAACGAGGCCTCGACATCGTGCCCCATCGCGTCGGTGACGGAGAGCTGCACGGTGTCCCGGTCGATCACGTAGTCGAAGGTGTCGCCTCCGACGTGGTCGGCCGGTTCCAGCGCCCCGGCCACCGCGAACTGGGCGGCCTCACAGGCCAGCGACGACGGGAGCAGCCGGTGCTGGATCTCCGCGGCCAGGCTCAGGGGGGTGGTGCGGCGGCCCCACTGGTACATGTCGGTGAAAGACCGGTTCGCGATGACGATGTACGCCAAGGCGTGCGCGGTCTCCCCGATCTCCCGCATCACCTCCGCATCCGGAGGTACGGGCAGGAACAGTTCGAGGAGCCCGATGGCGTCCCCCCGGTTGGTCACCGGGGCGACGATCTGCACAAGGGCACCCTCACCTTTGTCCTCCACCCTCGGCTGCTGGGTGCGAATCACATCGTCATAGAGGGTGCCCCGCAGTGTGATGCGCGAGGCGGGCCCGTCGGTATCGATGCTGTTGGCCGCCCCCAGCCGTACGACCGAGCTGCCGGTGAAGTCGGTGATGAGAAACGACACCGACGCGGCCCCGAGACGTCTTCTGAGCATGTGTGCGACAACGTCGAGCGACTCCACGGGCGCCGCGGTCTCAGCCGCCGCCAATGTCCCCGCCAAGGTCATCGCCCCGCCCCGGCCACCCCCATTCGCGGAAGCACGAGTGGTCGGCTCACCCTCGCCGTCAGGTCCGCACACGGTCACGGTGACTCCTCGCTCGCTGGTGCTCCGGGCTCCGTCCCAGGTGTGCGAGGGTCCGACGCCGAACCCGCTGCCGGGCAGAAGCCATTGCATCACAGAGCGCCTGAAGGAGTGCGCCTGTCGGCCAACCGCTCGCGGGCGGACCTGCACCGTCGACATGCGGGACGTCCGGGCCTGTCGGGACACGACCGTCCGTCGCCAGGCACCGCGGGACCGGCGTCGCGGTGGTGAGCGGGACGTCGCGGTGTCAGCCGGCGACTCGGATGACGATTTTGCCGAAGGCGCCGCGTGCGAGGTGCTCGTACGCCTGGTGGGCGTCTTCGAAGGCGTAGACGGTGTCGATGACCGGGTCCAGGCCGTTCTTCTCGATCCAGGCGTTCATGTCGAGGAAGGCGCGGCGGTGGCCGACGGCGATGCCGCGGATGGCGGCCTGGCTGTAGAGCAGGGACAGGACGTCCAGAGAGGCGGTCATGCCGCCGAGGAAACCGACCAGGGAGATGTGGCCGGCGGCCCGGGTGGCGTGCACGGACTGGTTGAGGTTGTCGCCGCCGACAACCTCGATGACCTGGTCCACGCCCTGTCCGTCGGTCAGTTCGCGTACCTTCTCGGCCCAGTCGGGGGTGGTGCGGTAGTTGATGAGGTCGGTGGCGCCCAGGGTGGCTGCCTTCCGCAGCTTGTCGTCGCTGCTGGATGTGGCGATGACGCGGGCTCCGAGCGCGGTGGCGATCTGGATGGCGAACAGGGAGACGCCGCCGGTGCCCTGGACCAGGACGGACTGGCCGGGCTGGAGGTTGCCGTACTCGACCAGGGAGAACCAGGCGGTCAGCGCGGCGATGGGAAGAGTGGACGCCTGTTCGTCGGTCAGGTTGGCCGGGGTGGGCACGGCCGAGTCCGCTTCCAGGATCATGTACTCGGCAAGTCCCCCGTCGATCGGGCCGCCGAGCTGCCAGTCGGGTTCGTCCCGGGCGGGGGCGCCGTCGAGCCAGTGCGAGTAGAAGTGCGAGATGACGCGGTCGCCGACCTGCCACTGGCTTACGCCGGGGCCGACCTCGGCGACCACGCCGGCCGTGTCGTTGACCGGGATGAGGTTCTTCGGCATCTTCTCCGGGTTGTAGACGCCGTCGACGATCGCCTTGTCGCGGAAGTTCAGGGAGACCGCGGAGACCTTGACGAGGATCTCGCCGGGGCCGGGCTTCGGGGTGGGGCGCTCCTTGAGGCGGAGGTTGTCCAGGCCGAAGTCTTCAAGCTGCCAGGCACGCATGACACGTGCTCCTTTTCTCGCGCGTCTGGGGGGAGGGGGGCCAGGGATGGAGGCCGGGGAGTCGGTGGCGGGGGAGCGCGGTGTCTTGCCGCTCCGGCGCGGCCGGGCTCAGGAGTGCCGCTCCGGCGCGGACGGGCTCAGGAGGTGGTGCCGCCGTGAGTGACGGTGACGACGATCTTGCCGACCTGGCCGTTGGCCTCCATGTAGCGGTGGGCCTCGGCGATGTCGGTCAGGTCGAAGGTCTTGTCGACGACGGGGGTGAAGGAGCCCGAGGCGAGTCCGGCGTTGATGAACGCGACCGCGCGGCGGAGCCGCTCCGGGTCGGTGGTGATCTCGAAGAGGGTGTAGGTGCTGCTGTTCAGCGCGGGGTAGGACTGTGCGTTGGGCAGCGGGGTGGTGCGCGGGTCGAGAGCGCCGTAGACGACCAGGTATCCGCCGGAGGCGATGCCCTTGGCGAGGGTTTCGACGCCGGGGCCGGCGATCGGGTCGAAGGCCAGGCGCACGCCCTTGCCGCCGGTGATCTCCTCGATGCGCTCAGGCAGGTCCTCGTCGTCGGTGACGATGACATCGGCCGCGCCCGCGTCCAGGAGGCGCTGCTTCTTGCCCGCGCCGCGGGTGGTGGCGATCGGGATCGCGCCGATGTGGCGGGCGATCTGGATGGCGGCCAGGCCGACGCTGCTGGAGGCCGCGGTGATCAGGACGTGATCACCCGGACGTACCCGACCGCTTTCGGCGAGGGGGCCGTAGGCGGTGATGTAGGCCATCCACATGGCCGCCGCGGTGACGGCGTCCACGTGTCCGGGACGAGGAACCACGGCTGCGGCAGGCAGGACGACGCTCTCGCCGTAGGTGCCGTACTCGCTCTGCAGGAACGCCGGCACGACGGCCACCGGGTCGCCCGCCGAGAAGTCGCTCACGCCCTCGCCGACCGCCTCGACGACGCCCGCGGCCTCGTATCCCAGCGTGGAGGGGAAGACCGGCTGGTAGAAGTAGGTGCCTTCCCGGTACATGATCTCGGCCCGGTTCAGGCCGATCGCGTCGACCCGGATGCGTATCTCTCCCGCGCCCGGAGCGCGGGAGGCGGCATCGCGGAGGGTGAGCACCTCGGGTCCGCCGAGCCGGTCGAACTGTACGAGCCTTGCCATGGTGCACCAGTCCCGGGGTAGAAAACGGGAGAACACCGGATGATCCCGGCGCGCTGTCCACCCTGCCTCAAACTTTGACCACGGTCAAATTACGAGACTCATCGAAATATGTACCTGGTGTACCGCCCCTGGGCAGGCTCAGGCCCCCTCTGCGGCCTCCGCGGCCAGCACGGCTGACAGCAGTCCTGGGAACCTCGTGTCCATCTCGTCGGTGCGCAGCGCGTTCATCTTCGTCGTCCCCACGTAGTACTGGCGGATCACGCCCGCCTCGCGCAGCACATTGAAGTGATGCGTCAGCGTCGACAGCGACACCGGCGCGACGAAGGTCCCGCAGCTCAGGTCCTGCCCAGCGCCCACCAGCTGAGCCACCACTGTCCGGCGTACCGGATCCACCAGAGCCTCCAGGGCCTGCTGCAGAGAGACCTGCGACAGGTCGGGATGCTCCACCGTCCGGGGGGCGGTACGGGGACGGGCCACGGTGACTCCTTGAGGTGGCGAATTGATGCGGCCGTCCCATACTACGACCACCATCAAAGCAAGGGTCGGTCCTTCTGCCCGGCCTGCCGCTCCGGCGCGGTGTCCGTCTGGACGGCCCCGGTCAGTCGTTCGAGTCGTCAGCCCTCCCTGCCTTGTTGATCGGGATCAGCGAACCATTCGTAGGTCGGCTCATCCGGGGGGCGGGTGTGGCTTTCGGCTCTCTGTCACGTGCGGCCGGTGGAATTCTTCTACCGCTCCGCCTTCGACCTGCTCTGCCGGATCCGACGCCGGGCTCTGGAGCGTGGCGGTCACTGGGAAGTGATCTGTGTCCGTCCCTGGCACCTGCGGATCCTCAAATCCGCCAGGCTCGGCACGCTCTTCGTGCTCTTCGCAGCCGTGGAAGACGTCTAGAGAGACGGGCAGTGCCCCCTACGGCTCTCGGCCCAGGAAGAACTCCAGGTCATACTGACGTTCCTACGAAGATCACCAATCTGCCCCGGCATTTTGCCGGGATCGGCTGAATCGCGTGCTGCCCTCATTGCCCCGACCCGGTATACGCTCCCGGCAGGGTCTCCGCACGTTTCGCCGGCTCCGGTCGACGGCAGGCTGTCGGCCCCGTTTTCGGCCCCCAGCCCCCGGGTCTCAGTGACTATCCGACCACTGTGAGCGGCTGGAGCCGCATCGCCGACAACGCAGCTCCAGCCCTTCGTCCTCTCCAGCCTTTTTCGAGACCGGGGTGAACTCCCGCGCACCCCGGATGGGTGGTGAGGACGGTCAGTGTGAGGCGGCGACGTCAAGGCAGCCCGTGCCGTCTCGCACCTCGCGGCCGTCGCTGGTGCTCGCCCACATCCAGCGGCGGCCGTTGTCGACTTCCAAAGCGCCCCGGCACGCGCTTCCGCCTGGGCAATGATCCCAGCGGCAGCCTGCATCCCTCGCGGCTCGCGACCGGGACGTACTCCCGCAACATGGCCCACAGCGCGCCGAGTGCCGTGAGATCGGCACTCACCCCGAACCGCCCCGGCGAAATGCCGTCCCGCAAGTGCCTTCTGGTTCCCCCAGAGCTTCGCAACGGCCCGGGGCCGGACCTCGTCAAACGGCATCTCGCATGTGGCATCGAACGCCACCAGCCGTCATCCTCGCGCCTCCTAGTGTCCTCCTACTCGGCCCGTCGGAGTACTGCTTGACGACAGTTGGCGCAAACAGACGTCATCCAGGGAGATGAGGAAGTCTTTCTCGCCGGCACGCCAGCCGACCAAGCTGTCACGCCAACGATCTTCGGGACACCCGCTTCTCCGCACGTACGGCGTCGTTGGTACGTACGGGGGACCTGACGCATGCGTTCGGAACCCCCTGCCAACTCGCCTCTGGACAGCGGGAGGACCGGAAGTCGTGGCCGTGACCGAGTCTGCGGTGGTGCCGGTTGGACGGGTGCGCGAGGAGACGCGGGAGGGGGCGTGGGATGGCTTGCCTGATGTGCCAGGAGTTCCAAGTGCGCCCGGTGTGAGGGGTGTTCCGGCGGAGTCGCGTGTGCCCTGTGCTTCCGGCAGGGCGCGGGAGGTTGTGTCCCGCGAATCCGAGGCGGCACGCGCGGCGTACGGGGGGATTCCGCGACGCCAGTCGGCGCGCGAGTCGGCGACCCGCACCTGCGCACACGCGTCACTGAATGTTCCCGTGCGGGCACGCGGGTTGACGATCGAGGGTGCCGACGGGCGCCGCAACTTCAACTGCTCTTCCGGAGCGGGGTTCTTGCCCGCCGCCCCCGAACTCGCCGCCGCCCTCCAACGGGAATGCCTCCGCCGCAGCTTGATCGAGGTACCGAGCGGTCGCCACGCCGCCGTCCTCCTCCTCCCTCCACTGACCATCAGCGACGAACAGGTGAGCGCCGTGGTCGACCGGCTCACAGACGCGGTGGAGGCGGTATCGCGAGAGCGCCGAGGGACCTCTTAGGGCCCGCCGCGCCGGATTACTCGAAGGCGCCGTGTCGGAGTCCGAGGCGACGTTTCGGAGTGGGTGCCCGAAGGCGTCGCGCGGCGCCGAGCCTGCCGTACGGCCCTGAGTCTGCTGTACCCGTACGCCGCTGGGGTCACGGGACACAGGCGACGCGGGGCCACGTACCCCGACGCACCGCCGCGCTCCTGCGGGACGCACTCAGTCTGCGCTCACTCCAACCGGTCCTCGGGGCTCCAACTTCCGCTCTCCCCGAACCCCACTTCCACCAGGCCCCACCCGGCCCCGGCCCTACTCAGATCAACCAGGACGCCAAAGGCCCAACGCACCCCATAACGCCCCGGCTTGTCACCGCACAATCCCGAACGACCCCACAAGGAACTCTCGTGAACGCCACCCCCGCCCCCGACGGCCGTCCCCACACCCACGAGCGAGCTGCCCAGGACACGCAGGCGCCGCTCGTACCCGCGGCCGAATCGGTCCCCCGCCAGAAGGGAGGAGCATCGGGGTCGGAGTGGCTGCACGGCGTCACCGCCGACCTGTTGGAGCACCCCGACGCGCATACCGCGGCCCAGGCTGCGGCCGTAGAGAACCTGCTGCGGTGCTGGGTACGGGAGAACAACCTGCCCGCTCCCGAGGACGGCACCCTCCGCATCCCGCTCGCCGCCAGCGGCACCGCCCTCCTCATCCCCGTCCACTACTGGTCTCCCACCGGTTGGCACCGCCTCGGTCTCCCCTACTTCGCCGACGTTCCCGATGAGGCCCCGCCCGCCGACGCGGTCACGGTCGCGGCCCTGTTCGCACGGCAAGCGGTCATCGGCGCGATGACAGGGGGCAGCGCCCCCGCGCCGGTCTCACCGGGCGGACTGACCCGTGAAGCCGGCGCGTCTCGCCCTGAACCGGGGGGCTCGCGCAGCTCCGTCGGTGACGGCGCCGACCTGGTCGGTCGCGTCGCTGATTCCACCCGGCGCACCGCCGTGTTCATCGGTGACCGCAGGGAACACCCCGCCGACGAGCCCGACCTCTTCCTCGCCGCCGAACAGGCGCTCCTGCTCGGCCACCCGCTGCACCCCACACCGAAGAGCCGCGAGGGACTCTCCGAGGCCGAAGCCCGCTCGTACTCACCGGAGTTGCGCGGCTCTTTTCCGCTGCACTGGATGGCTGTGGCCCCGTCGGTGCTGGCAAACGACTCGGCATGGACAGAAGGGGGCCGCCCCGTCACCGCGGAACACCTCACGGCACGGCTGGCCGGCAACGGACTGCCCCTGCCCGACGGATACGCCGCCCTGCCCATGCATCCCTGGCAGTTGCGCGAGGTCCGGCACCGTTCCGAGGCCGCGGCTCTGCTGGACGGGGGACTGCTCCAGGACCTCGGCCCGCACGGCTCCGCCTGGCACCCCACCTCATCGGTCCGCACCCTCTACCGCTCAGGTGCCCCCGCGATGCTGAAACTGTCGCTCGGCCTGCGCATCACCAACTCCCGTCGTGAGAACCTCCGTAAGGAACTCCACCGTGGTGTGGAGGTCCACCGTCTGCTGCGCAGCGGTCTGTCCAAGCAGTGGCGCGCCGTCCAGCCGGGCTTCGACATCGTCCGTGATCCCGCCTGGCTGGGAGTCGACGGCCCGGACGGCGCCCCCTTGCCGGGGCTCGACGTGATGATCCGTCACAACCCTTTCGGTCCGACGGACGACGTCGGTTGCGTCGCGGGACTCGTCTCGCCCCGGCCTCACACCCGACCCAGCGACGCACGGAACCAGGCTGAGGGCAGGGCACCGGCGCGGTCCCGGCTCGCCGAGATCGTCACCCGTCTCGCGGGTCGCACAGGTCGGACCCGCGGCGCCGTCGCCACTGAGTGGTTCCTGCGCTATCTGGAGCAGGTCGTACGCCCCGTGCTCTGGCTGGACAGCGAGGCGGGGATCGCCCTGGAAGCGCACCAGCAGAACACGCTGCTCCTGCTGGACCCCGAGGGGTGGCCCATCGGCGGCCGCTATCGCGACAACCAGGGCTACTACTTCCGCGAGTCGAGGCGCGCGGAACTGGACGCCCGGCTGCCCGGCATCGGCGAGCATAGCGACACGTTCGTCTCCGACGAGGTAACCGACGAACGCTTCGCCTACTACCTCGCGATCAACAACGTGCTCGGCCTGGTCGGCGCGTTCGGCTCCCAGCATCTGGCGGACGAACGTCTGCTGCTCGCCGCCTTCCGCCGCTTCCTCTCCGACGTGGCCACCGGCCCGGCTCGGCTGCGCACACCCCTGCCCGCGTATCTGCTCGACTCGCGCGTCCTGCGCTGCAAGGCCAACCTCCTCACCCGACTGCGAGGCCTCGACGAACTCGTCGGTCCCGTCGACACCCAGTCCGTCTACGTCACCATCGCCAACCCCCTTCATTCCTGAGGAACATGACCCACCCCGTCTCCTGAGAGGAGCGTCGCCGTGCCTCCCACAGATGCGAGCGCCGAAGCCGACGCCGGCACCGCCCCCGTCACCGAACTCCGTACCGCGGTCGTTACCGCACTCGGCACCGAAGCGCAGCCCGGTTCGAACCTCGGCGCGAGCTCGGACAGCGAGGACACCCTGAACCTGCGGCTGCCCGACGAGTTCATCGCGCTCTTCGCCGAGGAAGCCAGGGCGCACGGGGCTACCGGAGGCCATCGGCAGACCACGGCGGAGAAGGCCTGTATCAACCCGGTCGGTGATGACCTGCTCGACCGTGTCGGTCACTGGGGGCCGACCAGTACTCCTGCGGGTGCCTTCCACCTTGTCCCCGTACGCCTGGAGAGTGATCTCCCGCTCATCACCCGTTGGATGAACGACCCTGCCGTCACCGCGTTCTGGGAACTGGCGGGGGCCGAGTCCGTGACCGAAGAGCACCTGCGTCGTCAGCTGGAGGGGGATGGGCGCAGTGTGCCCTGCCTCGGTCTGCTGGAGGGCACGCCCATGAGCTACTGGGAGATCTACCGCGCGGACCTTGATCTCCTGGCACGCCACTACCCCGCCCGACCGCACGACACCGGAATTCACCTCCTTGTCGGTGGTGTCGCCAACCGGGGGCGAGGGCTCGGTTCCACCCTGCTCAGAGCTGTCGCCGACCTCGTACTGGACAAGCGCCCGTCGTGCGCCCGCGTTGTCGCCGAACCCGACCTTCGCAACACCCCTTCCGTCTCTGCCTTCCTGAGCGCCGGCTTCCGGTTCTCCGCCGAGGTCGACCTGCCCGACAAGCGGGCAGCCCTCATGGTCCGAGACCGGGCCCTGCACGATCTGTTGTAGCGCCGTCACATGTAGTACACCGCTCGACCCGATCCGGTTCCCATTCGAGGAGCACCCGTGCGCGATTCGTCCGCCACCCCGGTATCCGGCAGGCCACCAGCTCCGCAGGACCCTCCTGAGCTGCGCAAAGAGCGGTGGGAGGGGGCGGGCTGCGGCCTGCTCGCGAAGATGGCCGGCGAGTTCGCGTACGACGGGATCGTCGAGATGGGGACGGAGCCGAAGCCCGAGCTCGAACCTGAGCCCGAGGTTGAACCCGAGTCCGAGCCGGGACCCGAGCCGATGGTGTCCCGGGCCAGGGACCGGCGCTCGCTCCTGGACCGCATTCATCCATATCGAGCCGCACGCAGAAGGATTCCGCTATCTCGCACCGCTCTGCGAGGAGCAACCCGGCGTCGCGAGGGACGATTTCTCGTCCCTCGTTCGAGCGGAGATCGTCCGCCACCAGACGCGCTTCCCCGAGCTCAGGGCACGCTTCGAGATGGTCAACCCGCTCACCGCGCGTATCGAGCGCCAGTGCCTCAACCGCAACCGACTGCACCTCGACGGCTACCGGAACCGCCCCGAGCGTCCGCCCCCCGCTGTGCACGGCACGGTTCCCAACCCCGTCCACCAGCCTCGATTGCCCGTCCAATGCTCGTCCTGATCACGCCCGTCCTGCTCACCTGGGGAGCCGGGTTGTCAGTGGCGCACCGTAGGGTGGCAGAGCTATGACACAGCCCTCACTTCCCGAACTCCTGCATGCTGCCGTCACTGCCGTCGGCGGCACGGAGCGCCCTGGCCAGGTGACCATGGCCGAAGCTGTCGCGGGTGCCATCGACGACAGCTCCCACCTGCTGGTCCAGGCGGGCACCGGCACCGGAAAGTCGCTCGGGTATCTGGTGCCCGCGCTCGCCCACGGGGAGCGTGTGGTCGTGGCGACCGCCACCTTGGCGCTCCAGCGGCAGCTCGTGGAGCGCGACCTGCCGCGGACGGTGGACGCGCTGCATCCGCTGCTGCGCCGTCGCCCCGAGTTCGCGATGCTCAAGGGCCGGTCGAACTATCTGTGTCTGCACCGCCTGCATGAGGGCGTCCCGCAGGAAGAGGAGGGCGGCCTCTTCGATCAGTTCGAGGCAGCTGCTCCCACCAGCAAACTGGGCCAGGACCTGGTGCGGCTGCGTGACTGGTCGGGCGAGACCGAGACCGGCGACCGGGACAACCTCACGCCCGGCGTCTCCGACCGCGCCTGGGCCCAGGTATCGGTGTCCTCCCGGGAGTGCCTGGGCGCCACAAAATGTGCCTACGGGGCGGAGTGCTTCGCCGAGCTGGCCCGCGAGCGCGCCAAACTCGCCGAGGTCGTCGTCACCAACCACGCGCTGCTCGCGATCGACGCCATCGAGGGCGCGCCGGTCCTGCCGCAGCACGAGGTACTGATTGTCGACGAGGCCCACGAACTGGTCTCCAGGGTCACCGGCGTCGCGACCGGCGAGCTCACGCCCGGCCAGGTCAACCGTGCCGTCCGGCGCGCCGCGAGGCTGGTCAACGAGAAGGCCGCCGACCAGCTCCAGACCGCCGCCGAGGGATTCGAGCGGCTGATGGAGCTGGCCCTGCCCGGGCGCCTGGAGGAGATCCCGGAGGATCTCGGGTACGCACTGATGGCGCTGCGCGACGCCGCCCGTACGGTGATCTCGGCGCTCGGTTCCACGCGTGACAAGTCCGTCCAGGATGAGGACGCGGTACGCAAGCAGGCCCTCGCGGCGCTGGAGAGCGTGCACGACGTGGCGGAGCGGATCACCAACGGCTCGGAGTGGGACGTCGTCTGGTACGAGCGCCACGACCGTTTCGGGGCGTCACTGCGCGTGGCTCCGATGAACGTCTCCGGGCTCCTCAGGGAGAAGCTCTTCACGGACCGCTCTGTGGTCCTGACTTCGGCGACGTTGAAGCTCGGCGGTGACTTCAACGGAGTGGGGGCGTCGCTGGGGCTAGGCCCGGAGGGCGCAGAGGGCGAGGATCTACCGCAGTGGAAGGGCGTCGACGTCGGCTCGCCCTTCGACTATCCGAGGCAGGGCATTCTCTACGTCGCCAAGCACCTGTCACGCCCCGCGCGCGACGGCGATCGCGCGGACATGCTGGACGAACTCACCGAACTGATCCAGGCCGCCGGCGGTCGCACGCTCGGCCTCTTCTCCTCCATGCGGGCCGCCCAACTCGCCGCCGAGGACCTGCGCTCGCGCGTCCCCGAGTACCCCATCCTGCTCCAGGGCGAGGAGACACTCGGCGAGCTGATCAAGAACTTCGCGGCCGACCCGAAGACCTGCCTCTTCGGCACCCTCTCCCTCTGGCAGGGCGTGGACGTCCCCGGCCCGAGCTGCCAGCTGGTCGTTATGGACAAGATCCCCTTCCCTCGCCCGGACGACCCCTTGATGAGCGCTCGCCAGAAGGCGGTCGAGGACAAGGGAGGCAACGGTTTCATGGCCGTCGCCGCGACCCACGCGGCCCTGCTGATGGCCCAGGGCGCCGGCCGCCTCGTACGAGCGTCAGGGGACCGTGGCGTCGTCGCCGTACTGGACCAGCGCCTGGCCACGGCCCGCTACGGCAGTTATCTGAAGGCGTCACTGCCCGACTTCTGGTTCACGACGGACCGTAACCAGGTACGCAGGTCGCTGGCCGCGATCGACGAGGTGGCGCGGAAGTCGGAGGAGGAGGACGCGTAGCGACTGCGCGGCGGGTGCGTGAGATGCCGCGAGGGCGGCCCTATCGGCCGCCGACGTCGGGATCGACCGGACGCGCTGTCGCGTCCAGGTGATGCGCCCAAGCGCCCTTTCGAACAGGGAGGCCGCCCATCGAACTTTCGGGTCCGGGAGCCTCTGTCGGCCGGCAACCACCGCGTCCCAGGGCACGATTCGAACGCAGATCCCGAACCGCATCGGCGTCGTCACGTCGCCGCGCATCGAACGCCGTACGCCATCCTCCCGGGCCAGGAAGCTCAGCAAGACGGAGCCCCGGACCAGGCAGGGTATAGGTCAAAGCACCTCGGCCCGAGACCCAAAGAGCGTCCGTGCTGGGCATGCACGGCCAATGAGCCCGCCCGGGATAGACACCGACCAGGGCCCTTGAAGCGAGGACAGGCACGCCGCAAAGCTCTGGTCTGAGCAGGCGCCCGCTCACGAGCCCTTCAGCCAGGTCATACACCGCACGGGACTCTCGACCTTGAGGGACACCCGCCGCAAACCTCGGCCAGGACGGACACCCGCCGAAGCCTTCAGTCGGGACGGACACCGGCCGCAAACCTCAGCTGGGATGGACACCCGCCCAAGCCCTCAGCCAGGACGAACACCCGCCCAAGCTTCAGCCAGGACGGAATCACCCACGACTCACGGCCAGGTCAGCCACTCTCAAGGCCTCCGGCCAGCCCAGCAACCCCCAAGGCCCCCGGCCAGAAAACGCACAGGGCCCCGGAACCGGCGCAGTTGGTCCCGGGGCCCGGTCAGGGGCGCGGCGGAGTGTTCCGCCCGTACGCGCGTGCTAGATCCGCCGCAGGACTGCCACGACCTTGCCGAGGATGGTCGCCTCGTCGCCGGGAATCGGCTGGTACGCGGAGTTGTGCGGCAGGAGCCACACATGCCCGTCCTCGCGCTTGAAGCGCTTCACCGTGGCCTCACCCTCGAGCATGGCGGCCACGATGTCACCGTTCTCCGCGACCGGCTGGCGGCGGACCGTGACCCAGTCTCCGTCACAGATGGCGGCCTCGATCATCGAGTCACCGACGACCTTGAGGACGAACAGCTCACCGTCTCCCACCAGCTGGCGGGGGAGGGGGAACACGTCCTCAACCGATTCCTCGGCCAGGATCGGCCCACCGGCGGCGATACGGCCCACGAGTGGGACGTACGACGCGGCCGGCTTGCCCGCTGTGTCCGTGGGCTGCGCCGAGGACTGGTCGGAGCCCCGGACCTCGTACGCGCGCGGGCGGTGCGGATCACGGCGCAGGAAGCCCTTGCGCTCCAGTGCCATCAGCTGATGCGCGACGGACGAGGTGCTGGACAGGCCGACCGCCTGTCCGATCTCGCGCATCGACGGCGGGTAGCCGCGCCGCTGCACGGAGTCCCTGATGACCTCGATCACCCGGCGTTGCCTGTCGGTGAGGCCCGAGCTGTCCGCTCGGATACCTGGAGGTCGGCCCGGCAGGGAACGCTTGGGCCCCTCATGATTCGCAGCTTCGTTCATCGCATGCACCGGCTCGAGTCGGCCCTGGGAGCGGTCCTGGGCAGTGATGGTGGCACTGTCTGCGGTGGTGGTCACGTCGGCCCCTCTCGATGGTCTCCCTGCTGGACAACGGTAGTGGCTTTCGAAAGGTTGCGCCAAACACACGTTCGAGTGAAAAAGTGTGGATTAGCTGTCTTGATCATGTGTCTGGGTGTATTGCTAGCGCTGCCCTAGCGGACAAAAGGGCTCATTGCTGTACTCTTCACCGCCGAGGTGACGATCGAGCCGGTCGATCAGGGCCGCTGCCCAGTCTGCCATCCGGTAACCCGTCGTTCGGGAACCGCCCCCTTTGCTGCGCCGGCCACGCTATCTCCGCGTGTCTGGAATCGGTATGGCCGTGCGGCACATGCCAATACGTGGGCGACACGCGCGCCATGGGCGAATTTGCGGGCCAAGCCCCACATGTAGTGGTTGGATTGCGGCAGCAGCCCAGAAGTTGTGGTCCCCCGGGTCTACGGCCCCTCGGTCATCGCCTATGCTTGAGGCTGCTTCGAGGGATCCAAGGGGTCTTTCGAGCTCTATGAGTCGTGCTGTTAAGGAGGGTTGGAGCCATGCACTGCCCCTTCTGCAGGCACCCCGACAGCCGCGTCGTCGACAGTCGTACGACCGATGACGGCACGTCGATCCGCAGGCGCCGCCAGTGCCCCGACTGCTCCCGTCGTTTTACGACCGTGGAGACGTGCTCGCTGATGGTCGTCAAGCGCTCCGGCGTGACCGAGCCCTTCAGTCGTACCAAGGTCATCAACGGCGTCCGCAAGGCGTGCCAGGGGCGGCCCGTCACCGAGGACGCGCTCGCCCAGCTCGGCCAGCGGGTCGAGGAGGCGGTGCGTGCCACCGGAAGCGCCGAACTGACCACCCATGACGTGGGACTGGCCATACTCGGCCCCTTGCAGGAACTCGACCTCGTCGCCTATCTGCGGTTCGCGTCCGTCTACCGGGCGTTCGACTCGCTCGAGGACTTCGAGGCCGCCATCGTGCAACTCAGGGAAGAGACGAGGCAGCGCCCCGCTGCGGACGAGGCGGACGACGAAGACGCCTCCGCGGAGCGCCCGGAAAGCAACCGCGGGTCCGGAGAGGCCGTCCAGGCCTCCGTGCCCGCCAGCGCCGCCGGCTGACGGAAAGGCCGACTCGGGTCGGCCGGTCGGCGGCGACCACAGACCTGCCGCGCCCGCCCGCTCATTGCGGCCCGCGCAGCATCAGACACACACCGTGCCACGGGAAGAACGAGGCACTTCTGGGCGTTTTAGCCCGTTACAGGGAGGCGGCATGACAGAGACGGCGAGCGGTCCGGCACGAGGTTCCCGCACCAAGGGAGCCAAGGCCAGCAAGGGACTGCGCATCGAGCGCATCCACACCACTCCAGGCGTGCATCCGTACGACGAGGTGGACTGGGCGCGCCGTGACGTCGTCATGACCAATTGGCGCGACGGCTCGGTCAATTTCGAGCAGCGTGGCGTCGAGTTCCCCGACTCATGGTCGGTGAACGCGGTCAACATCGTCACCAGCAAGTACTTCCGAGGTGCGCTCGGCACCCCGCAGCGCGAGGTGAGCCTCAGGCAGCTCATCGACCGCATCGTCAAGACGTACCGAAAGGCCGGCGAGGACTACAGGTACTTCGCCTCGCCCGCCGACGCCGAGATCTTCGAGCACGAGCTGGCGTACGCGCTCCTGCACCAGATCTTCAGCTTCAACAGCCCCGTCTGGTTCAACGTCGGGACCCCGCAGCCCCAGCAGGTCTCCGCCTGCTTCATCCTGTCCGTCGACGACTCCATGGAGTCGATCCTCGACTGGTACAAGGAAGAGGGCATGATCTTCAAGGGCGGCTCCGGCGCCGGCCTGAACCTCTCCCGCATCCGCTCCTCCAAGGAACTGCTCTCCTCGGGCGGCAACGCCTCGGGTCCCGTCTCCTTCATGCGCGGTGCCGACGCCTCCGCGGGAACGATCAAGTCGGGTGGCGCCACCCGCCGCGCGGCCAAGATGGTCATCCTCGACGTCGACCACCCCGACATCGAGGGCTTCATCGAGACCAAGGTGAAGGAAGAGGAGAAGATCCGCGCCCTGCGTGACGCGGGCTTCGACATGGACCTGGGCGGCGACGACATCACGTCCGTCCAGTACCAGAACGCCAACAACTCGGTCCGGGTGAACGACACGTTCATGAAGGCGGTCGAGGCGGGCGGCAAGTTCGGCCTGACGTCCCGTATGACCGGCGAGGTCATCGAGGAGGTCGACGCCAAGTCGCTCTTCCGCAAGATGGCCGAGGCGGCCTGGGCCTGTGCCGACCCCGGCATCCAGTACGACGACACGATCAACGCCTGGCACACCTGCCCGGAGTCCGGCCGGATCAACGGCTCGAACCCGTGCAGCGAGTACATGCACCTGGACAACACGTCCTGCAACCTCGCCTCGCTCAACCTGATGAAGTTCCTGAAGGACGACGGCAAGGGACACCAGTCCTTCGACGTCGAGCGCTTCTCGAACGTCGTCGAGCTGGTCATCACCGCGATGGACATCTCCATCTGCTTCGCGGACTTCCCGACCCAGAAGATCGGCGAGAACACCCGCGCCTTCCGTCAGCTGGGCATCGGTTACGCCAACCTCGGCGCCCTCCTGATGGCGACCGGGCACGCGTACGACTCCGACGGCGGCCGCTCTCTCGCCGGCGCCATCACCTCGCTGATGACCGGCACCTCGTACAAGCGTTCCGCCGAGCTCGCCGCGGTGGTCGGCCCGTACGACGGCTACGCACGCAACGCGCAGCCGCACCAGCGCGTCATGAAGCAGCACTCCGACGCAAACGCCGTGGCCCCTCGGGTGGACGACCTGGACAGCCCGATCTGGGCCGCCGCCACGGAGGCCTGGCAGGACGTGCTGCACCTCGGTGAGAAGAACGGCTTCCGCAACGCGCAGGCCTCGGTCATCGCCCCGACCGGCACCATCGGTCTCGCGATGTCCTGCGACACCACCGGTCTTGAGCCCGACCTCGCGCTGGTCAAGTTCAAGAAGCTGGTCGGCGGCGGTTCGATGCAGATCGTCAACGGCACCGTTCCGCAGGCTCTGCGCCGCCTGGGCTACCAGGAGGAGCAGATCGAGGCGATCGTCGCCCACATCGCCGAGAACGGCAATGTGATCGACGCCCCGAGCCTCAAGCACGAGCACTACGAGGTGTTCGACTGCGCCATGGGCGAGCGTTCCATCTCCGCGATGGGCCACGTCCGCATGATGGCCGCCATCCAGCCGTGGATCTCGGGCGCGCTCTCCAAGACGGTCAACCTGCCGGAGACGGCGACCGTCGAGGACGTCGAAGAGGTCTACTTCGAGGCCTGGAAGATGGGCGTCAAGGCGCTCGCGATCTACCGCGACAACTGCAAGGTCGGCCAGCCCCTCTCCGCCAAGACCAAGGACAAGGCGAAGGACGAGGTCACCGCCAAGGCCGAGGAGACCATCCGTACCGCGGTCGAGAAGGTCGTCGAGTACCGCCCGGTCCGCAAGCGTCTCCCCAAGGGCCGTCCCGGCATCACCACATCCTTCACGGTGGGTGGCGCCGAGGGCTACATGACCGCCAACTCCTACCCGGACGACGGTCTCGGCGAGGTCTTCCTGAAGATGTCGAAGCAGGGTTCCACCCTCGCCGGCATGATGGACGCCTTCTCCATCGCCGTCTCGGTGGGTCTCCAGTACGGCGTGCCCTTGGAGACGTACGTCTCCAAGTTCACGAACATGCGCTTCGAGCCGGCCGGCATGACGGACGACCCGGACGTGCGGATGGCGCAGTCGATCGTCGACTACATCTTCCGCCGCCTGGCGCTGGACTTCCTGCCCTTCGAGACGCGTTCCGCGCTCGGCATCCACTCCATCGACGAGCGGCAGCGTCACCTGGAGACCGGGTCGTACGAGCCGTCCGACGACGACGTGGACGTGGAGGGCCTCGCCCAGTCCGCGCCCCGCGCGCAGGAACTGAAGGCCGTCGCCGCCCCCAAGGTGGAGGTCGCGGTGTCCGAGGCGGCCAAGCCCGCCCCGCAGCAGGCCCACACCAGTGCCGAACTGGTGGAGATGCAGCTGGGTATCCAGGCGGACGCCCCCCTGTGCTTCTCCTGCGGCACGAAGATGCAGCGGGCCGGTTCCTGCTACATCTGCGAGGGTTGCGGCTCGACCAGCGGTTGCAGCTGATCCGAAGCACTGAAGGGCGGCGCGGCCACAGGCCGTGCCGCCCTTCGGCATTTCCGGGTCCCTACAGGAGTCCCCGGAGAGTTATCGCTGTCCTACGGAGAGGCCTGTTTCGAAAACATGGCCCCCAGGGAGCCCTGTTTTCGAAACGCGGTCCCCAGGGAGTCCGTTTCAGGAGTTCTCCGCGGTTCCCATGACCCTGGCGAACGTCGCCGGGTCCGTGTCGTATCCACGGATGCCGGGGTGGAAAGTCCACTCCCCGGAGTCGTCGCGTAGGAACTCCCCGACGGTCGCGGCCGTGGACCCGAGGACGTCCCCGAAGTCGTCCTCGGCGAGCACGGTGTAGCCCTCGCGCATGCGCAGGTTGGGATTGGCCACGCCGACGAACGTCTTGTGGCCGCCGCGCTGTTGGATGAGCACGCCGACCACCACGCGCCCGTAGCGCCTGTCCAGGCGGTTGAGCTCGAGTGTCATGACCTCGTCCCAGCCGAAGCCCTTGCCGTCCTTGCTGTCCCGGTTCAGATAGATGGTGCCGTCCGGGGAGCGGCTGTCGAAGTGCACTACGTAGTCGGGTTTTCCCAACGGGTCGGCAGCCACGTAGGTCGCCGCGATGATGTCCAGATCGGTCGGGGGCTCCCCTACGGGACTCGGATCCCACTTCACCGAGAGCTCGACCTTGCGGATGCCCTTATTGAGACCGTTCACCGGATCTCCCCTCCCCGTTCCCCATGTGCTTCCCGACTCAACTGCTTTGAAATCAGCGCTGGTTGCCCATCGTGCCACGCGCGCCGGGGCGCTCGCGCGGGTGTACTCCGCCGGAGCGTGACCGGCGCCACGTTCTGTGGCCTTACGATGGCGCGGTGCTGGTCAAGTGGATTCGCTGCACCGTGGTCGACCGCCGCGGTTTCGAGCGGGGGCAGCGAAAGTGGGCGGGGCTTCTGGGAGAGCCGGGTTTCCGGGGACAGGGCGGGGGATGGAGCCGGGGGCGGCCCGGCGTCGCGCACGTTTTCGCCTTCTGGGAGAGCCGTGCCTTCTACGACTCCTTCATGGCCCGCTCCCACGACAGGCTCGCGGCGACGCAGTCGGGCACCTTCAAGGATTCCCAGGTCAAACTGTTCGACCACCGTTTCGACGTGAAGACGGGCTTCGAGCCGCGCTTCACGGACACCGACCTGGTGCGGGTGGCCCACTGCCGTATCCACGAGGAACGGGCCGAGCACTTCGCGCTGATGCAGGAGAAGGTGTGGAACCCGGCGATGGCGGGCTCACCCGGCATGGTGCGGGGCCTGTTCGGGGAGGCGCCGGGCCACGAGTTCCTGATCCTGTCCATGTGGCTGTCGGCGGCCGAGCACGGCAAGTACCGCTCCGAGCGGGTGGAACGCCTCGCGCTGCGCGCGCAGACCGAGGCCGACGTGGCCGCCCTCGCGGGCGACATCGTGGAGCTGGAGCCCGCCTGGACGGTCTGACCGGGGCACCTGGCGTGCGCCCGGATATGTGCCGGTCCAGTGTGACGTACGCCGTATGGAGCCCGTAGGAGTGCTCGATCTGGGGTCACCCCATTTAGGGTCTTGGCATGGTTCGACCACGGCGCATCGTCCTTGTCCGGCACGGCGAGTCAACGGGCAACGCCGATGACACCGTGTACGAGCGCGAGCCCGACCATGCCCTCGGGCTCACCGAGCTGGGCTGGCGGCAGGCGGAGGAGACCGGGAAACGGCTGCGGGAGGTGTTCGGGCGCGAAAGCGTAAGCGTTTACGTCTCCCCGTACCGCCGCACGCACGAGACCTTCCGTGCCTTTCACCTGGACCCGGAGCTCGTACGGGTGCGCGAGGAGCCGCGGCTGCGTGAGCAGGACTGGGGCAACTGGCAGGACCGCGACGACGTACGCCTTCAGAAGGCCTACCGGGACGCTTACGGGCACTTCTTCTACCGCTTCGCCCAGGGTGAGTCCGGCGCCGACGTGTACGACCGGGTCGGCGGCTTCCTGGAGAGCCTGTACCGGAGCTTCGAGGCGCCCGACCACCCGCCCAACGTGCTCATCGTGACCCACGGCCTCGCCATGCGGCTGTTCTGCATGCGCTGGTTCCACTGGACGGTCGCCGACTTCGAGTCGCTGTCGAATCCGGGGAACGGGGAGACGCGGATGCTCGTTCTCGACGAGGACGGCAGGTACACGCTTGACCGGCAGTTCGAACGCTGGCGTGATCCGGAACCGTACGGAATCACCGGATAGAGTGGCAGAGCGATGACCGCTGACACTTCTCCCCCCGGACGCCTGGACCGTGCCATGGCCAGCCTGCGTGGACTCGCGGTGGGGGACGCGCTGGGCTCGCAGTTCTTCGTGCCCGCGAACTACCCGCTGCTCAAGCGCCGTGAGTTGCCGCCCAGGCCCTGGCAGTGGACCGACGACACCGAAATGGCCTGCTCCGTAGTGGCCGTTCTGGCCACGCACGACCGTGTGGACCAGGACGAGCTCGCCCGCTCCTTCGCCGAGCACCACGACTTCGACCGGGGCTACGGGCCCGCGGTCAACCGGCTGCTGAGGCTGGTCCGGGAGGGCGGCGACTGGCGCGAGCTGTCGTCCGCGCTCTTCAACGGACAGGGCTCTTGGGGCAACGGGGCCGCGATGAGAATCGCCCCTCTGGGGGCCTGGTACGCGGACGATCCGGAGCAGGCCACGCACCAGGCCGAGATCTCCGCGTATCCCACCCACCAGCACCGCGAGGCCGTGGTCGGCGCCATGGCCGTCGCTGCGGCGGCGGCGCTGGCAGCCGATCCGGCCGGCCAGCCGAGCCCGTCGGCCCTGCTTGACGGCGTCATCGCGCTCGTCCCGCGCAGCGCCGTCGGCGCCGGGCTGCGGCGTGCCCGGGACATGCTCGACTACGCCGACACCGCCACCGTCGCCGCCGTTCTCGGCTGCGGCCGACGCACCACGGCCCACGACACCGTGCCGTTCGCACTCTGGTCGGCGGCCCGGGCCCTCGGCGACTACGAGGAAGCCTTCTGGGCGACCGCCCAGGTGGGCGGCGACATGGACACGACCTGCGCCATCGTGGGCGGCGTCGTCGCCTCCGGGAAGGCCGGGACACCGCCTGGGGCATGGCTGGAGCGGACGGAAGCTCTGCCGGACTGGATGCCGCGGGCGGCTTACGGGCGTTTCTCACCCGGAGCCTAGGAGCGGTCCGTAGTTCGCGGTCCGCGTAAGCGGACCTTCGGGGCCGCCGGGTGACAGCAGGTCGTTTTCTGCCCGCGCCTTTGTGGCCGTTCTGGACGTGGTCCCCCGGGGAGAGCCTCGGGGTTTTGGGGGTCCCCTGAAGGTGGGGCGTTGGCCCGTGTGGACGGCCGCGTAGGGTGCGGCCTCCACTGTCACAGGCTTGCTACAGCGCCACCGGCACGGCCTGGAGCAGGTAACCCGTGGATACCCTTTCGGCCACGCCGCCTGTTGATCATGCCGGGCGGGCGCCGAACAAGACACCGGTCACCAGCCCTTCCGCCGCAGCGGCGTGTTGTGGGCTGCGTCAGGGCCGGCAGGGAGGGGGTTCCGTGTCCGACATACCGTCCACGCCCGAGCCGAGAGATCAGGGGGCCACGCGGCCGGGAGAGGCCGAGCCCGATGCGCCGCAGAGTGCCGGTTCGAGCGTAAAGAGTGATCCTGAGGACACTGTCCCCGAGTCCGCCTCCAAGTCAGGCTCGAAGAGGGTCGCGAACGAGGGCACCTACCGGGTGCAACCGCCGCCCGCCCCTGTTCCTTGGCTGGCCGAGCTCCAGGTAGCGGCACCCGCTCCGGTGCGTACGGCCACACTGTGGGCCGTGCTGGCCACCGGCCTGCTCAGCATGCTGCTCCTGGGGGAGGGGCTGGCGGTCAACCTCGTGCTCGTCGCGGTCCCGGCCGCGCTCGCCGCGTACTTCGCCGGCCAGGCCGCGGGACGACGCCCGCGCGCGTGGGCGATCGTCTGGGGCATCGGCGGAATCGGGCTGCTGACCGTGCCCGCCCTGCGCGACGCGGGCTGGGCTTCGTTCCTGGCGGTGGTCGCCGCGGTCGCCCTGGGCTCGATGGCGCTGCACGGCGGTCGCACCTGGCCCGCCGTCCTGCTGGGCCCCATCGGGATACTCAACGCTCTCGTCACCGGCCCCACGTGGGGGTGGCGCGGGCTGCGCGAACGGTCCGGTGGGAGCCGCGGCAACGTGGGCGCCGGACTGCGCGCACTCGCCGTGACCGCGGTGCTGCTGCTGGTCTTCGGAGCGCTGTTCGCGGGTGCTGACGCGGCCTTCGCGGATCTGCTCGGTGATCTGGTGCCGGATACCTCCGTCTCCGGCGGACCCTGGCGTCTCCTGCTCCTGGTGCTCGGTCTGGTCGGCGCGCTCGCGGTGGCGCACACGGCCGCCGCGCCCGTCCAGTGGGACCGGGTCGAGGTCCCCGCGGGCAGGCCCCGCGGCCGAGTCGAGTGGGCGCTGCCGCTCATCGTGCTGACCGGGCTCTTCGCGACCTTCAACGCCGTCCAACTCGCGGTGCTCTTCGGCGGATACGACGCCGTACTGAAGAAGACCGGCCAGACGTACGCCGAATACGCGCGCCAGGGCTTCTGGCAGCTGCTTCTCGTCACGCTCCTTACCCTGCTCGTCATCGTCTTCGCCCTGCGCTGGGCACCACGTGACGGAGGGCAGGACCGGAAGCTGGTACGCGCTGTCCTGGGAACTCTGTGCGTGCTGGCGCTCGTTGTCGTGGCATCGGCGGTGCGGCGTATGGACATGTATGTGGAGGCTTATGGACTGACGCGGCTGAGGGTCTCCGTGATGGCCGTGGAGCTCTGGCTGGGCCTCGTCATCGTGCTCATCATGGCGGCGGGAGTGTGGGGCGCACGGTGGCTGCCCCGGGTGGTCGCGGCGAGCGCGGCCGCGGGGGTGCTCGCGTTCGGGCTGATGTCACCCGACGGCCTGATCGCCGAGCGCAACGTCCAGCGGTACGAGGACACCGGCGACTTCGACCTCTACTACGCGCTGAACCTGTCCGCCGACGCCGTACCAGCCCTCGACGAGCTGGAAGAACCGTTGCGGTCGTGCGCGCTGCTGTCCATGGCGGCCGAGCTGGAGGAGGACGACGCACCCTGGTATGCCACCAGTTGGGGCGAGACGCGTGCCCGGGATATCCTCCGCGAGCGGCCGGTGTCGAAGGACGCGGACTGGAGTTCGTGCACCACACTGGCCGACGAGCTCATGTACCGGTGAGTTCAAGCATCGGTGACCTGAGTCTGTGTA
This sequence comes from Streptomyces sp. NPDC050535, assembly GCF_044457665.1. Taxonomy (NCBI): domain Bacteria; kingdom Bacillati; phylum Actinomycetota; class Actinomycetes; order Kitasatosporales; family Streptomycetaceae; genus Streptomyces; species Streptomyces sp. NPDC050535. The sequence continues at coordinate 85,758 of NZ_JBITHE010000001.1, forward strand.
CACGTGACCGCGTGCGCCGGTGACTCGATGCGGCGGTGAGGCTGACTGCGGATGGCCGGACCGGTGTCCTCACCGGTCGATCTCCGGGACCCCGGCCCGGCCTCCGCGGTCCGCGTCAGCCTCCGGATGGTCCTGCCGTGGCTGCCGTCCCGGAGAGGGCCTCCAGGTCGCTCTTGCGGACCTTGATCACCACCGTCGCGGTGATCAGGGCCAGTACGGTCATCGCGACGGCCGGGATGAAGGCGGTCGAGATGCCGTTGGCGAGCACCTCGTGCCCCCATGGGGCCGGCAGTTGCTGTGTCTTGGCGAACTCGGCCTTCTGCCCGGCCGAGGCGTTCGCCATGAAGTCCGGGACCTGCTTCGCCGCCTCGTCCCGGCTGGCCGAGCCGAAGACGGTGGTCAGGATGGAGAGACCGAGCGAACCGCCCACCTGCTGCGTGGCGTTGAGCAGGCCGGAGGCCGCGCCCGCCTCGTGGACGGCGACACCGGAGACCGCGGTGAGGGTCAGCGTCACGAAGTTCAGCCCCATGCCGAAGCCGAAGAGGAGCATCGGGCCGAGCACCCCGCTGGTGTACGAACTGTCGGGGTTGATGAAGGTCAGCCAGCCGAGCCCGAGCGCGACGAGCGCCGAGCCGCCGAGCATGAACGGCTTGGGCCCGAGGACGGGCAGGAACCGCTGGGACAGACCCGCACCGGTCACGATCGCAACTGTCACCGGAAGGAAGGCGAGGCCCGCCTCGATCGGCGTGTAGCTCAACACGTTCTGCACGAAGAGGACGATGAAGAAGAACATGCCGAACATCGCGGCGGCGAGACTGAGCATGATCACGTACGTGCCCGAGCGGTTTCGGTCCAGGAACATCTTCAGAGGGGTGATCGGTTCCTTGGCCCGCATCTCGATGAACACGAAGGCCACCAGCAGAACCAGCGCGGCGCCGAAGGACCCGATGGTGAGGCTGTCGCGCCAGCCCTCCTCCGCGGCGCGGATGAACCCGTAGACCAGTGCGGCCATTCCGAGAGTCGAGGTCAGCGCGCCGGAGATGTCGAAGCGTCCGGGATGGCGTTCGGACTCGCTGATGTACAGCGGGGCGAGTACGGCGATGAGGACGCCGATGGGCACGTTGACGAAGAGCACCCAGCGCCAGTCGAGCCACTCGGTGAGCATGCCGCCCGCGAGGAGCCCGATCGCGCCACCGCCGGCCGAGACGGCGGCGAAGACACCGAAGGCCCGGTTGCGTTCCGGGCCTTCGGGAAACGTGGTGGTGATGAGCGCCAGCGAGGTGGGCGACGCGATCGCGCCACCCACGCCCTGAAGGGCGCGCGCGGCCAGCAACTGCCAGGGTTCCTGGGCGAATCCGCCGAGCAGCGAGGCGAGCGTGAAGAGCAGGATGCCGGTCATGAAGACCCGGCGCCGACCGAGGATGTCACCCGCGCGCCCGCCGAGGAGCAGCAGTCCGCCGAAGGTGAGGGTGTACGCGCTGACCACCCAGGTGAGATCGGTCGTGCTGAACTTGAGCGCGTCTTGAATATGCGGGAGGGCGATATTCACAATCGTCGCGTCGAGTACCACCATGAGTTGGCAGGCCGCGATGACGGTGAGCGCGATGCCGGGATGCCCCTCCCGGCGGGCCGCTCCTGGCTTTGGGCCGTCCTGTATCAACTGAGAGGTTGTCACTATGGGTCCCCCACAAGTGCGTTAGTGAACGCTCGCGTTCACTGTTGCGTCAACGGTAGTGAGTCCCCGACAGTGAACGCAAGCGTTCACTGAAGTCTCTGCCGCGTGGCGTCACACGACCGCTCTCCCCTCCCCGGAAATCCCGCTCCCTCAGGCTCAACGGAGACACTCAGATGGCTACTTCGCGTTGGACGGCCGCCCCCGCACGGACGGCCTCCCCACGTCGACGCGGTGCCGTACTCGAACGGGCGATCCTCGACGCCGCGCTCGACCAGCTCAGTACGGTCGGCTGGAACGGCCTCACCATGGAGGGAGTCGCCGCGCGCGCCCAGACCGGCAAGGCCGCCGTCTACCGGCGCTGGCCCTCGAAGGAAGAACTCGTCGCGGACGCGCTCCGGGCCGGCCTGCCGAGCCTGACGGACTCGCCCGACCTCGGGAGTGTCCGGGACGACCTCCTGGAACTGTGCCGACGTGCGCGTGAGGCGATGTACTCCCAGTCCGGGTTCGCGCTCCGATCCGTGCTTTACGAATGCGATGCCTCGCAGGCCGAGCGCTTCCAGGACGTCATTCTCGGCGGGGTCGTCGAGCCGACCCTGCATGTCCTTCGCGAGGTCATCCACCGGGGAATCGAGCGCGGGGAGGTGCGGCCCGAGGCTGCGAACGCGTACGTCTTCGACGCGATCCCAGCCATGATGATGTACCGCTCGAAGGTGTGCGCGAGCGAATGGAACGACCGTGACATGGAGGAGATGATCGACCAGTTGATGGTCCCGCTGCTGCGGAGGCAGACGACCTGATCGGCATTGGCCGGAAACAGCCCGGTCGAAGTCGGCATCGGCATCGGACGGCCTGCCCGGCGGACCTTGGACAAGATGTCCGACCGGCCTTGTGGAGGAGGTCGTGGCCGCGCCGGGAACCTGGGTGTCGCGAGGGGCTCCGGGCGGCGTAGTCTGAGGACGCCATGCCGTACGAACCTCCCACCCACACCGTCGAGCGCTCCCTCCGCGCCACGACCGGAGCGAAGATCATTGCCGGTGTCGACGAGGTGGGGCGCGGTGCTTGGGCCGGCCCGGTCACCGTCTGCGCCGCCGTCACGGGTCTGCGCCGTCCCCCTGAGGGGCTCACCGATTCCAAGCTCCTGACCGTCAAGCGGCGGACAGAGCTCGCCGCCCAGTTGGAGAAATGGGTGACGTCGTACGCCCTCGGTCATGCCTCTCCGGAGGAGATCGACAGCCTGGGGATGACGGCCGCCCAGCGACTCGCGGCAGTGCGTGCCCTCGAGGCCTTGCCGGAGCGCCCGGATGCGGTCATCCTCGACGGGAAACACGACTATGTCGGCGCTCCCTGGCAGGTCCGTACGGTGATCAAGGGCGACCAGTCCTGTGTGTCCGTCGCGGCGGCCTCGGTGATCGCGAAGGTACAGCGCGACAAAATGATGGCCGAACTGGGTATCGACCATGCAGACTTCGGTTTTGCGGCCAATGCCGGGTATCCGTCGCCGGTGCACAAGGCCGCACTCGAGGAACGGGGCCCCACCCCCTACCACCGGCTGTCGTGGGCGTATCTTGATGCGCTGCCCCAGTGGCGGCACCTCAAGAAGGTCCGCAGCTGGGCGAATGGAAGCGCTCCGGAGATCGAGGGCCAGCTCGGCTTCGATTTCTGACGGTTCCGTTCGCACTCATGTGCCACCCGCCGATGCGAGTCGTACCGGCGTTTGATAAAAATCAGCTCATGCCTCTCATTCCCGAGGAGCCTCAGATTCACGAGAGTGCCCAGGGTCCCCGCGCTACTCCGGCCAGTGGCCGCGTCGCGCCGACCCCCCGTCCCGTACCCGGCCCCCGTCCCGCGGCTCCGCCGCGTCCCGGCCGTCCTGGTCCTGTCCGGCCGATGCCGGCCCAACGCACCCCACACGAGCCGGTCATGGCCGCTCCGGGGCCGTCCGTCCCGGCGGTTGCTCCGGCTGCCGCCGCCACTCCGCAGATCCAGCTCATCCCGGCCTCGGTCGAGGGCGCGCTGGACGCCGCCGAAGGAGCCGTCGACCTGCTGTTGGAGTCGGGCCGTGCCCCTGGTGAGGTGCTGGTGCTCACCACCGGCGATCCGCACCCGTGGGCCGCGCACGAACTCTCCTTCGGCGAGCCCGCGTACTGGGCGCAGCACGACGCGGGCGACGACGTCTTCTACGCCGATGCCTCAGCCGTGGGCCGCGCCGCGTCCCGACCGGTCGTCGTGGTCGCCGTCAACGGCGGTCCCGAAGCTGTCGCCGCCACCGCGCTGCCACTGGCCCTTGGCCGGGCCGGTGCCCTGTTGATCGTCTGCGGGGACTCGCAGACGATCAACTCAGTACTGGGCGCGGGGGTCTGAGCCCGCTCCGGACATCGTCCGGGGCTCGCTCGGGCGGACGTTGAGGGTGCCGCCGCGGCGGCACCTGTCCGGCGGTCATCTTGACGTGCGCCGACGACTTCGTTTTCGCGCGGGGCGTTTCGTCGGCGATGCGACGCAGTTGTCCTCAGGAGGATTTGCTCCGGAAGCGGCGGCGTTCAACGCGGGCGCGGCGTGCGTCGTCGGCCTGTCGGCGGCCTCGGCTCACGACGGTGCTGTTCGTCCGTCCGCGCCCTCACGAGCGGTACGAGTCTGGGCTCGCGACGTGTGGTCGAGATGTGGGTCTGCCTCGGCCCGCGCGGCCCTGCCGGTCTGTGTGCGCTCTTCTTCCTCGCTGTGCTCTGCTGCACGTCTTTTCAGCGTGCGGGGCAGGTCATCGCCTCGGCATCGGCCGATGTCGGCGGCGGGTGACTGTCCTGGGCTCGGCCGGCTCGGTGGACTCGCGGACTCAGCGGGCGGCTGCCCGGCGCAGCACATCTGAGGCACTGCCACCGGTGCGCGGCATCGGCGGCAGTGCCTCCGCCGCGGTGAAGTACTCCGGGGGCGAGGCGGTGTTCGGACGGCGACCGCCGCGGCCCTCACCGAGGACCTGCCAGCCGTCACGCGTCAACGTGATGTACGCCCCACATCGCAGCCCATGGAGCGTGCAGGCGTCCCGCAGCCCCCACATCCACGCCCCGTCCTCCTCCGTCCAACGCGCGTCGCCGTCACGGCAGTAGAGCAACACGGCCGTACGCACCGGAGTGCGGCGTCGCAGGTCGTGCGGGATGACCCGGCGCAGCTGCGCCAGCAGCGCGTTGCGGAACATCCAGCCGTCGGCCGGCGCCGAACGCCGGGTGAACGAGGCGCTCGCGCTCAGTCGCTCGTCCGGATCGAGGACGGCCACCACCGCGGTCGCGGGTCGCGGCCGATGCCGCTCGTGCAGTCCGCTGACCACCTCACGGGGGTTGCGCAGCAACGGAATACCGGCGGAGGCCCATTCGGCGGGTTCGAGCATCCGGGCCAGTGGGTCGGCGGAAGCGGCGGACAGATCGGCAGACGTCGACATGGATGCCGCCGAGGACGGAGAGAATCCGAAGGTCACGTTCCTCCCTTCGGCTACGCGCCCACACTGCGGGCGGGGGTCGGATTTGGGGGAGTGCGCCGCGGCACAGCCCTACCGGACCACCGATGAGGCATGCGGGGAGCGATCCCAATTCTTCCTGCCGAACTGGGATGCGGCAACGAGCAATTGGGGCCACCGACCGTATTCCGGCGATACGTCGCGTATATCCCTGCCCACTGTTCCTGGCGGCGACACAAGAGTCACGCTTGCACGGCGAGGACCAGCGGCAACACCCCCTGAGCACCGGCTCGTCGAAGCATGCGCGCGGCCACGGCGAGTGTCCAGCCGGTCTCCGTCGCGTCATCCACCAGCAGGACGGGACCGCCCGCTTCTTTGAGAGCGGCAGCCAACTCGGGCGGCACGGTCAGTGCCCCGTCGAGCGCCTTGAGCCGCTGAGCGCTGTTGCTCCGGGAGATCTGGGAGGTCTCACCGACATACTCCACAGAACCCAGCAGTGGAAGACGGCCGATCTCCGCGATCCGCGCGCCCAGCGACTGGATCAGCCGCGGACGCGTCCGCGAGGCCACGGTGACGACACCGGCCGGGCGAGGCCCCGCGTCCGGCTGCCCCGAGGCCCAGCCGCCGGGTCCCCTCGCCCAGTCGGTCAGCACATCTACGACGGCTTTGGCGACATCGTCAGGGACAGGTCCGTCCGGGGCCTGGCGTGCGAGGATCGGCCGCAGCCGGTTCCCCCAGCCGATGTCCGAGAGCCGCCCCAAGGCACGCCCCGTCCCGGCCAGTTCGCCGGCCGGGATGCGCCCCTTCAGGTCGACGCCGACGGCGGGCAAGCCCGTCGGCCACATCTTCCGGGGCTCGACCTCGACACCCGCGCGGCCGAGTTCGCCATTGGCCGTGTCCAGTGCGGCGGGGGACACGGACACCTCGAACCGGGCCCCCGCGCAGTTGTCGCAGCGCCCGCACGGCGCCGCTCCCTCGTCGTCCAGCTGCCGCCGCAGGAACTCCATGCGGCAGTCGGTCGTCGTGATGTAGTCGCGCATCGCCTGCTGCTCGGTGGCCCGCTGCTTGGCCACCCAGGCGTAGCGCTCGGTGTCGTACGTCCACGGGTTGCCGGTGGAGATCCACCCGCCCTGGACGCGACGCACCGCTCCGTCCACATCGAGAACCTTGAGCATCGTTTCCAGCCGGGACCGCCGCAGCTCCACCAGCGGTTCGAGAGCGGGGAGGGAGAGCGGCCGGCCGGCCTGTGCCAGGACGTCGAGCGTGCGGCGCACCTGCTCCTCCGGAGGGAAGGCGATCGACGCGAAGTACTGCCAGATCGCCTGGTCCTCCTTGCCCGGCAGGAGCAGTACCTCCGCATGCTCCACCCCGCGCCCCGCACGCCCCACCTGTTGGTAGTAGGCGATGGGGGAGGAGGGCGAACCCAGGTGCACCACGAATCCGAGGTCGGGCTTGTCGAAACCCATGCCGAGCGCGGAGGTGGCGACCAGGGCCTTGACGCGGTTCGCGAGCAGGTCCTCCTCCGCCTGCTGGCGGTCCGCGTTCTCCGTCTTTCCGGTGTACGACGCCACTGTGTGCCCGCATTGGCGAAGGAACGCGGTGACCTCCTCGGCGGCGGCCACGGTGAGCGTGTAGATGATGCCGGAGCCCGGCAGGTCACTGATGTGCTCGGCGAGCCAGGCCATCCGGTGGGCGGCGTCCGGGAGCCGCAGGACGCCGAGGCTCAGGCTCTCCCGGTCCAGTGGCCCGCGCAGGACGAGTGCGTCCGTGCTGGCTCCGGTGCCCAGCTGCTCGGCCACATCGGCCGTCACGCGCGCGTTGGCCGTCGCGGTGGTGGCCAGGACGGGAACGCCGGGCGGAAGGTCGGCGAGCATGGTGCGCAGTCGGCGGTAGTCCGGCCGGAAGTCGTGGCCCCAGTCGGAGATGCAGTGCGCCTCGTCGACGACGAGCAGCCCGGTCGCCGCGGAGAGCTTGGGCAGTACCTGGTCCCGGAAGTCGGGATTGTTGAGCCGCTCAGGGCTTACCAGGAGGACGTCGACCTCGCTCGCCGCGACCTCGGCCTGGATCGTCTCCCACTCCTCGGTGTTGGACGAGTTGATGGTCCGCGCGCGGATTCCCGCGCGAGCCGCCGCCTCCACCTGGTTGCGCATGAGCGCGAGAAGGGGCGAGACGATGACCGTGGGCCCGGCGCCCTGTTCGCGCAGCAGTGCGGTCGCGACGAAGTACACCGCGGACTTGCCCCAGCCGGTGCGCTGCACGACCAGGGCTCTGCGCTTGTCGGCTACCAGGGCCTCGATGGCGCGCCACTGGTCCTCGCGCAGCCGGGCCTCGCCGGGCCGGGCGCCGACAAGGCGGGCCAGCACGGCATCGGCCGCGATACGCAGGTCTTCGTCGGCCGTGGGTCGCGGGTCTTCGTTGGTCATGGCCCCATGCAACCCGATGGGTCGGACATAACGCGAACGAGGCCAGCGGGCTGTGGGCAATTCTTGTCGTGGTCATGGCCATGGTTATCCACAGGCCAAAGCGGAAGATTGAGATCCGCGAGATGGTCACGGCATGACGAATCATGACGAAGCGACCGGCTGGTCCGGCGACATGTCCGACAACGGTTTCGATGGTGAGGGCGCAAGCGGGATGGGCGAGCGCGGTGAGCAGGGCGGGCGCAGCGACCGGCTCGCGCAGGACTCAACGGGCGAGCCCCGCTATGACGAGTCCTCCGCGTGCGCCGGAACGGATGAGCCCGCGGACGGGGAGGAGCGAAGCGAGCCCACGCGACATGCGGGGCTTGACGGGGCCGCCGGTCGCGCGGGCAGTGGCGGGACCGGGCTGCGCGCGGGGCACGGTCTCGTCGGGCACAACTCACAGCGCGGCGCCCTCGAGCCGGACTCGGGACTCGACCTCCCCGGGCAGCGTGCGGGGCACAGCACCCCCGACGGCCCGCGTGGCGAGCGCCAGGTGACCCTGCGCACGCCGGCCGAACTGGCGGACGCCCTGCCGTACCTGCTCGGGTACCGGCCCGAGGACAGCATCGTGCTGGTCGCCCTGCACGACGGGGAGCGGCGCGGCCGCTTCGGTGGACGGGCACGGCTGGGCATCCCCGCCAACACGGACGACTGGCCGTCCGTGGCCGAACAGTTGGCGCAGGGCCTGGTGAAGGGCAGCGAACGCAGGGGCACCCGGCCCGAGAGCATGGTCGCCTACCTCTGCCAGGAACCGGCGCGCGGCGAGTCGGGGCGGCAGGTCATGGAACGTCTGCGTCCACTGGCGCAGTTGCTGCGTACAGCCTGCGGTCGCCTCGATGTGCCGGTGATTGAGGCGCTCTGCATCTCCGACGGGCGTTTCTGGTCGTACTGCTGCCCGGGCCAGGGATGCTGTTCGCCTGAGGGGGAGTCGATGGGGCTGCCGGGTACGTCGGTTCTGGCTGCCGCCGCGACCTATGCGGGCCTCCAGGTTCGGGGCAGCCTGAGGGAGTTGACGGCTCGGCTCATTCCTTGGGAGACCGTGGGCGCGTTGGAGCAGGAGGCCGCGCTCGACGCGGCGAGTGTGGCGCTGGTTCCCCGGATTCTGGACGACGAGAATCGTGCCGCTGTGGCCGAGGAGACCCTCAATCTCGCCCAGAAGATCATGGTCCGCCTTGCCGACGCTCCACCGGTCTCCGGCACACGTCCGGCGGACCTGCGTGACGACGGCCTGCTCGAGTACGAGGAGGCGGCCACCCTGATTCTCGGCCTTCAGGACCGCACGACTCGCGACCGCGCCGCCGAGTGGATGGAGGGCGACGAGGCCGGGCCCGCCCTGCGACTGTGGCGGGCGTTGGCACGCCGCTGCGTCGGTTCCTACCGCGAGCACGCGGCAGCTCCTCTTACGCTCGCCGGGTGGGTTGCCTGGTCGACCGCTGACGAGCTTGAGGCGCGGGAGGCTTTGGCCATGGCTCTCGGCGTCGACCCCGACTATCTCTTCGCCCGCCTCCTGCACCAGGCGTGCAACGAGGGCCTGGACCCGGAGTCGGTCCGCCGCTGTCTGCGCAGGGAGCGCAGCGGCCGTGTCCCGGAGGGAAGGGAGCCGGCGAGGGATCTCGCGGCACCCTTCCAAGCAGCTGAACCGGCGCCGGGCCCCGGCACGTCCAGCCCCGTGGCCCGGGTGCAGTCACCAGACGGTGTGATGTCCATGGTCGGCTCCGATTTCGCCGGCTCCGATGCGGCCGAAATCGAGGCCGCGCCGCTGGTGGCCGCATCCCGTCGCCGACGCCGGGCGCGACCGGCAGGAAGCGGCCAACCGCGACCGAGTCGGCGGAGCCCCGGGGCAGGTAGTGCCGGACGGCGACGGGCCATCGACGGGGCCGCGCCCGGCGGGGACGGACCAGGGCGTGCGGCCGAGAGCTCGAGTCGTCGGTCACGGACGCGCCGTGAGGGCGGTCGGCACGGTGCGGAGGAGGACTCGTGAGCGTCGGGTCCCGTCGAACTGGCGGCGCACGGCGCCTGCGTCAAGCCGACGTCATCGCCTGCGCGGTCCCTGTCGCGACTCCCGACCGGGTGATCCGGGTGAACCGCGCCAGCGTTCCTTGTCGTAGCAGCCGTGTCAGCCACGCCTGCCGTGCCGGCCACGCCTGCCGTGCCGGCCACGCCTGCCGTGCCGGCCACGCCTGCCGTGCCGGCCACGCCTGCCGTGCCGGCCACGCCTGCCGTGCTGGCTACGCAAGGCACGTCCGGCTCGCCCGGCCCGTCCACAACGCACCCACGTGCTGTATCGCCCCCTGCCCCGCACCCCACCGCCATTCGGTCGCCATCCCCAGCGCAGGGCGTGACCCTGAGTGGGGCCGTTCCGTTCACCTGAGCACCGGAACCGTGGCCGGGCCGCGCCGCCGTACTGCCCTCGCCCCTCCGGAGCCCCCCACCTGGCGCCGAGTGCGCTCAAGGCGCGCCGAGCGCGGAGGAAACCGCCCCAGGGCCTTGCCCACTCCGCCGTAGGGAACCGCGCGGTCGCCGTCGCGGGGCTGGCGGCCGCCGGCTACGAGAAGGAGGCGGGCTCCCTGCTGCGCGGCGTGCTGGCGGCGGCCGAGGCCTTCGACCACCGACTGCCCGAGATGTACGCGGGGGAGCAGCGCGCCCAGGGCACTGCCCCGCTGCCCCACTCCGCGGCCTGCCGACCGGCGTCCACCGCCGCGGCCGCCGGCGTTCTGCTCCTCGCCTCCCTCGCGGGGATCCGCCCCGACGTCCCCGCCGGGACGGTGCCCCTGCGTCCGGTCCGCAGCGCCCCGCTGGGCGAGATCGGGCTCACGGGATTGCGCATCGCGGGCGCCCCCTTCTCCGTACGGGTCAGCAGACTCGGCCTGGCCAGGGGCGAGGAGGCGGTCGAAGGGCTCCAGTTGGGAGTGTGACCTTGCGTGACAAACCTGCGGACGATGACCGGCCGCAGGCGGGGAGACGCAAACCGGAGGGAAGGAGATCAGCCGGGGAAGCGGCCGGCGAAGGGCGTGTTTATCGTCAGGAAGACGACTATGATCGCGGCATGCCCTACGACCCGTCAGCCTTTCCGCCCTTCGCCGTGACCGTGGACCTGGTTGTGCTGACCGTGCGACGTCACGCCCTGTGCGCGCTGGCGGTCCGGAGGGGCGAGCTGCCGTTCCAGGGGCGGTGGGCACTCCCCGGCGGCTTCGTGCGGACCGACGAGGATCTGGCGCAGGCGGCGGCGCGCGAGCTGGTCGAGGAGACCGGGCTGTGCGCCCACGACCCCTCCGCTCCCGCACAGGACAACGGCGCACACCTGGAGCAGCTCGCGACGTACGGCGACCCCAAGCGTGACCCGCGGATGCGGGTGGTCAGCGTCGCCCATCTCGCCCTCGCCCCGGACCTGCCCGCGCCCAGAGCCGGCGGCGACGCCAGGAGCGCGCGCTGGGCACCTGTCGAGGAGTTGCTGCAACAGGGTGGTTACGGCCGTGACGGTGAGCAGGCGGCACCCCTCGCCTTCGACCACGCGCAGATCCTCTCCGACGGCGTGGAGCGCGCCCGTTCCAAGATCGAGTACTCCTCGCTGGCCACCGCCTTCTGCCCGACCGAGTTCACCGTCGGCGAGCTGCGCCGGGTGTACGAGGCCGTGTGGGGTGTGGCACTCGACCCGCGCAACTTCCACCGCAAGGTGACGGGCACGCCGGGCTTCCTCGTGCCTACAGGCGGTACGACCACCCGCCAGGGCGGGCGCCCGGCCCAGCTTTTCCGCGCGGGCGGCGCCACGCTGCTCAATCCGCCCATGCTGCGCCCCGAGGTCTGACGAAGAGCGGCGAACACAGGTCCGGGCTTGAGGGCCGGAGTCTGCTCGCGGGCACCTCGGGTCCAGTCCGAGACGAAGGTCAAGATGCCCAAAGAAACGGACATATAGCGCTATCTTGCTTTGGGTGATCCAGGCCATCGGACTGACCAGCAACCCTCGCAAGGAGCTTCCGCCCGCCGTCGACGACGTGTCTTTCGAGGCGCGCGGGGGCCGGGTCACAGCGATCGTCGGGGCCCCGGGCGCGGGCAAGACGACGGCGCTGAGGCTCATGCTCGAACTCCAACAGGGCCGCGGAATCACCTACTTCAGAGGCCGCCCGCTGCACCGGATCGCTCATCCCTCACGCGAAGTCGGCGTCCTCCTGGGCGAGGTGCCCGGCCATCCGGCGCGGACTGTCCGCGGGCAGCTCCGCATGCTGTGCGCCGCCGCCGGTGTGCCCGTACGGCGGGCCGACGAAGTCCTCGAAGTGGTCGGGCTCGTCAGCCTGCGCGACGAGCGACTGGGCACCCTGTCACGTGGCATGGACCGCCGCCTCGGTCTCGCGTGTGCGCTGTTGTCCGACCCGCACACGCTCGTCCTCGACGGCCCGGCCGACGGTCTGTCCGCCCGCGAAGGCCGCTGGCTGCACGGGATTCTGCGCGCCCACGCGGCCCAGGGCGGCACGGTGCTGTTCACCACGGCCGACCCCAAGGAGGCCGCGCACACCGCCGACCGGGTTGTCACGCTGGAAGCGGGCCGCCTGGTCGCCGACCAGGAAGTCGCCGACTTCGCCCGCACTCGGCTGCGCCCACGAGTGGCGGTCCTCAGCCCGTACGCCACCCGGCTCGGCGCCCTGCTGACAAAGGAGGCCCGCACCGCGAGGCGTTCCGTCGAGATCGTGCGCGAGGACGGCAACCGGCTCTCCGTGTACGGCAGCACCTGCGCGGACGTAGGCGAGACCGCCCACAGGCACGGCATCCTCGTACACCAACTCGCCGACGAGATCGGAGACATGGGGCCGCTCGCCACGCCGCCCGCCGGGGGAGAAGCGCGAACGGGCGACAAGCCGCACACGGCGGAAGAGCCGAACGCGGACGGGCACTCCCCGCTCCCGCCGCCCATCGCCGTACGCCAGGCACCGAGCCCCCTGCGCCCGCTGCGCTACGAACTGCGGCGCGCGGCCGGAGTCGGCACCGGCTACCTCACCGCCGTTGCCGTTCTCGTCGTTTCGGCCCTCCTGTCCGTGCTGCTCGCCCGAATCGGCCACACGCCCCAGCCGCGCCTGCTGGCCGCGTGGCCACAGGAACTTCCGCTGCCGCCCGCCGCACTCGGTGCCGGACTACTCGGCTCACTCGCTTTCGGCGACGAGTTCCGCCATCCCGCGCTGGCCGCGGACCGCGGCACCGTCCCCCGCCGCCTGGGGCTGCTCGCCGCCAAGCTTCTCGTCGCATCGGTCACCGCGCTGGTGCTGGCCTTCCTCACCGTGGGCTGCGACCTCGAAGCGCTCTATCTCGTCTACGGACGGGAGCTCACCGGAGTTCCCACCGACTGGTTGCCCCTAAGCGCGAGTTGGATCGGGCTCGTGGTGGGCTGTGCCTGGGCGGGTGTGCTCGCCGCGGGCATCTTCCGGTCCACGGCCGCCGGGCTCGCGGCGGTGCTCGCCGTGCCGATCGTCGTCGTACCACTCGTACAAAAGGCCTTGGAGGGGCCGTCTGTGCGGACCGCGGCCGGGTTCTCCGGGAGGCTGCGCGAGCTGGTGCTGATGCAGTGGCCGTTCGGCGGCGAGCGCTACCTGGCGGCTGGGGTTCGGATGGTCGCCCAACCTGTCGGCGGCGCGCTGATGTTGTCGCTGACCGCCCTGCTCTGCGCATATCTGCTCACGACCCTGCGAAGCAGGGTCCGATGACGACCGACGGCGCCCTTCCGGTTCCAGGGTGCGCACAACTCCCCGGAGAACGCCCATTTCTTTCCGATAAGGCGTCAATTGCGACGGGGTGAGCGATCACCCTTTCGTGTGCTTTTCACCAAAGACCTCAAGGGAGTTGGAAACAGCGCCGACAAAGGTTTCGTGAGTACCCTTGCGCAGACCATGATGACCGCCGCCCGCTCCGCAGACTCCGGCCTGTCCGGCCCGGGCGAACTCAACCGCTACCCCTATGCCGAGGCCCCCGGCGCCGGCCGCGTGGGTCCCCCCGCGTGGGAGGGCGCGGACCCGGAGCTGGGCCGCATGGGCCGTCGCGCCGCCGGCAGCCGCGGACGCGGGCTGCACGGTCAACTCGTCCAGCAGCTTGGCCAGATGATCGTCTCCGGCGACCTGGGCGCGGACCGCCCGCTCGTTCCCGAGGAGATCGGCCAGCGGTTCGAGGTCTCCCGTACCGTCGTTCGTGAATCCCTCCGTGTCCTGGAGGCGAAGGGGCTGGTCAGCGCCCGCCCCAACGTCGGGACGCGGGTGCGCCCCGTCAGCGACTGGAACCTCCTCGACCCCGACATCATCGAATGGCGGGCCTACGGACCGCAGCGTGACGACCAGCGACGTGAGCTGAGCGAGCTGCGCTGGACGATCGAGCCGCTCGCCGCGCGGCTCGCAGCGGGACGCGGGCGCGAGGACGTGCAGCAGCGGCTCGGCGACATGGTCGAGATCATGGGCCATGCCATGGCGCAGGGTGATTCGCTCACCTTCTCGCGGGCCGACGCCGAGTTTCACGCACTGCTCATCCAGCTCGCGGGGAACCGGATGCTGGAGCACCTCTCCGGGATCGTGTCGTCCGCACTCCAGGTCTCCGGTAACCCCCTCACGGGCTGCGACCGGCCGACCGAAGCCTCCCTGGGACACCATGCCCGGATCGTCGACGCCCTCGGCGCGGCCGACGGCACGGCGGCCGAGGTGGCCATGCGCCAACTGCTCACCGTCCATCCCGAGGTGGAGCGCGTCGTGCCCGCGCCGCGCGAGCACTGACCGCGTACCGAGGGCCGCGCGGCCGAGGGCGCGTGCCCTCTCGTCGCATCGCCTGGCCGGTGCACCATCTTCCGCGGGGCCCCGTCGGATCCGTTCCGGACCTGGCGGGGTCCGGCGGTGTGATGGGGCGGTAGGCCCGTTGGCTGACCTCTTCTGACCGTATCTGGCCGCTTTTGCGCGCTTACGGGGTGTGACTCGGGCCACGCAGATTGGGCGTAACGCTCTTCGAGGCAGCGCGATGACCTAAGAGGTGGCAGCCGAGGAAGGAATACAGACGCCGTTCATGGCGCTGTGCATCTTCCCGGCCCCCGCCCGCGCCGTCGGCCCATCCCCAAGTCGGCGGTCGTCGGTTCCTGTCCGTACCGGACGGGGCCGGAAGCCGTTTTCCAACGTTCCGAGAGGTTGTTCGTGTCGGCCAGCACATCCCGTACGCTCCCGCCGGAGATCGCCGAGTCCGTCTCTGTCATGGCGCTCATCGAGCGGGGAAAGGCTGAGGGGCAGATCGCCGGCGATGACGTGCGTCGGGCCTTCGAAGCTGACCAGATTCCGGCCACTCAGTGGAAGAACGTACTGCGCAGCCTCAACCAGATCCTCGAGGAAGAGGGTGTGACGCTGATGGTCAGTGCCGCGGAGCCGAAGCGCCCCCGCAAGAGCGTCGCAGCGAAGAGTCCGGCCAAGCGCACCGCCACCAAGACGGTCGCGGCGAAGACGGTGACCACCAAGAAGGCCACCGCCACCGCCGCCCCGGCAGTGCCCGCCGACGAGGACTCGGCTGAGGACGCGACCGCCCAGAAGACCGCTGCCAAGAAGACGGTCGCGAAGAAGGCCGTCGCGAAGAAGACGGTCGCCAAGAAGGCCGTCGCGAAGAAGACCACCGCCAAGAAGGACGACGCGGAGCCGGTCGACGACGAGGCGGCCGAGGAGACCTCGGGTGCCAAGCCGGGCGACGAGGAAGAGGAGGGGTCCGAGAACAAGGGCTTCGTCCTCTCCGACGACGACGAGGACGACGCGCCCGCCCAGCAGGTCGCCGTCGCCGGTGCCACCGCTGACCCGGTCAAGGACTACCTCAAGCAGATCGGCAAGGTCCCGCTGCTCAACGCCGAGCAGGAGGTCGAGCTCGCCAAGCGCATCGAGGCCGGTCTGTTCGCCGAGGACAAGCTGGCCAACGCCGACAAGCTCGCGCCGAAGCTCAAGCGCGAGCTGGAGATCATCGCCGAGGACGGCCGCCGCGCCAAGAACCACCTCCTGGAGGCCAACCTCCGTCTGGTGGTCTCCCTGGCCAAGCGCTACACCGGCCGCGGAATGCTCTTCCTGGACCTCATCCAGGAGGGCAACCTCGGTCTGATCCGCGCGGTCGAGAAGTTCGACTACACCAAGGGCTACAAGTTCTCCACGTACGCCACCTGGTGGATTCGTCAGGCGATCACCCGCGCCATGGCCGACCAGGCCCGCACCATCCGTATCCCGGTGCACATGGTCGAGGTCATCAACAAGCTCGCGCGCGTGCAGCGTCAGATGCTCCAGGACCTGGGCCGTGAGCCCACCCCGGAGGAGCTGGCCAAGGAACTCGACATGACCCCCGAGAAGGTCATCGAGGTCCAGAAGTACGGCCGCGAGCCCATCTCGCTGCACACCCCGCTCGGCGAGGACGGTGACAGCGAGTTCGGTGACCTCATCGAGGACTCCGAGGCCGTCGTCCCGGCCGACGCGGTGAGCTTCACGCTCCTTCAGGAGCAGCTGCACTCCGTACTCGACACCCTGTCCGAGCGCGAGGCGGGCGTCGTCTCGATGCGCTTCGGTCTCACCGACGGTCAGCCGAAGACCCTCGACGAGATCGGCAAGGTGTACGGCGTGACGCGCGAGCGGATCCGCCAGATCGAGTCCAAGACGATGTCGAAGCTGCGTCACCCGTCGCGTTCGCAGGTGCTGCGCGACTACCTCGACTAGGCCTTCGCCGTACGTCACGAAGGGCCCGGCCCCCACGGGGGAGCCGGGCCCTTCGTGTGCGCGCGGGGTGCGAGCACCTGTGTACTGGATCACTCTGGGTTTTCGACGACCATCCCAGAGTGAGGAGCGCGCATGCGCCGTCCCCTTGTCCCGGCACTGGCCCTCGTGGCCGCCGTGGCCGCGATACCGCTGGCGTCACCCGCCCCAGTGGCGGCCGACAGCATCATCATCGGCGGCTATCCGGTCGAGATCTCGGAGAGTCCGTGGACGGTGGCGCTGTCCAGCCGTGACCGGTTCGGGGGTACCCGCGCGGGGCAGTTCTGCGGAGGCGTCGTGATCGGCCCGTCCACGGTCCTGACCGCGGCCCACTGCCTGGGCACGGACGTGCTGGGGGCGTCGCCGCGGCAGGTCCGTGACCTGAAGGTCATCGCCGGCCGGGGAGACCTGCTGTCGAGCGACGGCAAGGAGATCCCGGTGAGCGGGATCTGGGTCAATCCCGAGTACGACAGTGACACGAACGCCGGGGACTTCGGCGTGCTCACCCTCTCGGCCCCGCTTCCGCAGAGCTCGGTCATCCCCATGGCGCCCGCGGGAGACACCGCGTACGAGCCGGGTACGGCCGCCACGGTCTACGGCTGGGGCGACACGACGGGGGGTGGCGACTACGCGCGCAGTCTGCGGGCCGCGCGGGTGAGCGTACTCGCAGACGCGGCCTGTGAGCGGGCCTATCCGGGCAGTGCGGTCGGCACCTATGAGGCGACGTCCATGTTGTGTGCCGGAGAGCTCACAGGCGGGCGGGACGCCTGTCAGGGGGACAGTGGCGGGCCCCTGGTCGCCCAGGGGCGGCTCATCGGTCTGGTGTCGTGGGGGAGCGGTTGCGGGCGGGCTGGGAGCCCCGGCGTCTACACGCGGGTCTCCGAGGTCGCCCGGGCGCTCGACGGCGCTGGGGCCGTTAGGGCGCGGGACACCGGCCGTCGAGTGCCCTGACGGGCGCCTGGCAGGGGCGCTGAGCGCGACCTGCCTGGCGATACGAGTGCGGGCGGCCACTCCCTGTGTCCAGGGAGTGGCCGCCCGCAGACCGGCCTGATGCCGGCACCCGCTCGTCGTTGATGCGAAGTGTCAGCGTTCTTCTTCGTTGACGCTTTCCGGAACGGACGTCAGTCGCTCCGTCTCGTCCTGTATCTCAGCGGCGATCTTCTTGAGTTCCGGCTCGAACTTGCGACCGTGGTGGGCGCAGAAGAGCAGTTCTCCGCCGCTCAGGAGGACGACGCGCAGATATGCCTGGGCGCCGCAACGGTCGCAGCGGTCTGCGGCCGTCAGCGGGCTCGCGGGGGTCAGAACAGTAGTCACGTCGCCTCTTCTCTAGCTCGACGAGCTGTCGTACCAGGGTCAACATCCAACCAGGCCGAAAACGTTCCCGCTCGTGGCCTTTCCCTGAAAATTTC
This sequence comes from Streptomyces sp. NPDC050535, assembly GCF_044457665.1. Lineage (NCBI taxonomy): Bacteria > Bacillati > Actinomycetota > Actinomycetes > Kitasatosporales > Streptomycetaceae > Streptomyces > Streptomyces sp. NPDC050535. The sequence continues at coordinate 103,469 of NZ_JBITHE010000001.1, forward strand.
TCTCCGGGGCGGTTGTCTGCTGCCAGGTGGCGGCGAATGGGCCGTATTACGTGTCTTCGTGTCTTACGGGTTCGCGCTGTCTGTCAGGGGGTCGGTCCTCCCGGCTGGCTTGCCGGTTGTTCTTGAGGACGTGCCCGGAGCCTAAATGGTTCATGCCCCGAAGGGAACGTGATATGTACTTCACTCCATCGAGGGATCGAACACCCATACGACCCTGGACTAGTGTGAGTTCGTGCGAGGGTGGCGTTACAACGGCTCTACCAGGCCTCGGTACCCTCTGAGCGGCGACCGAAGCCTGGCCTTACCCAAAAGGGCCCTATCTGAAATTCAGCGAGGAGCGAACTGCGTGACCGCCGAGACGTCCGTGCCGTCCACAGCGTTGCTGACCGGAGCAGACCGGGACGGTTCCAACTACACCGCGCGGCACCTGCTCGTCCTTGAGGGGCTCGAGGCCGTACGCAAGCGCCCGGGCATGTACATCGGGTCCACCGACAGCCGCGGTCTGATGCACTGTCTCTGGGAGATCATCGACAACTCCGTGGACGAGGCCCTTGGCGGCTACTGCGACCACATCGAGGTCATCCTGCACGATGACGCCTCGGTGGAGGTGCGGGACAACGGGCGCGGCATTCCGGTGGACGTGGAGCCCAAAACCGGCCTTTCCGGTGTCGAGGTCGTGATGACCAAGCTGCACGCCGGCGGAAAGTTCGGAGGCGGCTCGTACGCGGCCTCCGGCGGTCTGCACGGCGTCGGTGCCTCCGTGGTGAACGCGCTCTCCGCCCGCCTGGACATCGAGGTGGACCGCAGCGGCAACACCCACGCGGTGAGTTTCCGGCGCGGCACCCCGGGAGAGTTCAAGGGCGCCGGCTCCGACGCCGCCTTCGAGGCCGCGAGCGGGCTGCGCAAGCTCAAGCGGATCCCCAAAAACCGCACCGGCACGCGCGTGCGCTACTGGGCCGACCGCCAGATCTTCCTCAAGGACGCCAAGCTCTCCCTGGACAACCTGCACCAGCGTGCCCGCCAGACCGCCTTCCTGGTACCGGGGCTGACCATCGTCGTCCGCGACGAGTACGGGCTGGGCGAGGGCGGCAGCAAGGGCGAGGAGTCCTTCCGTTTCGACGGTGGCATCAGCGAGTTCTGCGAGTACCTGGCCACCGACAAGCCGGTCTGTGACGTCCTCCGCTTCTCCGGACAGGGCAGCTTCAAGGAGACGGTCCCGGTCCTCGACGACCACGGGCAGATGACGCCGACAGAGGTAACCCGGGAGCTGGGTGTCGATGTCGCGATGCGCTGGGGCACCGGGTACGACACGACCCTGCGGTCCTTCGTGAACATCATCGCCACGCCCAAGGGCGGCACCCACGTCGCCGGCTTCGAGCAGGCCGTCGCCAAGACGATGAACGAGGTGCTGCGGGTCAAGAAGCTGCTGCGCGTCGCCGAGGACGACATCGTCAAGGACGACGCGCTGGAAGGGCTGACCGTCGTCGTGACCGTGCGCCTCGCCGAGCCGCAGTTCGAGGGCCAGACGAAGGAGATCCTCGGCACCTCGGCGGCGCGTCGCATCGTGACGAACGTGGTGTCCAAGGAGCTCAAGGCGTTCCTGACCTCCGCGAAGCGGGACGCCGCGGCACAGGCCCGGGTCGTCATGGAGAAGGCCGTCGCGGCGGCTCGTACGCGGATCGCGGCCCGTCAGCACAAGGACGCCCAGCGCCGGAAGACCGCCCTGGAGTCCTCCTCGCTCCCAGCCAAGCTCGCCGACTGCCGCAGCGACGACGTGGGGCGCAGCGAGCTGTTCATCGTCGAGGGCGACTCCGCGCTCGGTACGGCCAAGCTCGCCCGGAACTCCGAGTTCCAGGCTCTGCTGCCGATCCGCGGCAAGATCCTCAACGTTCAGAAGTCGTCCGTGACGGACATGCTGAAGAACGTCGAGTGCGGGTCGATCATCCAGGTCATAGGAGCCGGGTCCGGCCGGACCTTCGACATCGACGCGGCGCGCTACGGGAAGATCATTCTTCTCGTCGACGCCGACGTCGACGGTGCGCACATCCGCTGCCTGCTGCTGACGCTGTTCCAGCGCTATATGCGGCCGATGGTCGAGGCCGGGCGGGTGTTCGCGGCGGTGCCGCCGCTGCACCGCATCGAGCTCAGCCAGCCCAAGAAGGGGCAGGACAAGTACATCTACACGTACTCGGACCGTGAGCTGCGGGAGACGCTGCTCGAGCTCCAGCGCAAGAACGTGCGGTACAAGGACTCGATCCAGCGTTACAAGGGCCTCGGCGAGATGGATGCCGACCAGCTGGCCGAGACCACGATGGATCCGCGCCACCGCACTCTGCGTCGGATCAACATCTCCGACCTGGACGCGTCCGAGCAGGTGTTTGATCTGCTGATGGGGAACGACGTCGCTCCGCGCAAGGAGTTCATCTCCAGCTCGGCGGCCACGTTGGACCGGTCTCGGATCGACGCGTAGGCGCTGCCGCTGGGCATGCGGCCTCCTGCCTTATGAGCGCGTCGGTTCAAGGTGGGCGGAGGCCCCGCGTACGGGCTGGGATGACGGCGGTTCTGTGCGGGCCTCCACCCACGGGTGGAGGCCCGCTTCGGCTGGAGATCCACCCGTGATCCACCCTGGATCCGATCCGCTGACCAGCCATTTTCCGTAGCGTCGAAGACGTCGACAGCTCCCGCTGTCGGTACCCGTTCTTCTCGCCCACGGAGGCCGTGATGTCTGGGCTGGTCAATGCCTTGGCGATCTTCGCCGTTGTCGTTCTGGTGATCGTGCGCCAGTTCCGCGCGCAAAGGATCAGCGCGGACAAGCGCTGGTGGGTCCTGCCTGCCGTGCTGGGCTTCATAGCTCTGCGTGAGCCCGGGGTGATCGACGTGCACCACCAGGCCGAGGCCGTTCTCCTGCTGGGTATGGAGTTGCTCATTGGTCTGGCCACGGGAGCCGGCTGGGCGTGGACCACCCGGATATGGGCGGCGCCGGACGGCTCGGTGTGGGGCAGGGGCACCAAGGCGAGCGTGGCCGTATGGATCGTCGGCATAGGTCTCCGCGTGGGTCTGTTCGGCATCGGGGCCCTGCTCGGCGTGCACCAGGACACCACCGCCATGGTGCTGGTGGCTCTCGCCGCCACGCTCCTGGTCCGCTCCGGAGTTCTGGCCTGGAGGTCGCGCTCCCTGCACCCGGCGAGTCCTCAGGGCGCGGCGTACGGTGACGGCGTGCCCGGAGCCCCGTGGAAGGAGCGTGTGTGACGGAGAACGTCTGGACACGCTGGCCCTCCCGCGAGGCACTCTCCCGGGCGGAGATGGCCCGGCCCCGGCGCATGCTCGCCTGGGCCACGCGTGCCGGTGCCCTCGGCATCCTGCTGGGGACGACCTTCACCGACAGTGACCTGCACGGCTGGGGTATCGCGGCGGGTGTGTTGGGAGTCGTCGCGTGCGGAGTCGCGGCGTGGGCCTTCTGGCGGACCACGCTCGCGCACCGTCTACTGCCCTCGCTGGGGCTGCTCACCCTGCTGCTGGGGATGGCGACGGCTGGGCAGGGTGTCGGATTCCGGATCCCGGCCCTCGTCCTGTGGTGCGGGTGCGCCGTCAGCGCCATCGAACGGTTGCCTCTCGCGGCGGCGCTGCCCGCCACCTCCGTGGCGCTCGGGGCCTACGCGGTGGTCAACGACGATGTCTGGTTGACCACCGCGGCCACGACGGCGGGGCTCGTTCTGCTCGGCTACGTGCTGCGCCTCGACGCGGAGGCGCGAGGGAGTGCACAGCGGCTGCTGGCGCAGGAGCGTGCGGCGCATGTGGCGGAGGCGGAGTCGGCGGCACTCGCGGAGCGGGCCAGGATCGCGCGGGAGATCCACGACGTGCTGGCACACAGCCTCTCGGCACAGCTGGTGCACCTGGAGGCGGCCCGTCTGCTCATCGAGCGGGGTGCCGACCGGGAGACGATCCTCGAACGGGTCGTGGCGGCACGGGGAATGGCGCGTGAGGGGCTTGCCGAGACCCGGCAGGCACTGTCCGCCCTGCGTGGCGAGATGTCCCCCGTGGAGGACTTCCTGAGCGAGCTCGTCGCGACGACCGAAGGCGCCGATGTCACCGTGACGGGTGAACGACAGCCGTTGGGCGCCGAGGCTTCGCAGGCGGTGCGCAGGGTCGCGCAGGAAGCCCTGACGAACGTCCGGAAGCATGCTCCGGGCGCCAAGGTCCAGGTACGGCTGGACTACGGCGAGCACGAACTGACCCTGGATGTGCGGGACTCGGGCGGGTCGCCGGGGGAACTCAGCGGCTCCGGCGCCGGGTACGGTCTGCTGGGCATGCGCGAGCGGGCCGAGCTGCTGGGCGGCTCGCTCGAGGCCGGGCCGGACGAGGAGGGGTTCGTGGTGACGTTGAAGGTGCCCGTATGACGGAGGCGGAGGAGGGGGAGAGGAAGCCGGCCCGGGTCGTGGTGGTGGACGACCAGACCGTGGTACGCGAGGGCATCGTGATGCTGCTGGGGCTGTTGCCCGGCATCGAGGTCGTCGGTGCGGCAGGGGACGGACACGAGGCCGTGGCGCTCGTCGCCGAACTCGCCCCGGACGTCGTGCTGATGGACCTGCGCATGCCTCGTTGCGACGGTGTCGAGGCAACCCGGCGCATCCGTGCCGAGTACCCGGGAACGCAGGTCGTCGTGCTCACCACGTACGAGGACGACGAGTCGCTGTTTCCCGCGCTCAGAGCGGGGGCCCGGGGCTATCTGACGAAGGACGCGGGGGGCGACGAGATCGTCAGGGCCGTGCGGAGCGTGCTCTCCGGGGAGGCGGGGCTCTCGCCGAGTGTCCAACGACGACTGCTGGAGCGGCTGTCGGAGCCGGAGCCGTTCGCACCCGCGGAAGCCCCGGACGGGCTCACCGCGCGCGAGACCGAAGTGCTGCTGTTGATCGCCGAGGGGCTGACCAACCAGGAGATCGCCCGTGAGCTGCATGTCTCCACCGCGACTGTGAAGACCCATATCAACAACCTCTTCGCCAAGACGGGTGTCAAGGACCGAGCTCAGGCGGTCCGTTACGCCTATGGGAAGGGTCTCGTACGGCCACCGGCAGGCTGAGTCACCTGATGGAGTGAAGAGCGCGGAGAGAAGAGTCCGGGATCTTCCCGATCTGCACATCCTTGGGTACGCGGCCGAAACGGGTCGCGGACAAGGAGAGTTCGGTGGAGAAGCACGACGGTCGTGACACCGGGAAGGTCCGGTTCGACGACCCCTGGTACGACGCGCTTGCCTCCGGCTGGGGTGAGTTGGACGGCACGGGTGCCCCTGCTCCCGCCGTGCCGCCCGCGCGCCCCGAGCAGGAGCGTCGGACGGGCGGGGCGGGCGACGTCTATCTGGAGGTGCAGCGCAGCGCGGCCTTTCAGGAGGTGCGCAGCCGCTACCGGAGGTTCGTGGTCCCGGGCGTCGCAGTCTTCTTCACCTGGTACGTGGGTTACGTGGTGACTGCGACGACGGCACCTGGCTTCATGGCCCGGCCCGTCGCCGGCGCGGTGAACGTGGCGATGGTCGCGGGGCTCGGACAGTTCGTCACCACATTCCTGTTCACCTGGGCGTACGCGCGGCATGCGCGGCTGCGCAGGGACCGGGCCGCGCTCGATCTGCGCTGGGACACTCAGGAGCTGACCCGGAGCGCCAGAGGTGGTGAGCGATGAGCGGCAACCATCAGACGCTGGCGCTGCTGCTGTTCAGCGTGTTCATCGCGGTGACGCTGGCGATCACGACGTGGGTGAGCCGTAACCGGCATGGTTCGGCGGAGGAGTTCTACGCCGGCGGACGATTGTTCTCGCCTATGGAGAATGGTTTTGCCATCTCCGGTGACTACATGTCGGCGGCGTCCTTCCTGGGCGTCACGGGTCTGATCGCGCTCTTCGGCTACGACGGGCTCCTGTACGTCGTGGGCTTTCTGGTGGCCTGGCTCGTGGTCCTCTTCCTGGTGGCGGAACTGGTGCGCAACTGCGGGCGGTTCACGCTCGCCGACGTCGTCGCGGCCCGGATGGACGAGCGGCCGGTGCGGATCGCGGCGGGAACTTCCTCGGTGACCGTGTCCGTTCTGTACCTGGTGGCGCAGATGGTGGGCGCGGGCAGTCTGGTCGCGTTGCTGCTCGGGGGCACGAGTGAGGCGGCGCGGAACTGGACAGTGATCGGCGTGGGCGCGCTCATGGTGATCTATGTGTCGATGGGAGGGATGCGGGCCACCACGTGGATCCAGATCGTCAAGGCGGTCCTGTTGATGGGCGGGGCCATCGCTCTGACCGTGCTCGTCATGGTCCGTTTCCACGGGGACTTCAACCAGTTGCTGCGTTCGGCGGCGGACCGAAGCGGACACGGTGACGCGTTCCTGGCACCCGGGCTGAGGTATGGCGGGGACTGGACAGCACGGTTCGACTTCATCAGCCTGGGTCTCGCGCTGGTGCTGGGCACGGCTGGGCTGCCGCACATCCTGTCGCGGTTCTACACCGTGCCGACGGCGCGGGCCGCGCGGCGTTCGGTGGTCTGGGCGATCGGTCTCATCGGCAGCTTCTACCTGATGACGTTCGTGCTGGGGTTCGGCGCGGCCGCGATCGTCGGTCCGGAGGCGGTGCGCCGGTCGAACGCGGCGGGTAACACGGCGGTTCCGCTGCTTGCCCTCGATCTGGGCGGCGGCGCGAACTCGACGGGAGGAACGGTTCTGTTCGCGATCGTCGCCGCCATCGCCTTCGCGACGATCCTCGCGGTCGTCGCGGGAATCACCCTCGCGTCCTCAGCGTCCGTGGCCCACGACCTGTACGCGTCGCTGAGACGAAAGCGCGCCAAGCCGCGCAGCGAGGTCGCCGTGGCGCGCACCGCGGCGGTCGGTATCGGTGTGGTCGCCATCGCGTTCGGACTGCTCGCCCGCGATCTCAACGTGGCCTTTCTGGTGGGCCTCGCCTTCGCGGTGGCCGCGTCCGCGAACCTGCCGGTGCTGCTGTACTCGCTGTTCTGGAAGGGCTTCACGACACGCGGTGCGGTGTGGGCCGTATACGGAGGGCTGGTGCCCGCGCTGGTGCTCGTGCTGCTGTCACCGGTGGTGTCGGGGAGCCCTGAATCGCTGTTCCCGGGCGCCGATTTCCAGTACTTCCCGCTGCAGAACCCGGGCCTCGTGTCCATCCCCCTGGGCTTCCTCGCGGGCTGGCTGGGCACGGTCACCTCGGCGGATCCACCGGACGAGGCCAAGCACGCGGAGACCGAGGTGCGGTCCCTCACGGGGGCCGGGGCGGTCTGAGGGGGCGGTGTGGCCGAGAGTGCTGTCGATGGCTGGCGGGAGGCATCCTCCTGCGTGTCCTCAGGTGTGGGTCGACCAGATGTAGCGATGCTCCGGGCGGCCCGCGTCGCCGTACTTCAGGGTCAGTTTGGCCCGCCCCGTGCGCTCCAGGAGCTTCAGATAGCGCTGGGCGGTCTGCCGGCTCAGTCCGGTCTGGTCCGCGATCTCCTGGGCCGACAGCGGGCCCTCGGAGTTCACCAGCGCGCGGCGTACGAGCTCCGCGGTCGTGGGGGAGTGGCCCTTGGGCAGGTCTGTCTCCGTAGTCGCCGACAGGGCGCCGAAAATCCGGTCCACCTCCGCCTGTTCGGCCTCACCGCCGCCGTCCAGGGTGCGGCGCAGATCCGCGTACGCCTCCAGTTTGGCGCGCAGGCCCCCGAAGGCGAACGGCTTGACCAGGTATTGGAGGGCGCCTTGCCGCATCGCCGCCTGGACGGTCGAGATGTCTCGGGCGGCGGTCACCATGATGACGTCGGTCTGGTGGCCGCGCCGGCGCATCTCCTGGACCACCGCCAGGCCCGTGCCGTCCGGCAGGTAGTGGTCCATGAGGACCAGGTCCAGGTGGGGAAGCGTCTCCATCCGGCTCAGCGCCTCGGCCGCGCTGTGGGCCTCGCCCGCCACATGGAAGCCCGGCACCTTCGCCACGTACGCGGCGTTGACCCGCGCGACCCGGACGTCGTCGTCCACGACCAGAACCTCGATCATCGCGACCCTTCCCTGGCGTCCAAGGCGGTGGTGTCGGGGGTGGGGGATACCGGAGAGGGGTGCGGGTCAGGAACGGCATGAGCATCCGTCGCCGGTGCGAGGCCGGCTTCCGGTGTGGACCCCGGCCCCGGTGTGGACCCCGGCCCCGGTGTGGACCCCGGCTCCGGCGCGGACCCCGCCCCCGGGTCCAGCCCCGCCCCCGGCTCGAGTACTGGTTCCCTGAGCGCCTCAGGCAGTACGACGGTGAACTCCGCGCCCCCGCCGTCCGCCTCGGCCACCCGCGCGCTGCCGCCCTGCCGCTCGGCGAGACGGCGTACCAAGGGGAGACCGATTCCCCGCTTGCCATGGGCGGGGGGCTTCTTGGTGGACCAACCGTCGGTGAAGATCAGTTCCCACCGGTCCGGCGGGATTCCGGGCCCCGTGTCCCGTACTCGGAGCACGGCGGTACGCCCCTCGGCGCGCAGCTCGACCTCCACGCGCGCGTGGAGCGTGCCCGCGACGGCGTCGAGGGCGTTGTCGACCAGGTTGCCGACGACGGTGACCAGTCCCCCCGGGTCGACCAGACGGTCCGGCAGGTGAGTCGTGTCGGAGATCCACAGGGCCACGCCGCGTTCGGCGGCGACGGAGGACTTGCCGACCAGCAGGGCGGCGAGCAGCGGATCATGGACCTTCTCGGTGACCTGTTCGGCGGTGACCCTGTGGTCCCCGACCACCTCGCCGGCGAACTCCTTGGCGTCGTCGTACATCTCCAGTTCGAGCAGCCCCAGGAGTGTGTGCATCCGGTTGGCGTGCTCGTGGTCCTGGGCGCGCAGGGCGTCGATCAGGCCGCGGGTGGAGTCGAGTTCGCGGCCGAGCTGCTCCACCTCCGTGCGGTCGCGCAGCGTGGCCACGGCACCGCCGTCGTCCGTGGGCATGCGGTTGGCGACCAGGACGCGTTCGCCGCGGACGGTGAGCAGGTCGGTTCCGGTGACGCGGCCGGCCAGCACATCGGTCGTCCGGCCCGGCCCGAGCGCGTCGTCGAGCGGTCTGCCGATGGCCTCACCGTCGAGTCCCAGCAGACGCTGCGCCTCGTCGTTGAGGAGGCGTACACGGCCGCCGCGGTCCAGCGCGACGACGCCCTCCCGGATGCCGTGCAGCATCGCCTCGCGCTCCGCGAGCAACGCCGAGATGTCGGAGAAGGCCAGGTCACGGGTCTGCCGCTGGACCCGGCGGGAGATCAGATACGCGGCCAACGCACCCACGGCCATGGCTCCGCCCGCGTACGCCAGCAGCCCGGGGATCGCGTGGATCAGCCGGGCCCGCACGCTGTCGTACTCGATGCCCACCGAGACCGCGCCGACGATGTCGCCGTCGGCGTCGCGCAGCGGAACCTTGCCGCGTGCGGAGCGGCCCAGCGTGCCGTCGTCGATCTCCATGACGTCCTTGCCCGCGAGGGCCTGGCTGGGGTCGGTCGAGACGACCTTGCCGATCTGTGTGGTGTCGGTGTGCGACCAGCGCACGCCGTCCATGTTCATCACCACGACGTACTCGGCCCCGCTGGCCTGCCGTATCCGCTCGGCCTCGGCCTGAACGGGCCCGTTCGCGGAGGGGCGGGTCGCCCGGAGGTCCTCGGCGATCTGCGGCTGGACCGCCGTGGTCTGCGCGATAGCGAGTGCGCGGCGCATCGCCTGGTCGTCCAGCTGGGCGCTGAGCGGGGCGAGGAACAGACCGGTCGCGAGCACGGCGACGCCGGCGGCGATCGCCACCTGCATCAGCAGCACCTGCGAGAACACCCGCCGCGGCAGACCGAGGCGCAGTCGTCGCGCGGGGGGAGTGGGGCTCATGCCCATGACGGTACGGCGGTGACCGGGTTCCGCCGTAGGGGGTGTGGCATGGATCTCCTGAGCGCCGGGTTCGAGAGGCGGGACGGCACGGACCCTCACGCCGCCGCGTGTGAGCGCCGCGGTTGGCGAGGCACGGGAGAGCGGGATGGGGGCGCAGCTCGGGTGGCGTCGCACTGCGGAGAGGTGACTGTCGGTGGAGCGCCCCTGGACCGGATGTCCCGCAAGGCCAGTCGCAGTCCCCATGACCTGACCTGACCTGACCTGACCTGACCGGGCCGGACCACCTGACCGTCTCCGACATCCCGGCGCGGCAGGCGATCGCCTGCCGTGGAGCTGATCAGCAGGGCAGGGGAAGCGCCGCCGGGACCAGTTCCCGTACCGCCACGACGTCCATCCGGGCCGGTGATCCCAGGGCCGAGCCGCAGCTCTCGGGGCGCGGCGGGAGCGAGGTGCCCTGGGCGACGACGACGCGCCAGACCCGCCCGTCGACGTGGGCGACGGTCACCTCCCAGCGCGGGGCCGCGCCGTCGGTGCGCACGACGCTCAGGACGTCCGCGGCGTGCTCCCGGGCAGCCGTACGAACGGCCAGCTCGGCTGCCTGCCCGGGCCGCTCCCACGCGGAGTTCCCGCGACAGCCCTCGGTGACGACACGCCCCTCCCGGACGCCCTGAAGGATCTCCTTGACGGCGTGGGCCTCCGCCCGGCCGTAGGCATACCCGTACGGCAGGACGAGCAGGGTGGGCGAGAAACGGTGGCCGCCGAGGTGGGTGACCTCCCAGGCGCCGTCCACACCGGAGGCGGCGAGTTCGGCGGCGAGGGGGCGGCCGAGCAGGGCACAGCAGCGGTCACGCTTGCCGTTGGTGCAGACGAGGGCGAGTGGGTCGCCGGGATGGGATCCGCCCCCGAGAGCCGCGTCGAAGGTGTGCGGGGCGCCTTTGCCGAGCGCGGTGAAGTCGAGGTCGAGCAATTGTTCGGGATCGCATGTCGTGGCGCTGTGCAGCCAGACGTTCCCCGGAGCGGTGTGGGCCGCGTACACCCGGCGCTCGGCGGGCGGGCCGAAGTCGGCGTGCCGCCCGGGGCGCCGGATGAGGGCGATCCGTACGCCGGTGTCCGCCGCGGCGGCTTCGAGGGCACGGCCGAGTGCGGGGTCCAGGTGGCTCGAAGTGAGCGCCTTGGCACCCCAGGGACCGGGCTGCTCGAGCAGCAGCCAGGTCCTCGCGGTGGCCGCGGTCCCCGCGAGGGGCTCGTCGAGGTGCCGGGACGCGGTCGTGCACGTACTCACAGAGGCGAGCCTAACCTGAGTTGGGTCAGGGCGACTTCCGGCCGGGTGATCGGGGGCGTGTCTTGGGTGCGTTCGGTGTGCTTCGGCGCGCGAGGCCGCTCAATTGGGGAGCGGCTGCGGAGGCCGGGCGCCTGCGTAACGACCGCTGGGACGCATGCGCAACGGGCGCTCCCCGTACTCCTCAAGGATGTGGGCGATCCAGCCCGCCGTACGGGCGACGGCGAAGATGGTCTCGCCCGCGGAGGAGGGCATGCCGGAGGCGACCGTCAGGACGCCGAGTGCCAGGTCGACGTTGGCGTGCAGCGGCCTGTGGCGGGCGGTGGTGGCCACGATGTCGTCGGCCGCCGCCAGTGCGGGCGCCGCGCCGGGGACCGCCTCCAGAAGGCCGAAAAGGGCACGCGCGCGTGGATCCTCGCCGGGGTAGAGCCGGTGGCCGAGCCCCGGGACGCGACGCCCGGCGCGCAGTTCGTCGGCGATCACGGGGGCCGCGGTGCCCTGTTCCAGGACGTCGAGGAGCAGCCGGTGCGCGAGTCCGCTGGCCGCGCCGTGCAAGGGGCCCTCCAGGACGCCCAAGCCCGTCGACACGGCCGCGTACGCGTGCGCCCGGGCCGACGCGGCGACCCGGACAGCGAGCGTCGAGGCGGCCAGGTCGTGGTCGACCAGCAGTCCAAGTGCCGCGTCCAGCGCGCGCAGTGATGCCTCGTCAGGCGTACGGCCGCTGAGTCGCGTCCAGAGGCGGCGGGCCAGCGGGCCGTCGTCCCGCGGGTCGTACCGCACCGGGGGCAGGGCGGCGACGAGAGTGGGGATGAGGGTGCGCGCCGTGCCGAGCACGGCGTTCTCGGAGAGGTCGAAGCGCAGTGGGTCGTTGACGGACGCGGCGATCGTGGCGACCCGCAGCCGGTCCGTCGGGCCGCTGTGTTCGGGCAGCGCGTCGACCGCGTGGCGGGCGGCGGTCACGGCTGCCTCCGGCGCGCTGAACAGGACGCCGGGGCGCAGCTCTCCGGTCCACAGCCACTCGGCGATCTCCTCGTAGGAGTGCCGTGCCGCCAGTTCCGTCGCGTCCACGCCGCGGTAGTAGTACCGGTCGTCTTCGATCAGGGTGATGCCGGTACGGACGGACAGCTCGCCGCCGGTGCTCGAACTCCCGCCGGTCTCCCGCCTGTTGCGCCGGGCGAGCGCGGCGACCTCCTCGGCGTCGAAGGTGCTCCCGCGGCCGCCGGGTTCGCGCCGGCTGCCGAGCTGGCCGCGGCTCACGTACGCGTACACGGTCTCGGGCTTCACTCCGAGCAGGTCCGCGGTCTCCCTGGTGCTGAGCCGCCGACCTTCGTGCTCTGGTGCTGCCGCTTCCTGATCCCTCATGTGCGCCACCGTATCCGTGGATCGATATATTGATTCAATCAATATTGACAGAGATTGAGTCAATCATGGACAGTCTGATCAAGTCCAGGGAGGAAACATGTCGATCAACCGGGCCGCGAACACCTCCGTCGACGTATCGCGAGGACTCGCGGGCGTCGTCGTCACCGACACCGCACTGGGGGATGTAAGAGGGCTGGAGGGCTTCTACCACTACCGCCAGTACTCGGCCGTCGAACTCGCGCGGACCCGCGGCTTCGAGGACGTCTGGTACCTGCTGGTCCACGGCGAACTGCCGGGCTCGGTGAGGCGCGCCGACTTCATGGGGCGGACCGCTGAGCTGCGCCGGCTGCCGGACGGGGTCCGGGCCGCGCTGCCGGCCATCGCTGAGGCGACCGGGCACTCCGGGCCGCTCGCCGGACTGCGCACCGCACTGTCGCTGCTGGGTGCCTCGCTGGGGTTCCGGCCGGTGTACGACATCGACGCCGGCCGGCGTCGCGCGGACACCCTCGCCGCCTGTGCGGCCGTACCTACGCTGCTCACCGCTCTGTACCGGCTGGGGCAGGGGCTGGAACCGGTGGAGCCGCGCGAGGATCTCGCGTACGCCGCCAACTATCTCTACATGTTGACTGGTTCGGAGCCGGACGCCGTGCGGTCGAGGGCGGTCGAGCAATACCTCATCTCAACCATTGACCACGGATTCAATGCATCAACATTCACGGCGCGGGTGATCGCGTCCACAGGGGCGGACGTGGCTGCCTGCCTGGTCGGTGCCGTGGGAGCTCTGTCCGGCCCCCTCCACGGTGGTGCCCCGAGCCGTGCCCTGGACACTCTCGACGCGATCGGCACCGCTGACCGTATCGACCCGTGGATCCGCGAGCGCGTCCTCGCGGGCGATCGCATCATGGGCTTCGGGCACCCCGTCTACCGCACGGAAGACCCGCGTTCGCGCATGCTCCGCGGGATCGCCCGGCAGTTCGGCGGCCCCTTGGTGGACCTCGCCGTCGAGGTCGAGCACCAGGTGGAAGCGATCCTGGCCGAGCTCAAGCCCGGCCGCGAACTGCACACCAACGTGGAGTTCTACGCCGGTGTGGTCATGGAACTGTGCGGCCTGCCCCGCGAGATGTTCACCCCCACCTTCGCCGCGGCACGGGTCGTCGGCTGGAGCGCCAACATCCTGGAACAGGCGGAGGACCGGAAGATCATCCGACCGGCGGCCCGGTATGTGGGACCGGTGCCGCCGGTGGCGGTGCCGGAGGATGCGTAATCGGGCGTCGTTTACGTTGTCGGTGGGGTACCGCGTCCCAGGTCAGTGAACGCCTGGTCGAAGATCCGGAACACGCGGCCCTCCGCGCCCTCTGGGGGCAACTCGCTCTTGTGGGCTCGCGTGGCGTTCCAGTATCGACAAAACGCCGCGCTGCTCAGCAAGTTTCGCGCATGCACCAACAGTTCGGCTTCTGTGTGGCTGCCCCAAGTGTGGGCCAGGACGAAGTGGCTGAACGTCAGGTTGGCGAAGAGATTCTGGCGCAGAGTCGACTCTGGCTGGCCCTGGAAGTCGTTCCATACCGGGGCCAGCGAAGGGTCGTCCATCACCATCTGAGTCAACTGCACATGCAAGGCACGCATATCCGCCTCCGCGCTGCGGTGCAGTTCGGCGCGGGAGGAGGAGAGCTCATCGCGCTGCAGAGCTAGTTCCTGGCGCTGCAGTCGCAACTCACGTTGCTGAAACAGGAGAGTGATGACCAGCAGCAGGAGGGCCAGCCCAGAGAACACGGCGCTCACGCCACCGAAGTAGTCCCCGATGGCGCTGCGTTCTGCCGCCTCGCGCGTTCCGCCGTTGGCCCGCTCCACACCACTGACGAGCCAGCCGCTTACCACTACGGACGCTGCGGCAACGAGGGCGATGCCGACCGCTGCCACCGCCAGCCACATACAGGCCAAGAGCATTGGGCGCCAGGAACCATGACGAGCCATCAGTCTCCCACCCCCAGATGTCCGAGCAATTCTTCCCGGATGGCGTGGAGAGAAACGAATGTGCGAACCCTGCATCTGATGGGGCCGTCTGCGCCGGACCTCCGGCGCAGACGGCCTAGGCTCAGTGGTCTGGAATGAAGGGCCTTGCGCAGATAAGAGTCCCCCGATCGACGACCACGATGACCTCGAACGGGCGAAGCTCTCGGACTTGCGGGTGCTGTTTCTGGACACCCACTGTCCGCTCGGCGCCGATTACCGCGAAGCGGCCGTCGCCTAGCTCGAAGACGTCAGGACAGGTCTCGCCGAGCATGCTGCCCCGCAGGTGTGGGGCCACTCCCACGCGCCGGGCTATCGACAGTTTTCTGGCGACCAACTTGCAGGCGCTCTTGCGCCCCAGGTGTACGGCCAACTCTGGGCTCCTATAGAAGTCAATTATCTGGGACGGAAAAAGCGGAGGGTATCCGCACTACTGCATAGCGTGACAAGTTACGTGCGCTGTGCAGCGAACTCCGAGGCTGGACTGTGGATGGTGTCGCGGCATCGGGCCTGGTAAGGGTCAGGCTTCGGGGATGTCGACCTTGGCCCGGATGAGGGTTTCCCGGCTGATCACGACGATCCGCTCGTATTCGGCGCGGGCAGCGTCGGCCGGGAGCTCGCTGTCGAGCCTATCGGTGGCATCTGTCCCGATGACGGCGAAGCTGCCGTCGTTGAGCTCGAAGATGTCGGGGCAGGTCTCCGCGGTGGCACTACCGCGTTCGCGTGGTGACGCACCGATGCGGCGCACGATCTTCAAAGGGGATCCCGGTCCTCTGGACAGTAGGGCTTTACGGCGAAGACAGGGTATTCCTTTGGGGTGGCCGGTGTTGCCGGTGTGACCATGGTGTAGCCCAACCGGCCCTATTCGGCGGGCGGTTCACCCACTACCCACCATTCCTCTGTGCTGGTCTCGCTCAGATCGCGCATGAGGCGGTCCACTAGGCGTCCCACCCGGGCTTCCTGTGAGGAGTGCGGGAGGCTTTCGCGATGATGCCGGGTGGCCTCCCAGTAGTCGCGAAAGATCCCGCTTTGGCAGATCACTCGAAGATGTCCATGCAGCTCCTGCGAGTTGACGTTTCCGGTTCGGTAGAGCTGCAACGTGTTTGTGTACCAGGCGTTGGCGAACAGGAACTGGCGTCGGAGGGTGGGCCTCTTTTCTGCAGGTTGGTCGCTGAAGTCCACGGTGCTCATTACGGCGGCTAGGTCGGGATCGTCCATGGCCCGGCTCAGCAGGTGAAAGTGCATACGCTGCTGCTCAACCCGCAGTCGCAGTTCGTTGTACTTGCGCTGCTGAGCGGTCAGGAGAGCGACGGCGCCTGCGGTGACGGCGAGCCCCGCGGTGACCGCGGAACCCCACCCCCGTATCCCAGAACTCTGTGTGACCATGTCAACCCCCGAATTAGGCGACCGTTTCGCCGGTCGTCGGTTGTGGGGCGACAGGGAGGACCGGCGAGCGGTGGGCGGCGCGCTGCCGTCTCCCAGTTTTGCTGAGCTGTGCTGATCGACAGGGAGGCGGAGAAGAGGCGCACGGAGGGATGTGCGGGCGGCGTTCACCGGCGCCATGTCCAACGTGTGCCCCGCGAGCGCCGCCAACAATCGTTCACTTCGCGGCGATTCCTCCCACTCGTATCCTGGGTCGGCATTCATTCCTCGTACGAGTGCCGGTGCGTGAGCCGCCCTCGTACGGGAGCCGTTCCCGAGCCGGTGCGTGCGCCGGTGTGAAAGAGGTCGCGCGTTGAGCCAGCCCAGTCCGCAGCCGATCCCCGGCGCGCAGTCGATGCCCGGCACGCAACCGCTTCCCGGCGTCCAGCCGATCCCTGCCACGAAGCCCGCACCCGGCACTCAACCCGCACCCGGCACTCAACCCACGTCCGGTACGCAGCCCGCACCTGCCACGCAGCCCACGCCCGCCACCCAGTTGGTCCCTGACGCGCACTCAACCTCCGGCACGCGGCCCACCGACGTGGAGACCGCGGCGCGGCAGATCCCGGTCATCGTCCTCGCAGGCTTCCTCGGCTCCGGCAAGACCACCCTGCTCAACCATCTGCTGCACCGCGGCGGAGGCAGCCGGATCGGGGCGATCGTCAACGACTTCGGCTCGATCGAGATCGACGCGATGGCGGTGGCGGGGGCGCTCGGGGACTCCACCGTCTCGCTCGGGAACGGATGCCTGTGCTGTGCAGTCGACGCGAGTGAGCTCGACGTCTATCTGGAACGGCTCGCTCGGCCCTCGGCCGGAATCGACGTCATCGTGATCGAGGCGAGCGGGCTCGCCGAGCCTGAGGAGCTCGTGCGGATGGTGCTCGCCAGTGAGCATCCGGGGATCGTGTACGGGGGACTCGTCGAGGTCGTCGACGCCGCCGAGTTCGACGGCACGCGGGAGAAGCACCCCGAGATCGACCGGCATCTCGCCCTCGCGGATCTCGTCGTCGTCAACAAGACCGACCGGGCGCCGGAGGGCGAGCGCGTGCTCCGAGTCGTCCGGGAACTCGCGGGCCGTGCCGCCGTCGTACCCGCCACCTACGGCCGGATCGACCCCGAGTTCCTCTTCGACCGCCGACCGACCGAGGAGCGCGTCGGCCAGCTCTCCTTCGACGATCTCCATGACCATGACCATGACCATGACCATGACCACGCCGGGCCCGACAGCCATGTCGTCGGCCACCTGCACTCCGCCTACGAATCCCTCTCCTTCACCTCCGAAGTCCCGCTCAGCCCCCGGCGGTTGATGGAGTTCCTCGACAGCAGGCCCGAGGGGCTCTACCGCATCAAGGGGTACGTCGATTTCGGTGTCCAGGACCGCGGCAACCGCTACGCCGTGCACGCCGTCGGACGGTTCCTGCGTTTCTACCCGGAGCCCTGGGCCCGCGCGGCCGGTGCCGGCGAACGGCTCACGCAGCTCGTCCTCATCGGCTCAGGCATCGACACGCCCGCCCTGGCCAAGGAACTGGAGGCGTGCAAAGAGGACGCCCCACACGCCGACGAGCACAGCATGTGGGGCGTCCTCCGCTACGTACAGGACACTCCCGTAGAGCCGGAGCAGCCGGAAACGGCCCTCTGACCTACACCGGACCCGCCACCACTCCCACCGTCTTCGCCAGGGACACGCCCGAGCCGTCACGGCGCGGGTCCATCTCCGGCAGCTCGGCCGGTGTGCCGTTCTTCTGCGAGGCGCGCGCCGGTGCCGGGCCCGCCCAGGCGAGCGAGAGGCAGTCCTCGCCCTTCAGGAACCGCTGGCAGCGCACGCCACCCGTGGCGCGGCCCTTGCGCGGGTACTGGTCGAAGGGAGTCAGCTTGGCCGTCGTCTGGACCGAGTCGTCCAGGGTGCCGCGCGAGCCGGCGACCGTGAAGACCACCGCGTCCACCGCCGGGTCGACCGCGGTGAAGGAGATCACCTTCGCGCCCTCGGTGAGCTTGATGCCCGCCATGCCTCCCGCGGCCCGGCCCTGCGGACGGACCTGGGACGCCTGGTAGCGCAGCAACTGGGCGTCGTCCGCGATGAAGACCAGGTCCTCCTCGCCCGTACGCAGCTCGGCGGCGCCGACGATCCGGTCGCCGTCCTTGAGCGTGATGACCTCCAACTCCTCCTTGTTCGAGGGATAGTCGGGGACCACCCGCTTCACGACGCCCTGTTCCGTGCCGATCGCCAGGCCCGGTGACGACTCGTCGAGCGTGGTCAGGCAGACCACCGTCTCCTTCGGCTCCAGGGTGGACAGGAACTCCGAGATCGGCGCGCCTCCGGAGAGGTTGGGCGCCGACGCCGTCTCCGGGAGCCGCGGCAGGTCGATCACGTTCAGCCGCAGCAGGCGGCCGGAGGAGATGACCGCGCCGATCTCACCGCGGGCCGTCGCGGGCACCGCGGAGATGATCAGGTCGTGCTTGGCGCGCCGGTCCTCCTCCGCTTCTCCGAAGGGGTCGCCATTGGCCGTACGGGCGACCAGGCCCGTGGAGGACAGCAGGACCCGGCACGGGTCGTCCGCCACCTGGAGCGGGACCGTCGCGGCGCTGGAGCCCGCGGACTCCAGCAGCACCGTGCGCCGGTCGGTGCCGAACTTCTTGGCCACCGCGGCCAGTTCGGTGGAGACCAGCTTGCGCAGCTCGGTGTCCGAGTCCAGGATGCCGGTCAGCTCGTCGATCTCGCCGTTGAGCCGGTCGCGCTCCGACTCCAGCTCGATGCGGTCGAACCTGGTCAGCCGGCGAAGCGGCGTGTCCAGGATGTACTGCGTCTGGATGTCGCTGAGCGAGAAGTGCTCGATCAGGCGCTGTTTCGCCTGGGCCGAGTTGTCGCTGGAGCGGATGAGGCGGATGACCTCGTCGATGTCGATCAGGGCGACGAGGAGACCCTCGACCAGGTGCAGCCGGTCGCGCTTCTTGGTGCGGCGGAACTCGCTGCGGCGGCGTACGACCTCGAAGCGGTGGTCGAGGTAGACCTCGAGTAGCTCCTTGAGACCGAGGGTGAGGGGCTGGCCGTCCACCAGCGCCACGTTGTTGATGCCGAAGGACTCCTCCATCGGCGTCAGTTTGTAGAGCTGCTCGAGGACCGCCTCCGGCACGAAACCGTTCTTGACCTCGATGACCAGACGCAGACCGTGCATGCGGTCCGTGAGGTCCTTCACATCGGCGATGCCCTGGAGCTTCTTGGCGCCGACCAGGTCCTTGATCTTGGCGATCACCTTCTCCGGTCCGACGGTGAAGGGCAGTTCGGTGACGACGATGCCCTTGCGGCGGGCCGTCACGTCCTCCACCGCCACCGTGGCGCGGATCTTGAAGGTGCCGCGGCCGTTCTCGTACGCGTCCCTGATCCCGGAGAGGCCGACGATCCGGCCGCCGGTGGGCAGGTCGGGGCCCGGGACGTGCTTCATCAGCGTGTCCAGGTCGGCGCCCGGGTGGCGGATCAGGTGGCGGGCGGCCGCGATGACCTCGCCGAGGTTGTGCGGCGGCATGTTCGTGGCCATGCCCACGGCGATGCCGGACGCGCCGTTGACCAGCAGGTTCGGGTACGCCGCCGGGAGGACGCCCGGCTCCTGCTCCTGGCCGTCGTAGTTCGGCGAGAAGTCGACCGTGTCCTCTTCGATGGACTCGGTCATGAGCGAGGTGGCGTCGGCCATCCGGCACTCGGTGTAACGCATGGCGGCCGGCGGGTCGTCGTTGCCGAGCGAGCCGAAGTTGCCGTGGCCGTCGACCAGCGGCAGGCGCATCGAGAAGGGCTGGGCCAGGCGCACCAGCGCGTCGTAGATCGACGCGTCGCCGTGCGGGTGGAGCTTACCCATGACCTCGCCGACGACGCGGGCGCACTTCACATAGCCGCGGTCGGGGCGCAGGCCCATCTCGTTCATCTGGTAGACGATGCGGCGGTGCACGGGCTTGAGGCCGTCGCGGGCGTCCGGCAGGGCTCGGGAGTAGATGACCGAGTACGCGTACTCGAGGAAGGAGCCCTGCATCTCGTCGACGACGTCGATGTCGAGGATGCGCTCCTCGAAGTCGGCGTCGTCATCGGGTCGCGGGGTCTTCGTGCTGCGGCGGGCCATCGCTGCTGCGGCTCCTTCACAGTCTCTGCCTGGGCATGAACGGGTTCTGACGCGCACCATTGTGGACCGCCGTACTGACAACGCGGACCACGACCCGTCTGTTGAGGGTCCCGGCGGGCCGTGCGGAGGGTCTCGCGCGGTGTCCGGGAAGCGCTCCGGGCGTACGAGGGCGGCCGGGAGTTCACCGCTCCCGCCTCGCGGAATCCGAACGCGATTCTCGCTCTCGGCGTACGAGGTGCGGGAACTTCGCCAGCGGTCCGCGCGCTTGCATACAGTGGCAGGACCGACAGGTAATCCGTAGTTTTCCGCGATCGAAGGGACGTACATGCCCATGGGTCACACGGCCACAGCTGAGGCAGGCTCCGGCGGGCTGACAGCGACCGAGCACCGCCTGGCCAACGGCCTGCGCGTGGTGCTCTCCGAGGACCACCTGACCCCGGTCGCCGCGGTGTGCCTCTGGTACGACGTCGGCTCGCGCCACGAGGTCAAGGGGCGTACGGGACTCGCCCACCTCTTCGAGCACCTGATGTTCCAGGGCTCGGGCCAGGTCAAGGGCAACGGTCACTTCGAGCTGGTGCAGGGCGCCGGTGGCTCGCTGAACGGCACGACCAGTTTCGAGCGCACCAACTACTTCGAGACCATGCCCACCCACCAGCTGGAGCTCGCGCTCTGGCTGGAGGCCGACCGCATGGGCTCGCTGCTCGCCGCGCTCGACGACGAGTCCATGGAGAACCAGCGGGACGTCGTCAAGAACGAGCGGCGCCAGCGCTACGACAACGTCCCCTACGGGACCGCGTTCGAGAAGCTGACCGCGCTCGCGTACCCCGAGGGCCACCCGTACCACCACACGCCGATCGGGTCGATGGCCGACCTGGACGCGGCCACCCTGGAGGACGCCCGCGCGTTCTTCCGCACCTACTACGCGCCCAACAACGCGGTGCTGTCGGTCGTCGGGGACATCGACCCGGAGCAGACGCTCGCCTGGATCGAGAAGTACTTCGGCTCCGTCGCGGGCCACGACGGGAAGCCCGCGCCGCGTGACGGCGCCCTGCCCGACATCATGGGCGAGGAACTCCGCGAGGTCATCGAGGAAGACGTCCCCTCGCGCGCGCTGATGGCCGCCTACCGGCTCCCGGAGGACGGCACGCGCGCGAGCGACGCGGCCGACCTGGCCCTGACCGTCCTCGGCGGCGGCGAGTCCTCCCGGCTCTACAACCGGCTCGTACGCCGTGACCGCAGCGCCGTGGCGGCCGGGTTCGGCCTGCTGCGGCTGGCCGGAGCGCCCTCCCTGGGGTGGCTCGACGTGAAGACCTCCGGTGACGTCCGGATCCCGGTCATCGAGGCCGCCGTGGACGAGGAGCTCGCCCGGTTCGCCGAGGAGGGCCCCACGGCCGAGGAAATGGAGCGCGCGCAGGCCCAGTTGGAGCGTGAGTGGCTGGACCGGCTCGGCACCGTCGCGGGCCGCGCCGACGAACTGTGCCGGTACGCCGTCCTGTTCGGCGACCCGCAGCTCGCCCTGACCGCCGTACAGCGCGTTCTGGACATCACGGCCGAGGAGGTCCAGGAGGTCGCCAAGTCCCGCCTGCGCCCCGACAACCGCGCCGTGCTGGTCTACGAACCGATTGCCGCTGAAGACGCCGAAAACGCTGAAGCCGCTGAAGACACCGACGAGGAGGCGGCGAAGTGACCGAGCTCGCCACCATGGAGTTCCACCCCCAGCCGCAGGCCGGCGAGGCCAGGCCGTGGGCCTTCCCCGCCCCCGAACGGGCCACTCTCGGCAACGGCCTGACCGTGCTGCGCTGCCACCGCCCCGGCCAGCAGGTCGTCGCCGTGGAGGTGCTGCTCGCCGCGCCGCTGGAGGCCGAGCCCGCGGGCCTCGACGGAGTCGCCACGATCACGGCGCGGGCCTTCTCCGAGGGCACCGACAAGCTCTCCGCCGAGGAGTTCGCCGCCGAGCTGGAGCGCTGCGGCGCCACGCTCGACTCGTACGCCGACCACCCCGGCGTACGTGTGTCGCTCGAAGTCCCCGTCTCGCGCCTCCCGAAGGCGCTCGACCTGCTCGCCGACGCCCTGAGGGCACCGGCGTTCGCGGACAGCGAGATCGAGCGGCTGGTGCGCAACCGGCTGGACGAGATCCCGCACGAGTCGGCCAACCCGGGTCGCCGCGCCGCGAAGGAGCTCTCCAAGGAGCTGTTCCCGGCCACCTCGCGCATGTCGCGACCGCGCCAGGGCACCGAGGAGACGGTCTCCGCGATCGACGCGGCGGCCGTACGCGCCTTCTACGAGAAGCACGTTCGCCCCGCCACGGCCACCGCCGTGATCGTCGGCGACCTCACCGGAGTCGACCTCGACGCGCTGCTCGCCGACACGCTCGGCGCGTGGACCGGCTCGTCCGCCGAGCCGCGCCCGGTGCCGCCGGTCACCGCCGACGACACCGGCCGGGTCGTCATCGTGGACCGTCCCGGCGCCGTCCAGACGCAGCTGCTCATCGGCCGGATCGGCGCCGACCGGCACGACCGTGTGTGGCCCGCCCAGGTACTCGGCACGTACTGCCTCGGCGGCACCCTCACCTCGCGCCTGGACCGTGTCCTGCGCGAGGAGAAGGGTTACACCTACGGGGTACGGGCGTTCGGCCAGGTGCTGCGTTCCGCGGCGGACGGCACGGGTGCCGCGATGCTCGCCATCAGCGGCTCGGTGGACACCCCGAACACCGGTCCGGCGCTCGACGACCTCTGGAAGGTGCTGCGCACCCTCGCCGCGGAGGGACTGACCGACGCCGAGCGCGACATCGCCGTGCAGAACCTGGTGGGTGTGGCACCCCTCAAGTTCGAGACGGCGGCGGCTGTCGCGGGCACGCTGGCCGACCAGGTCGAGCAGCACCTGCCGGACGACTACCAGTCGACGCTGTACCGGCAGCTCGCCGAGACCGGCACCGTGGAGGCCACCGCGGCCGCCGTGAGCGCCTTCCCGGTGGACCGCCTGGTGACCGTCCTGGTGGGCGACGCCGCGACGATCGAGGAGCCGGTCAAGGCCCTCGGAATCGGTGAAGTGACCGTCGTGGCGGCCGAGTAGGACCGAGCGGAGCGGATTTGATCAGTTCGCTCCCATGGGGGCCCAGGAGGCGGCAGAGCCTCCTGGGCCCCCATTTGTCCGTATTGGTAGAGAGGTTGCCTGTCTGCTCTGTGGCATGCGCTACAAAAGCCGTGTTCCGTTTGTCGATTGAAAGATGTCCCGTTTAGCGTCGGTCCGGCTGTTCGTCAGGCACTGCGCCGCGCCCGCGGCATCCGGACAGCCATCGCCTAATCCCCCTGTGGCGCGAGCCAGGGGAGCCGGGGACCCACACGCAGTCCCTGGGGTGAATCGGACGTCCTCTTCGGAGGTGGTCCGTAGGAGACCTTCCTGCTCCGAACCCGTCAGCTAACCCGGTAGGCGAGAGGGAAGGAAAGGATCAACCCCTACATGGCGTTCACCTGTGGCACAGGGAAGCACCGTCGCCCGAGCCGCGTGAAGCGCACGACCACGAACGCCATCGGCGTAGCGGCGCTCACCACCACCGGTGTCCTCGGCACCCTGGCGGTCCCGGCGCTCGCCGCGGACAACTCCGTCGAGCAGACCGGCCTCACCCGGGCCATCGCGATCGGTGACTCGATAGCCGACCAGATCGACGCGCAGGCCGCCGCCCAGCAGCACGCCGCCGACGAGGCCGAGGCGCTGCGGAAGGCCGAGGAGGAGCGCGAGGCCAAGGCACGTGCCGCCCGTGCCGCGGAGCGCAAGCGACTCAACACCTTCGTCACGCCGGTCAGCGGCTCGTACGTCTCCACCGGCTACAGGACCGGCGGCAGTCTCTGGTCCTCCGGCAGCCACACCGGCGTCGACTTCCACGCCGCGTCCGGCACCCCGGTCCACGCGGTCGGCTCCGGCACGGTCGTCACCGCCGGCTGGGGCGGCTCCTACGGCAACGAGATCGTCCTGAGGATGAACGACGGCACCTACACGATGTACGGCCACCTGTCGTCCATCGGTGTCTCCGTGGGCCAGACGGTGACCCCGGGTCAGCAGATAGCCCTCTCCGGGGCCACCGGCAACACCACAGGGCCGCACCTCCACTTCGAGGCCCGGACGACCGCCGAGTACGGCTCGGACATCGACCCCGTCGCGTACCTCCGCTCGCACGGCGTGAGCGTCTGATCCCGGTCCGGCGTCGACGTCCGGTCCTCGGCGCCGAGTGAACCTTTCACCGCTCGCTTACGTACTTCAGAAGGTCCCGGCTCGAACGAGCCGGGACCTTGTCGTTTCGAACGCCTTCCTGTCCAAAAAATATCCCTCGATTCCGGTCCGCCATCGGAAATTCCGAGTCTCTGCAATAGAGTCACTGGACAAGTGCCAATCGACGGCGTTTCACGGGGATTAAAGCGGAGGTCCGGTATGCGTGTTCCTGCGCACTCGGTATGCACGGCGATCCGTGACGACATCGTCGCGGGTGTCTACGAGCGCGGCAGCCGGCTCACCGAGGAACTGCTCGCGCGCCGCTACGGCGTCTCGCGCGTCCCCGTGCGCGAGGCCCTGCGCACGCTGGAGGCCGAGGGTTTCGTCCTCACCCGGCGGCACGCGGGCGCGTGCGTCGCGGAGCCGAGCGAGCAGGAGGCCGCGGACCTGCTGGAGATGCGCATGCTCCTGGAGCCGCTCGGGGCCGCGCGGGCCGCGCAGCGCCGCACCGAAGCTCACCTCAAGGTGCTCCGAGGCCTGGTCAGGCTGGGTCAGGAGCGGGCCAGGAGGGGCAACAGCGAGGATCTGCGCTCGCTGGGCGGCTGGTTCCACGAGACCCTCGCGCAGGCCTCCGGAAGCCCCGCGCTGACCTCCACGCTCGCCCAGTTGCGCCACAAGATCGCCTGGATGTACACGGTCGAGGCGCCGGCCAACCCGGCGGACTCCTGGGCGGAGCACGGCGGGATCGTGGACGCCGTCGCGCGTGGCGACAGCGAGCGGGCGCGGGCGATCACCGCCCTGCACACCGAACGCGCGACGGTCGCGCACCGGCTCCGGTTTCCCGGCGCGGGGGACCGGCAGGACCGTGTGAGGACTTCGCAACATCCCGTAAACATGACGGGCCTGCGGCATTAACATGAGCGCCGTATACAAAGAGGAGTAATTCGCGGGAGATTATTCATGCTGCCCGCGCAATGGAAATGCGAAGGGCCCACCCGATAATTCGGGCGGGCCCTTGCCGGTGTTTTCGAACGAGGAAAACGCCGAACCTCTGACGGTTTCGGGTCAGACCGTCTCGGGAAGCTCCTCGAGTCCCTCGGAGACCAGCTTCGCCAGACGGTCGAGAGCGGCGTCCGCTCCCTCGGCGTCGGACGCGAGGACGATCTCCTCGCCGCCCTGGGCGCCCAGGCCGAGGACCGCGAGCATGGAGGCCGCGTTGACGGGGTTCCCGTCAGCCTTGGCGATCGTCACAGGGACGCCGGAGGCCGTGGCCGCCCGGACGAAGATGGAGGCGGGGCGGGCGTGAAGGCCCTCCGCCCAGCCGACGTTGACGCGGCGCTCAGCCATGTGATGCTGCCCTTCAGATGTCTCAGGTTGTCTAGACCAGTGTCCCATAATGTCAAGCGTGCCCGGAGCGGGCCAGAGGGTGACAAACCCCTTGCTCCCGTCCCGGACCCGGCACCGGATCCCGGCCTGGATCCGGCTTCGGTTCCCCCCAAGACTGCCTCGCGCCGTTGTCAGACGCGAGCCGTACTGTGGGGCCCATGCAGACCTCGCCGGACCGGCACGAGTACCCCTCCCACTGGGAGGCGGACGTGGTGCTGCGTGACGGCGGCACCGCACGCGTCAGGCCCATCACCGTCGACGACGCCGAGCGCCTGGTCAGCTTCTACGAACAGGTCTCCGACGAGTCGAAGTACTACCGCTTCTTCGCGCCCTATCCGCGCCTGTCCGCCAAGGACGTCCACCGCTTCACGCACCACGACTTCGTGGACCGGGTGGGACTCGCGGCCACGGTGGGCGGCGAGTTCATCGCCACCGTGCGGTACGACAGGATCAACGCCGACGGCCGGCCCGCCTCCGCCCCCGCCGATGAGGCCGAGGTCGCCTTCCTGGTCCAGGACGCCCACCAGGGGCGCGGCGTCGCCTCGGCGTTGCTCGAACACATCGCGGCCGTCGCCCGGGAGCGGGACATCCGCCGGTTCGCCGCCGAGGTACTTCCGGCCAACAGCAAAATGATCAAAGTCTTCACGGACGCCGGTTACCAGCAGAAGAGGCACTTCGAGGACGGCGTCGTACGCCTGGAGTTCGACCTCGAACCCACCGACCGCTCGCTCGCCGTGCAGCGCGCCCGTGAACAGCGCGCGGAGGCACGGTCCGTGCACCGGCTGCTCGCGCCCGGCTCGGTCGCCGTCATCGGCGCCGGCCGCACCCCCGGCGGCGTGGGCCGCAGCGTCCTCACCAACCTCCGCGACGCCGGCTTCACCGGGCGGCTCCACGCCGTGAACAGGGCGGTCCAGGAGAGCGAGCTCGACGGAGTCCCCGCGTACCGCTCCATCGGGGACATCGACGAGCCCGTCGATCTCGCGGTCGTCGCCGTACCCGCGCCCTACGTCCCCGAGATCGTCGCGGAGTGCGGTGAGCACGGCGTGCAGGGGCTCGTTGTCGTAACGGCGGGGTATGCCGAAAGCGGCCCCGACGGACGGGAACGCCAGCGCGAACTCGTCCGCCAGGCCCGTACGTACGGCATGCGCATCATCGGCCCCAACGCCTTCGGGGTCATCAACACCTCCCCCGAGGTGCGCCTCAACGCCTCGCTCGCGCCGGAGATGCCGAGGCCCGGACGGATAGGCCTGTTCGCCCAGTCCGGGGCCATCGGGATCGCCCTGCTCTCCCGGCTGCACCGGCGCGGCGGCGGAGTCACGGGCGTGACCGGCGTGTCCACCTTCGTCTCCTCCGGGAACCGCGCGGACGTGTCGGGCAACGACGTCCTGCAGTACTGGTACGACGATCCGGACACCGACGTCGCCCTGATGTACCTCGAATCCATCGGCAACCCGCGCAAGTTCACCCGGCTCGCCCGCCGGACCGCGGCGGCGAAACCGCTGGTCGTCGTGCAGGGCGCCCGGCACGCCGCCACTCCGCAGGGGCACGCGGTACGGGCCACCCGGTTGCCGCACGCCACCGTGTCCGCGCTGC
This sequence comes from Streptomyces sp. NPDC050535, assembly GCF_044457665.1. NCBI lineage: Bacteria > Bacillati > Actinomycetota > Actinomycetes > Kitasatosporales > Streptomycetaceae > Streptomyces > Streptomyces sp. NPDC050535. Next base: position 130,653 of record NZ_JBITHE010000001.1, read on the forward strand.
TCCGGCAGGCCGGGGTGATCCGGGTGGACACGATCACCGAGCTGGTGGACGCCGGGCTCCTGCTGGCACGCCAGCCGCTCCCGGCCGGGCCCCGGGTGGCGATTCTCGGGAACTCGGAGTCGCTGGGACTGCTCACGTACGACGCGTGCCTGGCCGAAGGCCTCCGGCCGTCACCGCCGCTGGACCTCACGACGGCGGCGTCGGCGGACGACTTCCGCCGGGCGCTGACGGGAGCCCTCGCCGACGACGGCTGCGACGCCGTGGTGGTGACCGCCATTCCGGCGGTGGGGGAGACCTCCGTGCGGGACGCCGCCCTGGCCGAGGCCCTGCGCGCGGCCACGGCGTCGGCCCCGGCCAAGCCGGTGCTCGTGGTGCACGTCGAACTCGGCGGACTCGCCGAGGCGCTGTCCGCCGCCGCGAGCACCGCACCACAGGCAGCCGCCCCGGCACCCGGCGCCGCCGGCAGCGCCGAGCCCCTCAGCCCGGCGGAACCCGCGCCCACCGCCGACAGCGACGAGTCCGGCTCCCGCCTCATCCCCGCCTACCCCGCCGCCGAGCGCGCCGTCCGGGCCCTCGCCGAAGCCGTGAAGTACGCCCAGTGGCGGCGGGACGCCGCCGAACCGGGCAGGGTGCCGGAGTTCGAGGACGTGGACGAGAAGGGCGCCGCCGAGCAGATCGACGCCCTCCTCGCGCGCGTGGAGGGCGTCGAGGGACTGACCCTCGACGCCGGAGAAACCCGCGAGCTGCTCGGGCGGTACGGCATCGGCGTACGCCCCGCCCTGCCCGCCCTCACCCCGGACGACGCGGCGCGGGCCGCGGGAGACCTCGGCTATCCGGTGGCCCTCAAGACCACCGCCCCGCACCTGCGGCACCGCGCCGACCTCGGCGGCGTCCGGCTCGACCTGGCGGACGAGGAGCAACTGCGCCGGGCGTACGCGGAGTTGACCGAGCTGTTCGGGAAGCCGGCGGAGCTGCGTCCGGTCGTACAGGCGATGGCACCGCGCGGGGTCGACACGGTCGTACGGGCCGTCATCGACCCGGCGGCCGGAGCGGTGCTCTCCTTCGGGCTCGCCGGGGCCGCCTCGGAGTTGCTCGGTGACACCGCGCACCGGCTGATTCCGGTCACGGACCGGGACGCGGGCTCGCTGGTCCGGTCGATCCGGACCGCACCGCTCCTCTTCGGCTGGCGCGGTTCCGCCCCGGTCGACACGGCGGCCCTCGAAGAGCTGATGCTGCGCGTGTCGCGGCTGGTCGATGATCACCCGGAGGTCGTCGCGGTGTCCCTGGAACCCGTGGTCGTCGCGCCGCAAGGCCTGAGCGCGCTCGGCGCCACCGTCCGGCTGGACCGCGCGCCCGTCCGCGACGACCTCGGTCCGCGGACGCTCCCCGTCTACTGACCTCCGCTGCCGGCCTCTGCCGGGTGGATCCGGATCTCCGCCCGGCAGACCCCCGCGAGCGGTGCCTCGCAGTCAGTGGGCGCCCGTAAGATGGACATCATGGCCAAGACCAGTACGACGACCCAGGGGCTGCGAGCGGCGATCGAGCGCAGTGGCTACTACCCGGCCCTCGTGGCCGAGGCGGTGGAGGCCGCGATCGGCGGCGACACCATCCGGTCGTACCTGGTTCATCAGGAGACGACGTTCGACACCAACGAGGTGCGCCGGCACGTCACGGTGCTCGTCCTCACGGGCAACCGTTTCATCGTGAGCCACACCGACGAGCAGGCCGAGGACACCACCTCACCGACGCCGTACGCCACGACGTCGACGGAGTCCGTGAAGCTCGGCCGTATCTCGTCGGTCGTCGTCAGCCGAGTCGTCGCCAACCCCGAGTCGTACGCACCGGGCACGCTGCCCCGTGAGGTCGTCCTCACCATCGGCTGGGGCGCCGTCTCCCGTATCGACCTGGAGCCCGCCGCCTGCGGCGACCCCAACTGCGAGGCGGACCACGGCTACACGGGCAACTCGACGGCGGACGACCTGAGTCTGCGTGTCAGCGAGGCCGGGGACGGCCCGGAGACGGTGCGCCAGGCTCTCGCCTTCGCGCAGGCCCTCTCCGAGGCGACCGCGGACGTCGCGCGCTGATGTCCCACCCGTTTCCCCCCGCCGCTCATGACCGAGGGCACTCGGTGCCCGCCCCTCCCGGTTCCGCCTGGGACCACCCGGAACCACTCGCCCTCGACTCCGCGCCCGTCCCCGAGTACGGCGTCGGTTCGCTCGCCGATCTGCTCCCCACCCTCGCCGCGGGCATGGACGTGCCCGGCATGACCGCCGCCATACCGGAACTGAGCGCCACCGACCGGAACTGCGTCTTCCTGATCGACGGTCTCGGCTGGGAGCAGCTGAAGGCGCACCCCGACGAGGCCCCCTTCATGACGTCGCTGCTGGCGTCCTCGCGCGGGGGCACGGGCCGGCCGATCACCGCGGGCTATCCGGCGACCACCGCGGCCTCGCTCGCCTCCGTCGGCACCGGCCTGCCGCCCGGCGCGCACGGCCTGCCCGGCTACACCGTGCGCAACCCCAGGACCGGCGAGCTGATGAACCAGCTCCGCTGGCAGCCGTGGACCGACCCGCGCGCCTGGCAGCCGTACCCCACGATCTTCCAGCTGGCCGACGCGGCCGGTGTGCACACCGCCCAGGTCTCGGCGCCCGCCTTCCAGAACACCCCGCTGACGAAGATCGCGCTCAGTGGCGGATCGTTCCACGGACGGCTGACCGGGGAGGAGCGCATGGACTTCGCCGCCGCCCAGCTCGCGGCGGGCGACCGCTCCCTGGTCTACACGTACTACGCCGAGGTGGACGGCAAGGGCCACCGCTTCGGCGTCGACTCGGACCCCTGGCGCGGCCAGCTGATGTACGTCGACCGGCTGGTCCAGCGCCTCGCGGAGCAACTCCCGCCGCGCGCCGCCCTGTACATCACCGCCGACCACGGCATGGTCGACATTCCCTTCGACGAGCAGCACCGCGTCGACTTCGACGAGGACTGGGAGCTGCGCGCCGGAGTCGCCCTGCTCGGCGGCGAGGGCCGCGCCAGGCACGTCTACGCCGTCCAGGGCGCCGAGGCGGATGTCCTGACCTGCTGGCGCGAGGTGCTCGGTGAGCAGTTCTGGGTGGCCTCGCGGGACGAGGCGATCGCGGCGGGCTGGTTCGGCCCGCGGATCGACGAGCGGGTGTACGCCCGGATCGGCGACGTCGTGGCCGCGGCCCATGACGACGTTCTGATCATCGCCTCCGAGCGGGAGCCGAAGGAGTCGGCCATGGTCGGCAACCACGGCTCGATGACCCCGGCGGAGCAGCACGTTCCGCTCCTGCAAGTACGTTCCTGAACCCCACTGCCCCCGTTGCCCGAAAGGTGCTCGACTCCCCATGCCCGAGCTGGTGTTCTTCTCCGGAACGATGGACTGCGGGAAGTCGACGCTGGCCCTCCAGATCGAGCACAACCGTTCGGCGAGGGGCCTTCAGGGCATGATCTTCACCCGTGACGACCGCGCGGGCGAGGGCAAGCTCTCCTCCCGCCTGGGTCTGGTCACGGACGCGGTGGAGGTGGCGGACGAGCAGGATCTGTACGCGTATCTCGTCGACCATCTCTCGCAGGGCGGCCGGGCGGACTATGTGATCGCCGACGAGGCGCAGTTCCTGGCCCCCGCGCAGATCGACCAACTGGCGCGGGTGGTGGACGACCTGGACGTCGACGTCTTCGCCTTCGGCATCACGACCGACTTCCGCTCCAAGCTCTTCCCCGGCTCCCAGCGCCTGGTCGAGCTGGCCGACCGGGTCGAGGTCCTCCAGGTCGAGGCCCTGTGCTGGTGTGGCGCGCGCGCCACGCACAACGCCCGCACCATAGGCGGCGAGATGGTCGTCGAGGGCGCCCAGGTGGTCGTCGGCGACGTCGACCAAGCGGACGACATCGGCTACGAGGTGCTGTGCCGTCGCCACCACCGCCGCCGGATGACGGCCGGCAGGTCCCACGCGGGCGCCCTGTCACCGGACGTACTGCCGATGACGTCGGCCTGAGGGCCTGGTCCTCCACGTCCTCCACGTCCTCCAGCTCCTCCGCGGCTGACCCGGCGCGGACGCGCGCGAGCGCCGGCCGACGCGTCTCGGAAGGCCGCGCGTCCCTTTTACGGGCATGGTGGAACGGTGACCGTGCTGGCTGTGCTGTTCGCTGTCCTGGGGGCCGCCAGTAACGCGGCCGGTACCGCCTTTCAGCGGAAGGCGGCGTCCACCGTGGCGCGCGGCGGTGGACTGCGCCTGATCCTCGAGCTGGCTCGGCGTCCGGCGTGGCTGATCGGCATCGCCGGGGTTGTCGCGGCCGCGGTCTTCCAGGCCCTGGCTCTGGTGAACGGGCCGCTGGCGCTGGTGCAGCCCCTGTTCATCCTGGAGCTGCCGTTGGCCCTGCTGATCGCCATTCCGCTGCTGCACAGGCGCCTCCCGGGTGCGGGCTGGTGGGCCGTCGCGGGTGTGGTCGTCGGCCTCGCCCTGGTTCTCGGCGCGGCTGCTCCCTCGGGGGCACGCGACCAGGCCCCCATGGTGAGGTGGATCCCGGCGCTGGTGCTGTGCCTGGGGGCGATTGGCGTACTGGTCGTCGTGGCCCGTCCGGGGCGTCCGCCGCTGTTCCGGGCGGCGGTGCTGGGATCGGCCTCCGCCATCGGCAACGCCCTGACCGCCGCGCTGCTGAAGTCGGCGACGGGCACGCTCGCCGACGACGGGTTCGCCGCGTTCCTCGGCACGTGGCAGACCTACGGCTTCGCGGTGACCGGCGTGAGCGCCGTCCTGCTGCTGGAGAACGCGTTGCAGGCCGGCGCCCTGGCTGCCTCGCAGCCCGCTCTGACCATCGGTGACGCGACGGTCAGCCTGATGCTGGGCATCACCCTGTTCGGGGAGACGGTCCGTACCGGGTGGTGGCTGCTCCCCGAGGCGATCGGGGCCGCGGCGATTCTGTGGGGCGTGCTGCGGCTGACCCGTGTGGTGCCGCACATCCGAGAGGTCACGGGGTAGCCGCTCACCTCACGGGCGGCCCGGCATCAGAACTCTTCGTGCACTTCGGGATCTCCGCCGATACGCCGCGAGGGTTGGCCGGAGACCGCGGCCATCTCGGCGGGAGTCAGCTCGAAACCGAAGATGTCGAGGTTCTCGCGCTGGCGACCGGGGTCCGCGGACTTGGGAATGGGGACCGCGCCGAGCTGCGTGTGCCACCGCAGTACGACCTGTCCCGGGGTCACGCCATGGGCCTCGGCGACCTTCACGACGGCGGGGGTGTCCAGCAGCTCGGTGCCGCGGCCCAGGGGACTCCAGCTCTCGGTGAGGATGCCCCTGTCCGAGTGGAAGGCCCGCAACCGCTCCTGCGGGAAGAAGGGATGCAGCTCGATCTGGTTCACACAGGGCAGGACGCCGGTCTCCTGCTCCAGCCGCGTGATGTGCTCCGGAGTGAAGTTCGAGACACCGATCGAGCGGACGAGGCCCTCCGCGCGGAGCTTGACCATCGCCTTCCAGGACTCCGCGTACTTGCCGACGCGGGGGAGCGGCCAGTGGATCAGATAGAGGTCCACGTACGCCAGGCCGAGACGGCCGCGGGACTCCTCGAAGGAGGCGAGGGTCTCCTCGTACCCGTGATGCCGGCCCGGCAGCTTCGTCGTGACGACGATCTCCTCGCGGGGGATGTCGCTGCGGGTGATACCGCGCCCGGTGCCGGTCTCGTTGCCGTAGTTGGTGGCCGTGTCGATGAGGCGGTAGCCGATGTCCAGCGCCTCGCCCACGGCCTTCTCCGCCTGCGCGTCATCCATCGGATAGGTGCCCAGGCCGAGGGCGGGGATCTTCGAACCGTCGTTGAGCGTGTGTCCGGGAATGCTGATCATGCTGGGTCCTTCCCACATTGCGGTGCGGTGCGTGCAGTATGTCGCTGCGCCGAGGTCCGGGGCTGGGCCGGGGCAGCCGGGCGGGGGACAACGCCCCGGCGACCCACCTTCCCGACGCCCCTCACGGAGACGGCGCACCAGCCTCTAGGCTGCGGCCGTGAACTACAGCGAACTTGAGGCGGACATACTCGAGTTGATCGTCGCAGCCGACGAAGGGAGCGTTCGCGCCTTCGGGGAGGAGACGGTCACCCGCCTCGTGCGGCCGGAGCTCCTCCGGTACGCCGATGAGGACGAGCTTGCCGAGGACGCCTGGGCGGCGCTCACGACCGCCCGCGAGAACGTCCTGACGATCAGCGCCGCCGACCTCGGCCGTGAGCTGTCGACCGTCTATGACGGCATTCTGGTCGACGACGATCTGGACAGAGGAGTCCTGACCGCCATCCAGGCGCTCGCGCACTGGCAGAGCTACCTGGAGCGCAACAGCCGCGGTGAGCTCTACGAGCTGGCCATCCGCTCGATCGAGGACGTCGACCACGAGGTCTCCGCCGACCTCGGCGACTTCCTCGCCACACCGCGGATGGCCGCGGAGTACGAGCGCATTCGTCGGCTGCTGGAAGCTCAGACGGGCGGCGGCGTCGACGGACGTACTGCCGATGACGCCTGAGACCGGCCCTCGGACCGCGCGTCCGTCACTCATCGCCCGTTCACCGGACGCTGTGGATCACGGAGAACAACGCGCCCTCCGGATCCGCCACCGTCGCCACGCGCCCGTACGGCGAGTCGTGGGCGGGCTTGAGGAGGTGTCCGCCGAGGCCCGTGACACGGGCGACGGTGTCGTCCACGTCCGCGGTCTCGAAGTACGTCATCCAGTGCGGGCCGCGGTCGCGTGGCAGGCCGTGGCCGACGCCGTGGATGCCGGCCACCGGACGGCCGTCGAGGTGCAGGGTCACGTAGTCGAAGTCGGCCGAGACGGCCGGCTCCGGTTCGTAGCCGAAGACCCCCCGGTAGAACTTGACGACGCTCTCGGTGTCGCGCGTCACCAGCTCGTTCCACGCGGGCGTCCCCGGTACGCCGGTGATGCCCGTGCCCAGATGGACGGCCGCCTGCCAGATGCCGAAGACGGCACCCGTCGGATCCGAGGCGATCGCCATGCGGCCGGCCTCGGCGGCGTCCAGCGGACCGACCCCCACGGTGCCGCCGCTGAGCCGTACCGTCTCGGCGGTCAGGTCCACGTCGTCCGAGGCGAGATACGGCGTCCAGGCGATCGGCAGATGACGGTCTGGCGGCAACTGCCCGATCCCCGCCACCTCGTGCCCGTCGAGCAGGGCACGTACGTACTGGCCGAGCTGATGCGGGCCCGGCTGGAACTCCCAGCCGAACAGCGCTCCGTAGAAGTCCTGGGTCGTGGCCATCCCGTGCACCATCAGGCTCACCCAGCAGGGTGCGCCGGGCGTGTGCCGGGCGTGCGTCGCGCCGTTCTGGCCGGCCGACCCCCGTGCCTCGGTCATCGTCACTCTCTTCTCGGCCCCTCGCGGTGGCCGGTCACCTTCCGCCTGCCCGCAGGCGTACCGCAGTCGTGTACCCATAAGCCCCGTGCCGATGTTCGCACCACCGGTCGCACCGTGCGTTCCGGCCGCGCCGTCGTTCGGCGGCCTACGGCCGGAGGATGCCCGATGAGCGGTTTCCCGTCCGTTTCCGCACCATTGCCACGTGGTGTCCATCGGCTGTACAGCATGTGCCCGGTCCTGTACGCCTCGTGATCGGACCTGCCCGGCGGGCACAGTAGCCCGGCCTGGACGAAGCGGCCACCCCGTGCGCAAGGATGGGGGCCATGAACGCCATCATCTCCGCCCCCGAGCTCGCGAGCGATCTGGCCGGTCCGAACCCTCCCGTCGTCCTCGATGTCCGCTGGCAGCTGGGCGGCCCGAGCCTGCGCTCCGACTACGAGAAGGCGCACATTCCTGGGGCTGTTTTCGTCGATCTGGATTCCGAACTCGCTGGTCCGGCGGGGGACGGCGGCCGTCATCCGCTGCCCGATCCCGAGGTCTTCGGCGCCGCGATGCGTGCCGCCGGGGTCTCGGCGGACCGTGATGTCGTTGTGTACGACGGCGGCCTCGGCTGGGGCGCCGCGCGTGCCTGGTGGCTGTTGGGCTATTCGGGTCATCCCGCGGTACGCGTGCTTGACGGCGGCCTGGCCGCCTGGAGCGGTCCGGTGTCGTCGGAGATCCCGGCACCCGCCGCCGGAAGCTTCGTGCCGGCGCCCGGCGCGCGGCCGGCGCTCGACGCGGACGGAGCGGCGGCGCTCGCCCGTACCGGCGTCCTGTTCGACGCCCGGGCCGGCGAGCGGTACCGCGGCGAGGTCGAACCGATCGACCCGGTGGGCGGCCACATCCCCGGCGCGGTCTCCGCGCCGACCACCCAGAACGTCACGGACGACGGACGGTTCCTGTCCGCCGCCGAGCTCGCCGACCGTTTCAAGTCCCTTGGCGCGACCGGCGCTTCCGAGGTCGGCGTCTACTGCGGTTCGGGCGTGTCCGGAGCCCACGAGGTACTGGCGCTCGCCGTCGCCGGCATTCCGGCAGCCCTGTACGCGGGTTCCTGGTCGGAGTGGACCAGGGACGGGAGCAGGCCGGTCGCGGTGGGACCCGACCCCCAGTGACGGCGAGGGGCCCGCGCCGGGTCGGCGCGGGCCCCATCGTCGTACGACTGCTCAGTCCTGCTTCTTCCGCCGTGTACCGAACACGATCTCGTCCCAGCTCGGGACCGCCGCGCGGCGGCCCGGGCGGACACCGTCGGCCTCGGCCTGGCGGTCGGTCGATCCGACGAGCCGGTCGCGGTGGCTGCCGACCGAGCGGGGCATGAGGACATCCGCGTAGGCGGAACCGGCACCGGCGGAGGCCGCGGGAGCCGGGGGCTCCTCGGCCTCGGGCTCGGGCTCGAGAGCGGGCTCCTCCGGGTCGGGCCGCTCCGTCACGGCGGGCCGCTCGGGCACCACCATGTCGCCCCGGAAGCTCGGCACCGCCTCCAGGAGGCTGGTGAGCGAGTCCCGCTCGGACTCCTCGACCGGCTCGGCGGACGGCGCGGGCAGGCCCGGCCGCTCCATCTGCCGGTCCAGGGCACGGTCCAGCGGCCTGTCCCGGGGCAGCCGCGCGATACGCGGCACGAACGGGAAGCTCGGCTCGGCGGCCGCCGAGAGGTCGTCGGACTCGCCGATCAGCGAGCGCGCCTCGTCGTCGACGGCCTGGACGAGCCGCCGCGGCGGGTCGTAGGTCCAGCTCGCCGAATGCGGCTCACCCGCCACCAGGTACACCAGCAGCACTTCCCAGGTGCCGTCGTCACGACGCCACGAGTCCCACTGGGCGGTTTCCTTCTCGGCGCCGCGCAGCGTCAGCCGCTCCTGCACGGCCTCGCCGAGCTGGGGTCCGGCGTTCTCACCGGGGCGGCGGACGGGGGTCTTCCTGGCACGCTCGGCCATGAAGGCGCGCTCGGCGAGGACGGGCCCCTCGAAGCGGCGCACCCGGTCGACGGGGATTCCGGCGAGCGAGGCAACCTCCTCGGCGGAGGCGCCGGCACGTATACGTGCCTGGATGTCTCGGGGGCGGAGATGGCTCTCCACCTCGATCTCGATCTGGCCGAGGCGGGGACGGTCGCCGCGAACAGCGGCGCGCAGACGCTCATCAATCGGAAGCGTGTACTCCGTGCTGTCCGCAGCCTTCAGCACCAGCCGTGTGCCGTCGTTAGAGACGGCCACGACACGCAGTTCCGGCATGGGGACCTCCCGGGTGGTGCCTGCCGACGTCACGTGCGTCGCTGCTTCCGCTAGTCGAGTGTGGCCTGCCCGGGTGCAGCCTGCCACAACCTTGCCCAGTTGCCCGGCGTGTCGGGCACAGGCCCGGGATCGCCGTTATGGCACGGTTACCTATTCGCAACGCTAAGTGACGAACTCCATCACCCTGTGCAACGAGCCCCCTCCCGGCGGTCCTGCAAGGCCCCGGACACCCTGGCGGGAGTCCGGACCCAGGGCTGGCAACAGTACTCCATTCGGGCCACTTGCGTGGATCGGCACGCCACCCAACTTCGGCCGTGCGGTGGTAGTTGGCCGACTTCCGCACGGTTTCCGTGACCATGAAAAGTGGCGCACTTCACGTAATCACCGCAAACGGAACTAATTACTTCGCCGGTACGTCCCCTTCTTGTGCGGTCAGACGATCCATTGGGTCAAGCCGATCAAGTACGGGAAAGGCAGGCAAGGTCCGGGAATGCGTGAAAAGCCGGATATCGGTGCGGAGTTGGATGTCCAGGAGGAGGCCGGCGGGAAACGACTGGATCTGAGCGTCCCGCAAGTGGCGGGCAGTGCGGTGGCCGCGGTGGTGGCCGCCAAACTCGCCTCCTACTTCGGGGTCTACGGGACGATGCTGGGCGCGGGCCTGGTCAGTGTGATCGCCACCTGCGGGGGCACGATCTTCCAGCACTTCTTCAAGCGCACCGGCGAACAGATACGCGACGTGAAGGTGCAGACCAGGCCGAGGTCCCAGCAGGTGTCGGCCGTCGGAGAGTTCACCGAGGGGACCGTCTACCGCGCGCGGGTCAGGAGCTGGAAGCGGCCGCTGGTCGCGGCGGCGCTCGTCTTCGGGGTCACCATGGCGGGCATCACCACCTACGAACTCGTGTCGGGCCGGAGTTTCAGCGGCGACGGCAGGGCCACGACAGTGGGTGACGCGATCGAGGGGAGCGGCTCCGACTCGACGCCGGAGCCCAGTACGCCACCCGCGTCCAGTACGACGCCGTCGGACGACCCCTCCTCCGCCGAGCCGTCCGGAGACAGCGACACCGGTACCGCCCAGGACGGGGAGAGTGCCGGTACGCCCACCCCGGCACCGAGTTCCAGTGCCACGCCGGAAGGCGGCGAGGACGCCGAGGGCGACCCGGACGGGAGCTCCACCCCCACTCCCGGCGGGACCACTACGACCCCAGCACCCTCCGCAAGTAGTCGTTCCCAAAGCGCCGATCCGGGTCAAGTCGATCCCTCAGCGCCGTGAACTCGCCGAAGCGCGGATAGACCTCGGCGAAGTAGTCCGCGTCGCGCGTATGCACCTTGCCCCAGTGCGGCCGGCCCTCGTGCGCGGTGAGGATCCGTTCGGCGGCGGTGAAGTACGCCTGGTAGGGGGTGCCCTTGAACAGGTGGACGGCGATGTACGCGGTCTCCCGCCCCGACGCCGTGGAGAGCGTGATGTCGTCGGCGGGCGCCGTGCGCACCTCCACCGGGAAACTCACCCGCAGGGACGACCGGTCGACCATCGTCTTCAGCTCGCGCAGCGTCTCGACGAGGGCCTCGCGCGGAACGGCGTACTCCATCTCCACGAATCGCACCCGGCGCGGAGAGGTGAAGACCTTGTACGGGATGTCGGTGTAGGTCCGCGCGGACAGCGCGCGACTGGAGATCTTCGCGATCGCCGGGATGCCGGCGGGCACGGCGCGGCCGAGCAGATTGGCCACCTGGAAGGCGCCGTTGGAGAGGAACTCGTCCTCGATCCAGCCGCTGATCCGCCCGACGGGCTTCTCGGGGCCCGCGCTGCGGTTGTTGCGCTTGGTGTTGCAGTTCCCGGTGTGCGGGAACCAGTAGAACTCGAAGTGCTCGTTCTCCGTGAACAGCTCGTCGAAGTCGGCGGTGACCCTGTCGAAGGTCATCGGCTCCTCGCGGGCCGTGAGCAGGAAAACGGGCTCCACGGAGAAGGTGATCGCGGTGATGATCCCCAGGGCGCCGATTCCGATCCGGGCGGCGGCGAAGACCTCGGGGTTCTCCTGCTCGGAACAGCTGAGGACCGAGCCGTCGGCGGTGACCAGCTCAAGGCCCTTGATCTGGGCGGCGATCGAGGCGGAGTCCCGCCCGGTGCCGTGCGTTCCGGTACTGGTCGCGCCGGAAACCGTCTGCTCCATGATGTCGCCCATGTTCGTGAGCGACAGTCCCTCGCGGGCGAGAGCGACGTTGAGACGCTTGAGCGGGGTGCCGGCCTCAACGGTGACGGTGCCGACATCGCGGTCGATCCGGCGGATACCGGTCAGCAGTTGAGGGCGGATCAACACGCCGTCCGTCGCGGCGGCGGCCGTGAAGGAGTGCCCGGCGCCGACGGCCTTCACCTTCAGACCGTCCTCGGCGGCGCTGCGCACGGCCGCGGTGAGCTCCTCCACGGAGGCGGGAGTGACCTCTCGTGCCGGACGGGCGGTGACCGTGCCCGCCCAGTTACGCCACGTTCCGCTCTTCCCGTTCGCTGTGCTGCTCATGGGTCCCTCCCCGATGCGGAACCGGCCTGTTCAGCCGGCGATACCCGAGGAAACCGACCGCGACCGCGACGGCCCCGGAAACCGCCGGAACCCCGTACCCGGCCTTCGCCCCGGCGGCATCGATCACCCAGCCGGCCACGGAGGAACCGAGCGCGACCCCGACCGCCAGTCCGGTGCTCACCCAGGTCATGCCCTCGGTCAGCTTCGCGCGTGGTACGTGCTGTTCGATGAGGGACATCGTGGTGATCATCGTGGGAGCGATGGACAGGCCCGCAACGAACAGCGTCACGGCCAGAAACGGCAAGTTTCCGACCAGTAGGAGGGGGATCATACTCACGGCCATCGCACATATGCCCAGCAGCCACCGACGTTCGGGCGCCCCCTTGAAGTGCAGCAGCCCGAAGACGGCCCCCGCCCCGCAGGAGCCCGCCGCGTAGATCGCCAGGACGATGCTCGCGGCGGCCTTGTGGCCCTGTTCCTCGGCGAAGGCCACCGTGACCACGTCGACGGCCCCGAAGATCGCTCCGGTCGCCACGAACGTCGCCACCAGGACCTGGAGCCCGGGTGCGGCCATCGCCGAGCCGCCGGTGTGGTGCGCGCGCGGATGCGGGGCGGGCTCGGTGCCGCGCTGGGCCGTCAGCCAGAAGACACCGACGGCGAGGAAACAGGCGGCGAGCAGCGGCCCGGCCTCCGGGAACCACACCGTGGACAGTCCGATGGAGATGATCGGTCCGAAGATGAAGCAGATCTCGTCCACCACGGACTCGAGGGAGTACGCGGTGTGCAGCTGCGGCGTCCCCGCGTAGAGGGCCGCCCAGCGGGCCCTGACCATCGCGCCCATGCTCGGGACGCAGCCGATGCCGGCCGAGCAGGCGAACAGCACCCAGTCCGGCCACTCGAACTTCGCCGCGAGGAGCAGCCCGGCGGCAGCCGTCAGCGCGAACAGTGTCACCGGCCGCAGCACCCGTCGCTGCCCGTGCCGGTCCACCAGCCGGGAGACCTGCGGGCCCATCACCGCGGCGGCCAGCGCCATAGTCGCCGACAGCGCGCCCGCGAGCCCGTATCGCCCGGTGAGCTGCGAGATCATCGTGACCACGCCGATGCCCATCATCGACAGCGGCATCCGGCCAAGGAAGCCCGCGGTGGAGAAGCCCTTGGAGCCTGGGGCGGCGAACAGGGCACGGTACGGGCTGGGCAAGGGGGGACTCCGGTCGGCTCGGCTCGGCCGCCCGGTCACCACGGGGGCCTGAATTCCGGTAAGGCGTGAATCTGGCCGATACAGCTTACGGGTGAGGTGACACTAACGCACTCGCTCGTGCCGTTCGGCACGTGGCCGCTGTCCGTCTGTCAGTCACGGGTGGCAGGATCGAAGGCATGCCAGATGCGCTCGATGCCCACCCCTACGACGCCCTGCTCCTGCTCTCGTTCGGCGGCCCGGAAGGCCCGGACGACGTGGTTCCGTTCCTGGAGAACGTGACGAGGGGCCGCGGTATCCCCAAGGAGCGGCTCAAGGAGGTGGGTCAGCACTACTTCCTGTTCGACGGGGTCAGCCCCATCAACGACCAGAACCGCGCGCTGCTCGACGCGCTCCGCAAGGACTTCGCCGACCACGCCCTGGACCTGCCCGTCCACTGGGGCAACCGCAACTGGGCGCCCTACCTGACCGACACCCTGCGCGAGCTGGTCGCCGAGGGCCGGCGGCGTGTCCTCGTCCTCGCCACCAGCGCGTACGCCTCGTACTCGGGCTGCCGTCAGTACCGCGAGGACCTCGCCGGGGCGCTGGCGACCCTGGAGGCCGAGGGTCTGGAGCTGCCGAGGATCGACAAGCTGCGGCACTACTTCAACCACCCCGGTTTCGTGGAGCCCATGACCCAGGGCGTCCTGAAGTCCCTGGCCGACCTCCCCGAGGACGTACGGGAGGGCGCGCACCTCGCCTTCACGACGCACTCGATCCCGGACTCCGCCGCCGACACCTCGGGGCCCGTGGAGGGCCATGGCGACGGCGGTGCCTACGTCAGGCAGCACCTGGACGTCGCCCGGCTGATCGTCGACGCCGTCCGCGAGGAGACCGGGATCGAGTACCCCTGGCAGCTCGTCTACCAGTCGCGCTCCGGAGCCCCGCACATCCCGTGGCTGGAGCCCGACATCTGCGACCACCTGGAGGAGCTGCACGGCGCCGGTGTCCCGGCCGTCGTGATGGCGCCCATCGGGTTCGTGTCGGACCACATGGAAGTCCTGTACGACCTCGACACGGAGGCCACGGCCAAGGCGGCGGAGCTGGGTCTGCCGGTGCGCCGATCGGCCACCGTGGGCGCCGACCCGCGGTTCGCCGCGGCGATCCGTGAGCTCGTTCTGGAGCGCGCCGCGACCGAGAGCGGGCGGCAGGTGACACCCTGCGCCCTGGGTGTTCTCGGCGCGAGTCACGACCTGTGCCCGGTGGGCTGCTGCCCGGCCCGCGCCCCCAAGCCCGCCGCCGCGGGCGCCGACAGTCCGTACGCCTGAGGAGCCCCGTGATCGACCCCCTGCACACCGAACTGCTCCAGCTCGCCCACCAGGCCGCCCGTAGCGCCGGTGAGCTGCTGCGGGACGGACGACCGGCGGACCTCACGGTCGCCGCGACCAAGTCCAGCCCGATCGACGTCGTCACCGAGATGGACATCGCCGCCGAGAAGCTGATCACCGACCTGATCGCCCAGCACCGCCCCGCCGACGGCTTCCTCGGCGAGGAGGGCGCTTCCACGGAGGGCACCAGCGGCATCCGCTGGGTCATCGACCCGCTCGACGGCACGGTCAACTACCTGTACGGCCTCCCGACCTGGGGCGTGTCCATCGCCGCCGAGCAGAACGGCGAGACCGTCGTGGGAGTCGTGGCGGCGCCGATGCGCGGCGAGACCTACCACGCCGTACGCGGCCGTGGCGCCCGGGCCACCGGAGCCTGGGTGGGCGAGCGCCGGCTGACCTGCCGTCCCTCACCGGACCTGGACCAGGCCCTGGTCTCCACCGGCTTCAACTACGTGACCGAGGTCAAGATCCACCAGGCCGATGTCGCCCAGCGGCTGATCCCGCTGGTCCGTGACATCCGGCGCTCCGGTTCGGCGGCGGTCGACCTGTGCGACGTCGCCGCGGGCCGCCTCGACGGCTACTACGAGCGCGGGCTGCACCCCTGGGATCTCGCGGCGGGAGACCTGATCGCCCGTGAGGCGGGCGCCCTGACCGGTGGGCGCCCCGGAGAGCGCCCCGGAGGTGATCTGGCGGTGGCGGCCTCCCCGGGCGTCTTCGAGCCCCTCCAGCGGCTCCTGGAGGAGTTCGGCGCCTGGCACGACTGACGGCGCGTACGACAGCACGCGCGGCAGGTGGGAACGGAGCGGGGCCCCGGCACTGGATCGATGCCGGGGCCCGCTCTCGTACGAATGAAGAATGGAGATGAAGAGCTGAAGAACTGATCAGACGCGAGTCGCGCCGACCTCCACACCGTGCTCGGCGGCGAGGCGGTGCAGGTCGTCGAGCTCGGCCTGCTCGACCTCCGCGAGGAAGTCGTCGCCTGTTTCGCGAGCCCGCGTCAGATCGGACTCGGTAGCCCTTATGCGCTGCAGAAGTCCTGCGGTGAAAGCGTCCATGCTGCGCCCCCTCGTCCTGGGTCGTGGGTCGGTGGCACGGGGGTGTGCCGTTCGGAAGGGGCGATCACGTCTCCAAGGGGTGCCCAGCGCTGCCCGGCTGGGCGGCGACGGTGCCGGACACCCACGCCCACTCTGCGGAAAGCGGATTGACGTACCACTGGGTGGCTTGCCACAAGCAGAGCGTGATCGCGGGGTGTAAAGCTGTCGTCCCCCCGCTCCCTTCCGTGGAAACCTCAACCGCACGAGAAAATCTGGCATTCCCAGGCGCTCTCACCCGCCTTACAGCCGACTTATGGCCGAAAAGGGCAGGATGGAGGTCTTACCCCACGACAGGACCCTGCCCGCGTGCGCCGAGGAGGCGCCGCGAGTGGACAGAGGAAGGACAAGCGACGTGCGCGTACTCGTCGTCGAGGACGAGCAGCTGCTCGCCGATGCGGTTGCCACCGGGCTGCGCCGGGAGGCCATGGCCGTCGACGTCGTGTACGACGGCGCGGCCGCCCTGGAGCGCATCGGCGTCAACGACTACGACGTGGTGGTCCTCGACCGGGACCTCCCCCTCGTGCACGGCGACGACGTCTGCCGCAAGGTCGTCGAGCTCGGCATGCCCACCCGCGTGCTGATGCTCACCGCTTCCGGGGACGTCAGCGACCGCGTCGAGGGCCTGGAGATCGGCGCCGACGACTACCTGCCGAAGCCGTTCGCCTTCAGCGAGCTGACGGCACGCGTGCGTGCCCTCGGACGCCGTACGAGCCTGCCGCTGCCGCCCGTCCTGGAGCGCGCCGGGATCAAGCTCGACCCCAACCGCCGCGAGGTCTTCCGCGACGGCAGGGAAGTCCAGCTCGCGCCCAAGGAGTTCGCCGTCCTGGAGGTGCTGCTGCGCAGCGAGGGCGCCGTCGTCTCCGCGGAGCAGCTCCTGGAGAAGGCCTGGGACGAGAACACGGACCCGTTCACCAACGTCGTGCGGGTCACGGTCATGACCCTGCGCCGCAAGCTCGGCGAGCCCGCTGTGATCGTCACCGTGCCCGGCTCCGGCTACCGGATCTGATCCACCGTGACCACGACCCCCGCGCCCCCCGCGGCGCCTCCGAAGCCCACGTGGGACCCGAGAAGGGTGGAACCACCGTTCCCGTGGCTGAGGCCGACCATCCGGATACGGCTGACGCTGCTGTACGGCGGCATGTTCCTGATCGCCGGCATCATGCTGCTGTCGATCATCTACCTGCTCGCCGCGCAGGCGTTGAACGTGGGCAGTGATCTGCCCTTCAGGATCGTCTCCGGCGGAGTGAGCAGCCAGAGCTGCAACTTCCCCTCGCAGCCCACGGCGACCGAGCTCAACAGCGCGATGAACGCCTGCGTCAACGAACAGCGCCAGCACGCCCTGGACGACCTCCTCAGCCGCTCGCTGCTGGCCCTGCTCGGCCTCGCCATCATCGCCTTCGCCTTCGGCTACGCGATGGCCGGCCGCGTGCTCGCGCCGCTCGGCCGGATCACCCGCACCGCGCGCGCGGTGGCAGGCTCGGACCTCTCCCGGCGGATCGAACTCGACGGCCCGGACGACGAGTTGAAGGAACTGGCGGACACCTTCGACGACATGCTGGAGCGGCTCCAGCGGGCCTTCACCGCGCAACAGCGCTTCGTGGGCAACGCCTCGCACGAGCTGCGGACGCCGTTGGCGATCAACCGCACGCTTCTCGAGGTGCACCTCTCCGACCCCGGGGCACCGACGGAACTGCAACAGCTCGGCAAGACCCTGCTCGCCACCAACGAGCGCAGCGAGCAGCTTGTCGAGGGCCTGCTGCTGCTCGCCCGCAGCGACAACCAGATCGTCGAGCGCAAGCCCGTGGACCTCGCCGAGGTCGCCTCGCAGGCCGTCGACCAGGTGCGCGCCGAGGCGGACGCCAAGGGGGTGGAGATCCGCGGGGAGCGCGCCCCGGCGGTCGTCCAGGGCAACGGCGTGCTCCTTGAGCGGATCGCCCTGAACCTCGTCCAGAACGCCGTCCGGTACAACGTGCCGGAGGACGGCTGGGTCGAGGTCACGACCGAGGTCCAGCACGGTCAGGCGGTCCTGGTCGTGTCGAACACGGGGCCGGTCGTTCCCGCGTACGAGGTCGACAATCTTTTCGAGCCCTTCCGGCGGCTGCGTACGGAGCGCACGGGCAGCGACAAGGGCGTGGGCCTCGGCCTGTCGATCGCCCGGTCGGTCGCCCGCGCGCACGGAGGGCATATCGTCGCTCAGCCGCGTGAAGGAGGTGGGCTCGTGATGCGAGTCACCCTGCCGATCTGAGACCATGTCGCCGACACGCGAGGATGTTCGCTTTGCGCGGAATTTTCTGGGCATACGTCCGGGAGGCTCGTGTGTGATCGATCACAAGGGCGAATTTCTGGCCATCTACTCTCCGTGATCAAGAAGACTGCCGGAAAGCCGGGAAAATCCGGGTTTTCGGGGGTCCGGATCACGGGAAGTACACGGTGGGACGCCTTTGAAGTGCGGCCTTCGGACCGTGTACGGTCCGCATCGCCATCCAAGCCGATCACTCTCGAGGTGTCCGGTTGGGTGTCGATTGAGTAACAGACCTTGATGTGAGGCAAAATCTCCGCCTCGGGTCGGGCACAAGTCCGGCCTCTCACGCGTTACGTGCGCTGAGACACCGCAGACACCCAGAGGGGGAGAGCGACATGGCAACGGATTACGACACCCCACGCAAGACCGACGACGACGTCGATTCCGACAGCCTTGAAGAACTGAAGGCTCGCCGGAACGACAAGTCGACGTCGTCTGTAGACGTGGATGAGTTCGAGGCAGCAGAAGGCCTGGAGCTGCCCGGCGCGGACCTCTCGAACGAAGAGCTGGCCGTCCGGGTCCTGCCCAAGCAGCAGGACGAGTTCACTTGCATGAGCTGCTTCCTGGTGCACCACCGCAGTCAGCTGGCCCGGGAGAAGAACGGCCAGCCGATCTGCCGCGACTGCGACTGAGGGGGGGTCGGCCGTGACTGGCTCGACCCCTCCCTGGAAGCGCCGCTCCTCCGGAGGGGGAGCGGACGAAGGGCCGTCAGACGGCTCTGAAGGCGTGCGTGACGACGAGCGGGGCTCTTCCGGACCAGGATCAGCCTCGCTCGACCCGGCGCCCGCCACGACGTCGGCAGGGGCTTCCTCGTCCGCCGGCGAACTGGTGCCCGCGGGCACCCCGGCGCCCGTGGCGAAGCGCCGTGCGGCCGCCGTCCGCGACGGAGTCAAGGAAGGCGTCCGCAAGGGCGGCAGCAGGGCCAGGGCAGGTCTGTCCTACCTCGCCGACCGCATCATCGACATAGCTCCGCGTATCCCCGTACGGGACCTCGCGGCCCTCCGTCGGCAGTTCCCCGGTCTCACCGCGGAACAGCTCGCGGACAAACTCGTCGCGGGCGCGGCCAACGCGACGTCCGCGGTGGGCGCCGGTATCGGCGCGGCCGCGATGCTGCCGGTGCCGCCCGCGATGCCGACGGAGATCGCCGCCGAGATCACCGGCGTCGCCGCGATCGAGTTGAAGCTGATCGCCGAACTGCACGAGGTGTACGGCGCACGGCCGCCCGGGAATCTGACGCAGCGCAGCACGGGCTACCTGAACTCGTGGTCCACCGAGCGCGGGATCGACGTCACGAAGGTGGCGACGCTCAACGCCGCTCTCGGCGGCCCGATGAAGCGTCAGCTGCGCCAGCAGATCATGAAGCGGATGGTCCGGGACCTGCCCAACCTGATGCCGTTCATGGTCGGTGCGGCGGTCGGTGCCGTCATGAACCGCCGTGACACCAGACGTCTCGCGGAGCACATCCGCAAGGACCTGCGGAAGACGCAGGTGCCGTGGGAGGCGCTGCCGGAGCTGCCTCCGCTGGACCGGCCCGCCGACCCCCTGCCCATGGGGGACGGTCCCAAGGAGCTCGGGAGCTGAGTTCGTCCCGCCGGGCCTGCGGCGACCGGTTTCCTAGGCCGCTGCCCGGGCGGCTACCAGTGCCGCCGCCAGGCGCTCCGGCTCCCGGGTCGACAGGTACAGGTACGGCGTCGGGTCCGCGGGGTCGGTGACCTGGACGCGCAGGGCGGTGGGGATGTAGGAGCGCAGGAGCATGAAGGCGCGGGTGTCCGCCTTGAACGTGCGCCAGGCGCGCGCCTCCTCCCGGTCCAGGATCTCGGCCTCGCCGAGCGCCGCGACCGGGATCTTCGCGTCGCCCGCGATCAGGGAGTCGCCCACGATCCGGATGCGGACCGAGCCGTACGAACTCGTCACGACCGCCGCGACCGCGGTGCCGCCCACCAGGCCGCCCAGCAGCGGCAGCGCACCGAACGGCAGGAAGATCAGGGCCATCGAGACCCCCACCAGGAAGCAGACCAGCCACCACGTCCGGGGGGCGTTGAGGCGTTCTTCGTACGGCGAGGCGGAGAGCTGCATGCGGTCAAGCTTGGCACGGGGCGTACGTTGCCCTGACGCGCGGGTAAGGTCTGCGGCTGTGAGTGGTACTTCCGCAGCTCTGAAGCCTCCCGCCGACGCCGTCCCGCCGGTGCGGCACCCCGACGCACCCCCACCGGGTGAACTCCTCGGCGCGCACTACGGACAGTGTTTCGGGTGCGGCGAGGGACAGGCCCATGGTCTGCACCTCGAAGCCCGCGCGGGGGAGGGGGTCCGGATCTCGGCGGAGTTCACCGTGCGGGCCGCCCACCAGGGCGCCCCCGGTCTCGCGCACGGCGGCGTTCTCGCCACCGCGCTGGACGAGGCGCTCGGCTCGCTGAACTGGCTGCTGCGGACCATCGCGGTGACCGGACGGCTGGAGACCGACTTCGTACGGCCCGTGCCCGTGGACACCGTGCTGTACCTGGAGGCCGAGGTCACGGCGGTGGCGGGGCGCAAGATCTACTCGACCGCCACCGGGCGGATCGGCGGCCCTGAGGGACCCGTCGCCGTCCGCGCCGACGCCCTCTTCATCGAGGTGAAGGTCGACCACTTCATCGACAACGGCCGCCGGGCGGAGATCCAGGCGGCCATGAACGACCCCGACCAGGTCAGGCGCGCACGCGCCTTCGAGGTGAACCCGTGACCCGTAATCCCCTCGATGTGCTGATCAAGCGCGTCGACCCGGAAGTTCCGCTTCCCGAGTACGCGCATCCCGGTGACGCGGGAGCGGATCTGCGCACCACCGAGGGATGTGAACTGAAGCCGGGTGAACGGACCGTTCTGCCCACGGGAGTGTCTGTCGCGCTGCCCGAGGGGTACGCGGCCTTCGTACACCCCCGTTCCGGGCTGGCCGCCCGCTGCGGTGTCGCTCTCGTGAATGCCCCGGGGACGGTGGATGCCGGGTACCGTGGGGAGATCAAGGTGATCGTGGTGAATCTCGACCCGCACGAGTCCGTGCGCTTCGAGCGCTTCGACCGGATTGCCCAACTGGTCGTCCAGCAGGTCGAGAAGGTCCGCTTCCAGGAGGTCGCGGAGCTTCCCGACTCGGCGCGGGCCGCAGGGGGCTTCGGGTCCACCGGCGGTCATGCCGCCGTGGGCGGCGGGGCGGGTGGGAATCGATACGCTTCGGTCGTATCCGACCGGGAAGGACAGTGACGTGTTCGGACGTCGCAAGAAGGGCAGTGCCGCCGAGGACGCGGCGGGCGAGGCCGAGCAGGTCGTCGACGATGTCGACACTGAGGCGGACGGTACGGAGCGGGAGCGCGTGAGGCTCGAGCCGGAGCCGCGGCCCGACGGACCCTGGGACGACTCGGAGGTACGCGACCCCGCCGAGGGGCGTGTGGACCTGGGCGGCATCCTGGTGCCCGGAGTCGACGGCATGGAGCTGCGGGTCGAGGTCGCGGGCGACGCGATCGTCGCGGCGACCGTCGTCCTGAAGGACAGCGCCGTTCAGCTCCAGGCCTTCGCCGCTCCCAAGCGCGAGGGAATCTGGGGCGAGGTCCGCGAGGAGATCGCCTCCGGCATCACCCAGCAGGGCGGTGTCATCGACGAGGTCGAGGGCCCGTTGGGCTGGGAGTTGCGCGCGCAGGTCCCGGTGCAACTGCCGGACGGCACTGGCGGTTTCCAGGTCGTGCGGTTCGTCGGTGTGGACGGCCCCCGGTGGTTCCTGCGCGGAGTGATCTCCGGGCAGGGCGCGGTGCAGCCGCAGGCCGCGGGGCTTCTCGAGCAGATCTTCCGGGACACGGTCGTGGTCCGCGGCGAGGGTCCGATGGCCCCTCGCGACCCGATCGTCCTGAAGCTGCCGAACGACGCGCAGATGGTGCCCGAGGGCGTCCAGCAGGAGGAGCAGGCCGGTTCCCGCTTCTCCGGCGGTATGGGGCAGTTGCAGCGCGGGCCGGAGATCACCGAGGTCCGCTGACGCTCCGCCGCACTCCAGAGGAACGTGGATCAGGGTCGTACCCCTTCACCGGGGTGCGGCCCTTTTCGTATGCCCAAACCCTTCTCCACGGAGGGTGGTTGAAGTGCGGTTCCGCCTTCGGGGGTTGACGGGGATTTGGTCTGGACCTATGGTCCCGCCAGCGCGTGTGTTCAGTCCCCAGTGTGTCGTTCACATACAAGAACGGATCCCCTCACATGCCCGAGTCCCCCACAGTTCACCGCCGCAGACGCCTCCCGGCCTTCCTCGTCACCGTCGCCACGACCGCCGCCCTGGTCGCCGGCTTCCTCGCCCTGCCCGGCGCCCAGCAGCAGGCCGAAGCCGCGCCGGCCACCTTCGTGCATCCCGGAGTCGGCGTCTCCACGGGGCAGTTGGACTTCGCCCGCACCCAGGTTCTGGCCGGCGCCCAGCCATGGAAGGGCGCCTACGACCAGATGCTGGCGAGCAAGTACGCCTCGCTGACGCGTACGCCCACACCGCGCGCGGTCGTCGAGTGCGGCTCGTACTCGAACCCCAACAACGGCTGTACCAACGAGCGTGAGGACGCGATAGCCGCCTACACCACTGCTCTCGCGTGGTACATCACCCGTGACGCCCGCTACGCGCAGAAGTCCATCCAGCTGATGGACGCCTGGTCGGCCACGATCACCGACCACACCAACAGCAACGCGCCTCTGCAGACCGGCTGGGCCGGCTCCTCGTGGCCGAAGGCCGCCGAGATCATCAAGTACACGTACACAGGCACGTGGGCCAACTCCGCGCGCTTCGGAACCATGCTGCGCAACGTCTACCTGCCCGAGATCATCAACGGCTCCAATTCCAACGGGAACTGGGAGCTGACGATGATGGAGGCCGCCATCGGCATCTCCGTCTTCCTTGAGGACAGGGGGGCGTGGGACTCGGCCATGGCGAAGTTCCGGACCCGTACGGCCGCGTACATCTATCTCTCCTCCGACGGCTCCGTGCCGAAGACCGTGCCGAGCCAGAACCTCAACACCACGGCCAAGATCGTCGCCTACTGGCAGGGGCAGTCCACCTTCACCACCGGGCTCACCCAGGAGACCTGCCGCGACTTCGTGCACACCGGGTACGGCATCTCCTCCATCTCGCACGTCGCGGAGACCAGCCGGATCCAGGGCATCGACCTGTACACCACCGACGTCGGCGAGCGGCTGCGTCAGGCTCTCGGCTTCCAGGCCAGGTACCAACTCGGCGAGGCCGTGCCGAGCTCCCTGTGCGGCGGGTCCCTCACGCTCGGGCTCGGCCCGATCACCGAGGTCGGCTACAACGCCATGCACAACCGTCTCGGCTACGCCATGACGAACACCCAGAACCTGACCCTCCAGAACCGCCCGTCCGGCACCAACAACCTCTTCGTGGCCTGGGAGACCCTCACCCAGGGGGACAACCTGAGCTGACAGGCGGGGACGATCCCATTAGCTCCCTTGCTTGGCCGGGTGCCCAGTAGCGATACGGGCGCTCGGCCATCAGGGTTTTGTCAAAACCCTCTCAGTCCGGCTTCCCCATCCCTTTTGTCAGGATTGTTGGCCGTAAGGTCGACGCTGCGTACACAGCGGTGACGGGAAGACAATAGGGACCATGGGACGCGGCAAGCTTCGGATCTACCTCGGCGCGGCACCGGGCGTCGGCAAGACGTACGCGATGCTCTCCGAGGCGCACAGGCGTGTCGAACGCGGGACCGACTGTGTGGTCGCGTTCGTCGAGCATCACAACAGGCCGCGTACCGAGGTGATGCTGCACGGCCTGGAGCAGGTCCCGCGCAGGGAGCTGGAGTACCGCGGCACGGTCTTCAGCGAGATGGACGTGGACGCGGTACTCGCCCGCCGCCCCCAGGTGGCCCTGGTGGACGAGCTCGCGCACACCAATGTGCCGGGTTCGCGGAACGACAAGCGCTGGCAGGACGTGGAGGAGCTTCTCGCGGCCGGCGTCGATGTCGTCTCGACGGTGAACATCCAGCATCTGGAGTCGCTGGGCGATGTGGTGGAGTCGATCACGGGGGTGCGGCAGCGGGAGACCGTTCCGGACGAGGTGGTCCGGCGGGCGGACCAGATAGAGCTGGTGGACATGTCGCCGCAGGCGCTGCGCCGTCGGATGGCGCACGGCAACATCTACAAGTCCGACAAGGTCGACGCGGCGTTGTCGAACTACTTCCGCCCGGGGAACCTCACCGCGCTGCGTGAGCTGGCGCTGTTGTGGGTGGCCGACCGGGTCGACGAATACCTGACCGAGTACCGCACCGACCACCGGGTGTCGAAGATCTGGGGTTCGCGGGAGCGGATCGTGGTGGGACTGACGGGCGGTCCGGAGGGCCGGACGTTGATCCGGCGGGCCGCGCGGCTGGCGGAGAAGGGTGCGGGGGGCGAGGTGATGGCCGTCTACATCGCCCGCAGCGACGGCCTGACCTCCGCCTCGCCCAAGGAACTCGCCGTCCAGCGCACCCTGGCCGAGGACCTCGGCGGCACCTTCCACCACGTCGTCGGGGACGACATCCCGGCCGCGCTGCTGGACTTCGCGCGGGGCGTCAACGCCACGCAGATCGTGCTCGGCTCCTCGCGCCGCAAGACCTGGCAGTACATGTTCGGACCCGGCGTCGGTGCCACGGTCGCCCGGGAGTCGGGCTCCGACCTGGACGTGCACATCGTCACCCACGACGAGGTCGCCAAGGGGCGCGGGCTGCCGGTGGCGCGGGGCGCGCGGCTGGGCCGCTCCCGGATCATCTGGGGCTGGCTCGTGGGCGGGCTCGCCCCGGTGCTTCTCGCGCTCTTCCTGAACACGGTGGACCTCGGTCTCGCCAACGACATGCTGCTGTTCCTGGCGCTGACGGTGGCTGCGGCCCTGCTGGGCGGCCTGTACCCGGCGCTCGCCTCGGCGGCCTTCGGCTCGCTGCTCCTCAACTACTTCTACACGCCGCCGCTGCACCGCATGACGATCGCCGACCCCAAGAACATCGTCGCCATCGCCATCTTCTTCGGCGTCGCCGTCTCCGTGGCGTCCGTGGTGGACCTCGCGGCCCGGCGCACCCACCAGGCGGCGCGGCTGCGTGCCGAGTCGGAGATCCTCTCGTTCCTGGCGGGCAGTGTGCTGCGCGGCGAGAACAGCCTGGAGGCGCTCCTGGAACGGGTCCGGGAGACCTTCGGGATGGAGTCGGTGGCCCTCCTCGAACGGGAGAGCGACGTCGATCCGTGGACCTGCGCGGGCAGCGTCGGCCCCCGTCCGCTGGTGGAGCGGCCCGAGGACGCGGACGTGGACATTCCCGTGGGCGACCACATGGCCCTCGCGCTGTCGGGACGGGTCCTGCCGGCTTCCGACCGCCGCGTCCTTGCCGCCTTCGCCGCACAGGCCGCGGTGGTCCTGGACCGGCAGCGCCTCCAGCACGAGGCGGACCAGGCCAAGGAACTGGCGGAAGGCAACCGCATCCGCACGGCGCTCCTGGCGGCCGTCAGCCACGACCTGCGAACCCCCCTCGCGGGCATCAAAGCGGCGGTCTCCTCCCTGCGTTCGGACGACGTGGCCTGGTCGGAGGAGGATCAGGCGGAGCTGCTGGAAGGCATCGAGGACGGCGCCGACCGGCTCGACCACCTGGTGGGCAACCTGCTGGACATGTCCCGCCTCCAGACCGGCACCGTCACGCCCCTCATCAGGGACATCGACCTCGACGAGGTGGTCCCGATGGCACTCGGCGGCGTACCCGAGGGCAGCGTCGGACTGGACATCCCGGAGAGCCTGCCGATGATCGCGGTCGACGCGGGGCTGCTGGAGCGGGCTGTCGCCAACCTCGTGGAGAACGCCGTCAAGTACAGCCCCGCCGACGAACGGGTCCTGGTGTCGGCGAGCGCCATGGCCGACCGGGTGGAGATGCGGGTGGTGGACCGCGGCCCCGGGGTTCCCGACGAGGCCAAGGACCGGATCTTCGCCCCTTTCCAGCGCTACGGTGACGCTCCGCGCGGCGCGGGCGTCGGCCTGGGCCTGGCGGTCGCCCGCGGCTTCGCCGAGGCCATGGGCGGCACCCTCGACGCCGAGGACACCCCCGGCGGCGGACTCACCATGGTGCTCACGCTCCGGGCGGTGTCCCCCGGCCCCGAACCGGCCAACGCGGTATCAACACCTCAGTCGGCATCATCAGCGGTGGATGCGTCAGCACCATCAGCAGTGGAAAGGCAGGCCTCATGACCCGGGTCCTCGTGGTCGATGACGAGCCCCAGATCACGCGTGCCCTCGTCATCAACCTGAAGGCACGCAAGTACGAGGTCGACGCGGCCCCGGACGGAGCCACCGCGCTCCAGCTCGCCGCGGCCCGCCACCCCGACGTCATCGTGCTCGACCTCGGCCTCCCCGACATGGACGGCGTCGAGGTGATCAGAGGGCTGCGCGGCTGGACCCGGGTGCCCATCCTGGTGCTCTCGTCCCGGCACTCCTCCGACGAGAAGGTCGAGGCCCTCGACGCGGGCGCCGACGACTACGTCACCAAGCCCTTCGGCATGGACGAACTGCTGGCCCGGCTGCGCGCCGCCGTCCGCCGCGCGGAGCCCACCGGGGCCGGCGAGGACGACGTGATCGTCGAGACCGACGACTTCACCGTCGACCTCGCCGCGAAGAAGGTCAACCGCGACGGACGTGACGTGCGCCTGACCCCCACGGAGTGGCACTTCCTGGAGGTCCTGGTGCGCAACACCGGCCGTCTGGTCAGCCAGAAACAGCTGCTCCAGGAGGTCTGGGGACCGTCGTACGGCACGGAGACGAACTATCTGCGGGTCTACATGGCACAGCTCCGCCGCAAGCTGGAGACGGACCCCTCGCATCCCAGGCACTTCATCACCGAGCCGGGGATGGGGTACCGGTTCGAACGCTGACCCGCACGGGTACGACGCTGTCAGCGAAACGTGGGTACGACGCTGTCAGCGCCCCCCGGTACCCTTTTCGGTATGAGTGCTGTTCCTCGTTCCGAAAAACCGGCGGGCCGGTTCCGGCGCATGCTGGACAGGCTCTCCTCGTCCCAGGAGGACCTGGAGTCCGAGGAGCTGCGCGAGGACGCCGAGACAGCCGGCTGTACACGTATCGGCGACTGCCACGACCGGCAGATCGTCACGGTTACTGGTACCTTGCGCACGGTCACTCTGCGGCCGAGAGCCGGAGTCCCGGCACTGGAGGCCGAGCTGTTCGACGGCTCGGCGGCGCTTGATGTGGTGTGGCTCGGCCGGCGTTCCATCGTCGGCATAGAGCCGGGGCGCAAGCTCATCGCATCGGGCCGCGTTTCCATGAGCCGGGGCCGTAGGGTGCTGTTCAACCCGAAGTACGAACTCAGACCGCTCGGACGGGAGTAGCCGGTGACGTCGCTCGACAAGCCGACCGAAGACCCCCAGCAGGACTCGAGGGCGGTGACGGAGGCCGCGCTCTTCGAGGCGTTCGGCGGTGTGCGGGGCATGGTCGAGACGGTCGTGCCCGGCCTCCTCTTCGTCACCATCTTCACGATCAACAAGAACCTGCACGCGGCGGCCATCGCCGCCCTCGCGGTGTCCGTGCTGCTCGTCGTGGTCCGCCTGGTCACGAAGGACACCGTCAAGCACGCCTTCAGCGGTGTCTTCGGCGTCGCCTTCGGTGTCGTCTTCGCGATGATGACGGGCAACGCGAAGGACTTCTACCTGCCGGGCATGCTCTACACGCTCGGCCTGGCCCTCGCCTACATCGTCACGACCCTCGCGGGTGTCCCGCTGATCGGCCTGATGCTCGGCCCGGTCTTCAAGGAGAACCTCTCCTGGCGCACCCGCAACCCCGGCCGCAAGAAGGCGTACGCGAAGGCCAGCTGGGCCTGGGGCCTGATCCTGCTCGCCAAGTGCGCGGTCCTCTTCCCGCTCTACTGGTGGGGCGACACCACCCAGTTCGGCTGGGTCCTGATCGCCCTGAAGATCCCGCCCTTCCTGCTCGCCGTCTGGCTCACCTGGGTCTTCCTCGCGAAGGCGCCGCCGCCGATCGACGTGTTCGCGGAGATGGAGGCCGAGGAGAAGGCCGAGAAGGAGCGCAAGGCCGCGCTCGCCGAGGAGCGCGGCGACACCGCGCCGACCAGCCACCGCCGAGAGGCGTAAGCATTTCGGTCCGTACGACGTTGGGGGCGCCCGGAGATCTCCGGGCGCCCCCAACGTCGTATCGGAAAGGGCTAGCCGGTCGCGTCCTCGCGGCGCACCGACAGCAGGTCCTCCAGCTGCTCCTCGCGGGCCTGCGCGGCCACGAACAGCAGTTCGTCGCCGGCCTCCAGGGAGTCCTCCCGGGAGGGCGTCAGGACGCGGGTGCCGCGGATGATGGTGACCAGGGACGTGTCCTCGGGCCACTCGACGTCACCGACGGTCGTGCCCGCCAGGGCGGACTCCGGCGGCAGGGTCAGCTCGACGAGGTTGGCGTCGCCGTGGCTGAAGCGGAGCAGGCGGACCAGGTCGCCGACGCTGACGGCCTCCTCGACCAGGGCCGACATCAGCCGCGGGGTGGAGACGGCGACGTCCACGCCCCAGGACTCGTTGAACAGCCACTCGTTCTTCGGGTTGTTGACCCGGGCGACGACCCTCGGGACGCCGTACTCGGTCTTCGCGAGCAGGGAGACGACGAGGTTGACCTTGTCGTCGCCGGTGGCCGCGATGACCACGTTGCAGCGCTGGAGCGCGGCCTCGTCCAGGGAGGTGATCTCGCAGGCGTCGGCGAGCAGCCACTCCGCCTGCGGGACGCGCTCGACCGAGATGGCGGTCGGCGCCTTGTCGATCAGCAGGATCTCGTGCCCGTTCTCCAGGAGCTCGCCCGCGATCGAGCGACCCACGGCGCCGGCACCGGCAATGGCGACTCTCATCAGTGTCCGGCTTCCTCTTCGGGGCCCTTGGCGAAGGACGCCTCGACCTTGTCCACGTCGAAGGTGCGCATCATCACGTGCACCAGGTCGCCTTCCTGCAGCACCGTCTGCGAGGTGGGCAGGACCGCCTCGCCCAGCCGGGTGAGGAAGGCCACGCGTACGCCGGTCTCGTCCTGGAGGCGGCTGATCTTGTGGCCGACCCAGGCGGTGGAGGCGTGCACCTCCGCGAGCTGGACACCGCCGGTGGGGTCGCGCCACAGCGGCTCGGCGCCCGAGGGCAGCAGCCGGCGGAGCATCTGGTCCGCCGTCCAGCGGACGGTGGCGACGGTCGGGATGCCCAGGCGCTGGTAGACCTCGGCGCGGCGGGGGTCGTAGATGCGCGCCGCGACGTTCTCGATGCCGAACATCTCGCGGGCCACCCGGGCGGCGATGATGTTCGAGTTGTCGCCGCTGGAGACCGCGGCGAACGCCCCGGCCTCCTCGATGCCCGCCTCGCGCAGGGTGTCCTGGTCGAAGCCGACTCCGGTGACGCGACGGCCGCCGAACCCGGAGCCGAGGCGTCGGAAGGCGGTGGGGTCCTGGTCGATCACGGCGACCGTGTGCCCCTGTTGCTCCAGGGTCTGGGCAAGAGCGGAACCGACTCGTCCGCAGCCCATGATGACAATATGCACGGCCTTACCCCGCACTCCCCGCTAGGCCTCTGACCTGCGTAAATGTCCTGCTCATGTCTCTCTCTCGGCTCGCCGGGCGATACGCTGCGGCCAGTTTTCGGCCTGCCGGGCAACATCATGCCGGTGAATCCCGATAGTGATCCCGCGCAGGTGTGAGCCGTCGGCCCCGCTTGCCCGCCTCCACCGTATCCGCAAAGCCCTGAGGGCCGACGGGAGGCCGTGGTCGGGGGGCCCGGCGCGGGCTCGCTTCTGTGATCCGGGTCACGTCAGTGTCATGTCGGGCAACTCCGCTGCCGCCCGGCGCGCGGCTGCGCCGGGCGGGCGTGCGGGACGTCCGGGGCATGTCGAGTGACCCCCCGGGTGGTTGACGCGGGGCAGGGCGGCGGGCAGGGCGGCGAGGGAGAGGTCAACGGCGGTTGATGCTGCGGACGCTCAGAAGAGTCAGGATTCCGAGGCCGACGAGCCCGGCGGCCGCGCCGATGAGCTCCGCGGTGGCGTGCATGGGACCTCCATAAGCGGGCAAGTGTGGATGTTTTTCATATAGGCACGCGGATCTGCGCGGCAGCGGAATCCGCAACGGGGAACGTGCCTGTTTTCACTCGTAGAGCAGATGCGGAGCAGATACAGGGCGGCAGGTGGGCGACCCACCGTTCGAACGCTTACGATCCTCTCCGTGTCCAAACTGACCGACGTGCCCAAACGGATTCTGATCGGGCGCGCACTGCGCAGTGATCGGCTCGGGGAAACGCTCCTGCCGAAGCGCATCGCACTCCCCGTCTTCGCATCCGACCCGCTCTCCTCCGTGGCCTACGCACCCGGAGAAGTGCTCCTGGTCCTCTCCATCGCGGGCGTGTCGGCCTACCACTTCAGCCCCTGGATCGCCTTCGCGGTCGTCGTGCTGATGTTCACCGTGGTCGCCTCCTACCGGCAGAACGTGCACGCCTACCCGAGCGGCGGCGGCGACTACGAGGTGGCGAACACCAACCTCGGCCCCCGGGCCGGCCTCACCGTCGCCAGCGCGCTGCTCGTCGACTACGTCCTGACCGTCGCCGTGTCGATCGCGTCCGGCATCGAGAACCTCGGCTCCGCGATCCCGTTCGTGATCGAACACAAGGTGCTCTGCGCGGTCGGCGTCATCGTGCTGCTCACCCTGATGAACCTGCGCGGAGTGAAGGAGTCCGGGAAGCTCTTCGCGATTCCGACGTACGTCTTCGTGGCGGGCGTCTTCATCATGATCGCGTGGGGCTCGTTCCGCGGGTTCGTACTGGACGACACGATGAAGGCGCCGACCGCCGACTACCACATCGAGGCCGAGCACCAGGGGCTCGCAGGCTTCGCCCTCGTCTTCCTGCTGCTGCGCGCCTTCTCCTCCGGCTGCGCCGCGCTCACCGGCGTCGAGGCGATCTCCAACGGCGTCCCCGCCTTCCGCAAGCCCAAGTCGAAGAACGCCGCGACCACCCTCGCGGCGATGGGCCTGCTCGCCGTCACCATGTTCTGCGGCATCATCGGTCTGGCCATGGCGACCAAGGTCCGGATGGCCGAGAACCCGGCCGTCGACCTGATCCACAACGGCGTCGCGGTCGGCACCGACTACGTTCAGAACCCGGTGATCTCGCAGGTCGCGGAGGCGGTCTTCGGCAAGGGCAGCTTCCTGTTCATCGTGCTCGCCGCCGCCACCGCGCTGGTGCTGTTCCTCGCCGCCAACACCGCGTACAACGGTTTCCCGCTGCTCGGCTCGATCCTCGCCCAGGACCGCTACCTCCCGCGCCAGCTGCACACCCGCGGCGACCGCCTCACCTTCTCCAACGGCATCGTGCTGCTCGCGCTCGCTGCCGCCATGCTCGTCTGGGTCTACGGGGCGGACTCGACGAAGCTCATCCAGCTCTACATCGTCGGTGTCTTCGTCTCCTTCACGCTCAGCCAGACCGGCATGGTCCGACACTGGAACCGGCACCTGCGCACCGAGAAGGACCCCACCAAGCGCCGCCACATGATCCGCTCCCGCGCGATCAACACCTTCGGCGCCTTCTTCACCGGGCTCGTCCTGGTCGTCGTACTCGTCACGAAGTTCACGCACGGCGCCTGGGTCGCGCTGCTCGGCATGGTGATCTTCTACGCGACGATGAGCGCGATCCGTAAGCACTACGACCGCGTGGCCGAGGAACTGGTCGCGCCCGAGGGGCCCTCCGACGACAGCGTCCGCCCCTCCCGCGTCCGCTCCATCGTCCTGATCTCCAAGATCCACCGCCCCACACTGCGGGCCCTCGCCTACGCCAAGCTGATGCGCTCCGACAGCCTGGAGGCGCTCAGCGTCAACGTCGACCCGGCCGAGACCAAGGCCCTGCGCGATGAGTGGGAGCGGCGAGGCATCGACGTACCGCTGAAGGTCCTCGACTCGCCGTACCGCGAGATCACCCGTCCCGTCATCGAGTACGTGAAGGGGCTGCGCCGGGACTCGCCGCGCGACGTGGTCTCCGTGATCATCCCCGAGTACGTGGTCGGCCACTGGTACGAGCACCTGCTGCACAACCAGAGCGCGCTCCGGCTCAAGGGCCGCCTGCTGTTCACGCCGGGCGTGATGGTGACGTCGGTGCCCTACCAGCTGCAGTCGTCCGAGGTCGCCAGGAAGCGGGCCCGCAAGCGGCAGGAGTGGAGCGCGCCGGGGGCGGTCCGGCGTGGTCCGGCCCACGACCGTCCGAAGGAGCCGTCGGGATCGACGGGGTCATCCGGTTCGTCGGGGTCTTCGGGCTCGGCGAAGGGCTGACGCGTCCCGGCGTGGTTGTGGTGAGCGGTCGGCCGTGGTGGTGGTGAGCGGACGGGCGGACTTGTGGTGAGCGGACGGGCGGCGGCCACGTAGACTGGACGGCTGTTGTCCGACCGTCCCGCCCTCCCGCACCTTTTCGCATCTGGAGTCACCCCGCCATGCAGGCAGAACCGAAGAAATCACTGGTGGGGGAGGAGTACGAGGTCGAGGTCGGCCCTGTCGCCCACGGCGGGCACTGCATCGCCCGTACGGCCGAGGGACAGGTCCTCTTCGTCCGGCACACGCTGCCCGGCGAGCGGGTCGTCGCGCGCGTGACGGACGGCGAGGAGGGCGCGCGGTTCCTGCGCGCCGACGCCGTCACCGTGCTCGAGCCCTCCAAGGACCGGGTCGAGGCGCCCTGCCCGTACGCCGGTCCCGGCCGCTGCGGCGGCTGCGACTGGCAGCACGCCAAGCCGGGCGCTCAGCGGCGGCTGAAGGGCGAGGTCATCACCGAGCAGTTGCAGCGGCTCGCGGGCCTCACCCCGGAGGAAGCGGGCTGGGACGGCACCGTGATGCCCGCCGAGGGCGACAAGCTGCCGGCCGGTGAGGTCCCGGCCTGGCGCACGCGCATGCAGTACGCCGTCGACCCGGACGGCAACGCCGGACTGCGCCGGCACCGCTCGCACGAGGTCGAGCCCATCGAGCACTGCATGATTGCCGCGGAAGGGGTCAGCGAGCTCGGCATCGAGCAGCGCGACTGGTCCGGCATGGCGTCGGTCGAGGCGATCGCCGCCTCCGGCTCCCAGGACCGCATGGTGATCCTGGAACCCCGGCCCGGCGCCCGGCTGCCCCTCGTCGAGCTCGACAAGCCCGTCTCCGTCATGCGCGTCGAGGAGCACGACGGCGGCATCCACCGCGTGCACGGCCGCGCCTTCGTCCGTGAGCGTGCCGACGGCCGCACCCACCGGGTCGGCAGCGGCGGCTTCTGGCAGGTCCACCCGCAGGCCCCGGACACCCTGGTCAAGGCCGTCATGCAGGGACTGCTGCCGCGCAAGGGCGATATGGCGCTTGACCTGTACTGCGGCGTCGGCCTCTTCGCCGGCGCCCTCGCCGACCGCCTCGGCGACAAGGGCGCGGTCCTCGGCATCGAGTCGGGCAAGCGCGCGGTCGAGGACGCCCGGCACAACCTCGCCGCCTTCGACCGCGTCCGCATCGAACAGGGCAAGGTCGAATCCGTCCTCCCGAGCACCGGCATCACCGAGGTCGACCTGATCGTCCTCGACCCGCCCCGCTCCGGCGCCGGCAAGAAAACCGTCGAACACCTCGCGTCCCTCGGCGCCCGCCGCATCGCGTACGTCGCCTGCGACCCGGCCGCCCTGGCCCGTGACCTGGGGTACTTCCGGGACGGCGGGTACAAGGTACGGACGCTGCGGGCGTTCGATCTGTTTCCTATGACGCATCACGTGGAGTGCGTGGCCATTCTTGAGCCTGCGGAGAAGGGCTCCTGAGCTGCTGTTTCTTCGCTCATGAGGTGGGGCGCGCCAGGGGGCGGTCGGTGTAGCGACGGGCACGTGCGGGCCGCTGCGGCGATGATCGGACGGAAGGCGCAGAAACCCGCGAGTGGTGGAGGAGCTGGACGTGGACGCTGGCCGAACCTCGGATACAGGCGGACTGCGGTGCCTGGTGACCGGTGCCTCCGGATATGTCGGGGGGCGGCTGGTGCCCGAGCTGCTGGAGGCCGGCCACCAGGTGCGTTGCGTGGCCCGCACTCCGGGCAAGCTGCGTGACTACCCCTGGTCGGGCGACGTCGAGGTGGTCAAGGGCGATGTCACGGACGCCGATTCGATCGCCGAGGCCCTGCGTGGCATCGACGTCGCCTACTACCTGGTGCACGCGCTCGGCACCGGCTCGAGGTTCGAGGAGACCGACCGCCGCGCGGCCCGGACCTTCGCCGAGCAGGCGCACTCCGCGGGTGTACGGCGGATCGTCTACCTCGGCGGACTCACACCCCGCGGCGTGCCCGAGCGGGAACTCTCCCCGCATCTGCGCTCACGCGCGGAGGTGGGCCGCATCTTCCTCGACGCCCCGGTCCCCGCGACGGTCCTGCGTGCCGCTGTGGTCATCGGCTCCGGCTCGGCCTCCTTCGAGATGCTGCGCTACCTCACCGAGAGGCTGCCGGTCATGGTCACCCCCAGCTGGGTGAACACCCGGGTTCAGCCGATCGGGGTACGTGACGTGCTGCGGTACCTCGTCGGCTCGGCCACCATGCCGGACGACGTCGACCGGGCGTTCGACGTCGGCGGCCCGGACGTCCTGACCTACCGGGACATGATGCTCCGGTATGCCGATGTCGCCGGGCTGCGGCGAAGGCTGATCGTGCCCGTGCCGGTACTCACCCCGCGGCTGTCCAGCCACTGGGTCGGACTGGTCACGCCGGTGCCCGCGTCCATCGCGCGGCCGTTGACGGAGTCGCTGCGCCACGAGGTCGTCTGCCAGGAGCACGAGATCGCCCGCTACGTGCCCGACCTGCCGGGCCGGCCCCTGCCGTTCGACGAGGCCCTGACCCTGGCGCTGCGCCGGGTGCGCGATGCGCAGGTCATCACCCGTTGGTCGTCCGCCGACCTGCCCGGTGCGCCGAGCGATCCGTTGCCCACCGACCCCGACTGGGCCGGCGGCAGCCTGTACGAGGACGAGCGGAAGCTGACGGTCGAGGCGTCCCGCGAGGCACTGTGGAAGGTGATCGAGGGCATCGGCGGCGACAACGGCTGGTACTCCTTCCCGCTCGCCTGGGCGGTACGCGGCTGGCTGGACCGCTTCGTCGGCGGTGTGGGGCTGAGGCGGGGCCGCCGCGACGCCGAGCGTCTGCGGGTCGGTGACTCGCTGGACTTCTGGCGGGTGGAGGAGATCGAACCCGGGCGTCTGCTGCGGTTGCGCGCGGAGATGCGGCTGCCCGGTCTGGCCTGGCTGGAGATGCACGCCGAGCAGGACGACGAGGGCCGAACCCGGTACCGGCAGCGTGCGTTGTTCCACCCTCGAGGTCTGTTCGGCCACGCGTACTGGTGGAGCGTCTCGCCGTTCCACGCCGTGGTGTTCGGTGGCATGGCCCGCAACATCACCCAGGCGGCGGCCAAAGGGATGAGTGCCCACGACAAGGCGGCGTCGGAACACGTCATCCGTGACCCGGACTCCGGCGGAAGCGTTCACCAGTAGTCCAGCACCCTGTAGTTCGGCTCAGCACCAGGAGTGGCGCATGACTGTCGCGGTCGTCCTGTTCACCTCGGACCTGCGTCTGCACGATCATCCCCCGCTGAGAGCGGCGCTGCGTGCCGCCGACGAGGTGCTGCCACTGTTCGTGCTCGACCCGGCCGTCCACGCCGCCGGCTTCGACGCGCCCAACCGGCGTGCGTTCCTGGCCGACAGCCTCGCCGACCTGGACGCCTCGCTGCGCGAGCGCGGCGGCCGGCTGGTGCTGCGCTCCGGGCCGGTGGCGCGCGAGGTCGGTGCGGTCGCCGCCGCTTGCGGGGCACGCGAGGTGCACATCGCCTCCGGAGTGACCCGGTTCGCGCACAGGCGTGAGGAGCTGCTGCGAAAGGAGCTGGCCGGGAAGGGCGTTGAGCTGATCGCTCACGACGCCGTGGTGACGGCCGTGGCGCCGGGGGCGGTGGTGCCGGCGGGCTCCGACCATTTCGCGGTCTTCACACCGTACTTCCGCCGCTGGTCACAGGTTCCCCTGCGTGCCCCGGAAGCCGCCCCGCGCAAGGTCCCGGTGCCGACGGACGTGCGGGGGGATCCGCTGCCGTCCCGCGAGTCGGTCGCGGGCGTCTCCCACGGGGTTCCATCAGGCGGCGAAAGCGAAGGGCGCCGGCTCCTGGCCGACTGGAGGCGCGGCGGCCTCGCCGACTATGAGGAGCGGCACGACGACATGGCCGGTGACGCGACCTCCCGGCTGTCGCCCTACCTGCACTTCGGAGTGCTCTCCCCGGTCGAGGTCGTGCACCGGGCGCGCGCCCACGGCGGCCCCGGCGCGGAGGCGTTCGTCCGGCAGCTCTGCTGGCGCGACTTCCACCACCAGCTGATGGACGTCCGACCGCAGTGTTCCGACCGCGACTACCGCTCACGCGACGACGACTGGCGCACCGAGGAGGAGGCAGCGGAGGAGATCACGGCGTGGAAGGAGGGCCGCACCGGCTACCCGGTCGTCGACGCGGCGATGCGGCAGCTCAGCCACGAGGGGTGGATGCACAACCGGGCCCGCCTGCTGGTGGCGAGCTTCCTGACCAAGACGCTGTACGTCGACTGGCGCGTCGGGGCACGCCACTTCCTGGACATGCTCGTGGACGGTGACATCGTCAACAACCAGCTGAACTGGCAGTGGGTCGCCGGCACCGGCACGGACACGCGCCCCAACCGTGTGCTCAACCCGGTGATCCAGGGCAAACGCTTCGACCCGCAAGGCGTCTACGTGCACCGCTGGGTACCCGAACTGCGGGACGTCGCGGCGAACAGGATCCACGAACCGTGGCGGCTGCCCGAGCACGAACGGGCCCAGCTGGACTACCCGAAGCCGCTGATCGAACTCGCGGACGGTCTGACGCGGTTCAAGCACGCCCGCGGCCGGACGGAGTCCTGACCCGGGCCTCCGGCATCGGCTGACGCGTGCGTGCCTGTGCCGTGGGCCGACGCGTGCGTGCCTGTGGCATCGGCTGACGCGTGCGGGTCGGCGCCGGTGAGGGCGCCGACCCGGACCGTGCTACTTGCTCACGGCGAAGCGCATCAGGGCCTTCTCGTCGCCCTGCTTGATCTTCCCGGTCTCGTTGATCACCTGGAGCTTCCAGGTCCCGCCGGCCCGCATGGCCTTGGCCACGGCGCAGCCGTTGTCGGCGCTGAGCAGGCTCGGCCAGATGTCGGCGACCTGCTGGGAGCTGCCGCCCGTAGCGTCGTACACCTTGAAACTGATGTTCCGCGCCTTCTGGAAGCTGCTGCCCTTCTTGTACGCGGCGGCGACGAACACGATGGACGTGATGTTGGCCGGCACGCGATCGAGCTGGACGGTCACCGTCTCGTCGTCGCCGTCCCCCTGGCCGGTCTGGTTGTCGCCGCTGTGCAGCAGCGAGCCGTTGCCCAGCGGGTCGGGGGAGTCGAGGCCGGCCAGCCGCACCGGATCCGCTCCCTGCATGGCGATGGCGATCAGGTCGAGGTCGGTACCGACTTTCTGCCGGATCTTCCCCATCAGACCGCCGCTGCTCCCGACGGTCGGGTCCCAGGACGCGCCGATGGTCAGGTGGGTTACCCCAGCCAGATCCGCCGGACCGTCTTCCTTGGTGAGTGTGATCATTCGTGAACCCCTTGGTGAGGCGACTTCGACACTCGAATTGTGTCTGGAGTGGTCAAGCCTGAGCACACCAGGTCCAGAAATGCCAGGACAGAGGGGCGAGAGGGCAGAATCGACCAAAGATGGTCACGCCGTGTGGGCGGACGGTTGCCCGCAGGCACACCACGGCGTCCAGGTCGTGAGTGGGCGTGAGGGGGGTCGTGATCGGGCCGACTGACCCCAACAGGCTGACCGCAACCGGATCAACGTCCCCTGCGTCGTCGTAGCGTGTGACGTCCATCGAATGGAGGCGGGGGCGCGTGGTCGCGCTGCTCGCCGTACTGGTTGCCCTGCTGTTGGTCTTTCCTTCCGTGGTTCCCAACACGCCCGGCCGGCTCGGCAGCCTGCTGGAGACCTTCCTTCCCTGGCTCGGTCTGACCGTTCCGGTACTGCTGGCCGTGGCAGTCCTGCGCCGCTCGTTCGTCGCACTGATCGCGTCGCTGGTCCCCGTCGCCGCCTGGACGAGTCTCTTCGGCGGTCTGCTGCTTCCCGGCCATGACCCGGCGGCGCAGGTCACCGCCGTTCAGCACAATGTCAGCGACGAGAACCCCGATCCGGCGGGCACCGCGCGGTCACTGGCCGGGACCGGGGCGGATCTCATCGCCCTGGAGGAGCTGACGCCTTCCGCGACGCCGGCCTTCGCGGCGGTCCTGGCGCCGGACTATCCCCACCACGCCACCAGGGGCACGGTCGGACTCTGGTCGAAGTTCCCGCTCTCCGACGTACGGCTGGTGGACGTCAGACCGGCGGGATTCGGGGAGG
Source organism: Streptomyces sp. NPDC050535 (assembly GCF_044457665.1). Lineage (NCBI taxonomy): Bacteria > Bacillati > Actinomycetota > Actinomycetes > Kitasatosporales > Streptomycetaceae > Streptomyces > Streptomyces sp. NPDC050535. The sequence continues at coordinate 169,156 of NZ_JBITHE010000001.1, forward strand.
GCTGGAACCGCGGGCTGCGGGCGACCGCCCGTACGGCACAGGGCCAGGTCGCTGTGTACGTGGCTCACCTGCCGTCCGTACGCATCGGTCCGACGACCGGATTCAGCTCCTCGGCGCGTGACGAGAGCGCTGTGCTCCTCGGTGAGGTGATCGCGGCCGAGCGGCTGGACCAGGTGATTCTGCTCGGGGATCTCAACAGCACCGTGGACGACCGCGGCCTGGATCCGGTCACTTCGCGGATGAGGGCGCCGGAGTCGGGATTCGCGTTCAGCTGGCCCGCGGGGCTGCCCATGGCGCGCATCGACCAGATCCTGACCCGCTCGGCGACGGTCACCGACGTCTGGTCGCTGCCCGCGACGGGGAGCGACCACTTGCCGATAGCCGCCCGGATCAAGTTCTGACGCTCGCATCAGGCTCTGACGCCCTGCCCGCACCGGACTCTCACGCCCGCAGCAGGCTCCGACGCTCAGGCCGGGTTTCAGGCGGCACCCCATGGCTCCATGACCTGGCACGGCATCCGCTCGCCGGAAACCTGCCGAGCGGTGACTGCTCGCCGCCCGCTCAGCCCTGCGGCGGCGCCGGATGCACCAGGCCCGACTGGTAGGCGATCACGACCAGTTGGGCCCGGTCGCGGGCGTTCAGTTTCGTCATCGCGCGGTGCACATGGGTGCGTACGGTCAAGGGGCTGACGAAGAGCTGCTCGGCGATCTCGGTGTTGGACCGGCCCTCGGCGGCCAGGGCCATCACCTCTCGTTCGCGGGCGGTGAGGGCGTCGAGGGCACCGGGGAGCGCGAGCGGGGCGCCGGGGGCCGGGGTGGCGAGGAAGCGGGTGATGAGCGCGCGGGTGGCCAGCGGGGAGAGGAGGCTGTCTCCGGAGGCCACAGTGCGGATGGCGTCCAGGAGTTCGTCGGCGCGGACGTCCTTGCCGAGGAAGCCGCTCGCGCCCGCGCGCAGCGCCTGGGCGACGTACTCGTCGATCTCGAACGTGGTCAGGATGAGGATGCGGGTGGCGGACAGGTCCGGGTCGGCGCAGATGGCGGCGGTGGCCGCGAGACCGTCCGTGCCGGGCATCCGGATGTCCATGAGGACGAGGTCGGGGCGGTGGACACGGGCGAGCTCGAGGGCTTCCCCGCCGTCGGTGGCCTCGCCGACGACGGTCAGGTCGTCGCAGGAGTCGATCAGGATCCGGAACGTGGCCCGCAGCAGGGCCTGGTCGTCGGCGAGGAGGACGCGGATGGTCATCTGGGGCTGTCTTCTTCCGAATCTGGGGCCGGCCGGAAGCGGCTGGACGTGAACTGGTCGGACGTACGGAGTTCGGACGTACGGAGTACGGGGTTCGGAGGTGCGGGGTTCGGGCGTACGGAGTGGGGTGGAAGTCCGGGTTCTAGGCGCGGATCGGCAGTTCCGCCGTCACGCTGAAGCCGCCGTCGGGGCGGTGGCCCGCCTGGAGACGGCCGCCGACGGACCGGGCGCGCTCGTGCATACCCATGACTCCGAAGCCGCCGCTCGGCGAGGGAGCGGCGGGCGCCGCCGCGTCGCTGTCGTCGCTGACCGTGATCCTGAGCCAGTCGTGGGAGTAGCCGAGGTGGACGCGTGCCGTCCGCGCGGCGGCGTGCTTGGCGACGTTGGTGAGTGCCTCTTGCACGATCCGGTACGCCGTCACGTCCACGCCCGGTGAGAGCGGCTGTTCCGTTCCGTCGGCGGTGACGGTCACCGAGAGCCCGGCGGCGGCGAACGCGGTGGTCAGGTCGGAGAGCCGGCCCAGGCCGGGGGCCGGTTCGAGGGGTGCGCCGGGGTCGTCCGGCTGACGCAACAGGCCGACGGTGGACTTGAGTTCACGCAGTGCCGAGGACGTCGTACCGGCCAGGTCGTCGAGCATGCGCGGGACCTGGTCGGGGTGGGTGCGCGCGAGGTGTGCGGCGGTGCCGGCCAGCGCGTTGGCCAGGGCCATGTGATGGGCGACCACGTCGTGCAGTTCGCGGGCGATCCGCATGCGTTCCTCGGCGACACGGTGCCGTGCCTCCTCCTCGCGGGTGCGCTCGGCGTACTCGGCGCGAGCCTGCGCGGCCTCCAGGTAGGCGTGCCGCAGGCGGGTCGCGGTGCCCCAGGCGAGCGGAGTCAGCACCCAGAAGACGGGGCCGATCGTCTTGAGGGGCCATGGGTGGTCGTAGTGGTCGCCGATCATGGCTGTACCCACCAGCAGGACGACGACGGCGAGGAGGGCGGCGCGTCCCGTCCTGCGGTCGGTGTACATGGCCAGGGCGTACAGCGCGACCATCAGGGGCGCGAGGAGCAGCGGAGTGAGCAGATAACCCACCGCGCTGCCGGTGTTGACGGTGACCGCGGTCAGCGCCACGACGGTGCGGGGGTGACCGCGGCGCCACCACAGGGCGAGCGAACCGATGAAGGCCAGCAGCGTTCCGGGCCACCAGGGGATCTCCACTCCCGACGCTTCCCGGAGGCTGGTCGCGCTGCCCAGGAGGGAGAGGAGCAGCACCTGGACGATGACCATCAGATCGACGAAGCGGGGATGGTCCTTCACGTATCTCTGCAAACTGGCGATCATCGGTTCTCCGGTCGGGGCGAGCTGGGTCCATGGTGTGCGCCGCCGCGGACGAACCGCCGACGAGGGCCGCCCGTGTCACCACGGGCGGCCCTGGCCTTCCCGACTCGGAAGACCGGGCGCGGGGTCCTCAGACGCGAGCCGACTCCAGGCCGGCCGGGTCCGGCCGCGCCGGGGCGCCGACGGTGTGCCGGCCGAGCGCCTCGCCCTCCACGTCGACGCGCGGCAGGATCCGGTCCAGCCAACGCGGCATCCACCAGGCCGCTCTGCCCAGCAGCGCGAGGACCGCGGGCACCAGCGCCATCCGGACGACGAACGCGTCGAAGAGTACGGCGATGGCGAGGCCGAAGCCGATCATCTTGATCATGGATTCGCCGGCGCCGATGAATCCGGAGAACACCGCCATCATGATCAGCGCGGCCGCCACCACGACCCGGGCGCTGTACCGGAACCCGGTGACCACCGCCTGACCCGGCCCGTCCCCGTGGACGTACGCCTCCCGCATCCGGGCGACGAGGAACACCTCGTAGTCCATGGCGAGACCGAAGACGATGCCCACCAGGAAGATCGGCATCATGCTCATGATCGGGCCGGTCGACTCGACGCCGAGGAGATCCGCGCCCCAGCCCCACTGGAAGACCGCGACGACGGAACCGAGGGCCGCGAGGACCGACAGGAGGAAACCGAATGCGGCCTTGACCGGTACCAGGATCGAGCGGAAGACCACCATCAACAGCACGATGGCCAGGCCCACCACGACGACCAGGTACGGGATCAGCGCGTCCTGCATCTTCCGCGCGACGTCGATGTTGAGCGCGGTGGTGCCGGTGACCTCGAACTCCGCGCCGGCCGAGGACTCGGTCGCGGGCCGGTCGTCGCGGATGGTCTGGACGAGGTCCTTGGTCTTCTCGCTGGTCGGCGCGTCGGCCGGGACGGCGGAGAAGACCGCCGTGTCGCCCGCGGGGTTGAAGCGGGGGGTCGAGACGGAGACGACTCCCGCCGTGTCACCGATCTTCTGTCCGATCGTCTGGACCGCGGCCTTCGCGTCCGTGGCGCCCATGGCGTCCACGACGATGGTCAGCGGGCCGTTGAAGCCGGGGCCGAAGCCCCGCGCGAGGTCGTCGTAGGCGCGGCGCTCGGTGGTCGAGGTGGGCTTGGCCTCGTCGCCGCTGGTGCCGAGCTGGAGACCCGTCACCGGGATCGCGAGGACGCCGAGGCCGGCCACCGAGAGGAGGAGCACCGGCAGCGGGCGGCGCAGGACGAACCGCGCCCAGCGGGTGCCCCCGTTGTTCTCACTCGCCTCCTTGACCCGGCCGTGCCTGCGGGCCGAGCGGGACAGCACGGCGTTCGGCCAGAAGCCGAGCAGGGCCGGGACCAGCGTCAGCGCGATCAGGACGCCGACGGCGACCGCCCCGGCGGCGGCCAGGCCCATCTTGGTGAGCATCGGCACGCCGACGACCGCGAGGCCGGCCAGCGCGATGACGACGGTGAGTCCCGCGAAGACGACCGCGGACCCGGCGGTACCGGTGGCCAGACCCACCGCCTCCTGGGGCGGGTGGCCCTTGGCGCGCTCCTCCCGATAGCGGGAGACGATGAACACCGCGTAGTCGATGCCGCACGCAAGACCCAGCATCGTGGCCAGCGTGCCCGTCGTGGAGGACAGGCCGAACGCACTGGCCAGCGCCATGATCGCGGCCATGCTGACGCCGACCCCGATGATCGCGGTCAGCAGCGGCAGCCCCGCGGCGGCCAGCGAACCGAAGGTGATCAGCAGGACGACGGCCGCGATGGAGACGCCGATCACCTCGGCCGTACCGCCCGCCGAAGGCTGGGTCGCCAGCGCCGTTCCGCCCACCTCGACGGTCAGATCCGCGCCCTGGGCCTCCCTGACGGCGGACTCCAGGGTGTTCTTGGCGGTGTCGGTGAGATCGTCCGCCGTCACCTTGTAGGTGACGGTGGAGTACGCCGTCGACGCGTCCTCACTCACCGCCTTCGCCTGGAAGGGGCTCACGGCACTGGCGACCTGCGAACCGTCGGACGCCTCGGCCACGAACTTCTCGATGACCGCGCGGTTCTCGGACGAGGTGACCTTCTGCCCGTGGGGCGCGACGAACACGACACGGGCGCTCGCCCCGTCGGCGGTGGCGCCGGGGAAACGTTGCTCCATGAGGTCGAACGCCTTCTGGGACTCGATGCCCGGCATGGCGTTGCTCTGGTCGGGGGCGGCCGGTGCGGTGGCCGCGCCGAAACCGACGCCACCGAGCACCGCCACCCACAGGAGGGCGGCGAACCAGCGCCGCCGAAAGGCCAGACGGCCCAGTCGATAGAGAAAAGTAGCCACGGGCGGAGGTCTCCACATCTGATCTCGGATACCTGCCAAGACTCCCGGCGAGCGGGGTGCCCCGTCGTCGTGCGGCTGCCGACAATCCGGACTACTCAGAACGCAGTACGCCCGGCCGGCGTGTGGTCCTCGGGAACGACGGAGCCTGGGGACCACGACACGGCCGCCTCGGCCTCACCGGGTCAGACGGCGGCCCAGCCGAGTCGACCGGCCGTACGTCGCCACGGGCGGCCGGTGTTCGCGGTGCGCGCCGGGTTCACCGCGTTGTCCTGAGGGTGCGCAGGACCGCGTCGGCCATGCCGCGCTCCCCGCGCTCGTTGGGGTGGACGGGTGCGGCGGGGCTCGCCGGAAGGAGGGGCTCCACCCAGCGGGTCCTCAGCGCGGAACAGGCGTCATGGCCGGTGGAGGGGGTGTACGTGTCGGCGTATCCGGCCCCGGCGGCCTGCGCCCGGTCCCGCAGGGTGCTGTTGAGCAGGCGCTCCTCGGCATCGAGGAACGTCGAGTCGGCGGGGGCGAGAGTCATGTCGTCGTCGCAGCCGACGCCCTCGGCGGGCAGGATCGCCGGGTATCCCACGACGTAAACCTGGGCCCGCGGGGCACGGCGCTCGATCTCGCGCAGCGCGCTGGTCAGGGATTCCCCCGCCGTCCGGATCCGCTGCCGTATCTCGTCGGTGTCCCCGGAGACGTACTGACCGCGGCAGGGCGCGTCGTCGCCGGTGTACTTGCCGCTGCCTGTCGCGACGAAGAGGGCGCCCTGCTGGACACACTGTTTGACCAGCGAAGCGAAGCCGATGTCGTTCCCGCCGATGCCGATGGTGACCAGCCTGGTCGAGGCCGACAGCGCCGACAACTGGGCGGGGTTGACCCCGTCGCCGGTGGTCTGCGGCGCGGACAGGTCGGCGAGGGTGGCGCCACCGCAGCTCATGTCGCGGAAGTCGGCCGCCTTGATCTCCAGCTCCTTGGCGACCAGCGCCGGGTAGTTGCGGTCGGAGCGGTCGCACCCGGCGGGCCTGCCCGTCTGGGCGGGGATCCGCGGGCCGGAGGTGTAGGAGTCGCCCAGCGCGACGTACGGGCCGGTCGGGGGTGTCATGGCCGCGCTTTTAGGCCGGGTGGAGGCGGCGGGGTCGTCGTCGCCGTTGTGCCCGACGCTGACCACGAGGAGCAGCAGGCCGCAGGCGATACCCGCGCCGGCGAGTCCTGTCCGTATGTACGTTCCCATCTTGGTGTCCCGCTCTTCCGTCTCGGATGGTCCCTGCGCGGGTGTTCGCCTGATGCGCGCCGGGGCTCGGCTTCGCAGGGTCTCCGGGGGCGGGGTGTCCCGTCGTCGTGCGCCTGCCGACACATCCGCTACTGAGAGCGCAGTACGCCTGGCCGACAATTAACTTACTTGAGTCAGGCAACTAGATGTAGCCTCCGACCATGCCCGCCCCACCGCCGTCAGGCGCCCCGGCCTCGACGGACATCCCGGAGATCGAGGGCGCTCTCAACCGCATCTCCTATCTGACCGGCCGGGTCCGGGAGCACGGCATGGAGGGTCTGTCCCGCGGACACCGGCTCACCCCCGGGGCGGCGGGACGGCACGCCGTACCACGGTGATCTCGTCCTGGACGACAGCGCCTGCCAGGCGCGGCGCGGGCGCCTGGCCTCGATGTCACGCCTGCGGAGTAGCGGTTGCCGCGGTATGCGCTGGTCAACGCGGAACAGGTGATCTCGAAGGCAGGGCGGCCGGCACGTCTGGGGCGAGGCCCGCGCCGACAACGCGGTCGACGCGAGAATGAGGTGATCCGGCGGCTACTGGGCGCAGTTGAATCGCTCGGACTTGCTCCGCGAGTGTCTAGACGCTGTATCCGCCGTCCACGCCCAGCGCCTGCCCGGTGATGAAACCGGCCCGGTCGGACGCCAGGAACGCGACCGCCTCGGCGATGTCCCTCGCGTCGCCGAACCGGCGCAGCGGGATGTTGCGCCGGGCGATCTCCAGTGCCCCGGCGTCGAGTTCGCCGGAGCTGATAAGACGTGCGGCGTTGCCGTCGGTCAGCATGCCGGGGCCGACGCAGTTCACGCGTACCCCGTACCGCCCCTCTTCGGCGGCCAGTGCCCGCGCGACCGCCTCGACCGCGCCCTTCGTACCCGAGGAGAGCCCGTCGCGGACCGGATACCGGCGGGTGGCCACGGTGGTGACGGCGACGATGTTGCCCCGGCTCTCCCGCAGCCTCGGCAGCGCCGCGTGCACCAGGTTGAAGAACCCCCCTGCGTCCGCGTCGAGTTGGGCGCGGTACCGGCTCGGCGTGACCTCGCTCAGATGCACCATCGGGACGTGCGGGCCCGCCGCGTACACCAGGGTGTGGATGCCGCCGAACGCCGAGGCTGCCTCGGCCACCACCCCCGCCGTGGCCGCCTCGTCGCTCAAGTCGAGGCGCCGCGCGAGTACTTGGCGGCCGGACGCCTTCACCTCGCCGGCGAGAGCGTCGGCCGCGGCCTGGTTGGCGCGATACGTGAACGCCACGTCGCTGCCCCGCTCGGCCAGCATCCGCACCACCGCCGCGCCGATGCCACCCGTGCCGCCCGCGACGAACGCGGCTCCCGTGCTGTCGGCGAAGTCAGACATCACAGCATTCCAGCACGCACCCTTACCCGCCGAACAGCCTCGTGCGGCGAAGGGACTTCAGTCGGTCGACTCCGCCGGTCCACGCGGCTCAGGCGTTGGAGAGTGACACCTCGGTGGCCTTGATGAGCGCCACGACCGGGGAACCGGTGGCCAGGCCGAGTTCCGTGACCGCGTCCCTGGTGATCGCGGAGGTCAGTTCGCCGCCCGCCACGTCGACCTTGACGCGGGCCATGGCGCCACCGGTGGTGACGTCGGTGACCGTGCCGGGGAGCTGGTTGCGGATGCTGACCCCGCTCACCGGGCCGGTGGCCAGCGACACCTCCGTCGACTTGATCAGCGCGCGGACCGAGGAGCCCGCGGCCAGTCCCAGGTCCTCGACAGCTTCCAGGGTGACGGCCGCGGTGAGGTCCTGACCGCCGTCGAGGCGGACCTTCACCGTCGCCATCACCTCACCCGGGGTGACGGACGCGACGGTGCCGGGAAGCTGGTTGCGGATGCTCAGACTCATCTGGAACGCCTCGATCACTGTGCGGGGTTGGAGGTTTGAGTCATTATGTCCGCACTGTTGTCGTCGCGGTGCTCGCGGACGGGTCGCCGACCGTGTCGAAGTTGAGCCGAACGGGTGACCATGCGTAAGAATTGCCCGGTGCAGACAACGAGTGCGAGCCAGGACGGGGTGGATCTGTGAACGGCCACGACGCCACCGATGAACAGTGGGAGGGGCTCGCCCAGGTTGTCCCCCTACGGGGCCGGGACGCCTGGCCCTCGGCGGTCGACCACCGGTCGATACCCGAGGCCCCGACAGAAGCGCGCCGCCGCTTCGTCGTCCTGCGTATCAACGTGTTCGGCGACGCTCGCGAGGTCGCCGAGACACTGATGGCGGGAATACCCGTCCTCCTCGACCTGACCGGGGCCGAGACGGACGTCGCCAAGCGGGTACTGGACTTCAGTACGGGGGTGGTCTTCGGACTGTCGAGCGGCATGCACCGCGTCGACCGGAACGTGTTCCTGCTGACGCCGCCCGGGACCGAGGTGCGGGGGCTGATGGAGGGCGCGGGGGTTCCCGGGGCGTGAGGCGGGACTCGCGGCGCGCGGCGGCTCTCCGGAGTGCGACAGCCCCTCTCCGGCGCGACAACTCCTCGGGGTCGGGGCACGGTAGTCCTTCGGCGTGCGTGGTGGTTCCTCGGCCGTCCCTGGGTGGTCGGTCGGTGTCCCGTCCCTCGATCGTAGGAAGATCCCCCAGGCGTAACGGTTCGCCTGGCCGCGGAGGCCTACCGTCCGGATATGACCCTGTCATCCCTGGAGGCCCCCGCGGTGGTGCGGGCGCGCCCCGACCGCCCGGGCGTCACCGAGCTGCGGCTCGCCGCGTTCGCCACCCACCGCCGTGTCCGGTTCCCGCTCGGACCGCTCACCCTCGTCGCCGGGCCCAGCGGCAGCGGTAAGACCAGCGCGCTGCGGGCGTACGAGGCGCTGGCCCGGCTCGGCAGCGGCGCCGAGCTGGGAGAGGTGTTCCCGGCCCCGGCCGCCTGTGTGCCCGAGCGCGCCCGGCCCGACGCCCAGCGCCGGCGCGGCTTCCGCATCGGCTGCACCGTCGACGGTCCCGAGGGCCCCGTCCGTCTCGACGTCGCCGTGCAGGCCGAGCCCGAACTGCGCATCGTGGGCGAGCGGTTGACGATGGGCGGCCTGACCCTCCTGGAGACGGCACTACGGGATCCGGGGCGCCCCGTGGTCCAGGCCGCCTGGCACACAGGGGGCTCGTCCGCGGTGACCCGGGGCCCGCTCCCCGACGACCGCCTCGGCACCGCGCTCCTCCCACTGCGCGTCTCCGGCCGGACGGCCGGCGAGCGCCAAGTCCTCGCCGCCGCCGAGCAGATGGTGCTCGCGCTACGGTCCGTCTTCGTCTGCGACCCGAGCCCTCGGCTGATGCGCGCCGCCGCCCCTGTCGGCTCCGGTCTGCTGCTGCGCGGCTGCGACAACCTCGCCGAAGTGCTGTGGCGGACCCGCGCGGAGTGCGGCCGACGCCACGCGCAACTGGTCGCCGCGGTCGAGGCCGGCTGCGCGGGATCCGTCACGGACGTTCTGGGCGAGCCCTTGCGCGACGGCACGATCCGGGCGTTCCTCGACCGCGGCGACGGCGTACGTACGGAGCTGGGGCTGCTCGGGGACGGCGAGTTGCGGTATCTGGCGCTCGCCCTGGTGCTGCTCACCGGACCGGGCGTGCTCGCGGTCGACCAGGCGGGCGAGGTGCCCGCGGCGCTCCAGACGCTGACCGTCCTGGCCGACGGTCTCGACCGCTGCCTGGACGCCCGGCAGGCGGGGGAGCTGGTACGGCTGGCGGCGCGGATGTGCGAGCGTGGGCACATCCGGCTGGTCGGCACGATGAGCGACGCCTCCTGGGCCTACGGGGTGCCCGGCGCGACGGTGGTGGAACTCTGACCGGGGCGACGGTCATTTACCCTCGGTCGGGCCGATGGTCGATGAGATCGACGGCGATAGACCTTGGCCGTGACAGGGGTCGGACCCCGGCCGTGCAAATACACGGGGTCCGATCCGGGCTGTGCAAGCCGTGAGTGAAGCTGGACGTGAGCCGTGACCGAACTGGACGTAGCGAAGCTGCAACACCGCCTTGCCGAGTTCGCGGCCGCGCGGAACTGGCAGCCGTACCACACCCCCAAGAACCTCGTCGCCGCGCTGAGCGTCGAGGCGTCCGAACTGCTCGAGATCTTCCAGTGGTTGACGCCGGAGCAGTCGGCCCGGGTGATGGACGACGCCGACACCGCCCATCGAGTCACCGACGAGGTCGCGGACGTCCTGGCCTATCTGCTCCAGCTGTGCGAGGTACTCGGCATCGACCCGCTGGCGGCCCTCGACGCGAAGATCGACCGGAACGAGCGGAGATTCCCGCCCTCGGAGAGTGTGTGACAGCCGCGGAGTTCGAAAAATGTCACTCTCCGGAGTCTTCGAGTTGTCCACACTCAACTCCGTGTCCACAGATTTCGGGCTACCTCTGGCTTTTCGTCCTGTCTGACCTCACTCTGGGTAGTGGACGGCGGAGTTCGGGTGGACGCGTGTGGTGAGCGCGTCGGGACAGACGGGGACAGCGCATGGAGGCGGTGCGGCTCATCATGGCGAGCAGGCGTGCCCTGGCGGGGACGGGCGAGGCCCCGGAGGTGATGACAGAGGCGTGGCAGGCACACGCCCTGGCGCAGGCGATCGGCAGCCGTCTCGCCGTCTCAGGACCGCCTGAACTGCGGGGCGAGGCCCTCGGTCTGACCGAGCTGGCGGGGCGGGGCTGCGGCGTCCTCGGCGCCCCCGCTCTCGACCTCGGCGCCTTGCGGGCCGCCCAGCTCACCGAGTTGGGCGACGCCCGCGAGGCGCTCCTCTGCCTCGGGTGCCTCCTCGGCGAGGTCGGGATAGCCCTCGTCGGAGTCGCCTGCGCGGCGGACGACCAGGGCACGTACTGGCAGTGCATGGAAGCCATCGACGCGGCGGACGAGTCCCGGGACCGGGTACTGGAGATGCTGAGACGGCTGACGGTGCGCGATCAGCGGGTGGTGGAGCGGGATGGGGCGGCCTGGTGACGCCGCCCTGGTCCTCGCCTCCACCACCGGGCGTCAGTCGTGGTCAGCGTCCTCTCTCCGCCTCCCGGCGTCGGCCCTGGCCGGTGTACGCGTTCCGCCTCCCGGGGGCAGCCGGGGTCAGCGTCCTCGTTCCGCCTCTTGGCGTCTGACCTGGTCGGTGTGCGGGCTCCGCCTCCGGGGGGCAGCCGGGGTCAGCTTCCTCGCTCCGCTCTCTTGGCGTCAGCCGCGGTCGGCGTGATAGCTCCGACTTCCCGGCGTCGGCCGCAGCCGGCGTCTCCGCTCCGACTTCCTGGCGTCGGCCGCGCAGTCGGCGTCAGCGCCCCGCTCTCCCGGCGTAAGCCGTGGTCGGTGGGTTCGCTCCGACTTCCGGCCGTCGACCGGGGTCGGCGTGTTGGCCGGGTTCGCCCGGCGTCAGCCGTGGTCGGCCTCGGCTTCGGTCTTGTCCGTGGCGGCGCCGGGCCGCGGCCCGGAGAGATCCGCGTCCAGTTGGGACAGATCGGCGTTGAGCGCCGCCATCAGCTCCTCCATCTGCTGGAGCAGCCCTTTCGGCGGTGCGGACGCGCCCGCTTGCGGCACGACTTCCTGGGACACGACGGCCTCCTCGGCCCTCGTGCGGGAGGGCCACTGACGGGAGTGACGCCCCGGCGACCGCCGGCGACGGGGGCCGGCGGTCCGGCTCCGCCCGAGCCAACGATCACCACCGACCCCGGTCACTGGTCCGGACCCGTGCCACACGCGGGGTTGACGGATTTCACCCGCCAGGGAGCGGGAGCGCCCGGGCACTCAGGTGCGGGTTGACGACCCGGGGCGCGGGAGAGCCAGCGGTTCAGTAACGGTGACCCGAAGTGACCGGTGCATGATGGATGCATGGATCTTCGAGTGTTCACAGAACCGCAGCAGGGAGCGACCTACGAGACGCTGCTCCGCGTCGCAAAGGCCGCCGAAGACCTCGATTACGGAGCGTTCTTCCGCTCCGACCACTACTTGCACATGGGCTCCGCCGACGGGCTCCCCGGCCCCACGGACGCCTGGATCACCCTCGCCGGTCTCGCCCGCGAGACCAGTACGATCCGGCTCGGCACCCTGATGACAGCGGGCACCTTCCGGCTGCCCGGCGTCCTCGCCATCCAGGTCGCCCAGGTCGACCAGATGTCGGGCGGCCGGGTCGAACTGGGCCTCGGCTCCGGTTGGTACGAGACCGAGCACGAGGCCTACGGGATCCCGTTCCCCAAGGAGAAGTTCGGCAGGCTGGAGGAACAGCTCGCCATCGTGACCGGGCTCTGGAAGACCCCGGTCGGCGAACGCTTCGACTTCGACGGGAAGTACTACCAGCTGAAGGACTCTCCCGCGCTGCCCAAGCCGGCGCAGCAGCCGGTCCCCGTCCTCATCGGCGGTCACGGCGCGAAGCGGACGCCCGCCCTCGCGGCGCGCTTCGCCGACGAGTTCAACATTCCGTTCGCGTCGATCGAGGACTCCGAGCGGCAGTTCCAGCGGGTCGCGGAGGCGGCGAGGGAGCACGGCCGCGCCGCCGACGACCTCGTCTACTCCAACGCCCTGGTCGCCTGCGTCGGCAAGGACGACAACGACGTCAAGCGGCGCGCCGAGTCCATCGGGCGTGAGGTGGACGAGCTGAAGGCGAACGGCCTGGCGGGATCTCCCGCCGAGGTCGTCGAGCGGATCGCCCAGTACCAGGCCGTCGGATCACAACGCATGTATCTCCAGATCCTGGATCTCGACGACCTGGACCACCTGGAACTGATCGCGGCCGAGGTCATGCCCCAGCTCGGCTAGCGCGACCTCCGTGGTCCGCGCTCTCCCGCGGACCACGGTCAGGCCAGCAACTCGGCCAGCCGCCGCCAGGCCTCACGGGGGAGCGCGTCACGGGACCGGCCGTCGACCAGTTGCAGGGCCACGTGGTCCGCGCCCGCCGTGCGGAAGGCCTCGATCCGCGCGCGGATCCGGTCCTCGTCACCCCAGGCGAAGAGCGCGTCGACCAGCCGGTCGCTGCCGCCGTCCGCGAAGTCGTCGTCGGTGAAACCGAACTTGAGCAGCGCGTTCGTGTAGTTCGGCAACCCCAGGTAGGGGGCGAGACTGCCGCGGGCCGTCGAGCGGGCGCGCTCCGGGTCGGTCTCCAGGACCACCTTCGTCTCGGGCGCCAGCAGCGGGGCGTCGCCGAGGATCTCGCGGGCGACCGCGGTGTGCTCGGGAGTGACCAGATACGGATGCGAGCCGGCGGCCCGGTCACGCGACAGCTCCAGCATCTTCGGGCCGAGCGCGGCCAGCACCCGGCGCTCGGCGGGCAGGCCGGCGGCGTCCAGCGCGTCGAGATAGCCGACCATGGCCGAGTAGGGGCGGCGGTACTGGTCCGCCAGCTGGGCGTGGCTCACCCCGAGGCCGAGCAGGAAGCGGCCGGGGTGCGCCGCCTCCACCTCGGCGAAACGGGCCGCGGCGCCGGCGGCCTCGTACTGCCAGATGCTCTGGATGCCGGTCGCGACGGTGAGCCGCGAGGTTCCCTCGATGAGAGGTACGGCGTGCCGCACCTCGCTGTTGCCGCCCAACCAGACGGCGCCGAAACCGAGTTCCTCCAGTTCGGCCGCGGCCTCGGCGAGCTCGCCGCGTCTGGCGGGATCCTCCGAGCGCAGCCCGACACTCCAGACGCCGTACGGTCCGACGGTCTCCTTCAAGGAGCCGGCGCGGTCCACGGCCCTGACCTCGTTCATCGGTGGGGATCCCTCCGGGTGGGGTGCGGGTTCATGCCGATGTGCGGCAGTGGCGGCAACCGGCGGCTCCCCGGGGCTATTCCTCGGCGGTCCGACGCCGGAAATTCCCGGGTCCGCCCGGGACGTTCGCTGTACGTTGAGCGGGCGATATGCGCGGCGATGCTCCGCGCACCCGGTTTCCCCAGCTCAGCAGATGTTTCGAGGCTACCCACCGTGTTCCTGACGATCACCGCCACCGGCTCCCCGGAGCGCCCCGCGACCGACCTCGGCTACCTGCTGCACAAGCATCCCGACAACGCGCAGGCGTTCTCGACGTCCTACGGCACGGCGCACGTCGTCTACTCCGAGGCGTCCGTCGAGCGGTGCACGGCCGCGCTGCTCCTCGAGCTCGACACGGTCGCGATGGTCCGGCGCGGCAAGGGCAAGGGCCGCGGCGGCGCCCCCGACGCCGCGCTGGCGCAGTACGTCAACGACCGCCCGTACGCGGCTTCCTCGCTGCTCGCGGTCGCGCTGAGCGCGGTGTTCTCCAGCGCGATGAAGGGCCAGTGCAACGCCAGGCCCGACCTGCCCGCCCGGCCCCTCCCGCTCCGTGTCGAGGTGCCCGCGCTGCCCGCCCGCGGTGGTGCGGACCTCGTACGGGGACTGTTCGAGCCGCTGGGCTGGACGGTGACGGTCGAGGCCGTGCCGCTGGACGTGGAGTTCCCCGAGTGGGGCGACTCGCGGTACGTGCGCCTCGTACTGGAGTCGGCGCGGCTGACCCTGTCCGAGGCACTGCGTCACCTCTACGTCCTCCTCCCGGTGCTGGACGACGCCAAGCACTACTGGGTCTCCTCCGACGAGGTCGACAAGCTGCTGCGCGCGGGCGAGGGCTGGCTGCCTGACCACCCGGAGCAGCAGTTGATCACCAGCCGGTATCTCTCGCGGCGCTGGTCGCTGACGCGCGAGGCGATGGAGCGGCTGGAGCTCGTCCGGCTCGCCGAGGCCGACGACAGCGCGGTCGAGGAGATCGACAACGCGGTCGCCGAGGAGAGCGGTCCGGAGGAGGACACCGAGGAGGCCGCGGAGGACACGGCGGACAAGGCCGTGTCGCTCGCCGTCCAGCGGCGGGACGCGATCCTCGCCGCACTGCACACGTCCGGCTCGGCACGGGTGCTCGATCTCGGTTGCGGACAGGGCCAGTTGGTGCAGGCACTGCTCAAGGACACGCGGTTCGACGAGATCGTGGGTGTCGACGTGTCGATGCGCGCGCTCACCGTCGCCGCGCGGCGGCTCAAGCTGGACCGCATGGGCGAGCGGCAGGCCGCGCGCGTCAAGCTCGTCCAGGGATCGCTCGCGTACACCGACAAGAGACTCAAGGGATACGACGCCGCCGTGCTCAGCGAGGTCATCGAGCACCTCGACCTGCCGCGGCTGCCGGCCCTCGAGTACGCGGTGTTCGGCTCCGCGCGCCCGAGGACCGTGCTCGTGACCACACCGAACGTCGAGTACAACGTCCGCTGGGAGACCCTCGCGGCCGGTCACTCCCGGCACGGCGACCACCGCTTCGAGTGGACGCGCGAGGAGTTCCGGACCTGGGCGGGACGGGTGGCCCAACGGCACGGATACGACGTGGAGTTCACGCCCGTCGGCCCCGACGACCCGGAGGTGGGGCCGCCGACCCAGATGGCCACGTTCTCGATCCGCACAGCCAGGACGACCGCGAAGGAGGAGAAGGCGGCATGACCGACACCAAGGGGCGCGTCCTGCCCGTCACCGACCTCTCCCTCGTGGTCCTGGTCGGTGCGTCGGGATCGGGCAAGTCCACCTTCGCCCGCAGGCACTTCAAGCCGACCGAGATCATCTCCAGCGACTTCTGCCGCGGCCTCGTGGCCGACGACGAGAACGACCAGAGCGCCAGCGGCGACGCCTTCGACGTGCTGCACTACATCGCGGGCAAACGCCTCGCGGCCGGCCGCCGTACGGTCGTCGACGCGACGAACGTGCAGCAGGAGAGCCGCAAGCAGCTCATCGAACTCGCCAGGCAGTACGACGTGCTGCCCATCGCCATCGTGCTCGACGTGCCCGAGGAGGTCTGCGCCGAGCGCAACGCCACGCGCGTCGACCGCGCCGACATGCCGCGCCGCGTCATCCAGCGCCACACCCGCGAACTCCGCCGCTCCCTGCGCCACTTGGAGCGGGAGGGATTCCGGAAGGTGCACGTCCTGCGGGGCGTCGAGGAGGCCGAGAGCGCCGAGATCCGCACGGAGAAGCGGTACAACGACCTCACCCACCTCACCGGGCCCTTCGACATCATCGGCGACATCCACGGCTGCGCCTCGGAGCTGGAGACGCTGCTCGGCAGGCTCGGCTACGTCGACGGGGTGCACGCGCGGGGACGTACGGCCGTCTTCGTCGGCGACCTCGTCGACCGCGGCCCGGACACCCCTGGCGTGCTGCGCCGCGTGATGTCCATGGTCGGATCCGGCAACGCCCTGTGCGTGCCCGGCAACCACGAGAACAAGCTCGGCCGTCACCTCAGGGGCCGCCAGGTCCAGCACACCCACGGACTCGCCGAGACCATCGAGCAGTTGGCGGGGGAGAGCGACGAATTCAGTGCGGAGGTGCGGGAGTTCGTCGACGGGCTGGTCAGTCACTACGTCCTGGACGGCGGGCGGCTCGTCGTCTGCCACGCGGGTCTGCCCGAGAAGTACCACGGCCGTACGTCGGGCCGGGTCCGCTCGCACGCCCTGTACGGGGACACCACCGGCGAGACGGACGAGTTCGGGCTGCCGGTGCGCTACCCGTGGGCGGAGGACTACCGGGGCCGGGCTGCCGTGGTGTACGGCCACACACCCGTCCCCACGGCAACCTGGCTCAACAACACCATCTGCCTGGACACCGGTGCCGTCTTCGGCGGCAAGCTCACCGCGCTGCGCTGGCCGGAGCGCGAGCTCGTCGACGTACCGGCGGAGCGGGTCTGGTACGAGCCGGCCAAGCCGCTCGCCTCCGAGGGGCCCGGCGGGCACGAGGGGCGCCCGCTCGACCTCGCTGACGTGCACGGCCGGCGGGTCGTCGAGACACGGCACGCGGGCCGGGTGTCTGTCCGTGAGGAGAACGCGGCCGCGGCCCTGGAGGTCATGAGCCGCTTCGCCGTCGACCCGCGGCTGCTGCCGTACCTGCCGCCGACGATGGCGCCGACCGCGACCTCGCACATCGAGAGTTACCTGGAGCACCCGGCCGAGGCCTTCGCGCAGTACAGGGAGGACGGGGTCGCGCGGGTCGTGTGCGAGGAGAAGCACATGGGGTCGCGGGCGGTGGTGCTGGTGTGCCGGGACGCGGAGGCCGCACGGGAGCGGTTCGGCGTGGACGGCCCCACCGGCGCGCTGTACACGCGTACCGGGCGTCCCTTCTTCGATTCCGCCGAGGTGACGGAGGAGATCCTCGGCCGGGTGCGGGCGGCTGCGGACGCGGCGGGGCTCTGGGCGTCGCTGGAGACCGACTGGGTGCTGCTCGACGCCGAGTTGATGCCGTGGTCGCTGAAGGCGTCCGGGCTGCTGCGGACGCAGTACGCCGCTGTGGGCGCCGCGTCCGGGGCGGTGTTCCCCGGGGCGCTGGCCGCGCTCGAGGGGGCGGCCGCGCGCGGTGTCGACGTGCGGGAACTGCTGGGCAGGCAGCGGGAGCGGGCCGCCGACGCGGCGGCGTTCACCGACGCCTACCGGCGGTACTGCTGGACCACCGACGGCCTGGAGGGTGTGCGGCTCGCGCCCTTCCAGATCCTCGCCGTGCAGGGGCGCAGCCTGGCCGCCCTCCCGCACGACGAGCAGCTCGGCCTGATCGACCGGCTTGTCGAGCACGACGGGAGCGCGCTGTTGCAGACGACCCGGCGGCTGTTCGTGGACACGGCGGATGCCGAGTCCGTGCGGGCCGGCGTCGACTGGTGGCTGGAGATGACCGGGCGCGGGGGTGAGGGCATGGTCGTCAAGCCGCTCGGCGCGCTGGTGCGTGGCGAGAAGGGACGGCTGGTGCAGCCCGGCATCAAGTGCCGGGGGCGGGAGTACCTGCGGATCATCTACGGTCCCGAGTACACCCGGCCGGAGAACCTCGCCCGGCTGCGTGGCCGTTTCCTCAACCACAAGCGGTCGCTCGCGATCCGGGAGTACGCCCTGGGGCTGGAGGCCCTGGACCGGCTCGCGGAGGGCGAGCCGCTGTGGCGGGTCCACGAGGCGGTGTTCGGGGTGCTGGCGCTGGAGTCGGAGCCGGTGGATCCGCGGCTGTAGGGGTTTTTCGCCCCCTCCGCCCCTACCCGTCCCTTGTTCCTGGGGCTCCGCCCCAGACCCCGCTCCTCAAACGCCGGAGGGCTGAAATTCTTCAGCCCTCCGGCGTTTGAGGACGAGGCCGTCCAAGGCGAAGAACCTCACCCCACCAACCGCAACCGCACCGCCGCCACCCCCACCCGCACGGTCTGCCCCCAGACCAGCTCCACCGCATCGCCCTCCATCCCGTCCCCGAAGGCGATGAGCCGATCCGACTCCACGGTGAGCTGAAGCCGCGCCCCCACGGCGAGATGCCCGGCCACCAGCGAGGTCCCGGTGACCGGGGAGGGCCACGCCTCCCGTACGAACCACAGCAACCGCTCCTCCGTGGCCCCGGGCAGCACCAGCCCCGCACCCCGCTCCTGCCACACGGACCGGAGCCACCCACTAGCCCCGGTCCCCGTGCCCACGAGGACCCCGGACGAGGCCTGGGGCTCGACGACACCCCTGTCGTCGTCGAGCCCCAAGCGGTACCGGACGGTCTGGTGTCCGGCCGCCCCGAGATAGATCTCGTTCAGCGCCAGCAGCCGCTGGGTGTCGTCGGCCACGGCCTCGACCATGGTGAGTTCGTCGACCGCCCCGCCCCTGGCGACCGCCGAGGCGATCAACGCGCCCGCGTCGCCGGCCCGATGCCGCACCAGCACTCCCGGATTGCGCCCGGGATCGGTGTCGATCCCGACAACGGGCTGCCCCGCCAGGTACTTGGCGACGTTGGCGACAAGACCGTCCTGCCCGACGACGACCACGACGTCCTCGGGTGCGAACAGGAAGCGGTCCAAGTCGGCGCGCTCAACACGAGCCTGACGCCACGTCAGAGGAATGTCGGCGGCGATCTCGGCCAATGCCCGCCGCGTGCGGTGGCTCCGCTCCGCAACCTCGGCGATGTCCCGCCCCCGGGAGGCGAGAAAGAACGCCGCCTGTCCGTGCGTGCCGTGCCGGGCCACCAACTCCTCGTACTCCGTGGTGCGGTGGACCAGCACGACTCGTGGCGCGAGGCTCACGCCGAACCCTCCGAGGTCCCGTCCAGCCGGGAGAGCAGCCCCGTCAGGACGTCCGGCGACACGGTGACGCTGTCGATCCGCGGCAGGTTCTCGGCGAGCCGCGTGCCCGTGAGGGCGTGCAGGGTGGCGACGTCGACGTCCGCGTGGACCCGCAGCCAGGCGGCCTGCGCCTCGGCCCGGGCCGCGCCGAGCCCACGCGCGGCCTCCGCCTCGGCCTTGGCGAGCCGCACGGCACGGGTGGCCTCCGCGTCCGCGAGGCGTACCGTCCGCGACGCCTCCGCCGTGGCGCGCACCGCGTCGGCCGCCGCGTGTTCCTCCGCCTCGCGCCGCGCGTTCGTGCCGCGCTGGTCGACCAACTGCTCCTCGCGCCGGGCGAGTTCGATCTGGCTGGCGAGTTCGTTCTCGGCGATGGCGCGCTCCCGCTCGACCGCGACGGCACGGCGTTCGTACGTCGCCTTGTCCGCGTCCTGCTGGATCTGCTCGCGCGCGGGAGTACGCAGGGCCCGCTCCACCTCGGGCTCGGGGCGCAGCGCGACGACCCGTACGGCGACGACCTCGATCCCCGTCGCGGGCAACCGGGGTTCCGCGTCGAGCCCACCCGCGATCCGTTCCCGTACCGCCGCGACCCCGTCCATGAGGGCGGCGGCCAGTGACGTACGGGCCAGCACGTCCAGCGCGTGCTGCTGAGCCGTCTCCGTCAGCAGTGACCCGAGCTGTTCGAGGGGTGCGCCGCGCCAGGCGCCCGTGTCGGGGTCGATGGAGAAGTCCAGGCGGGCGGCGGCGATCGCGGGGTCGCTGACGCGGTAGGTGACGGTCGCCTGCACCGCGACGTCCTGGAAGTCGGACGTACGGGCGTGGAAGGTCATCGCCAACTCACGGTCGTCGACCGGCACTTCGGAGAGCGCGGCGGTCAGGGACCGGTACCAGAAGCTGAGCCCGGGACCGTCGTGCACCAACTGGCCCGACCGGTGGTGCCGGACATGGGCGGTCGGCGCTCCCCGCAGATGGCGCCAGCCGAGACGGCGGGTGATGTCGGCCATGGGTAACCCCCTCGTCGTCGCGGCCCGGAGGCCGGGACGACCCTCGTCGGTCGTTTTCGTCAACACGACGATAACGCGGAAGGCGGCTTATCGTCAAGAGGACGAAATCAAACGACGTGGGCTGCTCGGCCCGATCGGTGGGTGAACACGCGTCCGGATGGTCAGGATGGAGACATGGGATTCCAAGTCGACTCCGAGGCCGGGCGGCTCCGCCGCGTCATCCTGCACCGGCCGGATCTAGAGCTCAAAAGGCTCACCCCCAGCAACAAGGACGCTCTGCTCTTCGACGACGTGCTCTGGGTGCGCCGGGCGCGCGCCGAGCACGACGGGTTCGCGGACGTGCTGCGCGACCGCGGGGTAGCCGTCCATCTCTTCGGTGATCTGCTGACCGAGGCCCTGGAGATCCCGGCGGCCCGATCGCTCGTCCTGGACCGGGTCTTCGACGAGAAGGAGTACGGACCGCTCGCCACCGACCACCTCAGAGCCTCCTTCGAGGCCCTGCCCGCCCCTGAGCTGGCCGCCGCGCTGGTCGGCGGCATGACCAAGAGGGAGTATCTGGACGCCCACCTGGAGCCGACCTCCGTTCGCTTCCACGTGATGGACCTCGACGACTTCCTGCTCGGCCCGCTCCCCAACCACCTCTTCACCCGGGACACCTCCGCCTGGATCTACGACGGGGTCTCCATCAACGCCATGCGCTGGCCGGCGCGGCAGCGCGAGACCGTGCACTTCGAGGCGATCTACCGGCACCACCCGCTGTTCCGCGACGAGACCTTCGGCCTCTGGTCGCAGGGGCAGGCGGACTACCCCTCCACCATCGAGGGCGGTGACGTGCTGGTCATCGGCAACGGCGCGGTGCTCATCGGTATGAGCGAGCGGACCACGCCGCAGGCCGTCGAGATGCTCGCGCACAAGCTGTTCGAGGCTGGGTCCGCGAGCACCATCGTGGCGCTCGACATGCCCAAGCGGCGGGCCTTCATGCACCTCGACACCGTGATGACGATGGTCGACGGCGACACCTTCACGCAGTACGCGGGCCTCGGCATGCTCCGCTCGTACACGATCGAGCCGGGTGTGGGGGACAAGGAACTGAAGGTCACCGACCATCCTCCGGAGCACATGCACCGCGCGATCGCCGGGGCGCTGGGCCTGAGCCGGATCCGTGTCCTCACCCCCACCCAGGACGTGCACGCGGCCGAGCGCGAGCAGTGGGACGACGGCTGCAACGTCCTCGCCGTCGAGCCGGGGATCGTGGTCGCGTACGAGCGGAACGCGACCACCAACACGCATCTGCGCAAGCAGGGCATCGAGGTGATCGAGATTCCGGGGAGTGAGCTTGGGCGCGGGAGGGGCGGACCGCGCTGTATGAGCTGCCCGGTCGAACGAGAGGCCGTATAGAGGTCCGCACCGCTGGAGATCCTCGGCGCCGTATATAAATGCCAATCATCGTATAGAATTTCAAAGTCCTTCCGTCTTCACCCCTTGTAATCCTGGAGCGCTTCCATGGCGACAGCCCCGACCGCCCTCACCGGCCGCCACTTCCTCAAGGAGCTGGACTTCACGGAAGAGGAGTTCCGCGGGCTGATCGAGCTGTCCGCCGAGCTGAAGGCGGCCAAGAAGGCCGGGGCCGAGACCCAGCACCTGCGGGGCAGGAACATCGCGTTGATCTTCGAGAAGACCTCGACGCGCACGCGCTGCGCGTTCGAGGTCGCGGCGGCGGACCAGGGCGCCTCGACGACGTATCTCGATCCGTCCGGTTCGCAGATGGGGCACAAGGAGTCGGTGAAGGACACCGCGCGGGTACTCGGTCGGATGTTCGACGCGATCGAGTACCGGGGGGACAGCCAGGCCGCCGTCGAGGAGCTCGCCGCCCATGCCGGTGTGCCCGTCTACAACGGTCTGACCGACGACTGGCACCCCACCCAGATGCTCGCCGACGTGCTCACGATGACGGAGCACAGCGACAAGCCGCTGGGTGGGATCGCCTTCGCCTACCTCGGCGACGCCCGCTTCAACATGGGCAACTCGTACCTGATCACCGGCGCGCTGCTCGGCATGGACGTCCGCGTCGTCGCCCCGCGCGCGTACTGGCCCGCCGACGAGATCGTCGACCGGGCCCGCGAGCTCGCCGGGAGAAGCGGCGGCCGCGTCACGCTCACCGAGGACGTCCCCGAGGGCGTCCGGGGCGCCGACTTCGTCGCCACCGACGTCTGGGTCTCCATGGGCGAGCCGAAGGAGGTGTGGGACGAACGGATCGACGCGCTGTCCCCGTACGCCGTGACGATGGACGTGCTGCGCGCCACCGGCAACCCCGACGTCAAGTTCCTGCACTGCCTGCCGGCCTTCCACGACCTGGGGACGAGGGTCGGGCGGGAGATCCTCGAGCGCCACGGTCTCGAGTCGCTGGAGGTCACCGACGAGGTCTTCGAGTCGGCGCACTCGGTCGTCTTCGACGAGGCCGAGAACCGGCTGCACACGATCAAGGCGGTCCTGGTGGCGACTCTCGCCTGAGCGTCGTACGGCGGGTTTCTGGTCGTGATGCCCGCTGATCGGTCGTATGCCGGGTTTCTGGTCGCGACGCCGGCCTGAGAGGTCGTACGCCGGGGGCTACGCGGGTCGCCGCTGCGGCGGTACGACGGGCAGCCTGAACCAGACCGCCTTGCCGGAGCCGGTGGGACGGTGGCCGCAGGACGAGCTGAGGGTGCGGATCAGCAGCAGGCCGCGCCCGTGCTCCTGCCAGGGGTCGGGCTCGCGGGCCGGGTCGGGGACCGTGAGATCGCCGGGCGGCGCGGGGTCCGGGTCGTGCACCTCGACCTTGCAGCCGGTCGGGACCAGTTCCACGACCAGCTCTATGGGGCCGTTCCCCGCGGTGTGCTCCACGGCGTTGGCCACCAGCTCCGCGGTGAGCAGCTCGGCGGTGTCGCTGTCGGCCGCGTGCTCCAGCTCGGCCAGTGCGGTGCGGACCAGCGCACGGGCGACGGGCACTGCCGCGGCGGTGTGCGGCAGTGCGATCCGCCAGGAGGCGGAGGCGAAGGCGGGAGTGTCGGGCAAGGCGGGTCCGTTCATGGAGCAGGATGTCCTGCTTTCAACTTTAGAGATGGTACGACCTGACCGGACAGAGGCGCCCGGCGGGCCTATTCCGGGACTTTCGGCCCGGCATCAGGCTGTGTACCCAGGTGAACGGCCGGCCTCCCACGCGCGGCTCCCGCCGTTACGGGGCTATCGACGATCCGTGACTCCATGACGGGTCTGTCGTGCATCTATGGCGCGCCCGTGACGGCAGTGACAGGCGGGGCATAGGTTCACGAGGTAGCTTCAGCCCGACATCGAGGCGGCCGGACGCACGGACGCCCCCGTGCACACCGGCTCACACCGGGTGCCCAGGGGCGTCGGACGCTCTTCTACGTCGGATGCTCCTCTACGAGGAGAGCTCGGCCATTCCCGCCGTCAGGGTCGAGCCGTCCGCCGGGTCGATAAGGAGGAACGCGCCGGTGCGGCGTACGTCGGCGTAGTCGTCCAGCGCGAGCGGCTCGGCGGTACGCAGGGTGATCGTGCCGAGGTCGTTCGCGGTCAGCTCCGCCGCGTCGCCCAGGTCCCTGACGATCGCCTTCACGGTCCGCGTCGTGTGCCTGACGAGGACCCGGTCGCCGACGCGCAGCGCCCGGTCGGCCAGATGGCAGACGGACCCCCGTACGTCCTGCGTGAGCGCGGGCGCGTCCGGTCCCGCCGTGATCATGTCCCCGCGCGAGATGTCGCGCTGGTCGGCCAGCCGCAGGGCCAGCGACTGGGGCGCGTACGCGAAGTCCGCTTCCCTCCCGAGTACGTCGATGCCGGTGATCTCCGAGTTCTCGCCGGACGGGTGGACCGTCACCCGGTCGCCGACCCGCAGCGTGCCGGACACCAACTGGCCCGCGTAGTGGCGGGTTTCGTCGTGCCGGATCACGTACTGCACCGGGAAGCGCGCCGGGGCGGACGCGGGGTCGGAGCCGACCGGCACGGTCTCCAGGAACTCCAGGAGCGCCGGCCCCTCGTACCAGTCCATGTGCGCCGAACGCTCCACCACGTTGTCGCCGCACAGCGCGGACACCGGGACGGGCGTGAAGCCGGGCAGGCCCAACTCGGCCGCGTGGCCCGCGAAGTCCTCGACGATGCGGTCGAAGTCCTTCTCGTCGTACCCCACGAGGTCCATCTTGTTGACGGCGAGGACGACGTGCGGGACGCGCAGGAGGGCGGCGACTGCGGCGTGCCGGCGGGTCTGCTCCACCACCCCGAGCCGCGCGTCGACCAGGACGACGCCCAGGTCGGCGGTGGAGGCGCCGGTGACCATGTTGCGGGTGTACTGCACGTGTCCGGGGGTGTCGGCGAGGATGAAGCGGCGTCGGGGGGTGGCGAAGTAGCGGTAGGCGACGTCGATGGTGATGCCCTGTTCGCGTTCGGCGCGGAGGCCGTCGGTGAGGAGGGCGAGGTCGGGGGTGTCCTGGCCGCGGCTCTGCGAAACGCGCTCCACGGCTTCCAACTGGTCGGCCAGGACGGACTTCGAGTCGTGCAGCAGACGTCCTACGAGGGTCGACTTGCCGTCGTCGACGGAACCGGCCGTCGCGAACCGCAGCGTGTCGATGGTGAGGGGTGCGCCGACCATGGCGGAGGTGGTGCTGGTCATGGTTAGAAGTACCCCTCGCGTTTGCGGTCTTCCATCGCGGCCTCGGACATTTTGTCGTCGGCGCGGGTGGCGCCGCGTTCGGTGAGGCGGGAGGCGGCGATCTCGGTGATGACGGCGTCGAGGGTGGTGGCGTGGGAGTCGACGGCGCCGGTGCAGGACATGTCGCCGACGGTGCGGTAGCGGACGAGTCGTTTCTCGATGGTTTCGTTGTCGCGGGGGCCGCCCCATTCCCCTGCGGTGAGCCACATGTTGGAGCGTTGGAAGACTTCGCGTTCGTGGGCGAAGTAGATGTCGGGGAGTTCGATGTGTTCGCGGGCGATGTACTGCCAGACGTCGAGTTCGGTCCAGTTGGAGAGGGGGAAGACGCGGACGTGTTCGCCGGGTGCGTGGCGGCCGTTGTAGAGCTGCCAGAGTTCGGGGCGTTGGCGGCGGGGGTCCCATTGGGAGAATTCGTCGCGGAGGGAGAAGACGCGTTCTTTGGCGCGGGCTTTCTCTTCGTCGCGGCGTCCGCCGCCGAAGACGGCGTCGAAGTGTTCGGCCTGGATTTTTTCGGTGAGTGGCAGGGTCTGGAGGGGGTTGCGGGTGCCGTCGGGTCGTTCGCGCAGGATGCCGCGGTCGATGTAGTCCTGGACGGAGGCGATGTGGAGGCGCAGTCCGTGGCGGGCGATGACGCGGTCGCGGTAGGCGAGGACTTCGGGGAAGTTGTGGCCGGTGTCCACGTGCAGGAGGGTGAAGGGGATGGTGGCGGGGGCGAAGGCTTTGAGGGCGAGGTGGAGCATGACGATGGAGTCCTTGCCGCCGGAGAAGAGGATCACCGGTCGTTCGAACTCGCCCGCGACCTCGCGGAAGATGTGCACCGCCTCGGACTCCAACGCGTCCAGATGCGAGATCGTGCGGGACCGTTCGGCCGTCGCGGAAATCACAGGAGCCCCCTCGCCGCGAGCACCGCGTGCACCGAGGCCGCGCACTCCTCCGGAGTCCGCGCGTGCGTCTCCAGCGTGAGAGCCGGGTCGCTCGGCGGCTCGTAGGGATCGTCGACACCGGTCAGCCCGCTGATCTCGCCCGCGGCCTGCTGGGCGTACAGCCCCTTCACATCGCGCTCGCCGCACACCTCGACCGGGGTGGCTACATGCACCTCGACGTACGGCGTCCCGCTCGCCTCGTGCCGCTTGCGGACGGCCTCGCGGCTGTCGGCGTACGGCGCGATGACGGGGACGACGGCGAGGACCCCGTTGCGCGCGAGCACCTCGGCGACCAGACCGATGCGCTGCACGTTCGTGTGGCGGTCCGCACGGGAGAAGCCGAGGCCCGAGGAGAGGAAACGTCTGATCTCGTCACCGTCGAGGACCTCCACGCGGTGCCCCTCGGCTCTCAGACGGGCGCTCAGAACGCCGGCGATGGTCGTCTTGCCCGCGCTCGGCAGACCCGTGAGCCAGACGGTGGCTCCCTGAGCCCTTGCCGTGGTGGTCATACGTGCGGTCCTCTTCCTGTCCTGGCGTCGTGCGGCTCACGACGCTAGGTAAGAAACATGAGAAGAGGGACGGAGGAGGCTGAGCGTTCCCTTAGTGACCGATGATGTAACTGAGGTCACACCTCGCGCGGGCTCCCGGGCCCCTCCGGCCGGCCCGGGCCCGGTTCCCCGGCCCGCTCGGGTACGTCGGCGAAGGCCGCCCCCGCGTCCCGCAGCCGCTCGTGCAGTGTGCGGAAGACGGCGGCCGAGCGGACGCCCGGCCAGTCCTGAGGGAGCAGTGCGGCGGGCAACCCCGGGTCGGCGTAAGGGAGATGGCGCCAGGAGTCCAGGGCGAGCAGATAGTCGCGGTAGGCCTCCTCCGGAGGGGTGTCCGCACGCCGCTCCCAGTTGTGCAGCACGTGCGCGTGCTCGTCGAGGAACTCCTCGTGCTGCTTGGCGATCGAGGCCAGGTCCCACCAGCGTGCCACCGCGTCCGCCGTCGCGGCGAAACCCAGATGCTCCCCGCGGAACAGGTCCACGTACGTGTCGAGCCGCAACCGCTCCAGCGTGTGCCGCGCCTCCTCGTAGAGCCGCGCGGGGGCCAGCCACACTCCGGGGGCCGCCGTGCCGAAGCCCAGGCCGGCGAGCCGCGAGCGCAGCACGTGCCGCTTCTGCCGCTCGGACTCGGGGACGGAGAAGACGGCGAGCACCCAGCCGTCGTCCGGGGGCGAAACCGCCGCGTACACCCGGCGGTCGCCGTCGTCGAGCAGCTGTCGGGCGTCCGGCGACAGCGCGTATCCGGCCGCACCCGCCTCCGTACGCACCGGTTCCAGCAGGCCGCGACGCTTGAGCCGGGACACCGACGACCGTACGGAGGGTGCGTCCACGCCGACCGCGGCGAGGAGCCGGATCAACTCGGACACCGGCACGGGGCCGGGTGCGAAACGGCCGTACGCGCCGTAGAACGTGACGATGAGGGACCGGGGGGCGTGCTGCTCTGACACGTTGATCACTCTAGTCCGCGAAGATCACTTGGGATCGCCGCAGGTGGACCCGGTCCGGTCCGGCGGTCTCGCGGAACTGCCCGGTGCCTGGGCCCTGTCGGGCCGGGACGGGCCCGGGATGCGCCCGGAACCGCTCAGGCGGCGACGGCCAGCTGTCCGGCGAACGCACGGCGGGGAGCGATCACGCTGCCGTCGGGGTGCAGTTCACCGGTGTCGTCGAAGACGATCGCGCCGTCGCACAGGAGGTTCCAGCCCTGCTCGGGGTGGGCCGCCACGATGTGCTGGGCGTTGCCGTCCGCGGACGGGGACGAAGGCTGGTGGGAACACATGGCGCACCTCCACGTCGTATGCGATGAGTGCCGACGGCGTCGTCACCGTCCTCGCATACCTAGACCATGCTCGCGCGGCGAACTCATCGGAACAGCCGGTCGTGAAGCGTGACAACACGCGGACAACACTTGGACGTCCCCATGACGGACGGTGCCGAGTCGCCACCAAAGGGGTGATGATCCACCGCCGTCGGGGTGCCGGACGCCGCCCCCGGGGCCCAGGACCGGTACCTGTGGAGCGCCCTCTTCCAGGCCCCGTTCCAGGAGGTAACCCCATGTCCGTACGCCAGGCCCTCGGCGCGGCCACCGCCGCCGCGCTGCTCCTGCTCCTCGCCCCGTCCGCCGACGCCCTGTCAGGACCGTACGACCAGGTGACCGTCGACCCGACCGGTCACGTAGGGGCCGACGGAACCGTCAGTCTCTCGGGCACCTACCGCTGCCTGAGCGCCACCGGACCCGTGTTCGTGTCCTCCTCGGTCTCGCAGGGCGACCCCCGGGTGCGCCACGGCATCGGCGGCACCTCGGCGGTCTGCGACGGCGCGGTGCACCGCTGGACCAACTCGGAGAAGCGCGAGCCCGGCACCCTCACCCCGGGCGCCGCCCACGTCGAGGCCACCCTGATGGAACTGCGCCCGGGCGGGGGCGGTTTGCCGCTGCCGGCCTTCCACGCGCAGCGGCAGCAGGACATCTCCCTCACCGAGAACTGAGCGCGGTCCAGGTGCCGCGGGGCCGACGAGCGGTGCGGCGGAGGCGTCTGCCGTGCCGCTCGACGGCTACCGGTCCGGACCCTCAACTGCCGTAGTTTGACGGATATTTCCGGAGGACGCCTGCCAGGACCGGTTCGCGGGGAGACTGGCGGGGTGTCTGACCTACGAGCGGTCGTGGACCGCGCACTGCTGCGCTGTGCGGCCAGTTGGTCGCCCGAGATGGAACGGCTCGTCGCCAAGTCCGGCGACGACCCCGCGCGCGGGCTGCCGACAGCGGCCCGACTGCTGCACCTCTCCTGGGACGGAGGCGAACGCGCGCCCGCCGTCGCGGCCGTGGCCGTGATGGAGTACGCGCTGGACGTCGGCCCCCGGGACCACGCGCTGCGCCCTTCCTGGGTGCTGCACCTGTGGCTCGCCGAGCGCACCCTCTCCCACCACCACGCCGACCACCAGCTCTCCGGAGACGTGCGGCACCACCTCGCGGCGCAGCTTCAGGGACGCCACCCTGACGACCCGGTCGCGGTCGCCGCCGCCTATCCCGACCGGCCGTTGCCGCGTCACGGCCAGGCCGTCGACCCGATCGAGCAGCACGTGACCCGGCTGGCCGCCGAGTTGCCGCCGGGCGACCTGGGCCGGTGCAGCCTGTTCGTCCGGCTCGCCCAGGCCGCCGCGTTCCGCCACGAGTCCGGGGACACCGGGGCGCTTCCCGCACTCTGGCGCTGGGCACGCGCCGCCCACGACGCCGTCACCCCCGACCACCTCGAAGCCGAACTGGTGGGGCGTACGGCGGTACACGCGGGGCTCACCTGGTTCCGTGCCCACGGACACGACCGCGACGCCGTCGACTTCGCCGTGGCCGCCGGCCGGACCGCGCTCGACGCCGTGGAGCGGGCGCACAGCCAGGGCATCCGGCACAACCCGCTCGACGTCGCCGCCGTACACCTGATGCTCGCCATGGCGCTGATGGCCTCGCTGGCCCGGACGCTGGACATCGCGACGGTCGACGAGGCGATGGACCACCTCGAGCAGTTCCGGGCCATGGGACCGCCCGACGACCGGGGCACGTACGCCGCGAACATGGCCTCCCTGCTGGCCGGCCGGGCCTTCATCTGCGGCTCGCGCGAGGACGTCGCCCGCGCGGACAAGCTCTGGGAGGGGCTCCAGCGGGACCTGCCGCCCGGTCACCCGATGCTGCCGCACATCGCGCAGAAGCGGGAGGCGTGCGCGCGGCTGCCCGGTCTGATGAAGTTACTGCCCTTCAACAGCGCCGCCCTGCTGAAGCGGCTGAGCCCGATGATGGGGCCGATGTTCCCCGTCCCCGACCTGCCGCCGATCACGGTGAGCGCGCCGATGAGCCCGCCCGGATACACGTCACCGGGGGCGGGCCCCGAGGAGATCGCCCAGTTCCTGCGCACCGGGGCGCGTCCGCCCGGCGGTCGAGGAGCAGCCTCCGGTGCCTTCGCGGGCACGCCGGAGGGCGGGCCGGGTGGCCTCGGGGGAGCGGAGGGCGGAGCGTTCGGCGCGTCGTCGCCGGGTGCGTCCGGAGCGCCGTCGTCCGGCGTTTTCGGTGGGCCGGAGCCGGGCGCTTTCGGCGCGCCCGAGCCGGGTGCTTCGGGCGGGCCGGAGTCGCGTGCTTTCGGTGGCCCGGGGCCCGGCGTCTTCGGCGCGTCGGAGTCGGGCGCCTTCGGTGGCTCAGAGCCGGGCGACGAGTTCCACTGGCCGCCGGGCCCGCCCGCCGGGGCGGGTCCTCCCGACCCGGCGCTTGCGTCCGACATGACGGGCCTGCCCGCCGAGGCCGAGGCGGTCTTCCACGGCCTGACCGGAGAGACCGACGCAGCCCTCGACCCGCGTCGGCTGGCCCTGGCCATCAGGCAACTCCGCGACCAGCTGGGCGATCCCGCTCTGGACGACGGACGGCGCGGCTGGGCGGGGACCGTGCTGGTGTCGCTCCTGGTCGCGCGGTACACCTTCAGCGAGGACACCGCCGTCCTGCTGGAGGCCGTCCACGAGGGCGACGGGATACTCGCGACGCTGCCGCCGACCAGCTCCCGCTACGTCGAGTTGCTCTGCGCCGTGGAGGACAAACGCAGCACGATCGGCGCCCTGAACCAGCACGGAGCCACCCTGGTCCGTGCCTGCGACGCCCTGGGCTGGGCCCTGGACCGGGTGCCCGAGGAGTCCCTGACCTGGGTCGGCATCGCCATCCCCTATGCCCAGGCCCTCATGCATGTCGCCATGGTGCGCCGGGACACCGGCCGGGTCCGGCTGGCCCGCCGGATCCTGGACACGGTCGAGGCCCGGCTCGACGCGCTGGTGAACGAGGGCGGACCGGCCGCGGAGCAGATGCGCCGGGTGCGCGTCGCGCTGAGCCAGATCAGCGACCTCGTCCGCATCGCCGACGCCGAACTCAAGGGCGATCATCTCGCCGTCGAGGAGCGGGACATCGAATGGCGGCCGGCGGAAGAGGTCCGGCTGCCGCCGGTCGTCCGGTTCGAGAACGCCAGGAACGCGCTGGGCCGCGCGATCGAGCTGCGCGACTGGGACCGCGCCACGGACGCCGCCGCCGTCGCCCTGGAGATGCTCCCGCTGCTCACCTCGCCGGCGCTGCACCGCGACGACCGCCAGGACGTGGCGCGCAGAACCCTGCTCGGCAGCCGCTACCCCGGCACGTCCTCGTCAGGTCCGGCCGCCGAGGTGCCGGACCGGCTCACCGGTACGAGCCTGGGCCGCACCGGGTGCGCGGTCGCCCTCGCCGCCGGACGGACCGAAGAGGCGGCGGTGCTGCTGGAGTTGGGCCGTGCCGTGCTCATGAGCCAGGACCTGGAGGCCCGCACCGACGTGTCGGACCTGGCCGCCGTCCACCCCGGCCTGGCCGCCACCTACACCGAGCTGTCGGACCGCATGCTCGACCACCAGAACACCGCGGACGGCCGGCAACCGGAGCGGGTCCGTGAGCAGCACGCGGTCGTCGGGCGGTGGCGCGAGCTGCTCGACGACATCAGGCGGCAACCCGGTTTCGAGACGTTCCTACGGCCGCCGGCCGTCGAGCGGATGCGCGCCGAGGCCGCCCAGGGGCCCATCGTGCTGATCAACGTCGACCGGCTGCGCTGCGACGCGCTCGTCGTCACCCGCGACACCGTCCTGTGCGTGCCGCTCGACATCACGGAAGGGCTGCTGGCCCACACCGCACGGGACTTCCTCGCCGCCGCGGCCGTGGACCGCGACAAGTCCCCCGAGCGGCAGGAGGAGGCACGGGAGACGGTGTTCCGCACCCTCGAACTGCTGTGGGACCGGATAGCCGAACCGGTGCTCGACGCCGCCGGACTCACCGAACCGATCCCGGACGGCACCCCGCGGGCCGAGGTGCCCCGGCTGTGGTGGTCGGCCTCCGGCCCGCTGGCCCACCTGCCGCTGCACGCCGCCGGGTACCACCGCGAGGAGGCGCTGACCGCACGGCGCTCGGTGCTGGACCGGGTGGCCTCCTCGTACACCCCGGGAATCCGGGCCCTGACCCACGCCCGGCAGGCACCTCAGGCCGGCAGGCTCACCGGGCCGAACCTGGTGATCGGTCAGCCGACCGGCGAGAACGGATCGCCCGGGGCCTCGGCGCGCGAGATCGCGGAGGTCACCCGCACCCTGACCGGGCTGGTCATCCTCGACGGGGACGCGGCCCGCGTGGACAGTGTGCTGGCCGCCCTGCCGTCCGCCGTCATCGTGCACTTCGCCTGCCACGGCATCAGCGACCCCGTCGACCCGTCGCGGAGCCGGATGGAACTGGCCGACGGTCCGCTGGAAGTGACCGGAGTCGCCCGGCAGCGGCTGCCCCGGGCGCAGCTCGCGGTGCTGCTCGCCTGCCACACCTCGCGCACCGACCGCCTGCCCGACGAGGCGATCCACCTGGCCTCCGCGTTCCAGACCGCGGGATATCCGCAGGTGGTCGGAGCGCTCTGGGAGGCCGCCGACCTGGTGTCGGTCCGGCTGGCCGGGCGCTTCTACCGGGCGCTGCGCGGGTACGGCGGTGGACTCGACGTCACCGACGCCGGACGGGCCCTGCACGCCGTGGTCCGCGGCCTTCGCGAGCGCTACCCCGCAAGCCCGGCCGTCTGGGCACCGTACGTGCACACCGGCCGCTGACAGGACCAACAGCACGAGCAGAGAAGAGGACCAGGGATGGGCGCATCGATCGGACGGGACTTGGCGTGGGACGTACGCCAGGCGCTGGACGCCATGCTCGACTGGCGTCTGCCGCCCGAGGCCTGGGTCGAGACCGGCCGGCTGCTGGACACACTCGGCGAGGCCCTCGAGGCCGGCGACGCGAAGACGGTGGACCGGCTGACCGCAGACCTGGAGACCAGCGGGCGGCGGGTCACGCGGATGGGGCCCCCGGCCCTCGACGGCAAGGTGCCCGCGCCGCCCGTGGTGCGCGAGCGGACGGTCGCCCTCCTGCACGCCGTCGACCGGCAGTCCGCCGCCGGGCGCGGCAACACCGGGTCCGCCGCGGGTGGCGGGCAGCCGCCCGCGCGGTGAACGCACCCGCGGGAGCCGGTCGTACGGTGAACACGTGGGCGGGACAGGGCAGTTCGGGCGGAGAGGTGCGGCGATGTTCCCGGAGCTCCTGAACGTCGGGATCGGCCTGGCCACCAGCCTCCTGGGCGCCGTCCTCGGCCGGCTCTGGGAGCGCGGGCGCCGCCGCCGGGGGCTGAACCGCAAGGCGGTCTTCTTCGGGGTGCGGCCGGGGGAGGACTGCCTGATCGTCCTCGGCAGCAAGCACGGTACGCCGGGCAGCGCACACCACCGCGACGCCCGCGCCGGCATCGAACTCGCCGTGCTGCTCGCCGAGTTCGGATGTCGGGTGGCGGTCGAGCCGGGAACTCTGCGTGGAGGGAACGGAGACCGCACGGAGTTCTGTATCGGCGGACCGGTCGGCGGCGCGAACCCCCGCACCGGCGGTCATCTGGCCGCCCATCTGCCGGGGGTGGCCATCCGGCCGTTCGGCTCCGGCGACGACGCGGTGGCCTTCGCGGTCGGCGGGCAGCAGTACGACTTCGACCGCGGGGTGCAGGAGTACGCCCTGGTGGCCCGGTTCACGCCGGTGGAGTCCACCCGGCCGGTGATCCTGGTCTGCGGGCAGAGTTCGGTGGCCAACCAGGCCGCCGTACAGTTCCTGCGCCGCGACTACGCGCAGGTGGCCGCGTCGGTCGCGTCGGTCCACCGGTTCTGCGTGCTGATCAGGGTCGGCCACATCGGCACGTACCTCTTCCACCGGGCGTCCCTCGAAGGGGATGTGTCGGCGGCGGCCTTCGGGCATGGATGACCCGGGCCGGACTCCGCGGCGCGGGTGAGTACGGGCGTGACCTCACGGGCCCGGGTGGCGCGGGCGCGGCCTCGCGGACACGGCTGAGCACGGCGCGAGTCGGGGACCCGCGGACATGGATGAGCACCCGGTCATGGACCGGGTGCTCACCCGACGGGCCGGCGAACGGCTCGGTGGCCTCCCCGTGTTCGCTCAGAGACCCGTGTATTTGGCGGAGGGGTCGATCTCCTCCAGGGCGGCGACGAACCGCCGGATCTTGTTCTTCGCCTTGAATCCCAGCGCGCCGAGATTGCGTGCGACGCCGAGTCTGATCTCGCGGCGGCCCCTTCTGTCCCACACGTACATGTGGACGGCGGACTTCTGGATCTCCGCCCCCCGGCCGCCGAGTACGGCGACCACCGCGAAGTCCGGTGGGTCCTGGTTGAGGTTGTCGAAAACGGAACCCCGGGGTTCGTCGAAAACCGTTCCGGCACCGGTGATGTTCTCGCTGAACCAGCTCACCCGCATGGCTCTCCGGAAAAGCGCGGCGGCGTCCTGCGTCGACGCCTCGGTGACTATTTCCACCGTCTGTTTCGCCATGTTGCTCGACTCCTGTTTCGAACGCGTCCGCCGGCTGCGGCGGTTGTACTCATAGACGGGAAGGGGGCAGCGGAATGAATGGTTCGAGTTCACCGGCGGCCCAGTGCACGGGCACCTGGAACGCCTCGCCGATCTGGGTGTAGAGGTCGTGCAGCGTGGCGGCCCCCAACCAGTCGAAGTGGCCCCGGGTGGGGTCGGTGTCGCTGGTCCGCGCCTCGACGACGGCTCGGTAGCCACCGTCCGGACCGCCCTTCACCAGGACGACGTTGGCATCGGCCTCGGCGGTGATACGGGCGACGGGACGGACTTCGCCGGGGGTGAGCGGGGTGATGCCGGCCTTGTCCGGCGCGGGCCGGGGGCGTCCGACGAGCCACGGTTCGTCCCGCAGCTCGCGCCAGAAACGCAGGTCGTCCGAGGAGAGCCGGCTGCTGGGCACCCCGTTGGACCGGAGGAACTCCAGCGCGGCCATCCGCACGCCGTCGTAGGAGGGGCTGCGGAAGTCGGAACCGGCCAGGCTCCAGATCGTCCGGGCCGCGCCGAACAGCGCGAAGCCACCGGCCGGTCCGACCGCCTCGGCCAGTTCGTCGGCGAATCCGCCCGGATCGGACC
This sequence comes from Streptomyces sp. NPDC050535, assembly GCF_044457665.1. Classification (NCBI taxonomy): domain Bacteria; kingdom Bacillati; phylum Actinomycetota; class Actinomycetes; order Kitasatosporales; family Streptomycetaceae; genus Streptomyces; species Streptomyces sp. NPDC050535. Next base: position 203,951 of record NZ_JBITHE010000001.1, read on the forward strand.
GGGCGAAGTCCACGAACGGGGCCTGGAGTTCGCTCCACACGTAGGAGGCGTCGATTCCGCTGTTCGACGGATCGAATTCGAAACGGCCGAACTTTTCCATCCTGGAGGCCATGTCGGCCGGCAAGCGGCTGGATTCCGAGAGCCTGCGGAAGAGCGACATCGATTCTCCTGGCGCGAAAAAACCGGAACGCGTTGGCGACCGTGCGTCGATCGTGGGCTCTTGTCTAGCAACGTGTGGAGAAGCGGGACAACGGATCTCCGGGAATCCGGACGATTCCCGGAAAACCCCCGCGCGGCCCACGACTCCCGTCCCACCGGCCCGCCTTGCCGATATTCGGACGTGATCGCCTTTCCCCGTGGGAGACTTGGGGCGACGGGCCGGGGCAGGGAACGGGGGGTCGTGTCATGGGGCGTCCCGTGAAGGACATCGAACTCGACGGCTCACCGGTCCGGTTGTTCGCCTTCTGGCTGCGCGACCTGCGCGGCACGGCGGACCTGACCCTCCAGCAACTGGCCCGTCGCACCGGATACGGCCGCACCACGGTGAGCGACGCGATGGGGGGCGTCACCTTCCCCTCCCGGCGGGTCACGCTCGCCGTCGTCGAGGCGTGCGAGGGCGACCTGAGGCGGTGGGCCGAGTTCTGGGGCCAGGTCCGGCGGGCCCTCGACGGCGGCACCGCGGCCGGGCTCGCCGACCTCACCCCGCCGCCCTGGGAGGGGCCGCCGACCCCGTCGGCCGGTGAGGGCGCCACGGTGTGCCCGCCGGGCTGCGCACGCACCGACCCGCACGGCTACTACACCGAGTCGGTCGACACCCGGCTGCGGCTGGACACCCCGGCCCCGGAGGCGGTCGAGCGCCGTGTCGTCGTCTCCACCTGCGACGGGCTGGCCCGCATCCCGCTCGCGTTCAGCGTGCCCCGGCACACCGACGACGGGCGCGCCGAGCACGGGCTGCACGTCTCCGTCGTCCAGGGCGGACGGCTGCGAAGCCCCGAGCACCCCTACGAGAGCTACTTCCGCCAGGAACTCGCCCTGCGCACCCCCGTCCCGGCCGGCGCCCGCCACACCTACGTCCTGCGGCTGCGCATACCGTCCGAGCAGCCCATGGCACCGCACTTCGTCCACATCCCGCTCACCCGCAGCGAGCGGTTCCGGCTGTACGTCCGCTTCGACCCGGCGCGCCCCCCACGGGCCGTCTGGCGGCTGGACGGCGTACCCACCGCCGTGATCTACCAGCGCGCGGCCGGCACCCCGCCGCTGACCGTGCCCCCGGACGCCACGGTGGCCGCCGACTTCACCGAGATGAAGGTCGGCTACGGCTATGGGCTGCGCTGGGAGGACGCCTGAGGGTCGTCGCCGTCGGCCGGTGCTCCGTCGGCGTCCGCGGGTGTTCCGTCGGGGGGACCTGACAGCGGCCCGGCGTCCGGTTCGGGGGGTTCGCCCCCGTCCGGGCCGAGCTTCGCGCGGACGGCGCGTGCGTCGGGATGGTGCAGCTCTTCGAACACCGCGAGGGCTTCCTCTCGGAGACCGCGGGCCTGCCGGTGCCGGCCGAGTGCCGCGTGGGCGTCCGCGAGGTGGTCCAGGGCGTGCGCCTCCCGGTAGCGGTCGCCCAGCGCGCGGTCGAGGGCGAGCGACGCCTCGTAGTGCCCGACCGCCCGCGCGTGCCGGCCAAGTCCCTGTTCGGCCCGCCCCACGCAGAGCAGGATTCCCGCCCGGCCGTCGAGATGCCCGAGCCCGGTGTAGAGCTCCAGCGCCCGCTGCCCGTGCTTCAACGCCACTGTGTGGTGGCCGAGTTCCTCCTGCTGCTGGGCCACCGACGTGAGACCGTCCGCCAGCGCCCACGGGTCCCCGGTCCGCTCAGCCATCGCGAGGCCGAGCCGGGCGTGCGGCAGCGCCCGCCGGTGGTCGCCGCGGGCGGCGTGCACCCGCACCAGCGACAGCCGCACCGCGCGCGTTCCCTCGCAGTCATCCAGCGCCCGGCAGGTGCGCAGGGCCGTACGGAGCAGTTCAAGGGCCTCTTCGGAGCGGTGCAGCCGGGACAGTGCGTCGGCGTGCCTGCGCGTGGCGGACGCCCAGGCCGGCCGGTTCCCCGCCCGCTCGGCCGCGGCGCGGGCCAGACCGTGCACGGCGGCGCGCTGGTGACGCCGGCCCGACCGGCGCAGGTGCACCGCCAGGGCCTCGGCCAGTCGCCAGGCGTAGTGCTCCAGACCCTCGGAAGCGGCGGCCTGTGCGATCACGGCCTGGAGGACCGCCAGTTCGCGTTCGAACCAGTCCGTGGCGTCCCGGTGGTCCTCCAGCTCGGTGAGCGTCGCGGGTGCCTGGGCGGCGGAACCGGGCCGCCACGGCTCCAGTCGCAGGTCGGCGTACCGGGCGGCCTCGACGTAGTGCCGCAGCAGCCGCTCGGTGGCCGCGCGCCGCTCGTCCTCGGGTCCGGCGTCCGCCCGTTCCTTCGCGTACAGCCGCAGCAGGTCGTGCAGGACGTACCGGCCGGGCGCGTGCTGCTGGACCAGGTGCGCCGAGGTGAGGGTGTCGAGCAGGGCACGCGGTACGGCCGGTGTGCCGAGCAGCGCGGCACAGGCGCCGCCGTCCAGATCGGGCCCCGGATGGCAGCCGAGCAGCCGGAACAGCCTGGCCGCGGGCGGGGGCAGCAGGGCGTACGACCGCTCGAAGACCGTCCGCAGGTCGACGTCGGCGTCCTGGAGCCCGAGGACGTCCAACCGGGCGTGTGCCTCGCGCAGTTCGGTGACCAGGTGGCCGAAGGCGTCCTCGGGACCGGCCGCGACCCGGGCCGCGGCGACGCTCAGTGCCAGGGGCAACCGGGCGCACAGGTCGACCAGTTCCGCTGTCGCACGTGGTTCGCGGGCCACCCGTTCGGTGCCTATCCGCCGGGCCAGGAGGGTGTGCGCGTCGTACCGGGTGAGCACGTCCAGCGTGATGCGGCGGGCGCCCTCCCGTACGACAAGACCGTCGAGCCGGGTCCGGCTGGTGACGACCGCCAGGGAGCCCGGACCGCTCGGCAGCAGGGGCCGTACCTGCTCGGCGGAGCGGGCGTTGTCCAGCACCAGCAGGACCCGCCGGTCGGCGAGTACGGTGCGCAGCAGGGCGGAGGCCGCGCTCCGGTGTGCCGGGACCGCCGCGGGGGCGACACCCAGGCCCTGGAGGAAGCCGTGCAGGGCCTCGCCGGGGTCCATCGGCTCCTCGGCTCCGAACCCCCTCAGGTTGACGTGGAGTTGACCGTCCGGGAAGCGGCCCCGGACACGGTGCGCCCAGTGCAGGGCCAGCGACGTCTTCCCGACCCCGGCGGTGCCCTCGACGGTGGTGATCACCATCGGCCCGGCGACGGGTGCCGAGCCCTTGCCCAGTAGGGCGTCGAGTTCAGCCAGTTCGACTTCGCGGCCTACGAACTCCGGCGTGTCCGTCGGAAGTTGATGCGGAACACGGCGGCGCGGGGGCGCCGTGGCGGAGGCGTGGGCGAAGGCCTCGGCGCCGGTCCCGGAGGCGGTCCCGGCGGAGGTCTCGGTGGAGGGGGAGCGCACCCGGCGGGCCGTCTCCGCGGTGTCCCGCAGGGTGCCGAGCCGGCCGGCCTCCCGCCCGGTGACGCCGAGTTCGGCCAGCAGTCCGTCGAGGACATCGGCGCCGGGGAGGGTCGTCCCGTTGAGGTAGGCGTACAGGCTGCTGGCCGAGACGTTGAGGCGGCGGGCGAGTTCGGCGCGGTCCAGGGCGCGGCCGCGCCGCTTCTCGGCGCCGAGCACGGCCCTGGTCAGCTCGGCCGCCAGCCGTCGCCGTAACTCCGAGGGGTGGTCACCGGTGGGCCGGGGTTCCTCGTTCGACACCGTTCCTCCATGCGCCGGTCGTCGTTCCGCGCCGCGGTTCTCAGACCTTTCCAGTGTGTTCCAGAGCAACGGTCGTCAGGGCCGGACCGCGTGTTCCGCTGAGGTGTCTCCGTCGGTGGGGGCCAGCCCCGCCGACCGACCCGCAGGAGGGCAGAAGCCGTGCAGACCCACTGAGTTCGGCCAACGGTCCTGTCGAGTGCGAGTGCGAGTGCGAGTGCGAGTGCGAGTGCGAGTGCGCGGTCGTGTTCGCGGTCGTGTTCGCCTTCGGCCACCGGTTCCGGTGAGGGGGCTCCCGGTCCCGGTGAAGGGCGGCTCAGGCCTCGTCGTCTCGTCCTGACGACGGGGCCGGCCGTGTGAGCCCCGCGGTGCCGTTCCCGCGTCTTCCACGGCTCACCCCCGCCGCTCCGACTCCCGCGCGCACGCCAGCACCCGCCGCGCCGCCACGCTCCAGGGCAGCCGGGACGCCATCCTCTTCTGCAACTCCTCGGCGCGCACGAAAGCCCCGCGCAGGTCGAACATGACCTTGGAGACGGCGTCGGCCCACCGCGTGACATCCTGGTCGACCCGCTGGCGGAACGCCTCGACGTCGACCACGACGCGCTCCGCCTCGTGCTCCGGCAGTACGCCGCGCAGCAGCCCACCGAGCCCGCTGCGCCCGCTGACCAGCACCGGCACACCCGCGACGATCGCTTCGAGGCCCACGAGCCCGAACGCCTCCGCCCGTGAGGGCATCAGCACGAGGGCGGCTCCCGCCACATCCCGCTGGATCTGGGCCGGGTCGGGGCTGTACGGCAGGACATGGAGGTCCACGGCGGACCGGTCCACCCACTGCGCGGCCTCGTCGTACAGGTCGGGCGACCGGCCGTCCCGCGCTCCCCGGATCACGAGCTGCCACCGCCCGGGCCGCGACCCCTCCGGCGCGGCCCGCCCCACCGCGCCGCAGGCGATGTCCAGCCCCTTGCCGATCGCTTCGCCGAGTCGCCCCATGACCAGGATCTGCGGCACCTCGTCCGGCGGCGGCGCACCCTGCGAGGTGGGCCCCACGTCGAACCCGGGGTCGAGCCGCAGCGGCGGCGCCAGGTCCTCGAAGCCGGGGACGCGCCGCCGTCTGTTGAGCGCCGACTCCAGGCGTGGCCCGACGGCCACCGTGCGCCACGCGCCGCGGCAGAGGTCGAATTCGAGCTCGGTGCGCTCCTCGGCGCGGGCTCCGATGTCCCCCTCGGGGTGCGTACGGTGCCATTCCGCCTGGTCCGGCTCGACGTGCAGGAACTGGAGCCGCCGTGCGCCCGGGAAGTGGTCCTGCGCCAGGGCGCGGGCCGCCGGGCCGGTGACGCGGCCGTGCCCGACGACGAGTTCCGGCACCCACCCCTCGGGCAGTCGCGGACGCCGCATCAGTGACTCGCGCCCGGTGTGCCCCAGCTGTCCGCTGTCGAGCAGCCGGATGCCGTGGCGGCGCGCGTCCGCCCGCTCCTGCTCGCTGGACGCCACCACCAGCACCGCGACGTCGGCCCCCGCCTCGGCGAGCGCCGTGCACAACCGCCGGTTGAGCGTGCTCAGACCGCCGTGAGCGGGAAACCACTCGTCCGCGACGGCAAGCACGCGCACCGGATCGTCCCCCGCCCCGGCCGACGAAGCCGCCCCGGCCGCCGTAGCCGCCGTAGCTGTCCGCCGCCTCTCCGACGCATCGGTGTTCTCCGGCTCCGGCTGTCGCTTGCCCAGTTCGGCGTGGGTCACGTCGTCCTCCAGCACGTGGGTGAACCAGGCGACGAGCCTGCGGTCGTCGGCGAGTACGGCTGAACGGGCCGGTCCGTCGTCACTCTGGGCGCCGCAACCCTCCAGCGCCTGACAGGCGTTGTGCCACGCGCCCTCCACGTAGTGCTGCATGGCCCGCAGTTGCTCGACCGGATCCACCAGCTCCCGGTATCCCGAACCGGTCGCGAACGGCACCCGGATCCGGGCGCGCGGGGGCGGCCCCTCGGTCAGCGCCCAGCCGCCGCGAAGCCCACTGTGCACGGCGAGTTGGTAGCGGATGCTGGTCATGTGCATCAGGTAGCGGACGAACAGCGGCATCTCCGCCCCGTCGCCCTCGGACCAGGCCCAGGTGCCGAGCCGGTGGTCCTGCCCGGCCGGGACGACCAGCCGCAGCCGGCGCACCGGATCCGTGTCGTCCGTCCGGACCGTCGACGACAACTCCGCGGCATCCGTGTCGGGGCCGGTCCTCTTCCCCAACAGCAGGGTCACCGAGCCGAGTTGGGACGGACCCGGCGGGCCCACGATCTCCGCCACCCGCCGCTCCAGGTCCGGCCAGGTCCGGTCCGGGGCCGCGCCGAGCAACAGGGACAGGTTCAGCACTTCCTGGTTGCGACGCAGGACCGCCTGGTCGAGCCCGCCCCGGGACTGCACGGCCGCCAACGGAACCGACCCGTGCAGCGACGCGGCGGGCAGGACGTCCGGCAGGGCGACGGGGACTCCCGCGAACACCGGTTCGTCGGCTCCCTGGAGTGCGCGGAACCGGTCCCACATCCCGGCGAGCGAGGTCAGGCCGGCGTCGGCGGGCACCCCGTCGAGAGGGGCGAACACATGAGTGGCGATTTCCTGTTCCGCCACGACGGATTCGGGCACGTCGCGATTCACTCCCGTGTCGGGCGAATCTCTCGCTTCAGTAACGCCACGCATTCTAGGGGCACTTCGGCCGAAAGGGGCATCTCTCCAGGGAGTGTCGCCGCGGCCCGCCCGCTCCTCGGGGAGGTCCCGGGCCGGTTCAGGAGCCTTCGCTGCCGAGCGTCCTGAGAATGCGTTCGGCGGCGAGCGTCGCCGTCAACTCGCCGTTCCTGACCTGTCGTTCGAGGTCGGGCGTGATGGCTCGTACGGCCGGGTCGGCGTGCAGGCGGCCGAGGAGTTCGTCGCGGACCATCGCCCAGGTCCAGTCGACCTGCTGGTCACGACGCTTGGCGGCCAGACGTCCGGTCGACTCGAGGAGGGTGCGGTGCTGTTCGAGGCGGTCCCAGACGGTGTCGAGGCCGGCCGACTCGCGGGCGCTGCAACTCAGCACCGGCGGCGTCCAGGCCGCGTCGCCGCCGTGCATGAGCCGCAGCGCGCCCGCCAACTCCCGTGCCGCACCCTGCGCGTCGCGTTGGTGCGGCCCGTCCGCCTTGTTGACGGCGATCACGTCGGCCAGTTCCAGGACGCCCTTCTTGATGCCCTGAAGCTGGTCGCCGGTGCGGGCGAGGGTCAGCAGGAGGAAGGAGTCGACCATGTTGGCGACCGCCGTCTCGGACTGGCCGACGCCGACAGTCTCCACCAGCACCACGTCGTAGCCCGCGGCCTCCATCACCACGATCGACTCGCGGGTCGCCTTGGCGACCCCGCCGAGCGTGCCCGCGGTGGGGGAGGGGCGGATGAAGGCGGCCGGGTCCACGGCCAGTCGCTCCATACGGGTCTTGTCGCCGAGGATCGAGCCGCCGGTCCGGCTGGACGACGGGTCCACGGCCAGCACCGCCACCCGATGACCCAGCGCGGTCAGCATGGTGCCGAAGGCGTCGATGAACGTCGACTTGCCCACGCCCGGCACCCCGCTCACCCCGATCCGCCGTGCCCGGCCGCTGTGCGGGAGCAGCTCGGTCAGCAACTCCTGCGCGAGCGAACGGTGTTGGGGCCGGGTGGACTCCACGAGAGTGATGGCGCGGGCGACCAGCGCGCGCTTCCCGTCGAGTACGCCCTTGACGTAGGTGTCGAGCGCGATCACAGGTCGTGCCCGAGACCGGCCGAGAGCCGCTGGACGAGGTCGTGGGCCGCGTCCGGGATCACCGTCCCGGGCGGGAAGACGGCCGCCGCTCCCATCTCCAGCAGCGTGGGCACGTCCTGCGGAGGGATCACCCCGCCGACGACGATCATGATGTCCTCGCGGCCCTCCGCCGCCAGTTCCTCCCGCAGCGCCGGTACGAGGGTGAGATGGCCGGCGGCCAGGGAGGACACGCCGACGATGTGCACGTCCGCCTCGACGGCCTGCCGGGCCACCTCGCCCGGGGTCTGGAACAGCGGGCCGACGTCCACGTCGAAGCCGAGGTCCGCGAAGGCGGTGGCGATCACCTTCTGGCCGCGGTCGTGACCGTCCTGGCCCATCTTGGCGACCAGGATGCGCGGGCGGCGGCCCTCCGCCTCCTCGAAGGCGTCGACCAGCGTGCGCGTGCGTTCGACGGACGGCGACTGCCCGGCTTCGTTGCGGTACACACCGGAGATCGTACGGATCTGGCTCGCGTGCCGCCCGTACACCTTCTCCAGGGCGTCGGAGATCTCGCCGACGGTGGCCTTCGCACGGGCCGCGTCCACGGCCAGCTCCAGCAGGTTGCCCGTACCGCCCGCCGCCCGGGTCAGGGCGTCCAGCGAGTCCTGGCACGCCCGCTCGTCGCGCTCGGCGCGCAGCCGCCGCAGCTTCTCGATCTGCTGGGTGCGTACGGAGGAATTGTCGACCTTGTGGACGTCGATCTTCTCGTCGGTCTCGACGCGGTACTTGTTCACGCCGATCACCGGCTGGCGCCCGGAGTCGATCCGGGCCTGGGTGCGGGCCGCCGCCTCCTCCACGCGCAGCTTCGGGATCCCGGCGTCGATGGCCTGCGCCATGCCGCCCGCCGCCTCGACCTCCTCGATGTGCTGCCAGGCCCGGCGGGCGAGGTCGTACGTCAGCTTCTCGACGTACGCGCTGCCGCCCCACGGGTCGATCACCCGGGTCGTGCCCGACTCCTGCTGGATCAGCAGCTGGGTGTTGCGGGCGATGCGCGCGGAGAAGTCGGTGGGCAGCGCGAGCGCCTCGTCCAGGGCGTTGGTGTGCAGCGACTGGGTGTGGCCCTGGGTGGCCGCCATCGCCTCCACGCACGTACGCGTGACGTTGTTGAACACGTCCTGCGCGGTGAGCGACCAGCCGGAGGTCTGCGAATGGGTGCGCAGTGAAAGGGACTTGGCGTTCTGCGGGTCGAACTGTCTGACCAGCTTGGCCCACAGCAGGCGCGCCGCCCGCATCTTGGCGATCTCCATGAAGAAGTTCATGCCGATCGCCCAGAAGAAGGAGAGCCGCGGCGCGAACGCGTCGACGTCCAGGCCCACCTCCCGGCCCGCGCGGATGTACTCCACACCGTCCGCGAGCGTGTACGCCAGCTCCAGGTCGGCCGTCGCGCCCGCTTCCTGGATGTGATAGCCGGAGATGGAGATGGAGTTGTAGCGCGGCATCCGCTGCGAAGTGAAGGCGAAGATGTCGGAGATGATCCGCATCGAGGGCTTCGGCGGATAGATGTAGGTGTTGCGGACCATGAACTCCTTGAGGATGTCGTTCTGGATGGTCCCGGCCAACTTCTCGGGCGGCACGCCCTGTTCCTCGGCGGCCACGATGTAGAGCGCGAGGACGGGCAGCACCGCGCCGTTCATCGTCATCGACACCGTCATCTTGTCCAGCGGGATGCCGTCGAAGAGCTGCCGCATGTCGTAGATGGAGTCGATGGCCACGCCCGCCATGCCGACGTCACCGGTCACGCGCGGATGGTCGCTGTCGTAGCCGCGGTGGGTGGGCAGGTCGAAGGCGACCGACAGACCCTTCTGGCCCGCCGCCAGGTTGCGCCGGTAGAAGGCGTTGGACTCCTCGGCCGTCGAGAAGCCCGCGTACTGGCGGATCGTCCAGGGCTGGTTGACGTACATCGTCGGGTACGGGCCGCGCAGATACGGGGCCACGGCCGGGTAGGTGTCGAGGAAGTCCAGGCCCTCGAGATCCCGCCCGGTGTAGAGCGGCTTGACCGCGATGCCCTCCGGGGTCTCCCAGAACGTCTCGTCCCCGCCGAGCGCCTTGCGCCACTCGTCCGGGCCGCCGTCGGCGGTGGGTGTCCCCAGCTCGATTCCGGAGAAGTCGGGGATTCCCATCAGGACACTCCCATGCGGTCGAGGGTGGCGGAGAGCACGGCGACGGCGTCGCAGCCCGTGAAGACGTACGCGTCGACGTCGGTGTACTGCCCGGGGCGGCCGGCGAGGAACACCTGCCGGGCGCCCGCGGCCCTGAGGGTCCGGGCCGTGCTTTCGGCCCGCTCCTCGTAGAGCGCGTCGCTGGAGCACAGACAGACCTCGGTGGCGCCGCTGTCCTCGAAGGCGCCCTCCGTGACGGGTTCGATGCCGCCGGCCTGGAAGAGGTTGGCGGCGAACGTCGTCCGGGCGGTGTGTGCGGCGGCGGGACCGATCGCCACCAGGTAGATACGCGGCCGGGTTCCGGTGGCGGCGAGGTGCGCGTCGGAGCGGGCGCGCAGCGCCTCGTACGCCTCGTCGCGCCGAACTCGCGGGAGCCCGCCGGGCGGTGGCTCCGGCGCGGGCTCGCGCCGCACGGGACGCTCCGCCAGATGCGGGAACTCGCTGACGCCGGTGATGGGTTCGCGCCGCTTGGCCAGCTTCGCGCTGCGCGCCTGCCAGGTGCTCGCGAGCTCCTGCCCCAGGCTGCCCGAGCGCAGCGCGGCCGCCTGGCCGCCCATGCCCTCGATCCGCTGGAAGAACTCCCAGCCCGCGTGGGCGAGTTCGTCGGTGAGCCGCTCCACGTACCAGGAGCCGCCCGCCGGATCGATCACCCGCGCCAGATGCGACTCCTCGACCAGCACGGTCGAGGTGTTGCGGGCGATGCGGCGTGCGAACGCGTCGGGGAGGCCCAGCGCGTGATCGAAGGGCAGCACGGTGACCGCGTCGGCGCCGCCGACCCCGGCGGCCAGCGTGGCGATGGTCGTGCGCAGCATGTTCACCCACGGGTCGCGGCGCGACATCATCACCGGCGAGGTGACCGCGTGCTGCACCTGCGCCCCCGTTCCCGGCGTGCCGCAGGCCTCGGCGACCCGTGCCCACAGCCGGCGGGCCGCGCGGAGTTTGGCGATCGTCAGGAACTGGTCGGCGGTGGCCGCGTACCGGAACGCCAGCTGGGCACAGGCCCGTTCGACGGGCAGTCCGGCCGCGGTCAGCTCCCGCAGGTAGGCGACACCCGTCGCCAGGGAGGCGCCCAGCTCCTGCGCGGCCGAACCGCCGGCCTCGTGGTACGGCAGCGCGTCCACGGTCAGCGCCCGCAGTCCCGGGTACTCCTCGGCACACAGCCGCGCGAGACCGGCGGCGGGAGCGAAGTCCAACGCCTCACCCGTACGCGCCTCGTGGCCCAGCGGGTCCGCGCCGAGAGAGCCGCGCGCCGCGTCCTTCGCGACGCCTCGCTCCTCGTACAGCCGCAGCAACTCCCGTGCGGCGGAGTCGACTTCACGTCCCGCGTCGAGGACGACGGGCGCGAGGTCGAGGTAGACGCCGTCGAGGACCCGGCCGAGGGACGACACGGGGATCCCGCGCTCGCCGACGAGGAGCCAGAGCGAGGTGACGCCGTTCTCCAGATCGGTGAGCACCGCGCCGCCGTCGGCCGTGGAGTGCTGTTGCCGTACGTCCCAGCCGCCGGCGGTGCTGCCCTGGGGCCGGGAGCCCCGTACGAAGGGCGCGAAACCGGGAAAGCCCGGGTCAGGAGCCTCGTCGCGGGCCGTGTAGAGGGGCCGGGTGGTGAGACCGTCCTCCAGCGGGGTGGAGAGCGCGGCTTCGGCTGCCGCGCCCGAGACGTCCTTGCCCGACTTGCGCAGCACGCCTTCCACGAGACGCTGCCACTGCTCATGGGAGGCAGGGGGGAACTCCGCCGCGAGAGATAGCCCGTCGTTGGGCAGGACTGTCATGCTCGGATGCTAGGTCAGATCTCGGGAGCCGCAGCAGAGGCGGAGCCTGTGACCTTGCCCTCGCGAGGTCTGTGACCTCGGCCTCACCGATCATGACCGGTGGAACGCCGACCGTCCGTGGCGGCGTGGGAGCCCGGTCGCCGCAGGTCGATCCGTCGAGGCGTCGTTGCCTGCGAGCATGTTCGACGCTACGGTCCTGGCCGATCACCGGCGGACGCCGGCCCGGGCCACTCATGGGGAAGAGGACGAGAAACCACGTGCTTGGGCAGAACACGCGTGTCATAGGCAATCCGGTCATACGCAACCCCGCCCTGGCCGGCTCCCACCCCGATCCGTCCATCCTGCGGGTGGGTTCCGACTTCTATCTGGCCACCTCGACGTTCGAGTGGTGCCCAGGCGTACGGCTGCACCACTCCCGCGACCTGGTGCACTGGCGTCCACTCGGCGGAGCGCTGGACAGCACGCGGCTGCTCGACCTGACCGGATGCCCGGACTCCGGCGGGGTGTGGGCACCCAACCTGAGCTACGTGGACGGCCTGTTCCACCTCGTCTACAGCAACGTGTCGACCTACGCGGGCGGCTTCACCGACAGCCCGAACCACCTGACCACCGCGGAGTCGATTCACGGCCCCTGGTCCGATCCGGTGCCGCTGCACGCCCGCGGCTTCGACGCGTCCCTCTTCCACGACAGACTCACGAGCTGGCTGGTGAACCTGGTCCACGACTGGCGCCCGGGCCACGGCGGATCCGCGGGCCTGGAAGCCACCCGGTACGACCGCGCCGCGCGCCGCCTGACCGGTGAACCGATCCCGATCCGGCTGCCGCCGGGGGCCGGCTGGATCGAGGGGCCGAATCTCTACCGGCGTGGCGCCTGGTACTACCTGCTGACCGCGGACGGCGGCACGGGGTACGACCACCAGGTCACCGTCGCCCGTTCGGCCACCCTGAGCGGGCCCTACCAGCGCGACCCGGACGGCCCACTGATCACCGCGCGCGACCACCCGGAGCTGCCGCTCCAGAAGGCCGGGCACGGCAGCCTGGTGGACACCGGCAACGGCCGGTCCTACCTCGCCTACCTCGTGGCCAGGCCCCACGGCCGGCACGGACCGTGCGTCCTGGGCCGCGAGACCGCGCTGGCGCCCATCACCTGGACCCCCGACGGCTGGCCGCGCACCCCGACCGGCCTGCCCGCTCTCGAGGTACCCGCCCCCGACCTCCCCACGGCCGCGGAAGCCGCGAACCCGGACGGCACCGACGCCGACGACTCCGGCGGGTCCGACGGCTCCGGCAACCTCGGCGACTCGGACGGCTCCCGCGGCTCCGGCGACTTCGACGGGTTCGACCAGCCGGCCCTGGGCCCCCACTGGTCCACCCTGCGCCGCCCGCCGGCACCCGAGTGGCTCTCCCTCACCGAACGCCCGTCCCACCTACGCCTGCGCGGCGGCCGCTCGCCGCAGAGCCTGACCGGCCCCAGCCTGGTGGCCCGCCGGGTGACCTCTCCGCGCTGTTCCTTCGAGGCCCAAGTGGAGTACCGCCCAAGGCACTTCCAGCACCTGGCCGGGATCACCGCGTACTACAACACCCGCAACTGGTACTTCCTCAGCATCACCGCCGACGACCAGGGCCGCTCGGTCCTGTCCGTGGCGAGCTGCGACCGGGGCACGACGGCCGTCGACGAATCCGGCCGGCACCCCCTCGGCGACCTCGCCCGGCTCCGCCTCGGACTCGACATCGACGGACCCGTTCTGCGTTTCCGCTACGACACCGGCTCCGGCTGGTGTCCCATCGGCCCGCCTCTCGACGCCACCGTGCTGTCCGACGAACACGCCGTGGACATGGAGGGCGGCCGGATCCGGGCCATGGGATTCACCGGCGCGTTCGTCGGCCTCTGGTCCTGGGACCTGTCCGGAGCGGGGCGACCGGCCGACTTCGACGAGGCGGCGTATCGCGTGACGCCCTGACGGCGGCGGGCGCCGTCGTGCCCTTTCCGCCGCCGGGATCACGTGAGGTCCGGGTTGGCCGGCGGCTCCTGCCGGTGGGCGTCCAGCGCGGACAGGGCTTCACTCACGCCGGTGGCGCGCGGGGAACCGAGGGCGTTGTAGAGGGCGAGCGCCTCCTGCCAGTGGGTGCGGGCCGCCGACAGGTCCGCGCCGGTCTGGTGGATGCGGGCCAGGCCGATGTGCGCGCGGGCCTGCTCCTCCTTCTCCTCGATCTCCGTGGCCAGGGCGAGGGCGGAGCGGTGTGCGGCCGCGGCCTCGTCCTGTCGGCCCGAACCGTGCAGGGCCTCGCCGAGACCGTTGAGGCTGCCGGCCTCGCCGTAGCGTTCACCGGTCCGCTGGAACAGGGCGAGGGCCGCCCTCTGATGGGTGGCCGCCTCCTCGTGCCGGCCCAGCCGGTGGTGGGCGTCGCCGAGGTTGCTGAGGGCGTGCGCCTCGCCCCCGCGGTGGCCGAGCTGCCGGAACAGGGCGAGGGCCTGCTCGAAGTGGCCCGCCGCCGTGCCGTGCTGGTCGAGCCGGGAGAGGACGATGCCGAGATTGCCCAGGGCACTGGCCTCGCCGAAGGTGTGGCCGGTGGCACGGTAGAGGGTGAGTGCCTGCCGGTGTTGGACGGCGGAGGTGTCGTAGTCCTCGAGCAACTCGTGCACGATACCGAGGTTGTTGAGCGCGTCGGCCTCGCCGCCGATGTCGCCGACCTTCCGGAAGAGGACGACCGCCTCGCCGTGACGCCCGGCGGCCTCGCGGTAGCTTCCCCGCAGTTCGTGCAGGACACCGAGGTTGGTGAGGTTGCGGGCCTCGGTGACAGGCAGCCCGATTCTCCGGCAGAGATCGAGTGCCTCCGTGTGATGCGCGACCGCTTCGTCGTACCGCGCCAGCCGCCGGTGGGTCGAACCGAGGCAGGTGAGTACCTCCGCCTCACCCTGCTGGTCACCCGCGGCGCGAGCGGCACGCAGCGCGTTGCCGTGGACGACGAGCGCGTCGGTGAAGAGGCCGCGGCTGTCGAAGTGGCGATGCAGGGTGGTGGCGATGCCGACGGCGTACTCCGCCCGGCCGCGCGCGGCCTCGGTCGCCGTGACGGCCGACAGCACGCCGTGCTCGGCCGCCAGCCACTCCTGGGCATGGGTCGCTGTGGAGAACGGCGGCAGCTCGGTCGCGGGGGCCTGGATCCGCGGCCGCAGATGACTCTCGGCCGGCATCAGCACGTCCATGGCGGCGCGGGACGCCGCCAGATAGTGGGTCAGCAGACGGTCGGACGCCGCCTCGCGGTCGTCCGCCCCGTCGTGCCGTTCGCCCTGCCAGGCCGCGTACACCCGCAGCAGGTCGTGCATGCCGTAGCGGCCGGGCCGGGTGGGCTGGATCAGATGGCTGCGGGCGAGCAGGTCCAGCGTCTTGCGGGTGTCGGCGACGGACCGACCGCACAGGGCGGCCGCCGCGTACGCGTCCACATCGGGTCCCGGGTGCAGTCCGAGCAGCCGGAACGTGGTGGCGGCCTCGGCGGGAAGGCGGTCGTAGGACCAGGAGAAGACGGCGCGTACGGCCGCGCGGGGATCGTCGTCGGAGTCCAGCAGCTCCAACCGCCCGCGCCGGTCCTCCAGTTCGGCGGTGAGGGCGCTCAAAGGGGATGTGAGCCGGGAGAGAGCCAGCTCCGCGGCGATGCGCAGTGCGAGGGGCAGCCGTCCGCACTGTTCGGCGAGAAGGGCCGCGGCCTGCGGTTCGGCCGCGGCCCGGGGGCCGATGAGCCTGTAGAGCAGCCGTACGGCGTCCTCGGGCGGCAGCACGTCCAGTACGAGCCGGTGCGCGCCGTGCAGGGACACCAGTGAACTCAGCGTGTCCCTGCTCGTCACCACGGTTCTGCACAGGGGCGCGCCCGGCAGCAGCGGGCGTATCTGCTCGCTGGAGGCGGAGTTGTCGAGCACGACGAGCATGCGGCGCCGGCTCAGCTCGGTGCGGTAGCGGGCGGACCGGTCGTCCAGGCGCAGCGGGATCTCCGGGCCGGGTACGCCGAGGGCCACCAGGAAGCCGGTGAGGACGTCGGCGGCGGACACCGGTTCGTCCGTGTTGTAGCCGCGGAGGTCGGCATAGAGCTGGCCGTCCGGGAACTGCTCGCGTATGCGGTGCGCCCAGTGGACGGCCAGGGCCGTCTTGCCGACTCCCGCGGTGCCGGACACGGCGGAGACCACGACCGTGGTGGTCGGGTCGGCCTCGTCCCTGACGGCGAGCAGGTGCCGGGAGAGTTCGTCCAGTTGTGCCTGGCGGCCCGTGAACGCCCGTACGTCGGAAGGTAGTTGCGCGGGACGCGAGGACGGAGTCCGCGAGCCGCCCGAAGTGGCGCCGGATTCCTCGGCGGTGCTGGACAGGGGACGGTCGCGCAGGGTCTCGTCGTAGGCCCTGCGCAGTTCCTCCCCGGGGACGGCGCCCAGTTCGTCGGCCAGCAGACGGCGTACCTCGGCATAGTGGTCGAGGGCCTCGGCGGTCCGGTCCGTCTGGGCGAGGGACCTGATGAGCAGGGCGGCGAGGGGTTCCGCCAGCGGGAACTCGTCGCTCAGGGACCGCATCCGGCCGATCGCCTGCGAGGCGTGTCCCGCCGCCGACTCGGCCCGGGCCCACAGCAGGGCGGCGTCGAGCCGCTCGTTCCGCCAGGCCGTCCGGGTCCGCTCGGCCCAGGAACCCGGCAGGTCGGCCAGCGGGGAGCCCCGCCACAGGTCCAGGGCGTCTCGCAGGAGCCGGCCGCGTTCGGCGTCATCGGGACGCAGACCGCGTGCCTGAGCCACGAGCGCGCGGAAACGCAGTAGGTCGATGCTGTCGTCCGCCGCCTTCAGAAGGTAGCCGCCCGACACCCGGACCAGTTCAAGCGGCGGATGCCCCGCCGTGCCGCCCTCGCGCCGCGTCGCCCCGTCCAGGACCCGCCGGATCCGGCTCACATGGGAGTACAGCGTCGAGCGGGCGGAGTCGGGAGGAGTGTCGTCCCAGATCCGGTCCACCAGGGAGCCCATGGTCATCAGACGGCCGGAATTGGCTGCCAGGGCCGCCAGCACCACGCGCTGCCTGGGCTGCCCCAGCTCGATGGGGCGACCACCGGCCCACAGTTCCAACGGGCCCAGTAATCGAAGCTCCACGTCCCCACCCACGATCGGCCGCTCCACCTGCTTCAACCCCCCGATCCTGCCCAGGATTTCACAATTGTGGGGTCGATGCCGCCGCGACGGTGATCGCCGCGGAACGTACGCGCGCCCGGCTCCGCCCCGGGCTGCGAGCGGGTCCCAAGAACTACCGTGCCGGAGCATCGGAGCGCGACAAGGTTTTCGCAAGGTTCGTCCTGCAGGCTGAGAACAGTCGCTCGATCTTCCCGGTGGGTCGCACCCCCTTCACACCGTGGCGGTCGGCTGCGACGACGGCCGGTCCGATGCGGGGCCGTGCCCGTCCGGGGGGTCCCGATCCGTCGCCGCTGAACGGGGGTCAGCAGCGCCGGATCGGGCGCCGGACGCGGCGGAGCGCGCCTTCCACGGTCCGCCGGTCAGATGTCCCGGAAGATCTCGATCTGCGCGCCGATCGAGTTGAGGCGCTCGGCCAGGTCCTCGTAGCCGCGGTTGATGACGTACACGTTCCGCAGGACGGAGGTGCCGTCGGCGGCCATCATGGCCAGCAGGACCACCACGGCGGGGCGCAGCGCGGGCGGGCACATCATCTCGGCGGCGCGCCAGCGGGTCGGGCCCTCGACGAGCACCCGGTGCGGGTCGAGGAGCTGGAGCCGGCCGCCGAGGCGGTTCAGGTCCGTCAGGTAGATCGCGCGGTTGTCGTAGACCCAGTCGTGGATGAGGGTCTGGCCCTGCGCGGAGGCGGCGATGGCCGCGAAGAACGGGACGTTGTCGATGTTGAGGCCCGGGAACGGCATCGGGTGGATCTTGTCGATGGGCGCCTCAAGCTTGGAGGGCCGGACGGTCAGGTCCACCAGGCGCGTACGGCCGTTGTCGGCGAAGTACTCCGCCGTGCGGTCGTGGTCGAGGCCCATCTCCTCCAGGACCGCGAGCTCGATCTCGAGGAACTCGATCGGCACCCGGCACACCGTCAGCTCGGACTCGGTGACCACCGCGGCGGCCAGCAGGCTCATCGCCTCGACCGGGTCCTCGGACGGCGAGTAGTCCACGTCCACGTCGATGTTGGGCACGCCGTGCACGGTGAGCGTCGTGGTGCCGATGCCCTCGACCCGTACGCCCAGGGCCTCCAGGAAGAAGCACAGGTCCTGGACCATGTAGTTGGAGGAGGCGTTGCGGATGACGGTCACGCCGTCATGGCGGGCGGCGGCGAGCAGCGCGTTCTCGGTCACCGTGTCGCCGCGCTCGGTCAGCACGATCGGGCGGCCGGGGGAGACCGAACGGTCGACCTGAGCGTGGTAGAGCCCCTCGGTGGCGGCGATGTCGAGCCCGAACCGGCGCAGCGCGATCATGTGCGGCTCGATCGTCCGCGTACCCAGGTCGCAGCCACCCGCGTACGGCAGCCTGAAGGTGTCCATGCGGTGCAGCAGCGGGCCGAGGAACATGATGATCGAGCGGGTGCGGCGGGCCGCCACCTCGTCGATCGCCTCCATGTCCAGCTCGCTCGGGGGCACGATCTCGAGGTCGACCCCGTCGTTGATCCAGCGGGTGCGGACGCCGATCGAACCGAGTACCTCCAGAAGGCGGTACACCTCTTCGATGCGGGCGACGCGCCGCAGTACCGTGCGCCCCTTGTTGAGCAGCGTCGCGCACAGCAGCGCGACGCACGCGTTCTTGCTGGTCTTGACGTCGATCGAACCGGACAGACGACGTCCGCCGACCACGCGCAGATGCATCGGACCGGCGTAGCCCAGAGAGACGATCTCACTGTCCAGGGCTTCACCGATTCGAGCGATCATCTCAAGGCTGATGTTTTGGTTGCCGCGCTCGATGCGATTGACGGCACTCTGACTGGTGCCGAGCGCCTCGGCAAGTTGCGACTGTGTCCAGCCCCGGTGTTGCCGGGCGTCACGGATGAGCTTGCCGATACGTACGAGGTAGTCGTCTGCCATGGCGCGACCGTATATCTCCTGTGAGATAAAGAAAAACGGAACGCACCCATCCGGGTGCCGGCCCCCGACGGGGGCCGGTCACCGGAGGAGACATCGCGTGCGGGGCTTCAGCTGTCCCGCTTCGTCCGGGTGCGCCGCCACCCGAAGGGGCCCGGCAGGTTCTGGGACGTCGTCCGGCGTCCGGTGGTGCTGCGTGTGTGCCGGGGTCCGCGGCCCTCACCCGTGGTGATGGACATCGACTTCTTGTTGATGTTCAACCGCACCCCGGGAAAGATTTTGAAGCTCTTGCGGAATGTGAGCGGCATGGGTGCCTCCTCCTGTGGTGACTGCGCCGGGTGGCTCCCGGTCGACACCGGATACCCACGAAGAGCGTTCTGAATCCGCACCGCCGATCAACGAGCGGCTCCCGACCTGGAGTTGGCCCCGCTCGGCCTGGCATCGGCGCTGTGGGGGCATCGCGAACCGGGCTCACGGATACATCACAGGGGCGCCCGGGCATGACCATCCCGCGCCCATGTACTAGAGTTATCTCGACATCGAGATATCTGCCGAGGCGCACCGAGAGCCGCCACTCCAGTAAGGCCTACCTAACTTAGCCTTACCTTAGCTGATCGTCGAGACGCCGTGGCGGCAGGATGCGGTAGCAAGCGCACATATATGCATGAAGGAGACTGTCGTGTCGGCGAACAGCTTCGACGCCCGCAGCACGCTGCAGGTGGGCGACGAGTCGTACGAGATCTTCCGGCTGGACAAGGTGGAAGGCTCGGCTCGCCTTCCGTACAGCCTGAAGGTGCTGCTGGAGAACCTCCTCCGCACCGAGGACGGCGCGAACATCACCGCCGACCACATCCGGTCCATCGGAAGCTGGGACTCCCAGGCGCAGCCCAGCCAGGAGATCCAGTTCACGCCCGCCCGTGTGATCATGCAGGACTTCACCGGCGTGCCCTGTGTCGTGGACCTCGCCACCATGCGTGAGGCCGTCAAGGAGCTCGGCGGTGACCCGGCGAAGATCAACCCGCTGGCGCCGGCCGAGCTGGTCATCGACCACTCCGTGATCGCCGACAAGTTCGGCACGAGCGACGCCTTCGCGCAGAACGTCGAGCTGGAGTACGGCCGCAACAGGGAGCGCTACCAGTTCCTGCGCTGGGGCCAGACCGCGTTCGACGAGTTCAAGGTCGTCCCGCCGGGCACCGGCATCGTCCACCAGGTGAACATCGAGCACCTGGCCCGCACGGTCATGGTCCGGGGCGGTCAGGCTTACCCCGACACGCTCGTCGGTACCGACTCGCACACCACCATGGTCAACGGCCTGGGCGTGCTCGGCTGGGGCGTCGGCGGCATCGAGGCAGAGGCCGCGATGCTCGGCCAGCCCGTCTCGATGCTCATCCCGCGCGTCGTCGGCTTCAAGCTCACCGGTGAGCTCCCGGCCGGCACCACCGCCACCGACCTCGTGCTCACGATCACCGAGATGCTGCGCAAGCACGGCGTCGTCGGCAAGTTCGTCGAGTTCTACGGCGAGGGCGTCGCCGCCACCTCGCTCGCGAACCGCGCCACCATCGGCAACATGTCGCCGGAGTTCGGCTCCACCGCCGCGATCTTCCCGATCGACGACGAGACCCTTAAGTACCTGCGCCTGACCGGCCGCGACGCCCAGCAGGTCGCGCTCGTCGAGGCGTACGCCAAGGAGCAGGGCCTCTGGCTCGACCCGGCCGCCGAGCCCGACTTCTCCGAGAAGCTGGAGCTGGACCTCTCCACGGTCGTCCCGTCCATCGCCGGACCGAAGCGCCCGCAGGACCGCATCGTCCTCGCGAACGCCGCGCAGCAGTTCGCGCAGGACGTCCGCAACTACGTCGAGGACGACGACGAGGCGGGCAAGGAGTCCTTCCCGGCCTCCGACGCCCCGGCCGCCACCAACGGCGTACCGACCCGCCCGACCACCGTCACGGCCCCCGACGGCTCGACGTACGAGATCGACCACGGCGCCGTCACCGTCGCCGCGATCACCTCCTGCACCAACACCTCGAACCCGTACGTCATGGTCGCCGCCGCGCTCGTCGCGAAGAAGGCCGTCGAGAAGGGCCTGACCCGCAAGCCGTGGGTCAAGACCACGCTCGCCCCGGGCTCCAAGGTCGTCACCGACTACTTCGACAAGGCGGGGCTCACCCCCTACCTCGACAAGGTCGGCTTCAACCTCGTCGGCTACGGCTGCACCACCTGCATCGGCAACTCGGGCCCGCTGCCCGAGGAGGTCTCCAAGGCGGTCAACGAGCACGACCTGGCCGTGACTTCGGTGCTCTCCGGCAACCGCAACTTCGAGGGCCGGATCAACCCCGACGTCAAGATGAACTACCTGGCCTCCCCGCCGCTGGTCGTCGCGTACGCCCTCGCGGGGTCCATGAAGGTGGACATCACCAAGGACGCGCTCGGCGTCGACCAGGACGGCAAGCCGGTCTACCTGGAAGACATCTGGCCGACCGAGGCCGAGGTCAACGACGTGGTGGCGAACGCCATCGGCGAGGATATGTTCAACAAGTCCTACGCCGACGTGTTCGCGGGCGACGCCCAGTGGCAGGCGCTGCCGATCCCGACCGGCAACACCTTCGAGTGGGACCCGCAGTCCACCTACGTCCGCAAGCCCCCCTACTTCGAGGGCATGGCGCACGAGCCGTCCCCGGTCACCGACATCACCGGTGCCCGCGTCCTCGCCAAGCTGGGCGACTCGGTCACCACCGACCACATCTCCCCGGCCGGCGCCATCAAGGCCGACACCCCGGCCGGCAAGTACCTGACCGAGCACGGCATCGAGCGGCGTGACTTCAACTCCTACGGCTCGCGCCGGGGCAACCACGAGGTCATGATCCGCGGCACCTTCGCCAACATCCGCCTGCGCAACCAGATCGCGCCGGGCACCGAGGGCGGCTACACCCGCGACTTCACCCAGCCCGACGCGCCGGTCGCCTTCATCTACGACGCCTCGCGCAACTACATCGAGCAGGGCACCCCGCTGGTCATCCTGGCCGGCAAGGAGTACGGCTCGGGCTCGTCCCGCGACTGGGCAGCCAAGGGCACCGCGCTGCTCGGCGTCAAGGCCGTCATCGCCGAGTCCTACGAGCGCATCCACCGCTCGAACCTGATCGGCATGGGCGTCATCCCGCTCCAGTACCCGGCCGGCCAGTCCGCCGAGACCCTCGGCCTGACCGGCGAGGAGGCCTTCTCCTTCGCCGGCATCACCGAGCTGAACGACGGCACCACCCCCCGTACGGTCAAGGTCACCACCGACACCGGCGTGGAGTTCGACGCGGTCGTCCGCATCGACACCCCCGGCGAGGCGGACTACTACCGCAACGGCGGAATCCTGCAGTACGTGCTGCGCAGCCTGATCCGCAAGTAAGCGGTCCGGCAGGGCAGTTGAGGGCCGCATCCCCGGGAACGGGGGTGCGGCCCTTCGCATGTCGTCAGCCAACGCGGCTGCGGCTCCTCGGTATCGCGCCCGGATCACGTTTTCGGGACATGGGTTCATCTCAGGCGGAACACAGGGTTCCCCCAGCGAACCGGGACAGGATCGTCATATGTCTGGCACCCGAAGCGACCGTGTGCGCGTGCTGATCGTCGACGACGAACCCGGCCTCACGGAGTTGCTCTCCGTGGCCGTCACGGAGGCGGGCTGGCGGCCCTATCCGGCGGCCGACGGGGAGAGCGCGCTGCGCGTCGCGCGCGGCTGCGCACCGCACGCCGTCGTCCTCGACGGGATGCTCCCCGACCTGGACGGCATCCAGGTACTGCGGAGGCTGCGGTACGAGCGGCCGAAGCTGCCCGTCCTCATGCTGACCGCGCGGGACGCGCTGGAGCACCGCCTCGACGGACTGGAGGCGGGCGCCGACGACTACGTGACGAAGCCCTTCTCGCTGGAGGAGGTCGTCCTGCGGCTGCGCGGACTGCTGCGCCGCTCCGGCGCCGAGGAGAGCCGGCCCGAGGGGTCCGCGCTCGTGCTCGGCGGCCTGGTGCTCAGCGCGGACACCCGCGAAGTGCACCGCGACGGTACGCCGGTCCAGCTCACCGCCAAGGAGTTCGACCTGCTCAGCCTGTTGCTGAGCCACCCACGCCAGGTACTGAGCAAGGCCCAGATCCTCGACCACGTCTGGAGCAGCTCCTTCGACGGCGGCGGAAACCTGGTCGAGGTCTACATCTCCTGCCTGCGCCGGAAGATCGACAAGGGCCGGACGCCGATGATCCACACCGTGCGCGGGGTGGGGTACGCCATCAGGCCGCCGGAGGAGGGGAGATGAGCCCCCGGACGCTGCGGCACTCGCTGTGGGCACCGCTGCGGGGGAGGTCCCTGCGCACCCGGCTCCTGGTGTTCATCAGCGCCACGCTCGTCGCCGTCGGCGTGGCCATGGCACTCACCACCGTTTTCGCCCAACGTGCCAGTCTGCTCGACCACTTGGACCAGCGGGTCGCCGACAGCGCCGAGCGCAGCCAGGGCGGCGTGCAGGTCGGCCCCCGCCTCGGCACGGACCTCGCGTTCCTCGGGGAACAGGGTCAGTCCGTCGGTACGATCGGCGCCCGGCTCGGCAGCGACGGTGATGTCGTCGCCGCCGAGGTCGTCACCGGCAACGGTACGCGGAAGTCGCTCACCGCCGCCCAGCGTGCCGCCCTCGACGGGATCACGGCCGACGGCTCGCTGCACACCCGGACCGTGCCAGGGCTCGGCACTTACCGGGTCACCGCTCTCCGGACCGACGGGAACCCCGTTCTCACCGGCCTCCCCATGGACGACGTCCAGGACCTGATCAGCAGCCTGGTGGTGGTCGAGGCCGTCGTGGCGGCCGTGGGTCTCGCCGTCGCGGGCTGCGTCTGCGCCGTCGTCATCCGGCGCCAACTGCGCCCGCTGGGAAGGGTCGCGGCCACCGCGGTCGAGGTCTCGCGCTCACCGCTCGGACACGGTGAGGTCATCGGCCTGACCCGGGTGCCGGAGCGCGACACCGACCCCGGCAGCGAGGCCGGCCAGGTCGGCGCCGCGCTCAACCGGATGATCGACCACGTCGAGTCCTCGCTCAGTGAACGGCAGCGCAGCGAGGAACGCATGCGCCGCTTCCTGTCGGACGCCAGCCATGAACTCCGTACGCCGCTCGCGTCGATCGCCGGATACGCGGAACTGATGAACCGCGGCACCGAGCGGATCGAACCCACCCTGGCCTGGCGGCGGGTCTCCGCCGAGTCGGCGCGGATGACCGGGCTCGTCGAGGACCTGCTGCTGCTCGCCCGGCTCGACGAGGGGCGGCCGCTGGAGTCCGCCGAGGTGGACCTCGCCGCGCTCGTCGCGGAGTCGGTCTGGGACGCGCGGGCGGCGGGCGACAGCCACCACTGGCAGTTGGAGCTGTTCCTGGACTCCCCGGCTCTCGTCCTCGGGGACCAGGCGCGACTGCACCAGGTGGTGGCCAACCTGTTGGCCAACGCCCGTATGCACACACCTGTCGGCACCACCGTCGTCGCCTCGGTGGAGGCCACGGAGGCGTACTGTGCCGTCCGCGTGAGCGACGACGGCCCCGGAATCCCGCCGCACCTGCTTCCCTCCGTCTTCGAGCGCTTCACCCGGGGCGACGTCTCCCGCGCCCGCAGCGGACCGGCGGCCGGCGGTTCCGGCCTCGGGCTCGCCATCGTCGAGGCCATCACCGCGGCGCACGGAGGCCTGATCGAGGTCCAGAGCGAGCCGGGGCGCACGGAGTTCGCCGTCTTCCTGCCGCCCGCGGGCCGACCGTCGCTGATCCCGCCCGGAACGATTCCGGTCACCCAACTCCCTCCCGCCGTGCCGCCGATCCCGGACGCTCCACTGCCTGCGGGTGCGGGTGCGGGTGCGGGTGCGGGTGCGGGTGCGGGCCGGGTCGCCGCGCCGGGGCCGTCCGTTCCCGGCCGTCCGTAGCTGGGGTTACCTGTCCCCGGCCGCGTGCAGTGGGCTGGCCGTCCCCGGCTGCCCGCCGGTCTCCGCTGGTGACGTTCGCCCACGGCTGGTGTCCGCCGGTGACGTTCGCCCACGGCCCGGTCTCCGGCGAAGACGTTCGCCCACGGCCCGGTCTCCGGCGAAGACGTTCGCCCACGGCCAGCCTCCGGCGAAGACAACGCCCCCGCACGGCGCCCCCTGGTGGAGTCGCCGGCCCACGGCCCCCCTGGCGGCGGAAGCGCCCTGCCCATGACTGGTTCCGCGTCGCCGACGCCCAAGCCTGGCCGCAGGCGCAACGCCCGCCCGCTTCCGGACCGTCGCGAAGACGGACCCCGCCCGTGACGAGGGCTGACCCCGTCCCCGACGGGGCCGGCCCCACCCGCGAGGAGGACGCTCCCGCCAGGGATCGCACCCACACGCGGAAAGCGTTTACAGGGGTCCCCGTGCGCGCTAACTTCCGAAGGGGGTGGGAGCGCTCCCACCAAGGCGGACCGGAACCCGCCGCGGAGTCGCTCCCCCCTCGTCCACATCCCGCAGGACACTGAGCAAAGGAGCTCTTGTCATGCTCACGCCCGCACGCGTGCCGCGATTACCGCTGTCCACCCGCCACAGAGCGTTCCTCCTGGTGCTGCTCGCCCTCCTCGTCACCGTCCCGGCCCTCGGCCTGGTGGTCACGGCGGGCGGCGAGGCCGAAGCCCACGGCACCCCCATGAAGCCGGCCAGCCGCACCTTCCTGTGCTGGCAGGACGGGCTGACCGACACCGGCGAGATCAAACCCGTGAACCCGGCCTGCAAGGCGGCGCAGCAGGTGAGCGGCACCACGCCGTTCTACAACTGGTTCTCGGTGCTCCGCTCCGACGGCGCGGGCCGCACCCGCGGCTTCGTCCCGGACGGCGAGCTGTGCAGCGGCGGAAACGCCAACTTCACGGGCTTCAACCAGCCGCGCGCCGACTGGCCGCTCACCCACCTGACCTCGGGCGCGACGGTCGACTTCTCGTACAACGCGTGGGCCGCCCACCCCGGTTGGTTCTACGTCTACATCACCAAGGACGGCTTCGACCCGACGCAGACGCTGAACTGGGACGACATGGAGGACTCGCCGTTCCTCACGGTCGACCACCCGCCGCTCAACGGCAGCCCGGGCACGGTCGAGGCCAACTACTCCTGGTCCGGCACGCTTCCGTCGGGCAAGTCGGGCCGCCACATCGTGTACGTGGTCTGGCAGCGCTCGGACAGTGCCGAGACCTTCTACTCCTGCTCCGACGTCGTCTTCGACGGTGGCAACGGCGAGGTGACGGGCATCCACGACCCGGGTAACCCGACGGAACCCCCGCCCGGCGCCTGCTCCGCGACCCGCCGTACGACGGGCAGTTGGTCCGGCGGATACCAGTCCGAGGTGAGCGTCACCAACACTGGTGACGTACCGATGCTCGGCTGGATGGTCGACTGGACGCTTCCCGCCGGCCAGTCGGTCGCCAGCCTCTGGAACGGCAATCCGACGTACGAGGGCCAGGCGGTGATGGTGCACAACGCCGGCTGGAACGGGGAGTTGGATCCGGGCGAGAGCTCGACGTTCGGGTACGTCGTCACCGGCTCCGGCGGTGATACGTCAACAACCCTCCCGTGCCAGGTGGGTTGATCTCTGATCCAGCGTGCTCAGGGCGGACCGGGTGGGCATTCGGGACTCACCCGGTCCGCGAGCCCGAGCCGGATTCGGGGGAGGTCCGGCCCGGGTCGGTGCGTGGCTCTGCGTGTCGTGTCGCGTGTCGCTACGTGCGTCGCTGTACGTGGCTTGTGCTGATCGCGGTGCGCGACAACGTTGTCTGATGGTCCGTCCATGACTCTACCGCGCCAACAGACAACGATGTCAAGCCACTTGGCACGCAGTGATACACAGCCGTGCGCCGGGCGGCGCGTACGGCGCAACACGGCACGGTGCGCGGCGGTGTGCGCGCTGGGCCGTCGGAGTGTCCGGCGGGCGGTTCCGCGCCCCGTACGCGGTCTTCCGTGGTAACCGTGGCGCAGGTTACTGTCCCTGCGGCTTGTGCGACCTGTGGTGCGCGACCCGTCCGAAGGAGGAGGGGCGCGTCATGCGTTTCCGTCCGTCATCCATCCTGCTGGCCGTCGCCCTGGCGGCCGGCGGGATCACTCCAGCGGTGGCAGCGACCACCGCCGCACCGGACCTCGTCCGGGACCCCACCGCCTACGTCGACCCGCTCATCGGCACCAGGAACGGCGGCAATGTCTTCCCCGGCGCCGTCGTGCCGTTCGGCATGCTCTCCTGGAGCCCCGAGAACACCCGCGGCAACGCCACCAGCACGGCCGCGCCCGGCGGTTACCAGTACGACGCCACCCGCGTCCGGGGCTTCAGCCTCACCCACATGTCCGGCACGGGCTGCGCGGGCGGCAGCGGGGACATCCCGTTCTTCCCGTACGCCGGTGAGGTCACCTCCTCCCCGGCGAGCGACACCAAGGACGCGGTGTACGCCGCCGACTTCGCACACGCCGACGAGAGCGCGGAGCCCGGCCACTACAAGGTGGGCCTCGCCTCCGGTGTGACCGCCGACCTCACCGCGACCACGCGCACGGGCTCCGGCCGCTTCACCTACCCCGCCGACAAGCCCGCCTCGCTGCTGATCCGTACCGCCAACTCCGAGGTGGGCTCGACGACTTCGGACGTCAGCATCGACCCGGCGACCCGTACGGTCTCCGGTTCCGTCACCTCCGGGAACTTCTGCGGATACCTCGACCCGGAAGGACAACGCGCTTACTACACCCTCTACTTCACCGCCAGCTTCGACCGTGACTTCAAGGCGACCGGCACCTGGCAGGACGACAGGCTGAGCCCGGGGTCCACGGAGGCGAGCGGTGGCACCGGCGGATTCGCCACCGGCGGCCGTCCCGTCGCGGGCAAGGGCGCCGGCGGCTATGTGGAGTTCGAGCCCGGTAGCGGCCCCGTCAACGTCAAGGTCGGTATCTCCTACGTCAGTCGGGCGGGCGCCGAGGCCAACCTCGCGGCCGAGAACCCGCCGTCCCGCTCCTTCGCCTCGGTTCAGGACGCCGCCCACCGGGCCTGGCGCGACCGGCTCGACGCGATCAGGGTCGGCGGCGGCACGGACACCGACCGCACCACCTTCTACACCGCGCTCTACCACGCCCTCCTGCACCCGAACGTCATCAGCGACGCCGACCGCAGATACCGGGGCAGCGACGACAAGGTCCACACCGTGAGCCGGGGCCACCGGGCCCAGTACGGCACCTTCTCCGGCTGGGACGTCTACCGCTCCCAGGTCCAGCTGCTGACCCTGCTCAGCCCGGACACCGGCTCCGACATCGCGCAGTCGCTGCTCGAACTGGCCCGGCAGAACGGCGGAGTCTGGGACCGCTGGCTGCACGGCGCGAGCGGCACGCACGTCATGAACGGCGATCCCTCACCGGCCGCGCTCGCCGGCATCCGCGCCTTCGGCGGCACGGACTTCGACCTGCGCGGTGCCCTCGACTCGCTGGTCCGGGCGGCGACGGTACCCACCGAGCAGGATCTCTCGTCGGCGGGCAAGCCGGTGCTGTCGGTGGGCCAGCGCCCGTCGCTGGACAAATACCTGGAACAGCACTACATGCCGTCCGTGTCCAACGCCTGGGGCGGCGCCGCCGAGACCCTGGAGATGTCCGGCGCCGACTTCGCGATCTCCCAACTGGCGTCGGCGGCAGGGCGGAAGAAGACCGCGGCCGACTTCGCCACCCGCTCCCAGTGGTGGCAGAACAACTTCAACATCGCCGCCGATCCGACCGGCGGCTACATCGCCAACCGCAAGGCTGACGGCAGTTGGGTCACCGGCTTCACCCCGGCGACCGGCAACGGCTTCGTGGAGGGCACGGCGGCCCAGTACACCTGGATGGTGCAGCACAACCCCGCCGGCCTCTTCGCGGCCATGGGCGGCCGGGACAAGGCCCTGGACCGCCTGGACACCTTCTTCCACAACGCGGACGGCAGCTGGGCGTTCACGGGCAGCGGCGGCGACAAGTCGGAACTCGACAACGAGCCGTCGACCAACGTGCCGTACCTGTACGCCTACGCGGGCGCGCCCTACAAGACGCAGGAGACGGTCCGCGCGGCCATGAACCAGCTCTGGTCGACCCAGCCGGGCGGCATCCCCGGCAACGACGACCTCGGCGCCATGTCGTCCTGGTACGTCTTCTCGGCGCTCGGCATGTACCCCCAGGTGCCCTCCCGCGCCGAACTCACTCTGTCCTCCCCGCTGTTCCCGAGGGTCGAGATCGACCGCCCGGGCCGCGCCGACATCAGGATCCGCGCGACGGGCGCGTCCGCCGACACTCCGTACGTCCAGTCGCTGAAGGTCAACGGCCGCGCGAGCGACCGCGCCTGGCTCCCGGCGTCCTTCGTCCGCGACGGCGGCACGCTCGACTACACACTCGGTGCCGCCCCCGACAAGCGGTGGGGCAGCGGTGCGGCCGCCGCCCCGCCGTCCTTCCGCCAGGGCGAGCAGCCCTACCAGATCGGAGTGGGTCCCACCACGGCCACTCTCGCGCCCGGCGGCAGCACGAAGCTCGACATCCGTGCCCTCGCCCTGAGCGGCGGCGCCGGACCCGAGGTGCGCTTCCACGTCGACGTGCCGGAAGGAGTGACGGCGACCCCTGCCGAGGGCACGGTGGTCGACGGCACCCAGTCGATCACCTTGACCGCCGCCCCGGACGCCAGGCAGGGCTTCTACGACGTCAAGGTCACAGTGACCTCGGCCGACACGTCCTACGAACAGCCGGTGTCCCTCACCGTCGCCGCTCCAGGCTCCCTCCTCGCCGCGTACAACAACACCGGTGTCTCGGACGACGTCGGCGACCACGACGAGGCCGACTACGACGGCGGCGGCTGGAGCTACTCCCGGCAGGCCCTCGCCGCCGCCGGGCTGCCCCCCGGCCACCAGGGCACCCTGTCCGGCGGTCTCGCCTACACCTGGCCCGACTCGCCGTCCGGCCGTCCCGACAACGCCACCGCGACCGGTCAGACCATCGAACTCGCCGAGCCCGCGCAGCGGTTGTCCTTCATCGGCAGCGCGGTCAACGGCAACCAGCAGACCAGGGCGACCGTCACCTACGCCGACGGAAGCACCGACGCCGTCGACCTCGCCTTCACCGACTGGACCGTCGGCGGCGGGGGCGGCACCGTCCAGTACGGCAACGAGACCGTCGCCGTGGCCGCGTACCGCAACGTCGCGGGCGCCGACAAGGACCCGGTGAAGACGTACGTCTTCGCCACCAAGCCCTTCGAGGCTCCCTCGGGCAAGACCGTCACGAGCGTGAAGCTGCCCGACAACGCGGACCTCCACGTCTTCACCCTCGCGGTGAACTGACCCCGGGAGAAGGGGAAACACGGCGGGCGGGCGTGGAGTCGAACTCCACGCCCGCCCTTTCCCATGGGGGTGTCCGTCAGGACAGCAGCTCCACCTCCGCCAGCGTCGCCTCACCGCTGAGGACCAGGCGGTAGTGCGCGTACGAGCCCGGCTTCGCCACGGAGAACGCCCGGGTCTGCTTGTCCCAGGTGAAGGACTCGCCGGAGCGTTTGTCCAGGTCGGTCCAGCGTGTGCCGTCGGACGAGCCCTGGAGGACCCAGCCGGTCGGCGCCGTCGTGTGGTCCGACGACGTCAGCGTGTACTGGACTCCCTTGGTGGCCGCCGACGTCGGCAGCTCGACCGACGCCACGCTCGCCGCTGTCGCCGACGTGTTGTCGAACAGCGCGCCGGCACCCTTCAGGGTGTCCGTGCGCGGCGTGGCCACCTTGTCGTCCTGTGTGATGGACACGGGCGCCGCCTTCTTGCCCGTGCCCCAGCCGGACGGCTTCGGACCCATGTCGAACTCCAGCACCGCGCCCTTGGAGATGAGCGAGTGGGGGAGCGAAGTCGACGTCCACTTCTTGCCGTTGACCTTCAGCCCCTGCACGTACACGTTCTTCGTGCTGTTCTTCGGGGCCTTGACGACGAGGTCCCTGCCGTTCTCCAGGTGGACCGTCGCCTTGGTGAACAGCGGGGAGCCGACGGCGTATTCACCGCTGCCCATCACCAGCGGGTAGAAGCCGAGCGAGGAGAAGAGGTACCAGGCCGACTGCTCGCCGTTGTCCTCGTCGCCGTGGTAGCCCTGCCCGATGTCGCTGCCCGTGTAGAGGCGTGAGAGGACCTCACGCACGTTCTTCTGCGTCTTCCAGGGCTGGCCGGCCGCGTCGTACATGTAGTTCACGTGGTGGGCCACCTGGTTGGAGTGCCCGTACATGCCCATCCGTACGTCACGGGCCTCCGTCATCTCGTGGATGACCCCGCCGTAGGAGCCCACGAATTCCGGCCCGGCCGTCTCGGGTGTCGCGAAGTACGTGTCGAGCTTCTCCGCGAGGCCGCTCCGTCCGCCGTACAGGTTGGCGAGACCACGTGAGTCCTGCGGCGCGGTGAAGGCGTACCCCCAGCCGTTGGTCTCGGTGTAGTCGTAACCCCACACGCGCGGGTCGTACTGCGACGACTCGACGCGCCAGTCGCCGCCCGCGTCCTTGCCCTGGAAGAAGCCGGCCTGCGAGTCGAACAGGTTCACGTAGTCCTGCGCCCGGTTGAGGAAGTACGCGGCCTCCTCCTTGTAGCGCTTCTTGCCGGTCTCCCTGTAGAGGGCCTCGCCCATCTTCGCGATGCCGTAGTCGTTGAGATAGCCCTCCAGGGCCCACGAAAGGCCCTCGTGCGTGTCGGTGCTCGTGTAGCCGAGGAAGGGCGAGGTGGTCATGCCCTTGCGGCCCACACCGGAGGACGGCGGGACGACGGTGGCGTTCTTGACCGCCGCGTCGTACGCCGACTTCGCGTCGAAGTCGACACCCTTCACGTACGCGTCCGCGAACGCCACGTCCGAGGACGTGCCGGTCATCAGATCCGCGTACCCGGGCGAGGACCAGCGCGAGGTCCAGCCGCCGTCCTTGTACTGCTGCACGAACCCGTCGACCATCTCGCCCGCCTGACTTGGAGTCAGGAGCGAATAGGCGGGCCAGGTCGTCCGATAGGTGTCCCAGAAGCCGTTGTTGACGTACACCTTGCCGTCGACGATCTTCGCGCCGGTGTGCGTCGGGGTGTCCGGGTTCGGCATCGGCGAGAACGGCGAGGCGTACTGGTACTTCGAACCGACCTTCTCGAAGCCGGAGTTGGGGTACAGGTACAGCCGGTACATGCTGGAGTACAGCGTGGTCAGCTGGTCCGGCGTGGCGCCCTGCACCTCGACCGTGCCGAGGATGTCGTCCCACTGCTGCTGTGCCCGCGCCTTGACCTTCCCGAAGGAGGTGCCCTCGGGGATCTCCTGGCGGAGGTTGTCCTTGGCCTGGTCGACGCTGATCAGCGAGGTGGCGAGACGCAGGGTGACCGTGCGGTCGTCGCCGGCGTCGAACTTCAGGTAGCCCTTGACCCCGGCCGAGGACCCCTCCGTCACCGGCGCGTCGAACACCCCGTACACGAAGAGCCGCGTCGCCCCCGTGGACAGCCCGGACTTCACGTCCGAGTACCCGGTGACGATCCCGTTCTCCTTGTCGAGCGTCAGCCCGGCCTGGTCGGTGACGTTGTCGAAGACCACGCTCGCGTCGTCACCGGGATAGGTGAACCGCAGCGCCGCCGCGTGGTCCGTGGGCGCCATCTCGGCCTTGAGGCCGTTCTCGAAGGTGACGCCGTAGTAGTAGGGGCGCGCGGTCTCGTTCTTGTGCTCGAAGGCGAGTTCGCGGGCGTCGCGGCCGGTGTCGGGGGTGCCGGACGCCGCCGAGGGCATCACCTGGAAGGTCTGCCGGTCACCCATCCACGGGCTCGGCTCATGGCTCGCGCTGAACGCCTGGATGGTGGGCAGGTTGTCCGCGTTGTTCGCCCGCGCGTAGTCGTAGAGCCAGCTCAGCGAACCCGCGTTGGTCACCGGCGTCCAGAAGTTGAAGCCGTGCGGGACGGCCGTCGCCGGGAAGTTGTTGCCACGAGAGAAGCCGCCGCTTGAGTTGGTGCCGCGGATGGTCGAGGCGTAGTCGGACAGGTGCGACTTCGGCTTCTCGGGCGCGACGCTCTTCAGCGTCACGTCGTCGAGCCAGCCGCGGAACTTCGCCGGCCCCTTCGGGGAGTCGTACCCGACCAGGATCCGGTCCACGGTCTTGCCCGCCGCGACCGAACCGATCCGCGAGGCGACGCTGTTCCACTGGTTGACGTAAAGGATCTTGGAAGCGCCCTGCCCCTGCGGTGTCAGCGCGAACCCGTGCTGGTCCAGGGCCTTGAGGCCGCTCAGATAGGTGCCGTCCGTGAAGACGAGGTCCACGGCCACGTTCGTGGCGTCGTAGTCCAGATCGCCGTCCGCCATCGACGGGAAGATCTTGTACGACAGCTGCGTGTCGCGGCCGACGGCCACGTTCACGTCGAAGACCTTGTTGTACGAGTACGCGCGGCCGTCGGGCTTGTGCGTACCGGCGTACCGCAGCGCCCGCTTGCCGCTGAAGCCCGCGCCCGCCTTCGCGGTCGGGGAGCCGCTCGGACCGCGGTCCACCAGCGAGAGCATGTCCTGGGGCGTCGGCTCGTCGACGGCACCGGTGGAGAACTGCACGTCGGCGAGCTGAAGGATGTCGCCGCCGTTGTTCTTGGTGATGTCGAGCCGGAAGTGCTGGTACTCGACGGGACTCGTGATGTCGTACGACTTCGTCTGGAAACGCTCGCCGAAGGACTCGCCGGAGCGGGTGTCGAGGGTCTTCCAGTCCTTGCCGTCCGTGGAGCCCTGAAGGGTCCAGGCCTGCGGGTCGCGCTCGTCGTGGTCGTTGGCCGAGGTGAGCGCGTACGTCACCACCTTGACCGGGGCGTCCAGGTCGAACTCCGCCCAGGCGGTGGGCTCGAACACCAGCCACTTGGTGCTCGACTCGCCGTCGACGAGGTTCTCCTTCACCTCGCCCCCGCCGGTGTTCTCGCCACTGGCCCGGACATCCGAGACGTGGTCGGTCACATTGCCGGGGATTCCCGTGGTGTAGCCGCCGTCCACCCCGGACGATCGTTTCGTCCCCTGAGGTGTCGTATCAACCGTGTTCAGCCAGGTCGGTACGGGATCGCCCGACTCGAACGAGGAGGCGAACTCCCTGTCGGCGGCGGCCGCCTGGGCGGGCAGGGCGACCGCGGCGCCCTGTGCGGCGACCAGCAGGCAGAGGGCTGAGACCCCCACCGTCGTGGCACGGCCCCAGCTGTACCTAGTCGAGGAACTCCGTCTGTATCGAGCTCTCTGCTGCATGCGCGAGCACCCTCCCAGCGTCCGGACAACGTTGTCAAATTCGCTGCGCAAAGACCAGTAGGGAGTCAAGTTGTGAGCGATGTCAAGGGTGTTGAATGTGGCGTCCGGGGCGAATGCCGCGCGACAAGCCGCGCATTACTCCCATCGTGGGAGGTTGGCACCTTGTGGATCTTCTTCGGGGTAACGCGTGGTCCCACCATATTTCCGCGAGGTCTCAACTCGGAAAAGACCGACTGCCAAACCTGCATTCGATCTTGCTCCATTGGCGGGAAGTGGACTATACCTGTCGGCGTCTGCCCAGCC
The DNA here is from genome assembly GCF_044457665.1 of Streptomyces sp. NPDC050535. Lineage (NCBI taxonomy): Bacteria > Bacillati > Actinomycetota > Actinomycetes > Kitasatosporales > Streptomycetaceae > Streptomyces > Streptomyces sp. NPDC050535. The sequence continues at coordinate 238,045 of NZ_JBITHE010000001.1, forward strand.
GTTCTACGGCTGTGTACAGGCGCGACCCGGGGGGAAAATCTGGAGGCGGCGGACCGTGTCATATACACAGACCACCGCGTCGTTCCACTGAAACCCTCACGTACGACCCCAGCTTGACCCAACCGCGGTGCCGGGGAGGATCCGGTTCACCGCCTGAGTCCTGAAGAAGGCGAGGACTTGAGCATGGGATCCACTTCCGCCGAGAACAGCAACACCGAGGGTGTCGGACGCCGCGCTCTGATGAAGCGGTCGGCAGCACTTGCCCTGATTTCCGTACCGACGATGAGCTTCCTGTCGGCCTGTGCCAGCGGCGGGGGCGACGACAGTTCGGACGATACGAACAAGGGCGAGACGAGCGCGGAGAACCCCTTCGGGGTGGCGAAGAGCAGCGCGCTCGACGTCGTCATCTTCAAGGGCGGTTACGGCGACGACTACGCCAAGGCCTGGGAGGCCGCCTTCGACAAGAAGTGGGGCACCAAGAGTGCCCACACGGGCACCCAGGAGATCACCGGCAAACTCCAGCCGCGCTTCAACAACAACACCCCGCCGGACGTCGTCGACGACTCGGGCGCCCAGCAGATCAAGCTGGACGTGCTCTACAAGAACGGCCAGCTCCTCGACCTGGCCGCGGTGCTCGACGCGCCTTCGCTCGACGACCCGAGCAAGAAGGTCCGCGACACCCTGATCCCCGGCACCCTCGACCCGGGCCTCCAGGGCGGCAAGAACGTCGCCCTGCCGTACGTCTACACGGTGTGGGGCCTCTGGTACTCGGGCAAGCTCTTCGCGGACAAGGGCTGGGAGGCGCCGAAGACCTGGGACGAGTTCCTGGCCGTGTGCAAGGCGGCGAAGGCCGACGGCATCGGGGGCCTGGCGCACCAGGGCAAGTTCCCGTACTACATCAACGTCGCCATCATGGACCTGATCGCCAAGAAGGGCGGTCTCGAGGCCATGAAGGCGATCGACAACCTCGACCCGAAGGCGTTCGTCGGCAACGACGCCGCCGCGGCGGCCATCGAGGCGATCTACGAGGTCGTGGAGAAGGGCTACCTGATGGCCGGCACCAACGGCCTGACCCACACCGAGTCACAGACCCGCTGGAACCAGTACAAGGCCGCTTTCATCACCTCCGGCTCGTGGCTGGAGAACGAGCAGCTCAAGCAGACCCCGGACGACTTCGACATGAAGTTCCTGCCGATGCCGAACCTGCCGGACAGCCAGCTCCCGTTCGAGGCGATCCGGGCCGGCTCGGGTGAGCCCTTCATCATCCCGGCGAAGGCCAAGAACCTGGCCGGAGCACAGGAGTTCCTGCGCTCCATGCTCTCCAAGGAGTGGTCGACGCTCTTCGCCCAGCAGGCGAACTCGCTGAGCATCCTCAAGGACGGCGTCGACTCCGGCGTCGAACTGCGCCCCGGCACCCAGTCCACGGTCGAGGCGTCGAAGGCCGCGGGCGACAACACCTTCAACTTCCTGTACCCGAACTGGTACAGCGAGATGGACGTCTCGATCCAGAACGCTTCGAACGAACTGATGGCCAAACGAATTCAGCCCGCGGAATGGCTGAAGCGCGCCCAGGCGGCAGTCGACAAGGCGGCCAAGGACCCGGAGTCCAAGAAGAACCACCGCGACTGACCGAGCATTTCGGAACACCAGGGGCAGGATGCCATGCGAAAAGGGCAGTACCGGTTTGTCGCGGGGTTTCTCCTCGCACCATTGGCTCTGTATCTGATCTTCGTGATCTGGCCGTACATACAGACCATCGGATACTCCTTCACCGACTGGCAGGGGCAGTCGCAGACATTCAGTTTCGTCGGCCTGGACAACTACAAGGAGTTGTTCCAGGACGACATCTTCCTGGGTGCGATCTGGCACAACGCCCTGTTCCTGGTGTTCATCCCGGTGCTCACCATCCTGCTCGCCCTGTTCTTCGCCTTCATGGTGAACGCGGGCGGGCGGGGCGGCGCCGGCGGTGTGCAGGGCGTCTCGGGTTCGGGCTTCTACAAGATCGTCTACTTCTTTCCGCAGGTGCTTTCGCTGGCGATCCTCGCGGTGCTCTTCGGGGCGGTCTACCGGAGCGACGAGGGCGGTCTGCTCAACGGGGTCCTGGTCAAACTCGGCCTGGTGGACGCGAACAGCCCGATCGAGTGGATGAACGAGCCCAACATGGTCCTGTGGTGCCTGATGGCGGTGGTCGTCTGGCACGGCGTCGGCTTCTACCTGGTGCTGTTCTCGGCGGCGATGCAGTCCGTCCCCAGGGACATCTACGAGGCCGCGCTGCTCGACGGCGCGGGCCGCTCGCAGACCTTCTTCCGGGTGACCCTGCCGCTGCTGTGGGACACCGTGCAGACCGCCTGGGTCTATCTCGGCATCATCGCGATGGACATGTTCGTCCTGGTCTCCACCATGACCTCGGGCACCGGCTACGGCGGCGGCCCCGACCACCACAGCGACGTCATGGCGAACGTGATGATGCGCAACTTCCTCTACTTCGGAAAGAGCGGCTACGCCTGCGCGATGGGCGTGATCATGCTGCTCCTCACCCTGATCCTGTCCGTGGTCACGCTGCGCGCCACCCGCCGCGAGCGCATCGAGTTCTGAGGCGGAGACAGAAAATGAGCGCACCCATCAAGGAGCCGACGCGGACCGGCGACGGCATCCCCGCCCAGCGATCGGCCGACAAGGCCCCACCACGTCCGGGTGGCGCCGGCCGCGGTGAGGGCGTCACCCTCAACGTCTTCTCGCACGCCTTCCTCGTCCTGTGGGCCGTGCTGATCGTCCTGCCGCTGCTCTGGCTGGTTCTGAGCTCCTTCAAGACCGACGCGCAGATCGGCGGTTCGGCCCTGAGCTGGCCCTCGAACTGGCAGCTCGACGTCTTCAGCAGGGCCTGGGACAAGGGCATCGGCGACTACTTCACGAACACGATCATCGTGCTCGTCTTCTCGGTGCCGCTGACCATGCTCCTCGGCTCGATGGCGGCGTACGTGCTGGCCCGCTACGAGTTCCCGGGCAACCGCCTCATCTACTACTTCTTCGTCGGCGGGGCGATGTTCCCCGTGTTCCTCGCCCTGGTGCCGCTGTTCTTCATGGTCAAGCGTCTCGAGATGTTGAACACGTACCAGGGTCTGATCCTGGTCTACGTCGCCTACTCGATGCCGTTCACCGTGTTCTTCATGCACGCCTTCTTCCGGACGCTGCCGACGGCGGTCTTCGAGGCGGCGGTGCTCGACGGCGCCTCGCACACCCGGGCGTTCTTCCAGGTCATGCTGCCGATGGCCAAGCCCGGCCTGCTGAGCGTCGGCATCTTCAACGTGCTCGGCCAGTGGAACCAGTACATCCTTCCGTCCGTCCTGATGCAGCCACAGAAGGGCGGCGATCCGGAGCGATATGTCCTGACCCAGGGCCTCATCCAGCTTCAGCAGCAGCAGGGTTACGCCACCGATCTCCCCGTCCTCTTCGCCGGCGTGACCATCGCGATGATTCCCATGCTCGTGGTGTACCTCTCCTTCCAGCGCCAGGTCCAGGGAGGCCTCACCTCGGCCACGCTCAAGTAGCGCCCGACCTCGCCGACGGAAGTCGCCGGCCCGCACCCGGGGTGACGGTCGCGTGTCCGCGGGGTGACGGAAACGGAACGCGCCCGAAGCCTCCGATTTTTCGTCAAGGACTTGACTGCGGTAACCCGTTCAGCGGAGCTTGGAGTTCACAACTTGTAAGTGACCCGGGTTCCGCTGCTGTGACCCGGGTCACATGGGCGGCATCGGGGCCGTCCGGCTGAGGGCAGGAGTGGATGAGTCGATGGAGACTCCGGGGTCGCAGTCTTCGCTGCACCGAGCCAATCTGGAGCGCGTCGTACGTGCGGTGCGCCTCGCAGGTTCGCTCACGCAGGCGGAGATCGCGCGCACGACGGGCCTGTCCGCCGCGACCGTTTCCAATATCGTCCGGGAGCTCAAGGACGGGGGAACGGTCGAGGTCACACCCACTTCGGCGGGGGGCCGCAGGGCCCGCAGCGTCAGTCTGAGCGGGGACGCGGGCATCGTCATCGGGGTCGACTTCGGGCATACGCATCTGCGTGTCGCCATCGGGAACCTCGCCCATCAGGTGCTCGCCGAGGAGTCCGAGCCGCTCGACGTGGACGCCTCCGCGGCGCAGGGCTTCGACCGGGCGGAAGAGCTGGTCAGCCGTTTGATCGCGGCCACAGGGGTGGACCGGTCGAAGATCGCGGGGGTGGGCCTCGGGGTGCCGGGGCCGATCGACGTCGAGTCGGGAACCCTCGGCTCGACCGCGATCCTGCCGGGCTGGACCGGTACGAAGCCCGCGGAGGAGCTGGGCGGGCGGCTCGGGGTGCCCGTGCAGGTGGACAACGACGCCAATCTGGGCGCGCTCGGGGAGATGGTCTGGGGGAGCGGGCGCGGGGCCAGGGACCTGGCGTACATCAAGGTCGCGAGCGGTGTCGGCGCGGGTCTGGTGATCAACGGCAAGATCTACCGCGGCCCAGGTGGCACAGCGGGAGAAATCGGGCATATTACTCTTGATGAATCCGGCCCCGTCTGCCGCTGTGGCAACCGGGGCTGCCTGGAGACCTTCACCGCCGCGCGCTATGTCCTGCCACTCCTTCAGTCCAGTCACGGCACGGATCTGACCATGGAGGGCGTCGTCAGGCTGGCGCGGGACGGTGACCCGGGCTGTCGTCGGGTGATCGCCGACGTCGGCCGACACATCGGCAGTGGAGTCGCGAATCTCTGCAATCTGCTCAACCCGAGCCGGGTGGTCCTCGGCGGCGATCTCGCCGAGGCCGGAGAGCTGGTTCTCGGGCCCATAAGGGAGTCTGTCGGCCGTTACGCGATCCCCAGCGCGGCGCGTCAACTCTCGGTGTTGCCAGGGGCCCTTGGCGGCCGTGCGGAGGTTCTCGGAGCACTCGCTCTCGCGCTCAGCGAGATGGGTGATTCGACCCTTTTGGACGGATCGCTGACTGCCGCGAGTCCCGCCTTCACTTAGAGAACGCACGACGCCGTTGCCATCTCGTTAAGTATTTACTTCTTGACGTCGCACGTACGGCCGAGTTGACTTCGAGCCACCTCGGCCGCAACGACGCGGCCTCGTCAGGGAGGTTTGTTTAGTGAACACGCGTATGCGTCGTGCTGCTTTCGCCGTTGCCGCTGGTGCGATGGCCGTTTCGCTGGCCGCTTGTGGCAGTGCCGCGGAGTCCAAGGACAGCGACGAGAGCTCGGCCGCTGCCAAGGGTGACGACATCAAGGTCGGTCTGCTTCTCCCCGAGAACCAGACCGCGCGGTACGAGAACTTCGACAAGCCCTTGATCGAGAAGAAGGTCAAGGAGCTCACGAACAACAAGGGCGAGGTCATCTACGCCAACGCCAAGCAGGACGCCAGTACGCAGAACCAGCAGGTCGACACGATGATCACCAACAAGGTGGACGTGCTGATCGTGGACGCTGTGGACTCCGCGGCCATCAAGAGCTCGGTCCAGAAGGCCAAGGACGCCGGCATCCCGGTCGTGGCCTACGACCGTCTGGCGGAAGGCCCGATCGACGCCTACATCTCCTTCGACAACGAAGAGGTCGGCCGGGTCCAGGGCGAGGCCCTGCTCAAGGCTCTCGGCGACAAGGCTTCCAAGGGCGACATCGTCATGATGAACGGGTCGTCCACCGACCCGAACGCCGCACTCTTCAAGAAGGGCGCGCACTCCGTCCTCGACGGCAAGGTGACCGTCGGTAAGGAGTACGACACCAAGGAGTGGAAGCCGGAGAACGCCAACGCCAACATGGAGGGCGCCATCTCCGCCCTCGGCAAGAGCAAGATCGTCGGCGTCTACTCCGCCAATGACGGCATGGCCGGCGGTATCATCACCGCCCTCAAGGCCGCCGGCATCGACAACATCCCGGTCACCGGCCAGGACGCGGAGCTCGCGGGTGTGCAGCGCATCGTCGCCGGTGAGCAGTACATGAGCGTCTACAAGCCCTACCCGCAGGAAGCCAACGTCACGGCCGAGATCGCCGTCGCGCTCGCGCAGGGCAAGTCGCTCGACTCCCTCGCCAAGACCAAGGTCGACAGCCCCACCACCAAGGGTGTCCCGTCGGTCCTCGTCCCGGTCGTCTCGCTGACCAAGGACAACATCAACGACACCGTCCTCAAGGACGGCATCTACACCGTCGCCGACATCTGCACGAGCGCCTACAAGGCCGACTGCGACTCGCTCGGTCTCAAGTAGGTCTCCGCAAGTCTCTTTCCACGTACGGGAATTCGTCACTGAATTCCCGTACGGACTTGCGTACTCCAAAGCCTCTCCGGCGCTCCGCATCCATCAGCCCCGCAAGCTAGGGCGGGGCGCCGGAAGGAACCCCCCTCCGCATCTTTCTGCACAACCTCCCGCCGGGTCAGGCGGCGAAGGAGATGATTAACGTGTCCGCTACGCCTGTTCTGGCGTTGCGCGGGGTCTCCAAGCGATTCGGTGCCGTCCAGGCGCTCACCGATGTTGAGCTTGAGGTCCACGCCGGCGAAGTGGTCGCCCTGGTGGGCGACAACGGCGCCGGCAAGTCCACGCTGGTGAAGACGATCGCCGGCGTGCACCCCATCGATGAGGGCGTCATCGAGTGGGACGGCAAGGCCGTCCAGATCAACAAGCCGCACGACGCGCAGGCCCTCGGGGTCGCGACCGTCTACCAGGACCTCGCGCTCTGCGACAACATCGACGTGGTGGGCAACCTCTACCTCGGTCGCGAGCTGAAGAAGCGCGGCATCCTCGACGAGGTCGAGATGGAGCGCCGTTCCCGCGAGCTGCTGGACACCCTGTCCATCCGCATCCCCAGCGTCCGTATCCCGATCGCCTCGCTCTCCGGCGGTCAGCGCCAGACGGTGGCGATCGCCCGTTCGATGCTCGGCGAGCCCAAGCTCGTCATCCTCGACGAGCCCACCGCGGCCCTCGGTGTCGAGCAGACCGCCCAGGTCCTCGACCTGGTCGAGCGGCTGCGCGAGCGCGGCCACGCGGTGCTCCTCATCAGCCACAACATGGCTGATGTGAAGGCCGTGGCCGACAAGGTCGCCGTCCTGCGCCTGGGGCGCAACAACGGCATCTTCGAGGTCAAGTCGACCTCTCAGGAAGAGATCATCTCCGCCATCACGGGTGCCACGGAGAACGCCGTGACCCGTCGTGCGGCGCGCAGCAGCAATGGGGAGGCTCAGAAGTGAGCATCGACAAGACCTCCGCGACCCCCGAGGACCACGCGGTGGCGAACCCCGAGGCCGCCGCCGCGGCGAGCACCGTGGTCGACCCCCGGCTCCTCGTCCGCGAGCAGGGCCTCGCGGGCTACGCCTCCGAGTTCAAGCGCAAGATGAAGGCGGGTGACCTGGGTTCCATCCCGGTCGTCCTCGGCCTCGTCATCATCTGGATCATCTTCCAGAGCCTGAACTCGAACTTCCTCACCGCGGGCAACCTGTCCGACATCTCCGTCGCCATGGTCGGCACGGGCATGATCGCGGTCGGCATCGTCTTCGTGCTGCTGCTCGGTGAGATCGACCTGTCGGTCGGTTCGGTCTCCGGTGTCGCCGGCGCCGCCTTCGCGGTGCTGAACGTCACGCACGGCATGAACCAGTGGCTGGCCTTCATCCTGGCCATCCTCACCGGCACGGCCGCGGGCGCGATCCACGGCTTCGTCTTCGCGCGCATCGGCGTGCCCGCCTTCGCCGTCACCCTGGCCGGTCTGCTGTTCTGGAACGGCTTCATGCTCCAGATCCTGGGTGACAACGGCACCATCAACCTGGATAGCGAAGGCATCGTCGCCAAGCTGACCAGCTACTACTTCACCGATGTGGCCGCCGCCTACGCGCTGGCGATCGTCGTGACCGCCGGGTTCTTCGTCAGCTCCTTCTACGGCAACCGCCGGCGCGAGGCCGCCGGTGTCCCGTCGCAGCCGCTGAGCGAGACCATCCTGCGGACGGCGCTCCTGGGCATCCTCGCCTTCGCCGTCGCGATCGTCTACAACCAGTACAAGGGCCTGCCGCTGGCCGTGGTGATCTTCATCGCGGTACTGCTGCTCACGGACTTCGTGCTGCGCCGTACCGCCTACGGCCGGAAGATCTTCGCGCTCGGCGGCAGCGTCGAGGCCTCCCGGCGTGCCGGTATCAACGTGGAGATGGTCCGGATCTCGGTCTTCGCGATCGCCGGTACCTTCGCCGCGATCGGCGGTCTGTTCATCGCCTCGAAGATCGCCTCCGCCAACCAGGGCGCCGGCGCCGGTGACCTGCTGATGAACGCCATCGCGGCGGCCGTCATCGGTGGCACCAGCCTCTTCGGTGGCCGTGGCCGCACCTGGAACGCGCTGCTCGGTGTGCTGGTCATCGTCTCGATCCAGTACGGGCTCGCCCTCCAGGGCATCGCCTCGCCGATCCAGTACATGATCACCGGTGGTGTTCTGCTCGCGACGGTCGTCATCGACGCCGTCACCCGCAAGACCCAGAAGACGGCGGGCCGCGCCTAGCGAACCCGGCCCCTTCAGGCCATTGGACGAAGTGCCCGGTACCGACGGAGGTACCGGGCACTTCCATGTCCAGGAGACAAATCCGGTAAGGGAACAAGCGTGCGGATTATTTACAGCCGTTCGCGTGATGTACGACGCACAACCCGGACGCCGCCCCGAAAGACGGAACATTAGACTCGACAGACCCGGCAAAGCTCGAACAGCTCTATCGCAAGGAGGCACGGGTGCCGCTGCTGACCCGCATCAGGGGACCGCGCGATCTGGACCGGCTCAGCCTGGAGCAGCTCGACCAGCTGGCCGGTGAGATCAGGACCTTTCTCGTCGACGCGGTCTCCAAGACCGGCGGCCACCTCGGCCCGAACCTCGGCGTCGTGGAGCTCACCCTCGCTCTGCACCGCGTCTTCGAGTCGCCCAAGGACAGGGTGCTGTGGGACACGGGCCACCAGTCCTACGTCCACAAGCTGCTCACCGGCCGTCAGGACTTCTCGAAGCTGAAGATGAAGGGCGGCCTCTCCGGCTACCCCTCACAGGCCGAGTCCGAGCACGACGTCATCGAGAACTCGCACGCCTCCACGGTCCTCGGCTGGGCCGACGGCCTGGCGAAGGCGAACCAGGTCCTGGAGCGCGATGACCACGTGGTCGCGGTCATCGGCGACGGCGCCCTCACCGGCGGCATGGCCTGGGAGGCGCTGAACAACATCGCCGACGCCAAGGACCGCCCCCTGGTGATCGTCGTCAACGACAACGAGCGCTCGTACGCCCCCACCATCGGCGGCCTCGCGAACCACCTGGCGACCCTGCGCACCACCGACGGCTACGAGCGCTTCCTGGCCCGCGGCAAGGACCTCCTGGAGCGCACCCCGGTCGTCGGCAGGCCTCTCTACGAGACCCTGCACGGCGCCAAGAAGGGTCTCAAGGACTTCATCGCCCCGCAGGGCATGTTCGAGGACCTCGGCCTCAAGTACGTCGGCCCGATCGACGGCCACGACATCGAGGCCCTGGAGTCGGCCCTGATCCGTGCCAAGCGCTTCGGCGGCCCGGTCATCGTGCACTGCCTCACCGAGAAGGGCCGCGGCTACCAGCCCGCCCTCCAGGACGAGGCTGACCGCTTCCACGCCGTCGGCAAGATCCACCCCGACACGGGCCTGCCGATCGCCTCCTCCGGCGCCGACTGGACCTCCGTCTTCGGCGAGGAGATGGTCAAGCTCGGCGAGGAGCGCAAGGACATCGTCGCCATCACCGCCGCGATGCTCCAGCCGGTCGGCCTCGACAAGTTCGCCAAGGCCTTCCCCAAACGGGTGTACGACGTCGGAATCGCCGAGCAGCACGCCGCCGTCTCCGCGGCCGGCCTCGCCACCGGCGGACTGCACCCCGTCTTCGCCGTCTACGCGACCTTCCTCAACCGGGCCTTCGACCAGGTCCTGATGGACGTGGCCCTGCACAAGTGCGGTGTCACCTTCGTCCTCGACCGCGCGGGCGTCACAGGCACCGACGGCGCCTCGCACAACGGCATGTGGGACATGTCGATCCTCCAGGTCGTGCCGACCCTGCGGCTGGCCGCGCCGCGCGACGCGGACCAGGTCCGTGCCCAGTTGCGCGAGGCCGTCGAGGTCACCGACGCGCCGACCGTGGTCCGCTTCTCCAAGGGCGCGGTCGGCCCCGCCGTACCCGCCGTGGGCCGGGTCGGCGGCATGGACGTGCTGCGTGAGCCGGGCACCGACACCCCGGACGTGCTGCTCGTCTCGGTAGGCGCCCTCGCGCCGATGTGCCTGGAGATCGCCGGCCTCCTCGACAAGCAGGGCATCTCCACGACCGTCGTCGACCCGCGCTGGGTCAAGCCCGTCGACGAGGCCATGGCCCCGCTCGCCGAGCAGCACCGCGTGGTCGTCACCGTCGAGGACAACTCCCGTGTCGGCGGCGTCGGTTCGACCATCGCGCAGGCGCTGCGGGACGCGGGCGTCGACGTACCGCTGCGCGACTTCGGCATCCCGCCGCGCTTCCTCGACCATGCCTCCCGCAAGGAGGTCATGACGGAGATCGGCCTGACCGCGCCGGACATCGCCCGCCAGGTCACCGGCCTGGTGTCCCGGCTCGACGGACGGTTCGAACGCACCACCGCGGCGGCCATGGACGCGGTGGAGCCCGCCCGCGACTGACGTACCCAGGTCCGCCGGGCCGGTTTCTTCACTCTGAAGGGGTGGCGGAACCGGCCCATTCGCGTGAACCTGTCCGCGCCGGGGCATGCGCAGCACACGCCCCCTCGATCATGTCGAGGACGTCAAGCGTGGAGGTACACCCGTGAGTAGCACTCTCTTCAGAACGAAGAAGGTCGAACAGTCGATCTCGGACACTGAGGAGCCGGAGCACGCACTCAAGAAGTCGCTGTCCGCTCTGGATCTCACCGTCTTCGGCGTCGGAGTGATCATCGGCACCGGCATCTTCGTGCTCACCGGCACGGTCGCCAAGAACAACGCCGGACCCGCCGTCGCCCTCGCCTTCGTGGTGGCCGGGGTCGTCTGCGCGCTTGCCGCGATCTGTTATGCCGAGTTCGCGTCGACGGTCCCGGTGGCGGGCTCGGCCTACACCTTCTCGTACGCCTCGCTCGGTGAGCTGCCCGCCTGGATCATCGGCTGGGACCTCGTACTGGAGTTCGCGCTTGGCACGGCGGTGGTCGCCGTCGGCTGGTCCGGGTACGTCGCCTCGCTGCTCGACAACGCGGGCTGGCACCTGCCGGAGGCGCTCAGCGGGAGGGAAGGGGCCGACGGCTTCGGCTTCGACATCCTGGCCGCCGGCCTGGTGCTGGTGCTCACCGGCATCCTCGTGCTCGGCATGAAGCTCTCCGCGCGGATCACCTCGCTCGTCGTCGCCATCAAGGTGGTCGTCGTCCTCGTCGTGATCGTCGCGGGCGCCTTCTTCATCAAGGGCGACAACTACGACCCGTTCATCCCGAAGGCGCAGCCCGTGGAAGCCGGCGCCGGTCTCCACTCCCCGCTGATCCAGCTGATGTTCGGCTGGGCGCCCTCCAACTTCGGCGTGCTGGGCATCTTCACCGCAGCCTCCGTCGTCTTCTTCGCCTTCATCGGTTTCGACGTCGTGGCCACGGCCGCCGAGGAGACGAAGAACCCGCAGCGCGACATGCCCCGCGGCATCCTGGGCTCCCTGATCATCTGCACCACCCTCTACGTCGCCGTGTCGATCGTCGTGACCGGCATGCAGCACTACACCAAGCTCTCCGTGGACGCCCCGCTCGCCGACGCCTTCAAGGCCACCGGGCATCCCTGGTACGCGGGCTTCATCAGCTTCGGCGCCGCCGTCGGCCTGACCACGGTCTGCATGATCCTGCTCCTCGGCCAGACCCGGGTCTTCTTCGCGATGAGCCGCGACGGACTGCTGCCCCGCTTCTTCTCGCGTGTCCACCCGCGCTTCAAGACCCCGCACCGGCCGACCATCCTGCTCGGTGTGATCATCGCGATCCTCGCGGGCTTCACCAGCCTGAGTGAACTCGCCGAACTGGTGAACATCGGCACCCTGTTCGCCTTCGTCGTCGTCGCGATCGGTGTGGTCATCCTGCGCCGCACCCGCCCCGATCTGCCCCGTACCTTCCGCACCCCGCTGGTGCCCTACCTCCCCATCGTCTCCGTCCTGGCCTCGCTGTGGCTGATGCTGAACCTGCCCGCCGAGACCTGGCTGCGGTTCGGTATCTGGATGGTGATCGGCGTCGTCATCTACTTCCTGTACGGGCGTTCGCACAGCCGTCTCGGCCTTCAGTCGGAGGCGACGGCGGGCGGAGTGCCGAGGCCGCAGGGTGGCGACACCAAGTAGCCGCCTTCCCCGACCCGTTGATGATCCGGCCCCGTATGTCCCGTTTCGGCGGAGACTGCGGGGCCGGATAGCGTGCACCGTATGCTCGCCGAGCTCCTGGAATCACCTCGCTCCACAGCCGAGCCGCGAGGATCGGACCGCGGCTACTGGAGACGGCTCCTGCCCGTGCTGGCGCTGCTCGCCTGCGTCACCCGGGCCCCCTCCTTCCTGCACCCGCTGTGGAACCCGGACGAGGGCTATCTCGCCGTACAGGCCCGCATACTGGCGAACGGGGGAGAGCTCTACGAGACGGTCGTGGACCGCAAGCCACCGCTCGTGCCGTGGCTGTACGAGGCGGCCTTCGAGGTGTCCGGCTCCGGCTCGCTGACCTCGGTCAGGGTTCTCGCGGTGGTGGCCCAGCTGTCGACCGCCGTCCTGCTCGCGTCGCTGGCCCGGCGCCGCTGGGACGACCGGGCGGGGCGCACGGCGGGCGTGCTGTATCTGCTGGTCTCCGTCGGGCTCAACCCCGAGGACGCGCAGGCCGCCACCTTCGAGGTGTTCATACTGCCGTGCACGGCCGCGGCGATGTGGTGCGCGGACAGGCGCCGTTGGGGCGCGGCCGGGGCGGCCGTCGCGTGCGCCTTCCTGGTGAAGCAGACGGGCGGAGCGGTGCTGGTGCCGGTGGTGTGGCTGCTGTACCGGCACGGCGCACCGCGAACGGACCTGGTAAGACTGGCAGTCGGAGCGGCCCTGCCCGTCCTCTGTGCCGCGCTGCTCACCGACCCGGCGGGCTTCCTGTTCTGGACGGTCACCGGATCAGGCGCGTACGCCTCCTTCACCGGATCCGAACTCCATGTCCTCGGCAGGGGGTTGGCCAACAGCGCGATCCTGACGGTGGCCTGCGCGGGCCTGATCCCTCCGGTGGTACGGGTCCTGCGCATCGCCCGTACGGGTTCGGCGGAGCTCTGGCTCTGGCTGGCCTCCTCGGCGGCCGCGGTACTCCTCGGCTTCCACTTCTTCGGCCACTACTACCTGCAACTCATCCCGCCCATCGCCCTGTTGGCGACGGCCGCACTCCAGATCCTGCCCGGCGAACGGCTGGCGAGGGCCGTACTCACCTCCGCCTGCTGCTGCACCCTGTTCCTCGCCTGGGGCCTGCTCGCGCCGCGCCCCGACCTCGCACACGCCCAGCGCCTGGCGGCCGCGGTGGCCCACCGCACGGAGCCAGGCGACCGGGTCCTGGTGTGGGGCATACACCCCGAGATCTACTGGCTGGCCGACCGCACCCCAGCCAGTCGCTTCCTCACCGCCGGCCTGCTCACCAACTACAGCGGCGGCCGCAACGGCCCCCAGGTGGGCGAGAAGTACGCCGTGGCCGGAGCCTGGCCGGCGTTCCGCGCGGAGACGGCGGCCCATCCGCCGGCACTCGTCGTCGACGACTCCCGCGACAAGCCGTACGCGCCACGGCGAGTGCCGTCGCTGCGGCGGCTGTTGGCGGGGGGATACGAGGAGGCGGGAACGGTGGACGGGGCGGTGCTGTACGTGAGGGAACGAGGCTGATCGCTTTCAGCCCGTCCGGCGCTTGAGGACGAGCGCGTCAGCGCGACAGGGGGGTCCGGGGGCGCAGCCCCCAGGAACGGGACGGGAAGGGGCGGAGGGGGCGAGAACCATCCTCAGGCGTCCCCCCGTACCGCCCGAGGCCCCGCCACCTCCGCTCCGAACGCACTCACCCTGCGCCGGAGTTCACGGTCCGCCGTCACGACGAGACACGGCTGCCCGGCCGCGGCGGCGGCCAGTTCGGCGATCCGGTCGTCCCCACTGCCGGGTGCCGACTCCACCCGTACACCCGGCACGGACTCCACACCCCGGGCGGCCCCCTCGACCACGAGGACGATTTCCACGGGACCCTCGCGCCCGGGGACGCCGTCGGCGGCGAGCCGGTCCCGCAGCCGCTCCGCGGCCCCCCGCCGGTCGCGCCACCAGCCGTCGGGGACGGAGCCGACGACGTTGGCGGCGTCGATGATCACGAGTGTCGTCACGGCGATTCCTCCCGGTGTCCTGGGCCGACTGAAGCACGAAGAGGGCCCCCGCCGCGGCGGAGGCCCTCACACGCGCTCAGGAAGACGGTTACGCGGGGACCGAAGCCACCCCGGCCGCCAGGAACCGCTTCCCGTTCACCCGCTCGGAGACACCCTCACGGTCCAGGTAGGGAGTGATCCCGCCCAGGTGGAAGGGCCAGCCGGCACCGGTGATCAGGCAGAGGTCGATGTCCTGCGCCTCGGCGACGACACCCTCGTCGAGCATGAGCCCGATCTCCTGGGCGACGGCGTCGAGGACCCGGTCGCGGGTCTGCTCCTCGGTCAGGACGACGTCGCCCTGCTTCAGGAGCGCGGCGACCTCGGGGTCCAGCTCCGGCTTCCCGCTGTCGTACACGTAGAAGCCGCGCTTGCCCGCCTTGACGACGGCCGCGAGGTTCGGGGAGACCGTGAAGCGGTCGGGGAAGGCCCGGTTGAGGGTCTCCGAGACGTGCAGACCGATCGCGGGGCCGACCAGCTCCAGGAGCACCAGCGGCGACATCGGCAGGCCCAGCGGCTCGACCGCCTTCTCGGCGACCTCGACCGGCGTGCCCTCGTCGATTACGTTCTGGATCTCGCCCATGAAGCGGGTGAGGATGCGGTTGACGACGAACGCCGGGGCGTCCTTCACCAGGACCGCCGTCTTCTTCAGCTTCTTGGCGACACCGAAGGCCGTGGCCAGGGCCGCGTCGTCGGTCTGCTCGCCACGGACGATCTCGAGCAGCGGGAGGATCGCGACAGGGTTGAAGAAGTGGAAGCCGACGACCCGCTCGGGGTTCTTCAGCTTCGACGCCATCTCCGTCACCGACAGCGAGGAGGTGTTGGTGGCGAGGATCGCGTGCGCCGGAGCGACCGCCTCGACCTCCGCGAACACCTGCTGCTTGACGCCGATCTCCTCGAAGACGGCCTCGATGATGAAGTCGGCGTCGGAGAAGCCCTCGGCCTTGTCGAGCACGCCGGTGACCAGGGCCTTGAGACGGTTGGCCCTGTCCTGGTTGACGCGCCCCTTGAGCAGCAGCTTGTCGATCTCGGCGTGGACGTAGCCCACACCCTTGTCGACGCGCTCCTGGTCGATGTCGGTCAGCACGACCGGCACCTCCAGGCGGCGCAGGAAGAGCAGGGCGAGCTGCGAGGCCATCAGGCCCGCGCCGACGACGCCCACCTTGGTGACCGGACGCGCGAGGGACTTGTCCGGGGCACCCGCCGGACGCTTGCCGCGCTTCTGGATCAGGTTGAAGGCGTAGATACCGGAGCGCACCTCGCCGCCCATGATCAGGTCGGCGAGCGCCAGGTCCTCGGCGTCGTACCCCTTCTGGAGGTCGCCGTCCTTCGCCCCGGCGATGATCTCCAGCGCGCGGTAGGCGGCCGGGGCGGCCCCGTGCACCTTGCTGTCGGCGATGAACCGGCCGCGCGCGACGGCCTGGTCCCAGGCCTCGCCACGGTCGATCTCCGGACGCTCGACGACGATCTCGCCCTTGAGGACGGCGGCCGTCCACACCAGCGACTGCTCCAGGAAGTCCGCGCCCTCGAAGAGCGCGTCGGCGATCCCGAGGTCGTAGACCTGGCCGCCCTTGAGCTGCTTGTTCTGGTTGAGCGAGTTCTCGATGATCACCGAGACGGCCTTGTCGGCGCCGATCAGGTTCGGCAGGATCGTGCAGCCGCCCCAGCCGGGGACCAGACCGAGGAAGACCTCGGGCAGCGAGAAGGCGGGCAGGGACGCGGAGACGGTCCGGTACGCGCAGTGCAGACCGACCTCGACGCCACCGCCCATCGCCGCGCCGTTGTAGTACGCGAAGGTCGGGACCGCCAGGGCCGCGAGCCGCTTGAAGACCTCGTGGCCTCCCTTGCCGATGGCGAGCGCGTCCTCGTGGTTCTTCAGGAGCTCGACGCCCTTGAGGTCCGCGCCGACCGCGAAGATGAACGGCTTGCCGGTGACACCGACACCGACGATCTCGCCGGCCGCTGCCTCCGCCTCCACCTGGTCGATGGCCGCGTCGAGCTTCGCCAGCGAGGCCGGGCCGAAGGTCGTCGGCCTGGTGTGGTCGAAGCCGTTGTCGAGGGTGACGAGCGCGAAGCGCCCGGCGCCGAGGGGCAGGTCGAGGTGGCGTACGTTCGCGGACGTCACGACCTCGTCGGGGAACAGCTCGGCCGCGCCCTTCAGGAGTTCAGCGGTGGTCACTTGTCGCCTCCGGCGTCCTTGTGGTGCGGGTTCTCCCAGATCACCGTGGCGCCCATGCCGAAGCCGACGCACATGGTGGTGAGGCCGTAGCGGACCTCGGGCTGCTCCTCGAACTGGCGGGCGAGCTGAGTCATCAGACGGACACCGGAGGAAGCGAGGGGGTGGCCGTAGGCGATGGCGCCGCCGTACTGGTTGACGCGCGCGTCGTCGTCGGCGATGCCGTAGTGGTCGAGGAAGGCCAGGACCTGGATCGCGAAGGCCTCGTTGATCTCGAAGAGGTTGATGTCCTCGATCGACAGGCCGGCCTTGGCGAGGGCCTTCTCGGTCGCCGGGATCGGGCCGTAGCCCATCACCTCGGGCTCGACGCCCACGAAGGCGTAGGAGACCAGGCGCATCTTCACGGGCAGGTCGTGCTCGCGCGCGAATTCCTCGGAAGCGATGATCGACGCGGTGGCGCCGTCGTTCAGACCGGCCGCGTTGCCTGCGGTGACCCGGCCGTGCACACGGAACGGCGTCTTCAGACCGGCCAGGTTCTCCAGCGTGGTCCCCGGGCGCATCGGCTCGTCGGCGGTGACCAGGCCCCAGCCCGTCTCGCCGACCTCCGCGTTGGTGTTGCGTACCGAGATCGGCACCAGGTCCTGCTGGATCTTGCCGTTGGCGTACGCCTTGGCGGCCTTCTCCTGCGAGCGCACGGCGTACTCGTCGGCGCGCAGCTTGGTGATGTGCGGGTAGCGGTCGTGCAGGTTCTCCGCGGTCATGCCCATGAACAGGGCGGACTCGTCGACCAGCTTCTCGCTGACGAAGCGCGGGTTCGGGTCCACGCCCTCGCCCATCGGGTGGCGGCCCATGTGCTCGACACCACCGGCGATGACGGCGTCGTACGCGCCGAACGCGATCGAACCGGCCGTCGTGGTGACGGCGGTCAGCGCGCCCGCGCACATGCGGTCGATGGAGTAGCCCGGAACCGACTGGGGGAGACCGGCGAGGATGCCGGCCGTGCGGCCGAGGGTCAGACCCTGGTCACCGATCTGGGTGGTCGCGGCGATGGCGACCTCGTCGATCTTCTTGGGATCGAGACCGGGATTGCGGCGCAGCAGCTCCCGGATGGCCTTCACGACGAGATCGTCGGCCCGGGTCTCGTGGTAGATGCCCTTCGGGCCCGCCTTGCCGAACGGGGTGCGGACGCCGTCGACGAAGACGACGTCCCTGACGGTACGAGGCACGATGGCTCTCCTCCAGATGCGGGATGGCACTGCTGCGCGACACACACGCCTGAGCGCGCGCTCACTTCTCATGCTACTTGCGGGTAACCATGCTGCCCAGTCCCGTGGGCGGGAGCGGCGAAGGTCACACCCGGGATCAGCCGCTGAAGGCCGCGGTCCGTACCGGCCGCTGCCCCGTTCCCTCTGCTGATCTTGGCCTGATCTCGCCGGTGTGGTGCCACCGCGGACGGCGGAGACGGTTCCGGCCGGCACGGCGGGTGCCGTTCGCGCGGCCTTGACCGTCCCCTCCACCGAAGCCGCCGAGGTCCTCGAAGCGCCGAAGCCGCGGAAGCCGCCGAGGTCCTCGAAGCCGTCAGGCCTTGGCCGGGGTGAGTGCCGAGACGAGCACCGGGGTGACCTGCTCGACCTGCCAGGGCCGTGCCCCGTACCCGGTGAGCGCCGCGGCCACGGACTCCGTGTCCGGCACGGTCGGCGGCTCCCAGCACACCCGCCGCACGGTGTCCGGGGTGATCAGGTTCTCCTGGGGCATGTTCAGCTCTTCGGCGAGCGCCGAGACCGCGGCACGCGCGGCGGAGAGCCGGGCCGCGGCGGCCGGGTCCTTGTCGGCCCAGGCACGCGGCGGCGGGGGACCGGTCACCGGCTGGCCCGGCTGCGGCAGCTCGGCGTCCGGCAGCGCCTTCGCGCGGTCGACGCAGGCCTGCCACTGATCCAGCTGACGGCGTCCCATGCGGTGCCCGAAGCCGTTCAGCGCGGACAGGGCGTGCACA
Organism: Streptomyces sp. NPDC050535; assembly: GCF_044457665.1. NCBI lineage: Bacteria > Bacillati > Actinomycetota > Actinomycetes > Kitasatosporales > Streptomycetaceae > Streptomyces > Streptomyces sp. NPDC050535. Next base: position 256,576 of record NZ_JBITHE010000001.1, read on the forward strand.
TTCGCCGGCAGGGCCAGCGCCGCCTCGACGATCGCCGCGTCGCCGAGCACCTTGCCCGGCGAGATGTCCCGGCGCTGCGCGATCCGGTCTCGGGCCTCCCACAGCTCCCGTACGACGGCCATCTGCCGACGCCGGCGCACCTTGTGCATCCCGGACGTGCGCCGCCAGGGGTCCTTGCGCGGCGGCGCGGGATCGGCCTGCGCGATCGCGTCGAACTCCTGCCGGGCCCACTCCAGCTTGCCCTGCCGGTCCAGCTCCTTCTCCAGCGCGTCGCGCAGGTCGACCAGGAGCTCGACGTCCAGCGCCGCGTACCGCAGCCACGGCTCGGGCAGCGGGCGTGTCGACCAGTCGACCGCCGAGTGCCCCTTCTCCAGTACGAAGCCGAGCACGCTCTCGACCATGGCGCCGAGGCCCACCCGGGGGAACCCGGCGAGCCGTCCGGCCAGCTCGGTGTCGAAGAGGCGGGAGGGGATCATGCCTATCTCGCGGAGACAGGGCAGGTCCTGGGTGGCGGCGTGCAGCACCCACTCCACGTCGGAGATCGCCTCGCCGAACCCGGAGAGGTCGGGACAGGCCACGGGGTCGATCAGTGCGGTGCCCGCGCCGTCGCGGCGCAGTTGCACCAGGTAGGCGCGCTGGCCGTACCGGTATCCGGACGCGCGTTCGGCGTCGACGGCGACGGGGCCCGAACCCGCGGCGAAGGCGGCGATCACCTCGGCGAGCGAGGCGTCGTCGGTGACGACGGGCGGAATTCCGTCGCGGGGCTCAAGCAAAGGGATCGGCGCCGGTTCGACGTCGTCCGGAGGGGCGCCTCCGGTGGTTCGCAGTGAGCTGTCTTCTGCGGTCTCTTGGGCGTCGGTCACCTGTCAAGGGTATCGGGATGTTCGAGCGGCTGACCTGCATCTTCCAGTCATTGGTCGGTTCACCTGCGAAAACACCGCTCAAGTGGATCTCGTGGCCGCCAGGTGCCTCCCGGCCGAATGCCGTACGCGCCGCGATCACGCTTCCGCGCCGCCCGTGATGACCTGATTACCGGCCTGGCCGGGAGCCCGCGAGCACCGCGGAGAGGCCGGTTCCGGATCCCGGTGGGCCTGTCGCCCTTTCACCGGGCTTTTGCCCCAAGGGAGTTGCCGCGCCCCGGGGACGCCTCTAGGTTCACGTGGGTTGTCCCAGGTCGGCCGCCGCCGATCCTCCTCCACGCCGGGGAAAGACCTTGAACCGTATGTTCCTGAACCGCCGCGTCACCGCTCTCGGCACCGCCGCGGTCGTCGTCGCCGCACTGGTGGTGGCCGCCCGGCCCTGGGCGGACGAGGCCGACAGCGCGAACGCGGATGCGAAGCACGGCTGCGCCTCGTCGGTTCCGTACGTGTCGGGCACCGGTGGTTATGCCACCTACCGCATACCCGCCCTCGTCCGGACCCGGGCAGGCACCCTGCTGGCCTTCGCCGAAGGACGGGTCGGCGGCAGGCACGACAGCGGCGACATCGACGTCGTGCTCAGACGGTCGCTCGACGGCGGCTGCACCTGGGGCCCGCTGCGGGTCGTCACGGCGGGCAAGGGCGATACCCGGGGGAACCCGGCGCCGGTCGTCGATCCCGGGACGGGACACGTCGTGCTGGTGACCTCGTACAACAGCGGCGACGTCACCGAGGCGCAGATCCTGCGCGGCGAGGCCACCGAGGAGCAGGGCAGGCGGGTGTTCGTGCAGCGGAGCCGGGACGACGGACTGTCCTTCTCGGCACCGACGGAGATCACCTCGGCGGTGAAGCGGCCCGGCTGGCGCTGGTACGCGACGGGGCCGGGCCACGCCATCGCCCTGACCCGCGGTGAGCACCCGGGCCGGCTGGTCGTCCCCGCCAACCACTCGGCCGCCCCGCCCGAGGGCTCCACGGACACCGGACAGGAACCGAGGTACTTCGGGGCCCACGCGATCTACAGCGACGACGGCGGCCGGTCCTGGCAGCTCGGTTTCGCGGACGACGCCTACGAGGGCGTGCACAACGCGAATGAGTCGACCGTCGCCCAACTGCCCGACGGGCGGCTGTACTTCAGCTCGCGTAATCAGAAGGGCACGAGCGTCGGAAACCGCCTCGACGCGTATTCCAGCGACGGCGGCAGCACGCTCGACCAGGACTACGACGAACAGCACTCACTCGACGACGTACCCCTGGTGCAGGGCACCCTGCTGCAACTCACCGGCGATCAGGGGGAGTTGCTGTTCTCGGCGCCTTCGGTGCCCACCGACCGCGCGGCGATGGCGATCTGGGGAAGTACGGACGGAGGCCGCGCCTTCCGGAAGGTGCTGACCCTCTCCGAGGCCAAGGCCGCCTATTCGGATCTGGTGCAGACCGACGCCCGGACGGTGGGGATCCTGTACGAGACGGGAGCCGAAACGGCTTACGAGGAGATCGAGTTCCGCCGGATCCCGCTGCGCGAGCTGTGGAAAGCGCCCGCCGACTGAGGTTCGGTCGACGGGCGCCGGAGTCGTGAACCAGCCAGCTCGGGAAGTCGCTGGTTCAGGGGTGAGCGGTGGGGGTCAGTGGATGATTCCCGTGCGCAGGGCCACCGCCACCATCCCGGCGCGGTCGCCCGTGCCGAGCTTGCGGGCGATACGGGCGAGGTGGCTCTTGACGGTCAGTGCGGACAGGCCCATCGAGACGCCGATGGCCTTGTTCGACTGGCCCTCCGCGACCAGCCGAAGCACCTCGACCTCTCGTCCGGAGAGCTCGCGGTAGCCACCCGGGTGGCTCGGGGAACCCGGGGGGCGGCGGTGCATACGGGCGGCGGCCGAACCGATCGGCGCGACGCCGGGCCGGGTGGGGAGCCCGACGTTGTTACGGGTGCCGGTGACGACGTAGCCCTTGACGCCGCCCGCGAGGGCGTTGCGCACGGCGCCGATGTCGTCGGCTGCGGAGAGGGCGAGGCCGTTGGGCCAGCCCGCGGCACGGGTCTCGGACAGCAGGGTGAGCCCGCTGCCGTCGGGAAGATGGACATCGGCCACGCAGATGTCGCGTGGACTGCCGATTCTGGGACGTGCCTCCGCGACGGACGACGCCTCGATGACGTCGCGCACTCCGAGCGCCCACAGGTGGCGGGTGACGGTCGAGCGGACCCGGGGGTCGGCCACGACCACCATGGCAGTCGGCTTGTTCGGGCGGTAGGCGACCAGGCTTGCGGGCTGCTCGAGGAGAACGGACACCAGGCCTCCTGGGGGGTGCGTGACGGTGCCGGCTCTGGGGATGAAGCCGGGACGAACCGTCTTTCAAGGTCACAGACGTCTTCGGCATCAAACCCGTCGGCCTTTAGAGAATGATCACGATTTGGTGAGTAACAATCCGTGCAATTCGGACACGCGATCGATCATCCGAAGATCGAACCGAGTCGCTCGGCGTCATTCCGCGTCAATACGCGGCCGAAAGTTGGCGTATCGACAAAGAAGCATCGTGAACTGTGCCTTGCGCGGACCGCTTGCTCAGCGGGACTGCGGCCCCCGGCGCTGCGGCAGGCTGACCACCGACGCCTCGCCCGGCGTCACCGGCGGCAGCCCGGCGACCTGGCACAGCAGATCGCACCAGGCGGCGAGATGCGTGGCCGAGTCCGGCACACCGCCCAGGCCCTCCCGCGGCGTCCACGAGGCCCGGATCTCGATCTGGGAGGCGGAAGGGCGCTCCGTGAGACCGCCGAAGTAGTGCGAACTGGCGCGCGTCACGGTGCCGCTCGGTTCGCCGTACGACAGACCGCGGGCCTGGAGCGCGCCGGTCAGCCACGACCAGCAGACCTCGGGAAGCAGCGGGTCGGCGGCCATCTCCGGCTCGAGCTCCGCGCGGACCAGGGTCACCAGACGGAAGGTGCCCTGCCAGGCGTCGTGCCCCGCCGGGTCGTGCAGCAGCACGAGACGGCCGTCGGCCAGATCCTCGTCGTTCGCGACGACCGCCGCTTCCAGCGCGTGCGCGTACGGGGCCAGGCGCTTGGGCGCGGGCGTCGGGTCGATCTCGATCTCCGGCCGCAGCCGCGCGCCCTTCAGCGCGTCGACGGCGGCCCGGAAGGGTGGCGGAGCCGTCGCCATCGCATCTCGGTTCCCCTCCTTCGCGTCATCCGTTCCGCCAGCGCCGTCCGACAGTCGTCCCTGAGCCGCAGCCATGCCGGGAAGATTAAGGGGAACAGAGCCTCCGCGCAGGGAGAGACACCCGTGCGTGGGGCCACTGTCCGGATCGTGCCGATTGATCGCGCCGGTGACCGCCCCGCGCGAACGCCGACGCCGAGGGCTCCGCGGGGCTCCCGGAGCCTGTCCGGCTCCGGGAGCCCGGGACTTGGCGGGCGCCGGGCCGTGCGAGACTTTCCGTCGTGAGTGCCAACGACCGCCCCGACGGGCAGCAGCCGCCAGCCACCTACGAATCCGCCTTCCTCAAGGCGTGCAGGCGTGAGCCCGTGCCGCACACGCCGGTGTGGTTCATGCGGCAGGCGGGCCGCTCGCTGCCGGAGTACCTCAAGGTGCGCGAGGGCATCGCCATGCTCGACTCCTGTACACGGCCCGAGCTGGTGGCCGAGATCACCCTCCAGCCGGTGCGCAGGCACAACGTGGACGCGGCGATCTACTTCAGCGACATCGTCGTACCGCTGAAGGCCATCGGTATCGACCTCGACATCAAGCCGGGCGTCGGTCCGGTCGTCGAGAACCCGATCCGCACCCGCGCCGACCTGGCCCAGCTCCGTGATCTGACCCCCGAGGACGTCTCGTACGTCACCGAGGCGATCGGCCTGCTCACCGCCGAACTCGGCCCCACCCCCCTCATCGGCTTCGCGGGTGCGCCTTTCACCCTCGCGAGCTACCTCGTGGAGGGCGGCCCGTCCAAGAACCACGAGCACACCAAGGCGCTCATGTACGGCGACCCGCAGCTGTGGGCCGACCTGCTCGACCGTCTCGCCGAGATCACCTCCGCCTTCCTGAAGGTGCAGATCGAGGCGGGCGCCAGTGCCGTCCAGCTCTTCGACTCCTGGGTCGGCGCGCTGGCACCGGCCGACTACCGGCGCTCGGTGATGCCGGCGTCCACGAAGGTCTTCGAGTCGGTGGCGTCGTACGGCGTTCCGCGCATCCACTTCGGCGTCGGCACCGGTGAGCTGCTCGGGCTCATGGGCGAGGCGGGCGCGGACGTGGTCGGTGTCGACTGGCGTGTCCCGCTCGACGTGGCCGCCACGCGTGTCGGCCCGGGCAAGGCTCTGCAGGGCAACCTCGACCCCGCCGTCCTGTTCTCCACGACCGAGGCCGTGGAGACCAAGACCCGCGAGGTGCTCGACGCGGCCGCCGGTCTCGAGGGCCACATCTTCAACCTCGGCCACGGCGTCCTGCCGGCCACCGACCCGGACGCGCTGACCCGGCTCGTGGACTACGTGCACAACCACACCGCGCGCTGAGGCCTGGGCGTCAGGTGTGCCGCGCCTGCCTGCCCCACAGCAGGCGGCGCGGTTCCGGCGGTGGCGGGGTGCCCGCGCGCAGCGGCCAGGCCAGCAGCATTCCGGCTAGGAAGCCGACGACATGGGCCGCGTACGCCACCGTCCCGGCGTCGGCGACACCCTCGCCGGACGAGTACACCGCCTGGAGGACGAACCAGAAGCCCAGCACCATCCAGGCGGGCAGCCGCAGCGGCAGGAAGACCAGGAACGGCACGAGGACCCACACCCTGGCCTTCGGATAGAGCACCAGGTACGCGCCCAGCACCCCGGCGATCGCTCCGGAGGCGCCGATCAGCGGGTCGCCCGAGTCGTTGTTCAGGTACGCGAAGCCGTAGGACGCCGCGTAGCCGCAGATCACGTAGAACAGCGTGAACCGCACGTGTCCCAGCCGGTCCTCGATGTTGTTTCCGAAGATCAGCAGGAACAGCATGTTGCCCAGCAGGTGCAGCCAGCTGCCGTGCAGGAACATCGCCGTCAGCACCGACAGCGCCGGCGACTTGTCGTAGTCCGGCGCGGCCACCACACAGCCCGTTCCCTGCGGGCCGACGCCGACTTCTCCCGTGGGCACAAGACCCGGCATCCGGTGGTGGATCAACTCCTGCGGCACCGCGGCGTAGTGATCCAGGAACGCCTGGAGGTGGCAGAGCCGCGCCACCCCGCTCTCGCCCGCCACGGAGTCGGCGACGCCGGGCGTGCCGAGGAAGACGAGCACATTGACGGCGATCAGCGCGTACGTCACATAGGGCGTGTGCCGTGCCGGATTCACGTCATGGACGGGGATGACCACAAGGAAGTACTGCCCGCGATGGGGCGGCGGAATCCGCGCGTCGGCCTGCGGCACGTGAGCGTGACCCGCCCGCCGCCGTCGGCTCGCACCGGGCGCTCGCCGCACCCGTCACGCCCCTCGCGCGCGCCACACGCCCGGGCCGGGCTCCCCGTACGCCCCACGTGCGTCCCGAGTCGCTGAACGTCTCCGCGCCCCCGTGCGTATGTCTCCTCAACCGCCCGAGCCGCGACGAAGACGTGGCGCGAGGAAGACGTGAGGACACAGGCGATGAACGACCGAGTTAATCCTCCGATCCATGCCCTCCCCGATGGCGAGGCGGAGATCGCCCTGGTGCTGCACCTGCCCTGGGAAGATGTCGCCGCGCTCGGCCAGGAGGCTGGCCGGCTGGCGGCGCGGATGCAGCGGCCGGTGACCCTCGACGAGGCCGTCAGCCACCGGCTGCGCTCCACTCGTCCCGCCGCGCACGCGAAGCCCCCGGCGGCGCAGCCCGCGGCCGTCGCCCCCTCGGCCTCCGTCTCCTCGCTGCCCGCGCGGCCGCCCGCCGAGCAGGCCCGGCAGGCCATAGACCGCATCACCGGGTCGAACGCGACCGGCCACGAGACGGCGTAGCACGAGCCGCCAGGGTCGGAGGCGCGCCACCCGGGTCAGGGCCGCCGGTCACGCGCCACGCGCGCGTACCGCCATGACCGCCTTGCGCGCCGCCACCAGGATGGGGTCCCACACCGGTGAGAACGGCGGCGCGTAGCCCAGGTCCAGGGTTGTCATCTGCTCCACGGTCATACCCGCGGTCAGCGCCACGGCGGCGATGTCGACGCGTTTCGCGGCGCCCTCCCGGCCGACGATCTGCACGCCGAGCAGCCGTCCGGTGCGGCGCTCGGCGAGCATCTTCACGGTCATGAGGTCCGCGCCGGGGTAGTAGCCGGCGCGGTTGGTCGACTCGATGGTGACTGCCTCGAACTGGAGGCCGGCCCGGCGCGCGTCCTTCTCGCGCAGTCCGGTGCGGGCGATCTCCAGGTCGCACACCTTGCTCACCGCGGTGCCGACGACGCCGGGGAAGGTGCCGTAACCGCCGCCCACGTTGGCGCCGATGACCTGCCCGTGCTTGTTGGCGTGGGTACCCAGCGGGATGTGCCGTTCGCTGCCCGACACCAGGTCGAGCACCTCGACGCAGTCGCCGCCCGCCCAGATGTTCTCGTGCCCGCGCACCCGCATCGCGAGGTCGGTGAGCAGCCCGCCGTGATCGCCCACGGGCAGCCCGGCGGCCCTCGCGAGGGTCGTCTCGGGGCGCACGCCGATGCCGAGTACGACCACGTCCGCCGGGTACTCCGCGTCCTCGGTGACGACCGCGCGCACCCGACCGTCCTCGCCGGTGAGCAGCTTGGTGACCTCGGCGTCGTTCACCATGGTGATGTCCAGGCCCTCCATGGCCGTGTGTACCAGGCGGCCCATGTCGGGGTCGAGCGTCGACATCGGCTCCTTGCCGCGGTTGACGACCGTCACCTCGTACCCGCGGTTGATGAGCGCCTCGGCCATCTCCACGCCGATGTAGCCCGCGCCGACGACCACCGCGCGGCGGCCCTCCGTCGCGGCCAGCGTGTCCAGGAGGGCCTGCCCGTCGTCCAGGGTCTGCACGCCGTGCACGCCCGGCGCGTCGGCGCCCGGCAGGTCGGGGCGGATCGGGCGCGCGCCGGTCGCGATCACGAGTTTGTCGTACGAGGTCCACAGCTCGGCCCCGGAATCGAGGTCCCGGGAGCGGACCCGGGTGCCCGCGACGTCGATCTCCGTGACCTCCGTACGCATCCGCAGGTCGATGTCGCGCTCCCGGTGCTCCTCGGGTGTCCGCGCGATCAGCTCGTCCCGCTCGGCGACGTCGCCGCCCACCCAGTACGGGATGCCGCACGCCGAGTACGAGGTGAAGTGCCCCCGTTCGAACGCCACGATCTCCAGTTCGTCCGGCCCCCGCAGCCGGCGCGCCTGTGACGCGGCGGACATGCCCGCCGCGTCACCGCCGATCACGACCAGTCGTTCCTTCGCCCCGCCGGGGGTACCGCTCGTCCCGTTCATGCTCATACGAACACGCTACGGGGGCGGCGCATTTCAGTCCTGCTCGCGTCCCTCCTCCCGCTCCCGCACGGGCGGTGCGACCGGCAGTGTGCCGGCCGGGGAAGCCGCGGCCGGGGCCGGCCGGCGAGGCGTGCGGGTGCGCAGGAGACGCGCCCACAGCACCCACAGCGCCAGGAGCAGCGCCGCGCCCGCCGCGAACGGGAGGATCGCGCCGAACGCCACGGCGATCCAGCGCAGCATCGTGACGAACGCGTCCCAGCCGCCCGCGAGCGCGTCCGTGAAGCCCGGATCGTCGTCCTTCTTCTCCGCCTGCTTCACCGGGGTCTGGGACAGGGTCAGGGTGATGGTGGCCAGGCTGGTGCGGTCCTCCAGGGAGGCCTGCTGCGCGAGCAGGGACTCGAGGTCGGCCTGACGGGAGCTCAACTCGCCCTCCAGGGTGACCACATCACCGAGCTTGGTGGCCTGGTCCATCAGCTCACGGATCCGGGCGACGCTGGCGCGCTGCGTCTTGATGCGGCTCTCCACGTCGACGACCTGCTCCGTGACGTCCTGTGCCTTGGCCGTACGTTCGAGGAGCTTGCCGGTGCCCTCCATGCCGGCGAGCACCGCGTCGTACTGGGCGGTCGGCACGCGCAGGACCACCCGCGTGTGCTCGTGGCCCTTCTCGTCCCGGGTGGTGGTCTCGTCGCCGACGAAGCCGCCCGCGTTCGCGGTGATGGTGCGGGCCTCGTCGAGGGCGTCGGGGACGTCCTTGACCTGCACGGTCAGCGAGGCGGTGCGGATGATCCGGTTCGCGGAGAGGTCCGGGGCCTTCGTCGCGAACTCGCTGCCGCTCCTGCCGCTGTCCCCGGCGCCCGCGGCGTCCTGGGCTTCCGGAGCGGCGGCCTTGTTGTCCGCGTTCGAGCCGCTGGAGGAGGTGTCGTTGGCACCGCCGCTGCAACCCGCCAGCGCGAGGGTGGCGGCGAGCAGGATCCCGGCCAGGGCCGGTACGGATCGTGTGGAGCTTCGTGTGCGCATGTGGGCATCCCCCCGAGGGTCGCGACGGCTTACGCTCCTTCGACGCCCGGCGGGGCCCCGACGTTGGACGGATCCGGTCCCGATGCGGTCACGGTCAGGACTCGCGGAGGACACCGGGGGACCGGCGGGAGCGTCAGTGGGGTCTGCGAAAGTGGAGGGATGCGCGAACAGGACACTCGTACGGGTAAGCGACACGTCGTGGTCATCGGGGGCGGGATCGCGGGTCTGGCCGCCGCCCACCGGTTGCTGGACCGGGGCGCGCGCGTGACCGTCCTGGAGGCGTCGGACCGTCTCGGCGGCAAGCTGCTGCCCGGTGAGATCGCCGGCGCGCGCGTCGACCTGGGCGCCGAGTCGATGCTCGCGCGCCGCCCCGAGGCGGTCGCCCTGGCCCGCGAGGCGGGGCTCGCCGACCGCCTCCAGCCGCCCGCCACCGCGTCGGCCTCGCTCTGGACCCGGGGCACCCTGCGCCCCATGCCCAAGGGGCACGTCATGGGTGTGCCCGGCACCGCGGCCGCGCTCTCCGGCGTCCTCTCCGACGAGGGCCTGCGCCGTATCGAGCGGGACGCCGAACTGCCCCGCACGGAGGTCGGCGACGACGTGGCGGTGGGGGAATTCGTGGCCGCCCGCCTCGGCCGGGAAGTGGTCGACCGCCTGGTCGAGCCGCTCCTCGGCGGGGTCTACGCGGGCGACGCCTACCGCATCTCGCTGCGTTCCGCCGTCCCCCAGCTCTTCGAGGCCGCCCGCACCCACGACTCCCTGACGGAGGCGGTCCGCGAGATCCAGGCCAGGGCCGCCGTCCACCAGCAGACCGGCCCGGTCTTCATGGGCATCGAGGGCGGCGTCGGCCAACTGCCGCTCGCGGTGGCGGAGTCGGTCCGCGCGCGGGGCGGCGAGATCGTCACGCGGGCACCGGTGACGGAGCTGCGCCGGGTCGACGGCGAGGCAGCCGCGGGTGCCCCGCAAGCGGGTGCGGAAGAAGGCGCCGCGGCCGCGCGGTGGCGGGTCGTCGCCGGAGGCCAGGCCCTCCGGGCCGACGCCGTGGTCCTCGCACTGCCGGCCTCCGCCGCCGCCGCCCTGCTGCGCGCCGAGGCGCCCGCCGCCGCGGCCGAACTGGCCACCGTGGAGTACGCGTCCATGGCGCTGGTCACCCTCGCCTACCGGCGCGACGGGATCACCCTCCCCGAAGGGAGCGGTTTCCTCGTGCCGCCCGTCGACGGGCACACCATCAAGGCCGCCACCTTCGCCTCGCGCAAGTGGGGCTGGCTCGCCGACGAGAACCCCGGCCTGCTCGTCCTGCGGACCTCCGTGGGGCGTCACGGCGAGACCGAGGTGCTCGGCAGGGAGGACGCCGGCCTGGTCGAGGTGTCCCGGCACGACCTGCGCGAGGCCACCGGCCTGGACGCCGTCCCCGTCGAGACCCGTGTGACGCGCTGGCACGAGGGGCTGCCGCAGTACCCCGTCGGGCACCACGCGCGGGTGGCCCGCGTCCGCGAACACGTCGGCGGACTGCCGGGGCTCGCGGTCTGCGGCGCGGCCTACGACGGGGTCGGTATCCCCGCGTGCGTCGCGAGCGCGTACGCGGCGGTTGACCATCTCGGCGGCGACCGCGGCGGACTGGACGCGCTCAGCACCAACCCGGTGCAGAGCCTGCACGGCGGCGCGGGAGAATAGCCCCATGAGTGACGACGCCCCCGCCAAGATTCCGAACGCCGGCAAGAAGGCCAAGGACCTCAACGAGGTCATCCGCTACACCCTCTGGTCCGTCTTCAAGCTGAAGGACGCGCTGCCCGAGAACCGGGCCGGTTACGCCGACGAGGTCCAGGAGCTCTTCGACCAGCTCGCCGCGAAGGATGTCACCGTCCGCGGCACGTACGACGTGTCGGGGCTGCGCGCCGACGCCGACCTCATGATCTGGTGGCACGCCGAGACCGCGGACCAGCTCCAGGAGGCGTACAACCTCTTCCGCCGCACGAAGCTGGGCCGCGCCCTGGAGCCGGTCTGGTCGAACATGGCGCTGCACCGCCCCGCCGAGTTCAACCGCTCGCACATCCCGGCGTTCCTCGCCGACGAGACGCCGCGCGACTACATCAGCGTCTACCCGTTCGTGCGCTCCTACGACTGGTACCTGCTGCCCGACGAGGACCGCCGCCGCATGCTCGCCGACCACGGCAAGATGGCTCGCGGCTACCCGGACGTGCGCGCCAACACCGTCGCCTCGTTCTCCCTCGGCGACTACGAGTGGATCCTCGCCTTCGAGGCCGACGAGCTCTACCGCATCGTCGACCTCATGCGCCTGCTGCGTGCCTCCGAGGCCCGGATGTACGTCCGCGAGGAGGTCCCGTTCTACACGGGCCGCCGCAAGGATCTCTCCGAGCTGGTCGCCGGCCTCGCCTGAGCGGACCGGTGGCGCCGGGCGGACTCAGGAGGCCTTCTTCACGTCTTCCTTCACGTCTTCCTTCACGTCCTTCTTCCGGTCCTTCCCGCCCTTCGAGCGACTGCCCGGCGCCACCGGCTTCGGCTCCGCGTGCGGCGCGCACTCCGCGTGCCGCACCGGGAGCCTGCCCTCCAGGAGGTAGGCGTCCAGGTAGCCGTTGACGCACTTGTTGGGCCCGCCCCCGATGCCGTGCGTTCCGGCGTCCTCCTCGGTCACCAGCACTGAACCGGACAGCCGCCGGTGCAGCGCCACCGCACCCTCGTACGGCGTCGCCGCGTCCCGCTCGGCCGCCAGGATCAGGGTCGGCGGCAGCGCGCCGGGCAGCGTCCACACGTCCAGCGGCCGCTGCCGCGGCACGGGCCAGTAGGCGCACGGCAGGTTCATCCACACGTTGTCCCACGTCTCGAACGGCGCCTTGCGGGCCAGCCGCGTGTTGTCGCGGTCCCAGGTGCGCCAGTCCGTCGGCCAGGACGCGTCGTTGCACTCGACCGCCGTGTAGACCGCGTTGCCGTTCTCCTGCTCGGCCGCCGCCTCCGGATACGGCCCCGCCTGCTCGATCAGCGGCTTCGGATCGCCCTTCAGGTATGCCGACAGGGCCTGGGCGCGGTGCGGCCAGTAGTCGTCGTAGTACCCGGCCTGGAGGAACGCGCCCTGCAACTGCCCGGGCCCCACCTTGCCGCCCGCGGGCGAGTGGGCGAGCCGCGCCCGCGCCCGCTCGTAGCTGTGCAGCACCTCGTCGGGCGTGGCACCGAGCCCGTACACGTCGTCGTGCCGGGCGATCCAGGCGCGGAAGTCCGCCCAGCGGATCTCGAACGCGGCGGACTGGTCGAGGTTGTTCCGGTACCAGATCTGTTCGGGGTCGGGGTTCACCGCCGAGTCGAAGACCATCCGCCGTACGTGGGAGGGGAAGAGCGTCGCGTACAGAGCACCGAAGTACGTGCCGTACGAGGCGCCCATGAAGGTCAGCCGCCGCTCGCCGAGCGCGGCCCGCAGCACGTCGAGGTCGCGCGCGTTGTTGAGCGAGGTGTAGTGCTGGACGGCCTTGCCGGAACGCCTGAGGCAGCCGCGCGCGTACGCCTTCGCCTCCGCGATGCGCTCCTGCTTGTACGACTCCGAGGGGAAGGTCGGTGACTGCGTCGGCCCCTTCCCCAGCTGCTTCGGGTCCTCGCATGAGAGGGGGGCGGAGCGGCCCACTCCGCGCGGGGCGTAGCCGACGAGGTCGTACGCCGCCGAGAAGCGCTTCCACTCGGGCAGGAACCCGATCAGCGGGAAGTACATGCTGGAGGCGCCCGGGCCGCCGGGGTTGTAGACCAGGGCGCCCTGGCGCGGGACCTTCCGCTTCGAGTTCTTGGCGTCCTTGCCGGTGGCCTTCACCCGGCTGACGGTCAGCTTGATCTGCTTGCCGTCGGGATCCGCGTAGTCGAGGGGCACCGTGACCGTGCCGCAGCGGACGTTGTCCGGGAGATCCTCCACCTTGGCGCAGGTGCCGAAGCGGACACCGGCGGCCTCGGCACGCTGGGCGGCGACGGCGGTGCCGCGCGTGTCGGCGCCTGGCCCGAGAGGCTCGCCGGGCCACTGGGGATCGCCCCCCGCGGGGACGGTGACGAGGGCGGACAGGAGCAAGGATCCCGCTGTTCCGTAGAGGACGGCAGCTCTCATCGCGTATCCCTTCAGCGCACGGCAGCGACAGAGGGGATGTTTCGTCCGGCGGTGGGTGAAGTAAAGGACCGGGCCGCAGTGTCGGCTCCAATGACCCCGATGCGCCCCCCGGCGCGCCGGTCAGCCCCTCCGGCCCACGCTTCGGTCGCGGTGGGTGAAGGCCGCCCGCAGGTCCGGCTCGCCGATCGCGCGGATGCCGCGTACGGCGACGGAGGTGAGGTACGTACGGTCGTCGCCCGTGCCGTCGGGGTGCCGGGCCAGCGTGCCGAGCAGCCGCTGGCCGGCCGGGGACGCCCAGCGCGAGTACGGGTGCACCTCGATACGGGTGATCGCGAGGCAGCTCAAGGTGAGGATGAGCGGCAGCGAGAACCAGACGGCGACCGGCACCTCGTACCGGGCTTCCGGAGCCTGCGCGGGCATCAGCAGGGCCACCGCGCCCAGGACGAGGACGGCCGCGGCGGCGGTCTGGACCTGGCGGACGGCGCCCGCGATGGTGCCGCGTTCGCCGTCGGGCACCGCGAGGCCCGCGGCGACGAGACGGTCGGCGAGGCGGTGCACGGAGTCCGCGGTGGCCGCGGTCGCCCGCACGGGCGCTATCCGGGACTGCCCCTCCGGGCCGATCGCCCCGATCACCGAGCGCTCCATCTCGTCGTGCCCGCGGGGGTCCACGACTGTCGCCCAGCCCGTGTGCGCGAGCAGCAGACGGCGTTGGCGGGCCATCGACACCAGGGTCAGTTCGGCGACCCGGGCCGGGCCGCCCGACAGGAACGCCGCCTCGTACAGCGTGAGGCTGTGGTCGCGGGCCGCCGTAGCGTCGACGGCCGCAGCGCGGACGGCCGCCAGGCACAGCCGTACGCAGGCGGTGCCGGCCACGGCCCAGGCCGACAGCAGGAGAAGTACCCAGAACATGGCGTTTTTCTATGCGATGGACGGGGTGAGCGCCATGGCTTATTCACATGATGGACGGAGCGTTGCCGGTATGTGATGCTCCGCTCGCCGCTCGTGCGACTAGGGGATCGAGGACGAGTTGTCGCGTGAGGCCGCCGGGGGGAGGGTGTAGCCCGGTGACGGGAGCACCGGGATCGGTGGGTCCGGGGACCGGGTGGGGCCGGGCGGTGCCGGGGTGTAGGTCATCGGGGGCGGGGCGGCGCTCGCCGCGTCCTGGGCGAGAGCGTCGAAGTCGACGTATCCGGTGGCTTCGAGGACCTTGATGTGGTCGAGCACGGTGGTGTTCGCGTCGTCGGCGAGATCACGTACGAGCGAGTTGCGGGTGTTGGCGCGGACCTGGGCGACGACGGCGAAGACCTTGCCGTGCGCCGCGCGGAGGATGTTCGCGAACTCGCGGTCGTAGTCGACGCCGTGCGCCGCGTCGAGCGTGGCCAGCCACTGGCGCTGCTGATCGCTGGGCTGGTTGGGCAGTTCGAGGCCGAGGCGCGCCGCGACGTTGCGGACGCGGGCGTCCAGGAACGCGTGGCCCGCGATGAGATGCTCGCCCGCGGTCCGTACCGCCTCGGTGGTGCCGCGCTGCTGCGCCTGCTGGCCCGCGGGCAGCTCCCACAGCCCGGCCAGCCGGACCTTGGTGATGAACTCCCGGTCCAGCGCCGACAACGGGCCGAACTGCGTCGACACGGTCTGGGCGTTCAGAGTGTCCAGGCCGGTCCCTGAGCGGTCCGCGTACGACCAGATCGGGAAGGCCAGTGCTGCCAGGGTGGCCGTGAGGGCCGTGACGATGAGCCCTGTTCCACTGACCAATCCGGTGCGGTTGATGGATCGCATGGTGCCTCCTGTTGCGGCACAGCACATAAGTGCGCTCCGCGTGCAGATTGGCATGCTACTGCGGGTGCTGTGCCAACTGCCGTACAGGAAAACAGGGTTGAGGGGTGGGTGGAACGCGCGGGATGTGGGGGTTCGGGCGTACGCCAGACCGCCGCAAAGGCGCGGAAACAGGGCGCGCACATCGCCTTCACAGGGGGCCGTGTTAACCCGCGCACACTCCGCGGCGCCTCGGGGCGCCGCCGTGCTTGCTCAGCGTCGCAGCAGTACCCGACGGGTGGCGCGGGCGAAGCGGGCCGCGGGGTGCGCCGAGAGCGGGGCCGGGCCCGAGCGCTCCAGCCACCAGTCGCGCAGCAGCCGCCGGGTCTCCGCGTCCTCGGGGCGGCCCGCGAGGAGCAGGTGCTCGGCGAAGTCCAGCGCGTCGCGCCGGTAGCCGCCGGCCATCGGATGCCTCTGCGCGTACGCGAGAAACGCGGGCCGGTACTCCCGCGCCAGGATCTCCGGCAGTTCCTCCGCCAACTTCGCCACGACGTCCGCCCGCTTGGCGGCCAGCGCCCGCGCCTGCACTCCGAGCCGCACGCGGTCGAACCCCTCGGGCACGGGGGTTCCCGCGACGAGGGCGGAGAGCAGCGAGGTCTGCGCGAGGGCGAGGCGCTGGCGGGCGGGGGCGGTGTCCGCGGGGGCTTCTGTCTCGGCGCCCACTTCGCTGTCCACGGCGGCTCCCGTTTCGGCGTCCGCGGTGGTTCCCGCTTCGGGTTCGGCTGTGGTTCCCGTTTCGGTTTCGGCGGGGAGCGGGGGCGGGGCGGCACCGGCGGTCGTCACGGTGGCCCGCGCCTTCTCCAGCCTGCCGCGGATCGCCGCCTTCTCCAGCGTCCCGCGGATCGCCGCCAACTCCCGCTCCAGCTCGCCCGGCTCCGGGAAGTTCTCGTCCCGCTCCAGCAGGACTCCCGGCGGGGTCACCCGGGAGGCGAGCTCCGACAGGATGTCGAGGACCGGCCGCGGGACGGGGTGGGCGTGGCTGTCGTGCCAGACGCCGTCCCGTTCGAAGCCGCCGGCGACGTGGACGTAGGCGATGGCTTCGACGGGGAGCTCGTCGAGGGCCTTCACCGGGTCCTCGCCGCGGTTGACGTGGTTGGTGTGGAGGTTGGCGACGTCGATGAGCAGGCGTACGCCGGTGCGGTCGACCAGCTCGTACAGGAACTGGCCCTCCGTCATCTCCTCGCCGGGCCAGGAGAGCAGCGCGGCGATGTTCTCCACCGCGAGCGGAACGGGCAGCGCGTCCTGGGCGATACGGACGTTCTCGCACAGGACGTCGAGGGCGTCCCGGGTGCGGGGGACCGGCAGCAGGTGCCCCGCCTCCAGTTGTGCGGAGGCGGTCAGGGGCCCGCCCGCGCGGACGAAGGCGATGTGCTCGGTGACGAGCGGCGAGGCCAGCGCCTCGGCCCGCTCGGACAGGGCCGTCAGGCGGGCCTCGTCGGGCCGGTCCGCGCCGCCGAGGCCGAGGGAGACGCCGTGCGGGATCACCGTGACGCCGCGTTCCCGCAGGCGCAGCAGTGACTCGGGGAGATGGCCTGGGCAGAGGTTCTCGGCCACGGCCTCGACCCAGTCGATGCCCGGCATGCGTTCCACGGCGTCCGCGATCTCCGGCCGCCACCCGATACCTGTCCCCAGTCGCTCCATCGTGTCCCCCTCCTCCACCCCACCCGCACGGCTTCACCGGGCATCGGCTGTGCGTCCCCTTCGACGGCCCGCTGCTCCGGTGTGACCGAGGTATGGCCCCCGCGCCCGGGTCCGAACCCCGTGCTCCGCACGTTCAGAGCAACATTTGAGGTTCGGAACCCGGGCGCGGGCGGGCTCAGCGGCCGGTTATCCCAGCACGCCGTCCGAGTCCACCGGATCCGGCCGGGCCGTGGTGACCGTGCCAGGCGCGCCGGGCGAGGGCTTGGACGTGGTCGAGACGTCGCCGGTCGCCTCGGCGACCGGCGCCGAGGGCGCGACCTGACCGGGCAGTGGTGCCGCGGGACCGGTCGGGCTGGCGGTGGCACCGTTCGCCGCGGTGTTCGCGATGGCGTCGAAGTCGACCTTCCCGGTCTTCTCCAGCACCGTGATGTGGTCGAGCACGGTCTGGTTGGCGTCCGAGGCGAGCTGGCGCACCAGGGTGTTCCGCGTGGTGTTCCGGATGGCGCCGATGGCCGGGAAGATGGTTCCGTGCGCGGCCCGCAGCAGGTTCACGAACTTGTACTCGTAGTCCGCGCCGGTCGCCGCGGTCATCTCCTTGAGCCAGCCGGTCTGCAGTTCGTTCGGCTGGTTCGGCAGTTCGACGCCGAGCTGTGCCGCGACGATCCGGACCCGCTTGTCGAGGTCGGTGTGGCCGACGATGAGGTGGTCGGCCACCTCCTTGATCGCCTCGGAGGGCGCGCGCTCGAGCGCCTGCTGGCCCGCGGGGAGTTCCCACAGACCGGCGAGCCGTACGCGGACGATCAGGTCGCGGTCCTGGGCGGTCAGCGGACCCCAGCGGGTGTTCACCGTGCCCGCCGCCAGGTTCGCCTGCCCGGTCCCCGAGCGGTCCGCGTAGGACCACACCGGGAACGCGAGCGCGCCGACGGTGGCGACAAGTGCCGCCAGGACGAGAGCAGTACCGTTGATGCGCCGCATGATGAGCCTCCCGGGAACTCAACAGGTCGTTGAGTGTCTGTACTTGACCAGCGTCAGGAGGTACGTGCGGGACGGATGCGTTGTTCAGCCTCCACTCAAACCTCTTTGCGACTCCCTGTTCGGTCGGGCACTTCCGGCGTCGTCGGCGGCCACTTCTCCGGGTCGCGTCCCAGCAGCCGTAGCGTCTCCTCCAGCGGGTCCGGTTCTGCCGGTACGCCGAGAGCCGGTGCGAACGCGAATCCCGGCCCCCGGGTCGCCGGATCGGCGGGCACCCGCCGGGCGACGGCCGCCGCCGTGTCCAGGACGTGCCCGGAAGGTCCGGTCCGACGCCGGGAGCCGCCGCCGCTCCCCGGCAGGTCCGTACCGGCCGCTCATGTCCTTCGGTTCGCCCCGGGGCGAAGGGTGCGGCGGACGGCGTCGCGGAGCCAGTGGTGGCCCGCGTCGGCCGCGTGCCGGGGGTGCCATGCCATGCCGATGGCCAGTGGCGGCAGGGGCAGCGGAATGTCGAGAAGCCGCAGACCGAGGGTGGCGGCGACTTCGGTCAGGGGAGAGGGTGCGGAGCCCGGGAGCGCGGTCGGGATGAGGCAGACCGCATCGCTATCCGCGGCGAGGGTCATCGCCGCCAGGTGGCTGGGGAGGACGACGGTGACCCGTCGGCGCAGGTTCCGCTCGGCCAGGGCGGTGTCCAGGGGGCCGGTGAACCGGCCGCGGCGGCTCACCACGACGTGTTCGGCGGCGGCGAGCCGGTCCGGGGTCAGGGGCCCTTCGGCGAGGGAGTGGCCCGACCGGACGGCCGCCGCCATCCGGAGGGTGACCAGTTCCTCCACCCGCGTCTCGGGGTCGACGTGGTCGATGGATCCGACCTCCAGGTCGATCCGGCCCTCGCGCAGAGCCGGTCCGGCCTCCAGGTCCTCGGCCCGGAACCGCAGCGAAACCCCGGGCGCCTCCTGCCGGGCCAGCCGCAGCAGCCCGGGGGCCAGCGCCGCGCCGACCAGGTCGGCCGCCTGGAGGGTGAAGGTCCTGCGCAGGTCGGAGGGGGCGACACCGGTGCCGGGGGCGAGCAGTGCTCCGAGGCCGCGCACCACCGCGGCGGCCTCCTCGCGCAGGGCCTGGGCGCGCGGGGTGGGGACCATGGTCTGGCCTGCCCGGACCAGGAGGGGGTCCTGGAGGACGCGCCGGAGGCGGCCGAGCGTGCGGCTCATGGCGGCGGGGGACGTGCGCAGGCGGGCGGCTGCGCGGGTGACGCTCTGCTCGGCCAGCAGAGCGTCCAGGGCGACGGCGAGATTGGCGTCGAGGACAGGCTCTGGACTGCTGCTCATTGGCGTAATTCCATTTCAGGCAAGTATCCCGTGCTGAAGTTCCCATTGTGGCAACACCGTGGTCCTCCGCAGGATGAGGGACGTACCCATCCGGCACGACCCACGAGGTTTTCATGATCGTCATCACCGCTCCCACCGGGAACATCGGCCGCCACCTGCTGTCCCTGCTCCTGGAGTCCGCTCCCGCCCACGACGAGGAACTGCGCGTGATCGTGCGCGACCCCGCCCGGCTTCCCGACGCGGTACGCGAACGCGCCGAGGTGATCACGGGCTCGCACGGCGACGCCAAGGTCCTCGACCGGGCCTTCAAGGGTGCGGACGCCGTGTTCTGGCTCGTCCCGCCGGACGCCTCCCTGACCCCGCGGGACGCCTACAGCGGTTTCACCCGCCCCGCGGCGGAGGCTTTCACCGCGCACGGCGTCGGCCACGTCGTCGGCGTCTCCGCGCTCGGCCGCGGCACCCCGGTCGCCGACCGCGCGGGACTCGTCACCGCTTCCCTCGCGATGGACGACCTGATCGCCGAAACCGGTGTCGCGTACCGGGCCCTGGCCAACCCGTCGTTCTTCGAGAACCTCCTGGAGGAGGCCGGCTCGATCCGCGAGAAGGGCGTCTTCACCGACGCGGCCGAGGCCGACCGCAGGGCCCCACTCGTCGCCGTCGCCGACATCGCGGCCGTCGCCGCCGGCCTGCTGCTCGACCGCTCGTGGACCGGCACGGACAGCGTCCCCGTCCTCGGGCCGCGGGATCTGTCTCCCGACGACCTGGCCCGCATCATGACCGAGCAGCTCGGCCGGCCCGTCCGTTACGAGCGCCAGCCGCTCGAGGAGCTCCGTACCACCCTCGTCGGTTACGGCCTCAACGAGGCGTTCGTCCAGGGCATCGCCGACATGAAGCGGGCCAAGGACGAGGGCCTCGACGCGGGCGTCGCCCGCGCCCCGGACACCGCCTCCCCCACCACCTTCGAACAGTGGTGTGCCCAGACCCTCCGGCCCGCCGTCCTCTCCTGAAGGCACACCGTCCCATCACCGGAACTCAAGTCACCGGAGCACAAGATGCCCGCCGCACCGAAGCGATCCGCCGCACCTATGAAATCCGCTACTCCGGAGGCGCCCGTCATGTCCGTTGAGGAAACCGCCCCGGCGGTCACCGCGTTCATGCTCATCAAGACCCGGCCCGAGTGGCTCGCCATGACCCCCCAGGAACGGATGAACGCCTTCGCCACCCAGGTGGTCCCCGCGATCAGGGCCAGGACCGCCGGCGTCCGGTCACGCTTCTACGACACGGAGTTCTACTCCACCCGCGTCACCGACGTCTGGGTCTGGGAAGCGGACGACCATGCCGCCTACCAGCTCCTCGTCGACGCCTTGCGCGAAACCCCGTTCTGGGACCGTTACTTCGAGGTCGTCGACCTCCTCGTCGGCGTCGAGAACGGCTACGCCCGTACCTACGGGTTCGACCCTCTCGCCACCATCAGCACCTGATACACCGCCCGCGAGGTGGCAGTCCGCCTGTGGACGTGGTCAGCGGGAGAGAGACCTGACGCGGTCCACGCCCTCGACCGCGACGGTCAGCCCGGGGGCGATCTCCGTGAAGCCCGCGTCGCGGACCAACGGGATCGCGGAGGCGGTGAGTTCACGCCAGCGGGCCGGGGCGGCGGTGCGGACGGCGAGCGGGAAGCCGGCGTCGCGCCAGGCCGCGCGCTCCTCGTCCGACAGTTCCCACCAGGCGAGTTGGGCGCCGTGGCCCGTCTGCGCCATCGTCTTGCCCGCCGACATGTCGAGGTCGGGGTTGAGCCACAGCACGGGCGCCGTCAGGTCGGCGTCCATCGGCGGCTCGGGGTCGTCGAGGTCGGTGCCGGAGACCTGGAGCTTGGCGAGTTCCTTGGGCCAGCCGTCCAGCGGGACCGGCGGGAACACCCGTACCTCGGCGGACTTCCCGGTCACGGTGATCCCCGGCAGGGCCTCGGCCCGCCGCCATTCGGCGCCACGAGCCCGCCGTACGACCTTGCGGATCCGGGCGTCCTGCCAGTCCCGGATCGCCTGCGCCCACTCGCCCGCGCTCTCGCCCTCCCCGAGCGACCGTTCGTCACTGAGGATCGTCAGCACCGCGCGGGCCGCGGTCTCCAGCGCGTCGGTACGGGCCGGGGGTGCGGCCTTCTCGATCCGCACGACCAGGGGCAGCACGAACTGCGGTGCCTCGTCGCGCACGGTGCGCTCGGAACGGAAGGGGCTGTCGCCCTCGGGGGCCTGATCGACTGCGGTCGGGTCGCTGCTCACGCCGTCCAGTCTGCCAGGCCGAAGATCGGTTCATCCGGCGCCGCCGGTACGTCCCTGGCGGGGCCCGGGGCAGGCCTTCGAGCTCCGGGCCGCACGGCGGCACCCCGGCCGGTCAGCCCGAACAGGCGGTGCGCTGTGCCTCCTGCCACTCGCAGACGGGGCACAGGGTGATCCCCTTGTGCGACTCCGGGTACTCGGTCGGCTTCCGGCACAGCACGCACTCGGCGAACGGCGGTCCCTCCTCGGCGGGGGCCGGGTCCGCACGGGTGCCGCGGTAGTCGTCATTCATGATTCCAGCGTAGGACGGACCGCCCGGCTTCCTACCGGTGGCGGGTCGCCGTCCCGACGAGCTCGGACACCTTGACGAAACGGAAACCCCGCTTCCGCAGCTCGGGCACGATCGTCCGCAGCGCCCGCTCGGTCACCGGAGCCGCGCTCCGCGTGCAGTGCATGACGACGACGGAACCGGGCCGCACGCCGTCCAGGACCTGCTGGGCCACGGCCTCCGCGTCCGTGGCGAAGGCGTCCCCGCTGACCACGTCCCACTGCACCGCGGTGACGCCGGCCGCGCTCAGCGTGCGCAGCGCCCGCTGGTCGTAGCACCCGCCCGGGAAACGGAAGTAGGGCATCGCGCGGGGCACGCCCGCCTTCCTGAAGGCGGCGTACGCCCGCTCCACGTCCGCCCGCATCCTGTCCTCGGGCACGGTCGGCAGGCCGTAGCAGTCGTCCGTGAAGGCGTAGTGGCTGTACGAGTGGTTGGCCACCTCGAAGAGGGGGTCCCGCCCGATGGACCCGGCCTCCCGCGGATACTCCTCGGCCCAGCGTCCCGTCATGAACACGGTGGCCGGGACCTTGGAACTCCGCAGGGTGGCGATGAGCCCCGGGTTGTCGAAGTGCTCCCCTGCCGCCGCCCTGGCCCCCTGATCCGCGGTCATGTCCGCGTCGAAGGTCAGCGCGACGGTCTTGTCACCCGTACGCGCGCCGTTCCTGAAGACGGGGGTCAGCCCGGCGGGGCCCGGGGCGAGCGTCGGCGGCTGTGACGGCGCGGTGCCGGCGGCCTTGGCGCGTTCCGGGCGGGCGGCGGGCGGGGCGTCGGGCGCTCCGCAGGCGGCGAGCACAGCGCCCAGGGCGCAGACCGCGGCGAATCGTGCTGCTGGAGTGATCACCGGATGAAGATATAGGCGCAAATATGACTATTTGATCTCTATCTGTACGTGCCGCGCGGTCGTGCCCCCCGAAGTCACCCGCCCAGAGCCGTGCGCGTGCCGCCCTCGGGTGTCTGCGCGAGCAGCAGCTTCCGGCTCTCCTCCACGTCGAAGTCGGCCTTCGGGTACTGCGGGTCAAGGGCTTCGAGGTGCTCCAGGAGGAGCTTGCTGACGGCCCAGTTCCGGTACCACTTGCGGTCGGCGGGGACCAGGTACCAGGGCGCCTCGGGTGTGGAGCAACGGTCGAGGGCGATCTCGTACGCCTTCTGGTACTCCGGCCACAGCGCGCGGGCCTCGATGTCGCCGACGTTGAACTTCCAGTGCTTGTCGGGGTTGTTCAGACGTTCGAGCAGACGACGGCCCTGCTGTTCGTAGGAGATGTGGAGGAAGACCTTCACGACGGTGACGCCGTCTTCCGTGAGCGACTTCTCGAACCGGTTGATCTCGCCGTAGCGGTGGTTGATCTCCTTGTGCGGGGCCAGTTCGCGCACGCGTGCGATCAGGACGTCCTCGTAGTGCGAGCGGTCGAAGATGCCGATCTCGCCGGCCTCGGGGAGAGCCCTCCTGATCCGCCAGAGGAAGGGGTGCTTCCGCTCCTCGGACGTCGGTGTCTTGAACGCCCGGATACGGCAGCCGGAGGGGTTGAACTGCCCGATGACATGCTTGACCGTGCCGCCCTTGCCGCTGGTGTCCATGCCCTGGAGAACCAGCAGGACGCGCCGCCGGTCGCCCGCCGTGCCCGCGGCCCACAGTCGTTCTTGCAGGTCGGCGAGGTGTACGCCCATTCGGGCGCTGTCGGCGAGAGCGGCGGCCTTGTCGGGCGGACCCGCGGGCGTGGCGTCGGCCGGGTAGGAGGACAGGTCGACCCCGGCGCCTCCGGGGACGCGGAGGCGGTCGCGGAGCGGGGCGGGCGGCTCGTCTCCGCTCCGCCGCCCGCCGTGCTTCTTGCCGTTTCCCTTGACGTCCTTCTTTGCCACCGTGC
The DNA here is from genome assembly GCF_044457665.1 of Streptomyces sp. NPDC050535. Taxonomy (NCBI): domain Bacteria; kingdom Bacillati; phylum Actinomycetota; class Actinomycetes; order Kitasatosporales; family Streptomycetaceae; genus Streptomyces; species Streptomyces sp. NPDC050535. The sequence continues at coordinate 280,198 of NZ_JBITHE010000001.1, forward strand.
GCCCCTTCCGGCCGTGTCCCTCGATGGTGCGGCCGGGGACCAGGAGCCGCTACTCGCGGTCAGCCATCTTCATGACGCCGATCAGGTGACTGCCGACTGGGTCCGAACCCCCGGGGCGAGTGCCCGCCAGGGCCCCGTCACCGCGAACGTCGTCCCCGGTGTGTAGCAGTTCACGTACATCGTCTCGCCGTCCGGGGAGAAGGTGACACCCGCGAACTCACCCCACTCCGGGGCCTCCGGCGTGCCGATGTTCTGCGCGCCGCGCGCCATCGCGTACACCTCGCCGCGCCGGGTCACGCCGTACACGTGCTGCGCGCCGCTGCCGTCCTCGCAGACCATGAGGCCGCCGCTGGGGGCGAGGCAGATGTTGTCAGGGGACTCGCCGGGGAGTTGGACGTCGGTGTCGGGGCCGAAGACGATGACGAGGGTGAGACGCCGCGCAGAGGGGTCGTAGCGCCAGATCTGGCCGTAGTGGTCGCCGGCCGAGCCCTCCACGCTGTGCGCGAAGGAGGAGACGAAGTACACGGACGTACCGCCCCAGTAGCAGCCCTCCAACTTCTGCGCGTGCGTGATGCCCTTCGGCCCGAAGTCCTGGAGGCGGATGGGGGTTTGGGCCGCGAGCGGATCCGGTACGTCCACCCACTCGACGCCGTCGAAGGACGCGCCGATCTCCTGGACGGAGGAGAGGTCCGGTACGCCGGGGACGCGCATCGCCTGGAGTCTGCCTCCCGCGCGCAGCGAACCGACGCCGCCCTTGGGCCTGTTGGGCAGGAAGCGGTAGAAAAGGCCGAACGGCTTGAGGAACGCGTCCTCCGTCTCGTAGACGACGCCTCGCCTCGGGTCGACGGCGATCGCCTCGTGCTGGAAGCGGCCCATCGCGGCCAGCGGGACCGCCCCCGTGCGGTGCGGGTCGACCGGGTCGACCTCGAAGATGAAGCCGTGGTCCTTGGTGTAGCCGTTCGTGCCCGCCTTGTCCTCGGTCTCCTCGCAGGTCAGCCAGGTGCCCCAAGGGGTGGGCCCGCCCGCGCAGTTGACAGCTGTTCCGGCGATCGCGACGCGCTCGGACAGAACGTGGTTGCGGCTGTCGAGGGTGAGGGACGTACAGCCGCCCTCGCCCATCGGGTCGTACGTCAGGCCTGCGATCGTCGGGACCGGAATCCTCGCGGCGACGCGGTTCTCGTGGTTGCGGACCAGGTGGACGCGGCCGTGTCTGCCGGCGAAGGCGGACATACCGTCGTGGTTGCTGGGCACCGGACCCTCGCCGGAGCGGAGCCGGTCGCCCTCGCGGGACAGAACTCGGTAGCGGAAACCCTTGGGCAGGTCGAGCAGTCCCTTCGGGTCGGTGACCAGGGGGCCGTATCCGGTGTGGCCGAGGCTCTGCGCGGCGGCGCTGCCCGCGAAGAGCTCGGTGAGGTTTCCGGCGAAGGCGATCGAAGCGCCCAGCACACCTGTGCGGGCAAGCATCTGACGTCGCGTTGCGGACATGGGGCAACCTTCCTGTTGGCGGACAGGAGTGTGAATTGCCCGGTGTATCACGGGGTCCGCGCCACGGGAACCACGCGCGTAGCTTCTATCACCTGTTACTCGTCACCCGTCACTCGTCGGTATCGGGCTCCGCGTCGGGCTCCGGCTTCGGCTTATCGGGCAACGGGGGCGCCGACCCCGCTGCCTCGGGCTGCCCCTGTGGGACCTGTTGGATCTGCGCGCGTTCCAGGAACCGCAGCAGTTCGACCGGGAAGGGCAGTACGAGTGTGGAGTTCTTCTCGGCGGCGACCGCCACCACGGTCTGGAGGAGGCGGAGTTGGAGCGCGGCGGGTTGCTCGGACATCACCCCGGCGGCTTCCGCCAGTTTCTTGGACGCCTGGAGTTCCGCGTCGGCGTTGATGATCCGCGCCCGGCGTTCGCGGTCGGCCTCCGCCTGCCGGGCCATCGACCGCTTCATCGTCTCCGGCAGGGACACGTCCTTGATCTCGACGCGGTCGATCTGCACACCCCAGCCCATCGCCGGGCTGTCGATCATCAACTCCAGGCCCTGGTTGAGCTTTTCGCGGTTGGACAGGAGATCGTCGAGATCGCTCTTGCCGATGATCGAACGGAGCGATGTCTGCGCCATCTGCGAGACCGCGAAGCGGTAGTCCTCGACCTGGATGACCGCGTCCGCGGCGTCGATCACCTTGAAGTAGATGACCGCGTCCACCCGGACCGTGACGTTGTCCCGGGTGATGCCGTCCTGCGCCGGCACCGGCATCGTCACGATCTGCATATTGACCTTACGCAGCTTGTCCATGCCGGGCACGACCATCGTGAACCCCGGGGAACGAACCTCTCCCCGCAGCCGCCCGAGCCGGAGGACCACACCCCGCTCGTACTGCTTGACGACCCGGGCCGCCATCCCGGCGTACACCAGACCCGCGGAACCGACCGCCACACCGGCGATCAGCAGTTCCTGGAGCATGACGACCCCCTTCCGAGCCGCCCACTATGAGCAATATGTCCACTGTACGTCCAAGGGCTGGACCCGCGGTGAGCGAGCCCAGCCCTTGTCCGAGAGGGATTCCGCCCCCGCTTCAGGACCTCGACGTGACCTTCACCGGTTCGGTCCCGGCCGCGCTGTGCCGTGCCGACCAGTTCTCCAGCGCCATCCGGCAGGCGTGGTCCAGGTGGTGCAGACCGGAGACGTCCAGCTCGACGGGCCGGTCCTGCGGCAGTGCCTCCAGGCTGTCGAGGATCTTCGGGAGCCGAAGGAAGGTCGCGTTGCCCGACAGATGTGCCTGGACCGGCCCGGCGCCCTTGTCCACGACGTCGAGGCGCACATGCGAGGCCTCCCACGCCGTCTTGGCGACGGCCAGCGCCAGCCCGATCAGAACGCCCTCGAACATGCTGACCGCGACGATCGACAGCGCGGTGACGACGAGGATCAGCGCCTCGCCCCGGTGCTCACGCCACAGCGAGACGATCTCGCGCAGCGGGATCAGCCTCCAGCCCGCGTGCACCAGGACGCCCGCGAGCGCGGGCAGCGGAATGACGCCGAGCGCGGCGGGCAGCAGCGCCGCGAACAGCAGCAGCCAGGCGCCGTGCAGCACCCGGGACGCCTTCGTCCGCGCGCCCGCCTGAACGTTCGCCGCGCTCCGGACGATCACCGCGGTCATCGGCAGCGCGCCGAGCAGCCCGCAGACGGTGTTGCCCGCGCCCTGCGCCATCAGCTCCTTGTCGTACTGGGTCCGCGGGCCGTCGTGCAGCCGGTCCACTGCCGCCGCGCTGAACAGTGACTCGGCGGACGCGATCAGCGTGAACGCGAGGACCGTGCCGAGCACCCCGGCGCTTCCGAGTTCCCCGAGGGCGTCGGCGGTCGGCAGGTGTATCGAGCCCAGCAGCCCCCGCACCTCGACCTTCGCCACGGGCAGTGCGAACCCCCAGGAGGCGAGCGTGGCCAGCGCGACCGCGGCGAGTGCTCCGGGAACCGTGCGGACCCGCCGCGGCAGCCGCTTCCACAGCACGAGGACCAGTACGGTCCCGGCGCCGAGCGCGACCGACGCGAGGGCCTCGGGGCTGCGCACGGCGTCGACGAGTGCCGCGGGCAGCCCGGCGAGCTTGTCCAGCCCGGAGGCCGGAGCCTTCAGGCCCGCCATCGAGTAGAGCTGGCCCGCGATCAGTACGAGACCGATGCCGGCCAGCATGCCTTCGACGACGGCCACCGAGATGGCCCGGAAGTAGCGCCCCAACTTCAGCGCGCCCATGAGGAGTTGAAGGACACCCGTGGCGAGCACGACGACTCCGAGGACGGCGAGGCCGTACTCCCGCACTGCCTCGAGGACCAGCACGGTCAGACCGGCGGCCGGCCCCGACACCTGGAGGCTGCTGCCACGCAGCGACCCGGTGACGAGACCGCCCACGATGCCGGTGACCAGGCCGAGTTCGGCCGGGACCCCGGAGGCGACGGCGACGCCCACACACAACGGCAGGGCGACGAGGAAGACGACGACGGACGCGGCGAAGTCCTGCCGCAGATCGGCGAGTTTCGTCGCGCGGCTCACAGTGCCTCGAAGGTGCCGGTGTCCGCCCGGTGCGCCTGTACGGCGCCGGTGTGGACCTCGTAGTACCAGCCGTGCAAGCGCAGTCGGCCCGCCGCCAGGGCCCGTTCCACACACGGATAGGCGCGGAGCCTGAGCAGTTGGGCGCGGACGTGGTCGCGCACCGGCTCGGCCACCGCAGGGTTGTTGTCCGGTGCGTCGGACGGGGGTTCGGCCTGGGCGAGCCAGTCGCGCACGGCGGGTACGGCGGTCAGGTCGTCGCCGCGCACCAACGCGCCGACTGCACCGCAGTGCGAGTGACCGCAGACCACGATCTCGGTGACTCCGAGCACGTCCACCGCGTACTCGACGGTGGCGGCCTCGGCGGTCGGCCGTCCGGGGACGTAGGGCGGGACGATGTTGCCCGCGGTGCGCAGCTCGAAGAGCTCACCGGGGCGGGCGCCGGTGATCAGCGCGGGGACGACCCGGGAGTCGGAGCAGGTGATGAACAGGACCTGGGGGGACTGGCCTTGGGCCAGCTGGGCGAACCGCTCGGGGCGCTGTCCGTGCGCGCGTGCGTGATCGATGAGGGGCTGCATGTGTCAGTGCCTCCTGGCGCGCCTCAAGGGCGCGTCGGCCTACAAGAACGAAGCGTGGGGGGAAGTGCTCGGCTCAGCAGCGGAAGACCTGAAGTACGGCAGGGGAACGATCGGTTGAGGGTCTGGAGTGGTGGACGGAGGCGGCACCGGGCGGTCGGAGGGGGTGACCGGCCGCCGGGTCGCTCGCCAGCAGGGCGCGGGAGGGCGCGTCGGGTACGAGGGCGTCGTCACGGCTCCGGTCGCGGGACCGGAGCGGCGGTGCCGCCTTCTGCTTCTGCGGTTGCTCGGACTCGCCGCAGGCGACGACGACCTCACTCTTCTGCGCGGAAGCGAACGCCTGTGTGGGAGCAAAGAACTGAAGGCTCATCAGGACGGCGGCGAATGCCACGAACAGGGTCCGTGCCGTCTTACCTCGCGGCATGGGCCCCCTCCCGGCTGCTCACGCACGTCAACAGTCAGCGTCAAGATCTACGTTAACGCGACGCGTTGTTTGCAGGGTTAACTTTGTGTTTCACCCCGAAGTGAGCTGAAAAGCGAGGGGCGCGTGGCGTGATCCAGCCGCATGCGCGAGCCCCCGCTACTCCTTTACGAGCCCCTTGGCGTCGCGCGCCAGCGCGGTGAGCCGGGAGATCGCGCGGAAGTACTTCTTGCGGTAGCCGCCGTTCAGCATCTCCTCGCTGAACAACTGGTCGAAGGGCATTCCGGAGGCGAGGACCGGCACCTCGCGGTCGTACAGCCGGTCCGCGAGCACCACCAGCCGCAGCGCCGTCGACTGGTCCGGTATCGGCTGGACGTCGGTGAGGCAGACGGCGCTGAGACCGTCGGTCAGCGCGCCGTACCGGCTCGGGTGGACGCGCGCGAGGTGGTCGAGCAGGTGCGGGAAGTCATCGAGGGACGCGCCCTCCGTGGCGTACGCGGCCTTGGTGACCTGCTCGTCGGAGAACGGCGCCGGGGCCTCGGGGAGCCCGCGGTGGCGGTAGTCCTCGCCGTCGATGCGCAGTGGGCGGAAGCGCGCGGACAGGCCCTGGATCTCACGCAGGAAGTCGGCGGCGGCGAACCGGCCCTCACCGAGCTTGCCCGGCAGGGTGTTCGAAGTGGCGGCGAGTGCCACGCCCGCGTCGACCAGCTTCCCGAGCAGGGTGGACACCAGGACGGTGTCGCCGGGGTCGTCGAGCTCGAACTCGTCGATGCACAGCAGCCGGTGGCCGCTCAGCGTCCGCACCGTCTGCTGGAAGCCGAGCGCGCCGACCAGGTTCGTCAGCTCCACGAAGGTGCCGAAGGCCTTGAGCTCCGGCTCGGCCGGGGTCGCGTGCCACAGCGAGGCCAGCAGGTGGGTCTTGCCGACTCCGTAGCCGCCGTCCAAATAGACGCCGCGGGGGCCGGCGGGGGCCTGCTTGGCGGCCTTCCCGAAGCCGAACAGCCCGCGCCTGCCCGAGTTCTGGGCGTTCGGCGCGCCCAGACCGGCCGCGAAGCCGCTGAGGACGCGTACGGCCTCGGGCTGGCTCGGCTGGTTCGGGTCCGGGATGTACGTGGCGAAGCGGACCGAGTCGAAACGCGGCGGCGGCACCATCTCGGCGACGAGCCGGTCCGCGGGTACGCGCGGCTCGCGGGCGCACAGGGACAGCGGGGTCGCTTCGGCTATCGGACCGAACCCGGCGGAGCTGGTGGAGGTCGACACGGTCACCCACTCTACGGGCCGTGCCACACTGCACGTCATGCGACGCCTGTTCCCTGTGACCTACGAAACAGCAGCCCAGGCCCCCGGTGGGACGCCGGACGCGGAGGTGGCGGACCGGGAGTGGGAGCTCGAGGAGCTGGCGGAGGCCTACGCCTACCCCGACGTACGGGAGCCCTGGCTGCGCGCCAACATGGTGTCGACGCTGGACGGCGCCGCCCAGCACGACGGACGTTCCCGGCCCATCTCCAGCGCCACCGACATGCGGATCTTCGGTGTGCTGCGCGCGCTCGCGGACGTCGTCCTGGTGGGTGCGGAAACGGTACGCCAGGAGGGTTACCGTCCGGCACGCGCGCGTGAGGCCTTCGCACGGCGCAGGGACGCGGCCGGACAGGGCCCGGCGCCCGCGATCGCGATCGTGACCGCCGGTCTCGGCCTGGACTTCTCGCTTCCGCTCTTCGCCTCGCCGCTGGTGCCCACGCTGGTTCTGACCGGTGCCGGAGCGGCCCCGGACCGGGTCGCGGCCGCCGAGAAGGCGGGCGCGCGGGTCGTGATCGCGGGGGACGGGACGGGGGTGGACCCGGCCCGGGCCGTACGCGAACTCGGCGAGCTCGGTATGACCCGGCTGCTGACCGAGGGCGGCCCGCGCCTGCTGGGCCAGTTCATCGCGGTGGAGGTGCTCGACGAGCTCTGCCTGGCCCTCTCTCCGATGCTCACCGGGGGGGACGCACAGCGGATCGCCGGAGGGCCTACGATCGCTGTTCCGAAACGGTTCGAACTGACGTCCTTGCTGGAGGAGGCCGGGTTTCTCTACGGCCGATACCGCCGGTCCTGACAAGTCGGCGGAATACTCCGTTCCGTTTTTCTTCGGCTGGGCACACTAAATCTCGCAGACCCCGTGCGGTTACGGGGCAGGATGGTTTCCGCAGGGGCCTGGGAACGGCCCACGAAGGAGAAGGGCGCCTGTCGTGTTCACAAGCGTATTGATGATCGAGAAGGCCCTGACGACCGCCGACGTGGAATTCGTCACCACCTTGCACGGTGAGGAGACGGTCGCCTTCCACGTGCTGCTCCAGCCGCGCGGCGACCAGGCGGACCGGCTGCTGAGGGCCATCGACGACGTCGCGCTCGGCGAGCTGGACGAGGCGGCTCACGAGGACGAGACCCCCGAGGGCGACGAGGCGGCCGGGCAGGGGCAGCGGGCCCTGGACGTGTCGCTGGTCGCACTGCGCGCGACCGGCAGCCAGGCCGAGGGGCGGCTGATCGAGAACCACCCGCTGGACGCCCTGAAGGCGCTGGTCGCGGAGATCGACGCCGACGAGGTCATCGTGCTGACCGACCCGCACTACGTGGAGGAGTTCTTCCACCGCGACTGGGCCTCCCGGGCCCGCCACAAGGTGGGCGTACCGGTGCTCAAGCTGTTCTCGCACAGCAAGGCGTGACGGTTCGCCGCCGCCGGGCCCGGCCGTGGAGTGCTGTGGGAGTGGGGTGCTTCTCGGGGCGCGGGGGCTTCGGGGCCGGTCGCGCCCACACGGCGGAGCCGCGGAACGTCACGGCCCGCGCCCCTTCCCGGCATCGCCGCCGGCGCCCCTTGCGAGGTGCCGGGCGGTGTACGGAATAGGCTGGGGGCTCATCGCCGTACCGCATCTTGGGGAGACACACGCATGGCACCCGGCCTTCCTACCGCCATGGACCGACCGCACTTCATCGGCATCGGCGGCGCCGGAATGTCGGGGATCGCGAAGATCCTCGCCCAGCGCGGCGCCACGGTCGCGGGCAGCGACGCGAAGGAGTCCGCGACCGCCGAGGCGCTCCGCGCGCTGGGCGCGACGGTGCACATCGGGCACGCGGCCGGCCACCTCGCCACCGACGCCAGCTGCGTCGTCGTCTCCTCCGCGATCCGCACGGACAACCCCGAGCTGGCCCGCGCGGCGGAGCTCGGCATCCCAGTGGTCCACCGCTCGGACGCCCTCGCCCGCCTGATGGACGGGCTGCGTCCGATCGCGGTCGCGGGCACCCACGGCAAGACGACGACGACCTCGATGCTGGCCGTGTCGCTCTCCACGCTCGGCCTGAAGCCGTCGTACGCGATCGGCGGCGACCTCGACGCCCCCGGCTCGAACGCCCTGCACGGCGAGGGAGACATCTTCGTCGCCGAGGCCGACGAGTCGGACCGCAGCTTCCACAAGTACGCGCCCGAGGTGGCGATCATCCTCAACGCGGAGCTGGACCACCACGCCAACTACGCGTCCCTCGAGGAGATCTACGAGTCCTTCGAACGGTTCGTGGAGCGTGTCACCGAGGGCGGCACGCTGGTGATCTCGGCGGACAACGAGGGCGCGCGCGAGCTGACCCGGCGGGTGCGGGCCACCGACGTCGAGGTGGTGACGTACGGAGAATCCGCGGACGCGGACGTCCGGGTGCTCTCCGTCGTCCCCCACGGGCTCAAGAGCGAGGTGACGGTACTGCTGGACGGCGCCGAGCTGACCTTCGCGGTCTCGGTCCCCGGCCGCCACTACGCGCACAACGCGGTCGCCGCGCTGGCCGCGGGCGCCGCGCTCGGTGTCCCGGCCGCCGAGCTGGCCCCCGCGCTCGCCTCCTACACGGGCGTCAAGCGCCGTCTCCAGCTGAAGGGCGAGGAGGCCGGCGTCCAGGTCGTCGACTCCTACGCCCACCACCCGACCGAGATGACGGCGGACCTGGAGGCGATGCGCGCGGGCGCCTCCGGGCGCATCCTGGTGGTGTTCCAGCCGCACCTGTTCTCCCGGACCCAGGAACTGGGCAAGGAGATGGGCCAGGCACTGTCGCTGGCGGACGCCTCGCTCGTCCTGGACATCTACCCGGCCCGCGAGGACCCGATCCCGGGCGTCACGAGCGAGCTGATCATCGAGGCGGCGCGGGCCGCCGACGCGGAGGTGACGCCGGTGCACGACAAGGCGGACGTGCCGTCGGTGGTCGCGGGAATGGCGAAGCCCGGTGATCTCGTTCTCACCATGGGCGCGGGCGATGTGACGGATCTCGGTCCCGAGATCCTGGCGCGCCTGTCGAAGCAGCCGTAACCGTTTGTGCGAGGGGTTGAGCATCATGTCGTACGACATCGAGAAGCCGGACGAGCAGTGGCGCGCGGAGCTGACCCCGTCCGAGTACACCGTGCTGCGCAAGGCGGGCACCGAGCCCGCCTTCACCGGTGAGTACACCGACACCAAGACGACAGGGGTCTACTCCTGTCGTGCCTGCGGCGCCGAGCTCTTCACCTCCAAGGAGAAGTTCGAGTCGCACTGCGGGTGGCCGTCCTTCTTCGACCCGAAGGACACCGACGCGGTCGAGCTGATCGCGGACCGGTCGCACGGGATGGTGCGGACCGAGGTGCGGTGCGCGCGGTGCGGGTCGCACCTCGGACACGTGTTCGAGGGTGAGGGGTATGCGACGCCGACCGATCAGCGGTACTGCATCAACTCCATCTCGCTGCGTCTGGCGCCTGACGAGGGCTGACGTCCTGCGCTCGGACGTCCGACGCCTGGCGCCCGGGCGCTCGGGCGCCTCGCGCTCGGGGCCGCGCCGGCCGGACCGTGATCTTGGGTCTGTGACCGGTGCGGCTGTCTGTGCTGTTCTGCGCGAGACGGCCGTGACAAGAAGTTAATCGTGATTCCGGTCGAAACGTCTTGCCCCCACACACCGATGGCAAGTACACAGGGTCTCCACAATGGCCATGGTCCGGGGGGATGCTGGCGTATGCAGGGGACAGTCGACGGGTTCAGTTACGGCATGGTCACACCGGTGACCGCATATGTCATGGCATGTCTGGGGGCCGCGCTGGGTCTGCGGTGCATCACGCGATCGCTTCGGACCGAGGATTCCTGGAAGCCGGGCTGGCTCGCGCTCGGGGCGGCGTCCATCGGGTGCGGCATCTGGACGATGCACTTCATCGCCATGATCGGCTTCCAGGTCCAGGAATCGCGTATCCGCTACGACGTCGGCCTGACGATCCTCAGCCTCGCGGTGGCGATAGCCGTGGTCGGCATCGGGGTCTTCGCGGTCGGCCACTTCGGGTCCGGCCCGGTGGCCCTGCTCGTCGCGGGTACGTTCACCGGTCTCGGGGTCGCGGTCATGCACTACGTGGGCATGGCGGCCATCCAGGTGAACGGAAGTCTGCGCTACGACGCGGTCACGGTCGGGCTGTCGGTGGCGATCGCCGTCTTCGCCGCGACCGCCGCGCTCTGGGCCGCCGTCAGCATCCGCGGGTTCAGGGCGAGTCTGGGGGCCAGCCTCGTCATGGGCGTCGCCGTGACCGGCATGCACTACACGGGTATGGCAGCCGTCAGCGTGCACCTTCACAGCGGGTCGGGCACCGCCTCGACGGGCGGTTCCGCCTACTCGCTGCTGCTTCCCATGCTCATCGGACCCGTCACCTTCCTGCTGCTGGCGGGGGTGGTGGTGATGTTCGACCCGCTGCTGGTTCTGGGTGACGGGGAGTGGAGCCGTCCCGCGCCGGGGCGACGCGAGGTCGCCGATCCGGTGCGACGGGGTGCGGCCGCTTCGGGCCGACGGGACGGCGCGGCTCCTGGGCGACGGGATGGCGCCGCTTCGGCCGGGTCGGCGTCGGCACAGTCCGGTTCCTTCTTCGGGGCGCCGGACGACAACCGCCCGCGTACCTATGACCCGGGGCCGAGGCCGCCGCGTCAGTGGTGACGAGCGGCGATCTCCGGTGACCACCTGCGACCGGTGCTGAACCGCCGCCTTCGTGGAGAAACGTTTGGGCTGCCCGGCAACCTCTGATCGTCCGGTGACGACAGAAGGGCAGCCCGAACTTCCGAACGAGAGTGACGACGTGAGCGAGAGAGCAGAACCGCGCCGGTCGCGGCGCAGGAGAACGAACCGCCGTCGAGGTGTCCTGGTCGTGGCCCTGGCAACGGCGTTGACCGGTGGCGCGATCACGACGGGGGTCCTGATGTCGGCCTCCGCGGCCGGTCCCGGCGCCGGGACGTACCGGATCGTCAACGGCGCCGACGGCAACTGCCTGACGGTGCCGTCGGGCGGTACGCAACTGGTGGCCACGGAGTGCGCGGACGGCGCCGCGCAGACGTGGGAACTCGCCGACACCGAGGGCGGGTTCACCGTCACGGCCGCGGCGGGTGACCTCTGCGTCGGGGTCAAGGGCGCCTCGACGTCAGCGGGCAAGGCCGTGCAGCGGCAGGACTGCGACGGCAGCGACTCCCAGGTGTGGAAGCTGAGCGAACTGGGCTCCGCTTTCCACCTCGTGAACGCCGGGAGCGCCAAGTGCCTGGCTCTCAAGGGTGAGTTGGCGCAGCAGAACTCCTGTGACAAGGCGAGCGGCAAGAGCTGGACCCTGGAGGCCGCGGACGCCTCCGCCGCACCGGCCGCGTCCGCATCGGCCTCCGCGTCGCGCACCGCTTCCCCGAGCGCCTCGCCGTCGGCGACGTCATCGGCCTCCGCGTCGAAGGCGCCCTCGGCTTCGGCCTCGGCGTCGGTCTCCGCGACCAAGTCCGCCACCGCGTCGGCGACTTCCTCTACCACGGGCGGCACGCTCGGAGCCTGGCCCACGGTCACCGGCGGCAAGGCGGTGACCGCCACCATCGCGGTCTCCGGCACCTATGACGGAGGCCTGGGGCGCTTCTACGGCTCGGGCGACCTCGGCAGCGCCGGTCAGGACGAGGACCAGGGACCGCTGTTCGAGCTCGCCGACGGCGCCGTGCTGGAGAACGTCGTCCTCGGCGCCCCGGCCGCGGACGGCGTGCACTGCCTGGGCAGTTGCACCTTGCGGAACGTGTGGTGGGAGGACGTCGGCGAGGACGCCGCCACCTTCAAGGGGAAGTCGGCCTCGGCCGCGTACGTCGTCGACGGCGGTGGCGCGAAGGGCGCGGACGACAAGGTCTTCCAGCACAACGGCGCCGGCACCCTGACCATCAGGAACTTCCAGGTCGCGGACTTCGGCAAGCTCTACCGTTCGTGCGGCAACTGCAAGACGCAGTACGAACGCCATGTCGTGATCAGCAACGTCAGGGCGACCAGCCCCGGCAAGGTGCTGGCCGGCATCAACTCCAACTACGGTGACACGGCCAGCATTTCGGGCGTGACCATCGTGGGTGACAGCGGCAAGAAGATCACCGTGTGCGAGCGCTTCCAGGGAAACAGCACCGGTGCCGAACCGGCCGCGCTTGGCAGCGGGCCGGACGGCACGTACTGCCGCTACAGCGCGGCGGGGATCACCTACTCCTGACCCGCTCCGGTCGTCGTGCGTGACGTGGGCCTTCACCGGGTTCCTGGCGGTGAAGGCCCACCGCCTCCGAGGGGCGGGGCCTTCTCAGTCGTCCTCCGGGGCGCAGTACATCGGGGCGAGGTCGGTGTTGTCCTTGGTGATGAGACGGATGGGCAGATCCGTGATCTTGTCGACCTGTTTGTACTCGCGGAGCAGGTCGACCGTGTTCTCCATGGCTAACTCACCGATCTTCATGGCCGAGTTGGTGACCGTCGCGGAGAAACGGCCGTCCTTGAGCGCGGCCAGGCCCTCGTCCGTGCCGTTGACCGTCGCGATCCGGACGTCCTCGGCGCCGGCCGCGTCGAACGCCTTGCGGACGCCGAAGGCCATCTCCTCGTTGGCGACGAACGCGTACCGCAGGTTCGGATGCGCCTCGATCATGTCCGCGGCGACGGCCTGTGCCTTGACGGGGTTGAACATGCCCGGCTCGTTCGCCACCACCTTGGCGTTGGCGGGCAGTTCCTCGGTGAACCCGGAGGTGAGCAGGTCGGAGGCGGCTCCTGGCGCTCCGGCGATGACGCCGACCTCCACCTTCTGTCCCGCGGCGTCCCTGGCGAGCCAGTCGGCGTCCAGTTTCCCGACCTGCTCGAGGTCGACGACCACCGCCCCGAGGAGGTCCGACGTGTCGTCGGGGGCGAAGGACGTCAGGAAGATGGGTATCTTCGCGCTCCTGGCCTTGGCGATGTCGTCCTTGAGGGCGTTGACGTCGACCGTCTGCACGATGACCGCGTCGACGTCCTTGGCGATCATGTCCTCGATGTTGGACAGCTCCGTCGCCGGGTTCTGGCGGGAGTTGGCCGTGTAGAGCTCGACGCGCTGGGCGGTGGCCTCCTCTTCGACCGCCTTGTGCAGACAGGTGTGGAACGCGGTGTCGGCGCCGTTCACGAACCCGATGGTCATGGGGCCGGAGTCGATCAGGGACTGCGGCTGTGTTCCACAGCCGCTCAGCACCAGGGCGGTGCCGACGGCCGACGCGGCCAGCGATCTTCGGGGCCGGTGGGACAGAGGCATGGATGTGGCGCCTTTCGTGGCGGACGGGAAGCGGCTCGATTCGCGACAGCCCGGATGCCTGCCGTCCGGTCACGCGAGAGGGAAGCCGTGCGACGGCGGCTGACGGTACCGGCGGGTGGCCGAAGCTCACCCCTCGCGGAACGCAAGGTGATGTTGCGCGATGAGTAACGGACGGTGGTGCGGGGGCTGGTGATGTCACCGGGCCCCGCACCACCGTCCGTTACCGCCGTCGGTATGTCTCCGCCGTGACCGGGCGGACCGCTCCCAGTACGTGCGAGTCAGGGGCTCCGGCGCCTCGGAGCATCGAGGGGGCTGCCCTGGGCGGCGCCGTTTTTCACAGTGCCTGGCCTTTCACAGCGCCGCCCGCTTCACAGCACCTTGCGGCGGACCAGCGCGGAGAGCACGATCGCGCCCGGCAGCAGGGGCAGCCAGACGGTCAGGACGCGAAAACCGATGACGCTCGCCGTGGCGAGTGTCATCGGCGCGCCGAACACCACCAGGGCGATCACCAGCGCCGCGTCCACCGGCCCGATGCCGCCCGGGGCGGGTACTGCTCCGCCCACGGCGCTGGCCGCGAGATACGCGAAGACCACGTGCGGCCAGGGCAGCGGCATTCCGAGCGAGGCCCCGACCGAGGCGAGTACGCCCGCCTGGAACAGGGGGAAGGCGGCCGCGCCGCCCCACAGGGCGAGTACCCGGCTGGGCCGGGTGTGCAGGATCCGCGCGTCGGTGAGGGCGGTGCGGAGGAACTCCAGCAGCGGGCGCCGCACCCGGCGTACGACCGTCACCAGCACGGCGGTCGCGGTGAGGGCGACGAGCAGGCCCGCGCCGGCCAGCAGCAACGTCCGCCGGTCCGGGATGACTTGGCCGATCTGGAGCGTGCCGGGGAAGGCGAGCAGGAACGCGAGGATCAGCACCAGCTTCGCGATCGGTCTGACCAGCGAGTACAGGGCGAGCGAGGCGGTGGCCCGGGCGAGGGATATGCCGCGGCCCTGGAGGAAGCGCAGGGTGACGGCGTGCGCGCCGATCCCGGCCGGCAGTACGTGGTTCGCGGCGCCGGCGGCGAACTGCGACGCGAGCAGGGGGCCCGGCGGAAGCCGCTCGGGGATGGCTCCCTGCCGGGTCACGGAGGCGCTCACCCAGCACAGGCAGGTGAACACCAGTCCGGCCAGCAGCCACCAGGGGTCGGCGGAGGCCAGCCGCGCGGTCCCGTCGTGCATCGCACGCCAGTCAACCGCGGCCCACGCGCCGATCAGCAGCAGCGGGGCCAGGCTGAGCGCCGGCCGGAGGTGGCGCGTGGGGGAGAGGGCGGGGGAGGAAGGGGTGGCGGGGGAGGGGACCGGGCAGGGGGAGGGTGCGAGCGTCAGGGTGAGCGGCCCTGACAACTCGTCGATCCGGATCTGGGACACGTCGCACGTCGTCCTTCCGCGTCGCGTCCCGCGGGGTCACGGGTCGGACGGATACAAGGCGAGGCAAGAGGGGGACGCGGGGAGCGTTCCCCGCCCGCGTGACCACAGGGTGTCCGGAAACCGACGCGGCGTCGGAGCCTGGGCGACTTGGCCACCCCAACCTGTCAATCACGGTCACCACCGCCTGCCGCCGCCCGCTGTCACGGGCCGGCTTCGACGGCTTCGCGTCCCGCCCCGGCGGGTCCGGCCGGCCCGCATCGAGTGGGTGACGGCGGCGCGTCGCTCCGTCGCGTGGCGGCGCGCAAGCGTGGTGTGTGGCGGTCGGCGGCGCGTCGCTGGGCGGGGGGCGCCGGGAGACCCCACATTCTGGCCTGACGCACTCGTGCCGCCCAGAACCCAGGGAGAACCATGGCCGACGACAGCGGACAGCCGCTCCGTGAGAACCCTGCGCAGGCGCGGGCCGGCAGGCTGCTGCGCCTCCCCAAGCTGTGGCTGGTGCCCACCGTGCTGACCGGGCTGCTCGCCCTGCTGCTGTCGCTGCTCTACATGGGCGGCATCGTCAATCCCAACCGTTCCCTGCACGACCTGCCCATCGGCATCGTCAACGCGGACCGGGGCGAGCCGCTGTCCGGTCAGCAGGAGAACCTGGGGACGACCCTCACCAGGTCGGTCACCGAGGGCACCTCCGGAACGGTCGACTGGCACCGGCTCACCAGCGCGCAGGCGCGGGACGAGCTGGCCTCCGGGAAGATCTACGGCGCCCTGGTCGTCCCCGCCGGCTTCACCGACTCGGTCGCCGCGCTCACCACCGCGGACGCCAGGACCCGGCCGACGATCACTGTGCTCACCAACCCCGGCATGGGCAGCTTCGGATCGTCGCTGGCGAGCAGGATCACCCAACAGGCCGCCCAGCAGGCCTCCTTGAACATCGGCAAGGAACTGGTGGCGGCTCCGGCCACGGCGCGGGCCGGCTCCACCGAGCGGCTGCTGCTGGCCGATCCGGTCGGTGTCACCATCAAGGTCGGCCACCCCATCGGCCAGAACACCGGCCTCGGCCTGACCGCGTTCTACTACACCCTGCTGCTCGTGCTGGCCGGCTTCATGGGCGCCAACATCATCGGTACGGGCGTCGACAGCGGCCTCGGCTACGCGGACACCGAGATCGGCCCCTGGCACACCCGCCGCCCGACCGTGCCCATCAGCCGTACCCAGACGCTGCTGCTGAAGATGGCGATGACCGCCGGACTCACCGTCCTCACCACCACCCTGATCATGGTGGCCACCGTGGCGATCCTCGGCATGGACGCCTCCCACCTGCCCCTGCTGTGGATCTACTCCTACTGCGCCAGTCTCGCCGTCGGGCTCGGCGTCCAGGCCATCAACGCCGCGTTCGGCGGGATCGGCCAGCTCGTGGCCATGTTCGTGTTCATCGTCCTGGGCCTGCCGTCCTCCGGAGCCACCGTCCCGCTCCAGGCCGTCCCGGGCTTCTACCGCTTCCTGTCCGTCTTCGAGCCCATGCGCCAGCTCAGCGACGGCGTCCGCGCCATCCTCTTCTTCGACGCACGCGCCGACGCCGGCCTCACCCGCGCCTGGCTCATGATCGTGGTCGGCTCCGCCGTCGCGCTGCTCTTCGGCTTCGCGATGACCCGCTACTACGACCGCAGGGGCCTGCACCGCCTGACTCCGCAGCCCGCCTGAACTCCCGCCGGGTAGTAGTCCTCGCCGCCGCTCACGCCCGCCGCCCGGCGTGCCGCATCTCCCGTGGGCTCACCCCGAAGCGCTGCCGGAACGCCGTGCTCAGCGCGCTGGCCGAGGAGAAGCCGGAGGCGTACGCGAGATCGGTGATCGTCAGGTGTTCGCAGTCGCCGCACCGCAGGCGCTCGCGGACCAGACGCAGGCGTTCCTCCCGGATCAGGTCACGGGGGGTGGTGCCCACGCGTTGCAGGGCCAACTGGACCTGGCGGAGGGACCAGCCGAGGGTACGGGCCATGGACGTACCGGTGAGCGCGGGGTCGGCGGCGTGCTCGCGCACGAAGCGGCGGACCATCGTCTCCACGTCGGTGAGGTGTCCGGGCGCGTCCGGGCGGTCGTCGGAGGCGGCGAACAGGCAGAGCAGCTCGACGACCCGGTCGGCGACGGCGTCGAACTGGAGGTCGGTGAGGTCGTCGCGCTCCGCGTGCAGGTCACTCACCATGGAGCTCACCACGCGTCCGAGGCCGCTGCTCAGGTCGAGGCTGGTGGCCAGCGGTGATCTGCGGTTCAGCGGGCCGTCCAGCTCGCGGGCCGGGATGGTGAGGACGAACGCCTGCGCGGAGGCGTCCTGGAGGCACTCGAAGGGCGCCCCGAAGGAGACGAGCGTGCCCGTTCCCGGTGTCAGCCGGGTCTCCCGGTCGCTCTGCCGGACGACGATCTCGCCGGTGAGCGGGAGCAGTAACCGGTAGCCCTCGTCGGGGTCCTCCCGGACCTGCCGCGCGGTCCTGCTGTACTCGATCTCGTCCGACCGGACGCGGACCAACTGGTAGGCCCCGGTGTACTGACGGACCGTCTCGCCGCGGAAGTTGTCGGTGCGTGCGTAGCGGTAGCCCATCCGGGGTTCATAGGACCCGATGTGCTCGCTCCAGAAGTGGGTCCGCTCGCGCGGGTGCACTTCACCGGTCGTCCGCGATTCCACGACATAACTTCCCGCGGACAACGACGACACCATCAACTCCCGCACAAAAGGCCGTAGTTACTCCTGTTCAGGGTAGTCCACCCGGTCGGTGCGTATGGCGGAAACTTCCGTGCGCGCGGGCACAAGCGCGGGCGTGGGAGCGGGGCTAGCGTTGGGCGCCACGTCACTCGCGCCTCAACCGACTCACGTACGTCTTCAGAGGACTTGAGCCCCATGAGCGAAGCGATACCGGAGGCGGCGTTCTGGTGTCTTGCCGTCGGCCTGCTCGCCGTCAGTGTGCTGTGGGTGCGCCAGCGCGGGATGACTTCGCGGCAGCGTGGCCGGGCCGCCGAGCTGGCCGACGGACTACGGGCCCGGGACGAGGAGTTGCGCCATCTGGTCGAGGTGCGCCTGCCGGCGCTCGCAGACTCCCCGGAGCGGTCGCCGCTGGCCGTCGGTCCGCTCGACGGCCGGCTGGCCGACACGGACTTCGCCAAGTGTCTCGACGGCGTCCTCGACAGCTTCTCCGGTGCGGTGGAGCGCGCGCGGTCCCGTGCCGACCGGTCCGCGAAGGCCAGAACGAAGGCGTCGATGCGCTCGGTCCAGGCGCTGGCCAACGAGCAGCAGGTGTCCATCTCCGCGATGCAGGACCGTCACGACGACCCCGACGTGCTGCGCGGCCTGCTCGAGATCGACCACAGCAACGCCCAGTTGAGCCGCCGCGCACAGGCCGTCGCCGTGCTGTGCGGCTCCTGGCCCGGACGGCAGCGGGAGGCCTCCCCGCTGGTCGAGGTCGTCCGCGGCGCGACCTCACGCATCCGCGACTACCGGCGGATCCGGATCGTCGGGGAGGCCGACCTCGCCGTCGAGAGCCGGGCGGTGGAGCCGGTGGTCCTCGCCGTCGCCGAACTCCTGGACAACGCGGCCCGCCACTCGCGGCCCGGAGCGACCGTCGAGGTCGACATCAGGTCCACGCACAACGGCGCCCGCGTGATCATCGACGACGCCGGGGTCGGCATGGACGTCCGGGCGACGGAGCAGGCCGCCGAACTGCTCTCCGGACGGCAGACGGTGGACGTCACCGGGCTCGGCGACCCGCCCCGCTTCGGCCTGGCCGTCATCGGCGTGCTCGCCGCTCGCTACGGGTTCACCGTCTCCGTGGACACCCGCTCGCCGTACGGAGGCGTCCGCGCGGTCGTGTTCGTACCGGACACCCTGCTCACGCACCTCGACGCGGCCACGGACTCGAACACAGCGACGGACGTGGCCAAGATGCGGGAGTCCCCGGCCACGGTCGAACCGGCGCGTGTGTCCCCTCGTACGGCCGAAGCCGTGTCCGGTGGCGTGACCACCGCCGGGGGTCTGCCCAGGCGGCGGCGCCGCGCACCCCGGGCGGCGGCGACCGCCGAACCCGCGACCGGCACACCGTCCGCACCGGAGGCCGAGGAGACCGAAGGCCGTTCGGCGGCGGAGAAGGCCCGGCGCATGGGCGCGTTCGCCCGCGGTACCCGTTCCGGCCGGGCCGCGCAGGACACCTCCGGCATACCCGAAGAAAGCCCCCACCCGGACGAAGGGAAGACACAGGGATGACCGTTCCCATGGCCAACGAGCTGGGGTGGATGCTCGACGAGGTCCTGAAGGTGCCCGAGACGCGGCACGCGATTCTGCTGTCCGCCGACGGCATGCTCCGCGCCCACTCCGTGGACATCGGCCGCGACGACGCCGAACGGATGGCCGCGGGCCTGTCCGGGGTCCAGGCGATCAGCCGCGGCACGGCCGAGTTCTGCGGCAGCCCGCACACCCCGTGGCAGCAGACCCTGATCGAGTTCGCGCATGGCTACGTCTTCCTCGTCGCCGCCGGTGAGGGCGCCTACCTCGCGGTGTCGACGACCGAGAACGTGGACATGGAGGCGGTCACCTACCGCATGTACAAACTGGTCGACCAGCTCGGCAAGGAGCTGACGAGCCCGGCCCGACAGGACACCGGCAGCCCGGCATGACGCCCGGGCGCCGCTCCGGAGGGCGGCTGGTGCGGCCGTACGTCGTCACCGAGGGCCGCTCCCACCCGTCCCGCAACACCCTGGACCTCGTCACCCTGCTGATCGCCGCCGACGGTCCGCGGCTGACCGGTCTGAGCCCGGAGAAGCGCCGGCTGGTGGAGCTGTGCCTGCCCGGAGCACTGTCCGTCGCCGAGGTGGCCGGGCATCTGACGCTGCCGGTCAGTGTCACCAAGGTGCTGGTCGCCGACCTGATGGACAGCGGTCACCTCGTCACCCGCGCGCCCATTCCCGCCGCGCGGCCGACGGACACCCGCGTCCTCCAGGAGGTGCTCGACGGGCTCCGCGGCCGCCTCTGAACCCATGTGCCCACCTGAGCGGCCTCGGCGGGAGTGTCCGCCGACCCGCACCCGTGAACTGGAGCACGCGTGACCGACGTACCACCGCCCGCTCCGCCACGGGGCTGTCCGTTCCACGAACCGCTGCACGGGCCGGAGTTCGCGGCCGACCCGGCCGCCGTCTACCGGCGGCTGCGCGAGGCGGGACCGACCGCGCCGGTCGAGCTGGCGCCCGGTGTGCGGGCCACCCTCGTCATCGGTTACGACGCCGCACTGCACGTCCTGCGCAGTCCCGAGACCTTCTCCAAGGACGCCCGTCGCTGGAAGGACCTGGCCGACGGCACGGTGCCGGGGAACAGCCCTGTCGTGCCGATGATGGCGTACCGGCCGAACGCGCTGTTCGCCGACGGCGCGGAGCACCGCAGGCTGCGCGGGGCGGTCGTGGACAGCCTGGCCCGCGTGGAGGCGGGCATGCTGCGCGGATATGTGGAACGCAGCGCCGACACGCTCGTCGACCGGTTCGCGCCGCTCGGGACCGCGGATCTGCTCGCCGAGTACGCGCAGGTCCTGCCACTGCTCGTCTTCAACCACCTCTTCGGCTGCCCGGCGGCCCACGGAGTCCGGCTGGTCGAGGGCATGTCCGGGATCTTCGACGGGGTGGACACGGAGAGGGCCGACGAGCTCGTCACCAGCACCCTGCTCGACCTGGTCGCGCTGAAGCGCGCCGAGCCGGGCCAGGACGTGACGACCTGGCTGATGGAACACCCCGCCCGGCTGACGGACGAGGAGCTGGTCCACACCCTCGTCCTGCTGATGGGCGCGGCCACCGAACCCCAGCAGAACCTGATCGCCGGCAGTCTGCGCCTGCTGCTCTGCGACGAACGCTTCGCGGACGGTCTGTCCGGCGGCAGCCTGCCCGTGGACGACGCCCTCGACGAGCTGCTGTGGACCGACCCGCCCCTGGCCAACTACGCCGTGCACTTCCCGAAGCGCGATGTCGAGTACGCGGGCGCGCTGCTACGCGCGGGCGAGCCGCTCGTCGTCAGTCTCGCCGCCGCCAACACCGACCCTGCCCTGACGGAGCATCAGCGGCGCGGCAACCGCGGTCACTTGGCGTGGAGTGCGGGTCCGCACAACTGCCCGGCGCGGGAGCCGGCCCGGCTGATCGCGGGGGCCGCGGTCGAGAAGCTCCTCGACCGGCTCCCCGATGTCGAACTGGCGGTTCCCGCGGCGGAGTTGGTCTGGCGTCCCGGACCGTTCCACCGGGCGCTCGCCGCGCTGCCCGTGCGCTTCCCGCCGACCGCGGCGCTGGTACGGACGAACGGTGCGCGGCCGTCGTACGGGAGCGCCGTACCGGTGGTGAAGGATGAGCCGGCCCCAGGGGTGCCCGACCGGCCGGAAGGTGGCTGGGGCCGACTGGCGGTCTGGTGGCGGGGGGAGTGACCTTCGGGGGTGGCAACTCGCCAGCGTGTGCTGGCAAGTTGCCGGGCTCCACCCGGCCCGGTCAGCGGCGGCGCCAGAGGGTGAGGGCGACGCCCGCAGTGAGGAGGAACGCGGCGGCTCCGCCCGCGACGAGGGGGAGTGTCGTGATGCCTCCGGAGTCGCTGTCGGCGACGGGCGTGAGGTTGTCGGGCGCCGTTTCCCGGGCCGGTGCGAGGGGGGTCCGGGTGGGCGTCTGCTCAGCCGGAGAAGTCGTCTTCCGCGGCTCCGGGGTCTTCGACGCGCTGGGCGAAGGCGTTCGCCGGGCGGCGGCGGCGGAGGTCGTCGGCGCGGCGGGCCCGCCCTTGTCCCCTCCCGTGCTCTTCGTCGGGAAGACCACGTCCGAGCAGGAGTAATAGGTGTCCGAGGTGCTGGAGTTCTGCCAGATCGTGTAGAGCATCTGACGACCGCTCCGGTCGGACGGCAGCGTGGCCTTGACACGGTAGGCGCCGTCGACGAGAGCCGGATCGGTGGCGGTGGCGAAGGGCTGCGCGGGCAGGTCCGACCACTTCAGTGGCTGCTTCGGGTCGTAACCCGGCTTGGACAGAAACAGCTTGAAAGTCCCCGTGTGCGGGATCGTCGAGCTGTACCTGAGAGTGAAGGAACCGCCGGGAGTCAGGCGGGTCGAGGGCCAGTCGGCGCGCGCGAGGTCGAGGCCCTTGTACTCGGGGAGGCCCCCGCTGCACAGCTTCCCGTCGGGGATCACCTCGCGGTCGCGGCCGTTGACACCGGCGACGCGCAGGTTGTCCCAGGCCGTGAAGGGCGCGCCGTTCGCGGCGATCGCCGCCGCGCAGGCCGCCGTGCCCGTGTTGCCGCCGCCCATGGGGGAGCACGCCGCCACCCTGCTGACCGGATCCGTCGGCGCGCCATGTGCGTGGGCGGGTCCCGCCGACAGGGCGGTGAGCAGCAGGGGCAGCCCCACGGCGACGGCGGCCGCGGTGGCGGTGCGGTGTGCGGTCATCCGGTGGGTCTCCTCGGCGGATACAGGAAAGCGGGTGAAGCGGGACTGCGGGTGCCACGGGAAGCGGGCCGAGCGGAAAGCGGGTGAAGCGGGGAGCGGGTGAAGCGGGAAAGCGCGGCGGGAAAAGCCGGTGCGGCCGCACCGCATCACCTGAGCGGCCGCACCCGCACTGTGAAGTACGGGAACCAGGCGCCCCGTGTTCAGATCCACAAGAGTGGTGTAACGCGACATTCGCGGCCAACTGTCTGTATGTGAGGGTCGGTTGTCGGCCAGATCGAGGGTTTCCCCTGTATCTCCCTCACCTGCGGTTTGCCTATTGTTCGACCACAGCCACCCCACAGGAAACCCCTGACCGGGTCGCTCGCGCATGGTCGGCCCCCGCGCCGCTTTCTGGTTTCGCACCCCCCGCCGCTTCGACGACGAAGCGAATCGACCGCTGCTCCGCGTCGCGTCCCGTCGCCCGGAGCCGGCTCCGAAAGGCAAACCCTTGCGTACCTCCCACTCCCGTGACGCCGGACGGAAGCTGATATCCGTCGCCGCGATATCCGCCGCCCTGCTGGCCGGTACGACCACCTCGGTCGCCGTCGCCCAGACCCCCGCGGCCGGTGTTCAGGCCACCCCCGCCGTGCCGGCCGCCGCCCCGGCGGAGCGCCTGATCGTCGGCTACAAGTCCGGTGCCGCCGAGGCCGGTTCCGACAAGGCCGCCGACGCCGACGCCCGGGCCAAGGGCGAGCAGGCGGGTGAGGACCTCGACTTCCAGCGCCGCCTCGGCACCGGCGCGGCCCTCGTCGACCTGGGCGCCGAGCTCGGGAAGGCGGACGTCGCCGACGTCATCGCGCGGTACCGGGCGGACCCGCAGGTCGCGTACGTCGTACCGGACCGCCTCAACAAGCCGCAGGCAGACCCGAACGACACCGAGTACACCAAGCAGTGGGACCTGTTCGAGTCCACCGCGGGCATGAACGTGCCGGGCGCCTGGGCCACTTCCACCGGCAGCGGTGTGACGGTCGCCGTCATCGACACCGGTTACGTCACGCACTCCGATGTCGCCGGGAACATCGTCGCCGGCTACGACTTCATCTCCGACACCGCGGTCTCGGTCGACGGCGACGGGCGCGACAGCAACCCGGCCGACCCGGGCGACTGGTACGCGACCGACCAGTGCGGCACCGGCACGGGCTCCAGCGACTCGTCCTGGCACGGCACGCACGTCGCCGGCACCATCGCCGCCGTCACCAACAACGGCAAGGGCGTCGCGGGCATCGCGTACAACGCGAAGATCTCCCCGCTGCGCGTCCTCGGCAAGTGCGGCGGCTACGACTCCGACATCATCGACGCGATCACCTGGGCGTCCGGCGGCACCGTCTCCGGCGTCCCCGCCAACGCCAATGTCGCCAAGGTCATCAACATGAGCCTCGGCGGCTCGGGCGCCTGCACGTCCGCCACCCAGAGCGCCATCACCGCCGCCGTGAACCGCGGTACGACGGTCGTCGTGGCCGCGGGCAACGAGAACTCCAACACCTCGGGCTACTCCCCGTCGAGCTGCAACAACGTCGTCAACGTCGCCGCGACCAACCGCACCGGCGCCCGCGCCTCGTACTCCAACTACGGCACCCTCGTGGACATCGCGGCCCCCGGCGGCCAGACCAGCACCGGTACCGCGAACGGCATCCTGTCCACGCTGAACTCCGGTACGAAGACGCCGTCCACGGAGTCGTACGCGTACTACCAGGGCACCAGCATGGCCGCCCCGCACATCGCGGGCCTCGTCGCGCTGATGAAGTCGGCGAACTCCTCGCTGACCCCGGCCCAGATCGAGTCGGCCATCAAGACCAACGCCCGTACGCTGCCCGGTACTTGCACCGGAGGCTGCGGCGCGGGTCTGGCGGACGCGACCAAGACCGTGCAGGCGGTGAGCGGGTCCGGCGGCTCCACCGGGGGCACCACCTTCAGCAGCACCTCGGCCGTCGCCGTCCCGGACGCCGGTTCCGCCGTCGAGTCGCCGATCACCGTCAGCGGCCGCACCGGCAACGCGCCCGCCGCCCTCCAGGTCGCTGTCGACATCACCCACACCTACCGCGGTGACCTGGTGATCGACCTGGTCGCCCCCGACGGATCGGCGTACCGCCTGAAGGCCGCCAGTTCCTCGGACTCCGCGGACAACGTCAGCGCCACCTACACGGTCAACGCCTCCAGCGAGACCGCGAACGGCACCTGGAAGCTCCGTGTCCAGGACACCGCCGCCCAGGACACGGGCACGGTCAACAGCTGGAAGCTGACCTTCTGACAGCCGGCTTCCGTCGTACGGTGCCCTGCGGCGCCCCGGGTTCCGGGGCGCCGCGAGGCCTTCGCGCACGCCGGATAGTGTGACGGGCATGGCGAACGAGGCGGCCCAGGGGGCGGTTGGCGTGGTCTGTCCGGGCTGCGGGGGATCATCGGTGCGGACGGTCGAGCGGACCTGCGCCGAGGAGAGAGCCGGCGAGAAGGACGACTGGCGGACCGGCGGGAAACCGCAGCGCGGCAGTCTCTCCGACCGGCTGGCCGCGTCGCCCGGAGCCACGGACACCTTCGACTCGTTCCTGCACTTCGTCGAGGGCCTGGTGATCGCCGGGCTTGGCCTCGGCCTCGCCTACACCGGTACGCAACAGGACAAGCCGCTCTACACGGTCGGCGGGGTGCTGTGGGCGGTCCTTCTGTTCGTCGCCACCATCAGCGTGATCCGCGGCGAGGCGCGGGAGAGGGATGTCGTGAACGTCGGTGAACCGCGCGCCCAGCGGATGTGGCGGGCGGCGTACTACTGCTCCGGTTGCGAGTCGGTCTGCTGTCCGGACGGCTCGGAGTGGCAGGGGGTGCTGACTCCCGAGCAGTTCAAGAAGCTGATGTGGACCAAAGCGGGGTACGCGGACCGGCTTCTCCATGACGACAAGGCCAAGGAGGCTACTGTGCCTGCCGAGGCCTTGCCCAGCCACGGAGGACCGCACCCCCATGCCTGAAGCCGATTCCGATCGCGCGGCCGAACCTGTGATCCTCAGCGACGTGCCGGGTTCGTTCCCGTGGAGCGTGCTGGCCGAGCGGCATCCGGCGCTCATCCGGAAGGTGCGGGACGCCTTCCCGTACGGCCCGGAGCGGCAGCGCGCGCTCGACGCCCTGCTGGAGAACTGCGCCGAGGGCGTCATCGAACCGCTCGGTGCGCGGGCGGCCGACCGTGAGCGCTGGGAGGCGTGGGGCCGGGAGTACTTCGGCCGGTCCTGGTTCGAGGTGCCCTTCCTGTGGTCGGAGAGCTACTTCTACCGCCAACTCCTCGAAGCCGTCGGGTACTTCGCGGACGGCCCGTGGAAGGGCGTCGACCCCTTCCGCCCCTTCAAGCTCGCCGAGCTCGACACTCCGGAGGCGGCCGAGGAACTCGCCGCCCTCGACGAACTCGCACACCGGCCGGTCGAGGAGCAGGAGTCGGCCCTGCTGCACGGCTCGCTGTGGGGCAACCGCGCGGACCTCGGATTCCGCCTGGCCGCCACCACCGCCGGTGAACCGGCCGGCACCTCGCAACTCGTGGCCGACGACAGCGAGTCGCTGCGCTCCCTGTTCGCCGGAGGCACCGTCTGCGTGGTCGCGGACAACGCGGGCCGCGAACTGATCCCCGACCTCCTCCTCGTCGACCATCTGCTGCGGCACGGCCGCGCCGGGCGGGCCGTCCTGCACGTGAAGCCGTACCCGTACTACGTCTCCGACGCCACGACCGCGGACGTGGTCGACGCCCTGCGCCACCTCGTCGCCGCGAAGGGCGCCGCCGGCGAGTCCGGTCACCGCCTCTGGGATGCCATGACGGAGGGCCGTCTCACGCTCCGGGCACACCCCTTCTCCTGCGCGCCGCTGCCGTACGCCGACATGCCGGACGACCTGCGCGAGGAGTTCGCCGGGGCGGACGTGACGATCATGAAAGGCGATCTGAACTACCGCCGCCTCATCGGCGACAGGCGTTGGACCGCCACGACACCGTTCGCCGCCCCCACCGCGTACTTCCCCGGCCCGGTGGCCGCCCTGCGCACCCTCAAGTCCGACGTGACCGTCGGCCTCGACGCCCGCACCGAGGCCGCGCTCGACGCCGCCGAGGAACAGCGCTGGCGCACCGGCGGCACGCACGCGCTGATCCAGGTAAGACGCTGAGCGGGCGGGCCTTCCGACGACGCGCACCGTGACGTCACGCACGACATCGCCGGTGTGCCGTACGTTCTCCCGACGATTCACGCGATGGTGTGATCATGTCCGGGCCGGTGGATGCCCCCGGAGGGCCATGGGTAGGGCCCGGCCATGACGCAGCCGTTCGAACTTCCGCACTTCTACATGCCGTATCAGGCGCGGCTGAACCCGCACCTCGACGAGGCGCGGGCCCACACGGTCGAGTGGGCCCGGGGCATGGGCATGCTGGAGGGCTCCGGCATCTGGGAACAGTCCGACCTCGACGCGCACGACTACGGGCTGCTCTGCGCGTACACGCACCCCGACTGCGACGGCCCGGCACTCTCGCTCATCACCGACTGGTACGTGTGGGTGTTCTTCTTCGACGACCACTTCCTGGAGACCTTCAAACGCAGCCAGGACCGTGACGGCGGCAAGGCCTACCTCGACCGGCTGCCGCTCTTCATGCCGCTCGACCTCTCGACTCCCGTGCCGGAACCGGAGAATCCCGTCGAGGCGGGACTCGCCGACCTCTGGGCACGCACGGTGCCCTCGATGTCCCTGGAGTGGCGCAGGCGGTTCGCTGTCTCCACCGAGCACCTGCTGAACGAGTCGCTGTGGGAGCTCTCCAACATCAACGAGGGCCGGGTCGCCAACCCTGTCGAGTACATCGAGATGCGCCGCAAGGTGGGCGGCGCCCCCTGGTCGGCCGGGATCGTCGAGTACGCGACCCGTGAAGTGCCCGCGGCCGTAGCCGAGTCGAGGCCGCTGCGGGTACTGATGGAGACGTTCTCCGACGGCGTGCATCTGCGCAACGACCTCTTCTCCTACGAGCGCGAGGTCGGGGACGAGGGCGAGCTCAGCAACGGGGTCCTCGTCCTGGAGACCTTCTTCGACTGCACGACCCAGGAGGCCGCCGACATCGTCAACGACGTGCTCACCTCCCGGCTCCACCAGTTCGAGCACACGGCGTTCACCGAAGTGCCCGCGCTGGCCCTGGAGAAGGGACTCACCCCGGACGAGGTCGCGGCGATCGCCGCGTACACCCAGGGACTCCAGGACTGGCAGTCCGGCGGACACGAGTGGCACCTGCGGTCCAGCCGCTACATGAACAAGGGGGCCCTGTCGCAGGGCGAGCGCTTCGGAGCGGCCGGGTTCGGGACGTCCGCCGTCGACGTCGGCGCGCTGCTCTCCGCGGCCGGTGCCGAGCGGCTTCGCTCGTACACCCACGCCCCGTTCCAGAAGGTCGGGCCCTCGCAACTCCCCGACTTCCACATGCCGTTCCAACTGACGCTGAGCCCGCACCTGGCGGGCGCCCGAGACCGGCTCACCGGCTGGATGGACGCCATGGGCATGCTCCGGGAGGGCGTCTGGGACGAGGACAAACTCCTCGCCTACGACCTGCCGTTGTGCGCGGCGGGCATCCACCCGGACGCGGAAGCGGAGGCCCTCGACGTCAGCTCCCAGTGGCTCGCCTGGGGCACCTACGGCGACGACTACTACCCGCTGGTCTTCGGCAACCGCCGTGACCTGGCCGCCGCCAAACTGGTCACCGAGCGGCTGTCGGCCTGCATGCCCATCGACGGCGAGGCGGTCCCCGTCCCCGCCAACGGCATGGAGCGTGGCCTCATCGACCTCTGGCAGCGCACCGCCGCGGACATGAACACCGACGAGCGGCGCCAGTTCCGGGCCGCGGTCGACGTGATGACGGAGAGCTGGCTGTGGGAGCTGTCCAACCAGATGCAGCACCGCATCCCCGACCCGGTCGACTACCTGGAGATGCGCCGCGCCACCTTCGGCTCCGAACTCACCATGAGCCTGTGCCGCATCGGCCACGGCCGGAAGGTACCGCCGGAGGTCTACCGCAGCGGCCCCGTCCGGTCGCTGGAGAACGCCGCGATGGACTACGCGATGCTCCTGAACGACGTCTTCTCCTACCAGAAGGAGATCGAGTACGAGGGTGAGGTGCACAACGGCATCCTCGTCGTGCAGAACTTCTTCGGCTGCGACTACCCGACCGCGCTCGCCGTCATCCACGACCTGATGACCCAGCGCATGCAGCAGTTCCAGCACGTCGCCGCGCATGAACTGCCCATCCTGTACGAGGACTTCAAGCTCTCGGAAGAGGTGCGCGGGATCATGCGGGGCTATGTCGTGGAGCTGGAGAACTGGCTTGCCGGCATCCTGAAATGGCACCAGGACTGCCACCGCTACGGCGCCGCGGACCTGGCCCGCCGCGCCCACGGCTTCGTACCGGACCAGGCACCCGCGCTGCCGTTCGGCTGGTCGGGGAGTCAGGTCTCCGCGTCCGTCTGAGCCGCACACCCGCCGCCCCGGAGAAGCTCGCGGAGCTCTCCGGGGCGGCTTCGGCTGCTCCGGACCCACGTCCAAGGGCGGCTTCGGTCGCGCTGGGCCCGGCTTCGGTCGCGCCGGGCACAGCGTCGCCGGCGGCCTGCCATAGAACGCGCGTGGCAGTCTCACTCGTTCGTGAATCGTCGTGCGGCCGGGCGCCGGGTAGCAACAGCCGGGGGCGATCCACAGAGCATCCGCCGGAGGCGATCCATGGAACAGACCGCGTTGCGTCCCAAGCCGATGCCCGGTCAGGAGCCGGGCGGCGGCCGACCGGGCGCCGGCACTCGGCGTCCGCACGCCGCGCGGCGGCGCGGCAAAAAGCTGATGACCCTCCTCTTCGGGCTCTTCGTCGGGACCGTCCTGGTGCTGTCGGGCGTCGGACTCGGCACGTTGGGTGCCACCGTGATCGGGATGAGCAAGCTGGCGGACCTCCAGAAGCAGACCGCCGGGGCCGCGCCGCCGAGCGGATCCAAGTCGGCGCCGGGCGCCGGGCGCTCGACCCCGGCGAGGGAGCCGGAAGCGAAGGAGCCCCAGGGGAAGCAGCCGCAGGAGCGACCGGAGGAGGAGTCCGCGCGGGCGACGCTCGGCGTCGAGGCCGTCGACGTCCCCGAGGGCACCGGCGCGCTCGTCGTCGGCGTCCACGTCCCCGGGCCGGGTCACACGGCGGGCCTGGTCCGCGGCGACGTCCTGCTCGCCTACGGCGGTACCCGCGTCGACGCGGCCGCCGACCTGGCACGGGCGGTCGCCGCCGCGGAGCCCGGAACCGCCGGCACCCTCACGGTGCGGCACGCGAACGGCGACCGGCAGCAGCTTTCGGCGACTCCCGGGGTCGTGACCTAGTAGTGCTTCGTCGGGTCATGGCGTTTGCGCTGATCAAGAGCATGCCGGGTACGTGGATGCGCCTGAAGTCAACCGATTCAAGCGCGGCCTGGGCCACGTCGAGGGCCGCACCTGGCGCGGCCGGCACCACCACGCCACCCTCGTCACCGCCGCCCAGGCTTTCCTCGCCCTGCGGCGCATGGGAGGCGCTGAACCCCTGATGCCGGCTACCGATGGACCTGGCCGTCCGTGGCGCGACCGGCGGCAGGTGAGCGGTTCGCCCGGGGAGCTACGGAGCCAGGGCTCGCGCGGGCCGCCGCCGGACCCGGAGGCCACCCGGGGGTGAGGGACCGCGCTGGGGATGCGATGCCCGGAGAAGCGGCTGAAAATGAATGAGTGAGTGGCACTCAAGCGGCGCGGGGCGCGGCCGCTGAACCGGCGCCCAGGACTGCGAACCAGACGCTGACTCTGGCGGTCATGCTCTTCGCGGTGTCGATGACGTTCATCGATCAGACAATCGTCTCGATCGCGGCTCCGGACATCGTCAACGAGCTGGGCCTGACCGCCTCGGGCATGCAGTGGGTGGTGAACGCCTATCTGCTGTCGCTAGCGGCGTTCTTCGCCCTCGGCGGTCGCCTGGCGGACCTCTTCGGGCCACGCCGGGTCGTCATCATCGGCACCCTCGTCTTCGTCATCTCCTCCGTGCTCTGCGGCTGCGTCCCCAAGGGGGACTTCGCCCAGACCTGGCTGATCATCTTCCGGGCGACACAAGGGCTGGGAGCGGCGCTCCTGTTCCCGGCGGCCCTGGCCGTGGTGGTGGCCGTATTCCAGGTGGAGCGGCGGGGCAGGGCCCTGGCGTTGTTCTTCGGCCTGTCCGGGGCGCTGACGGCCATCGGACCACTGCTGGGCGGCTGGCTCACGTCCTGGACCTGGCGGTCGATCTTCTGGGTGAACGTGCCCGTCGCCGTCGTGGCCCTCGTCCTGACGATGATGGCGCGCGTCCAGGACCGGCGGCGTGACGAGTCGCTGGACGTCGTCGGTGCCGTCCTCATCGCGGTCGGCATGGGCGTGAGCGTGCTCGGTTTCCAGCAGGCCGCGACCTGGGGCTGGGACAGCGCGGCGACTTGGGCGTGCATCCTGGGCGGTCTGGCGGTGCTCGTCCTGTTCTGGCGCTACGAACGGGGCAGGCGGCACCCGCTGGTCAACCTGGCGGTGTTCCGTGACAAGGCGTTCACCGTGGACGCGCTGGTGCTGTTCTTCGCCATGCTGGCCTTCGTCCCGGTGTTCTTCTTCGCCTCGGTCTACGCCCAGGTCTCGCTCAGCGCTTCCCCCAACCAAGCCGCGCTGTACCTGTTGTACTTCTTCGCGGGCTTCGCGATCGCCTCCCAGTGGGGCGGGCGCATGCTGGACAAGCAGGGAGCCAGGGGACCGATGAGAATCGGCACGGCTCTGGGCGCCGTCGGATTCGCCCTGTGGGCCAACAAGCTCACCGATCTGTCGATGCACGACCAGTGGCCCTACGTGGCCCTCGCCGGCGCCGGCATCGGATTCATCCTGGCGCCCGCCTCCACAGACGCCGTCAACCGGGCGATCGGTGCCTCCTACGGCGAGGTCACCGGCATCACACAGACCGTGCGCAACTACGCGGCGTGTGTCGGCCTGGCCGTCCTCGGGACGATCCTCACCCACCGGACGACCGAGAACGTCGTGTCGACGCTCACCTCCCGCGGGGTGTCGCCGGACACCGCGAACGGCGTGGCGAAGGACATCGCCGAGGCGGTCACAGGTAACGGAGACGCCCGCCTGCCCACCGGTACCGGGCCGGCCGCGAGCGCCGCACGCGACGCGATGCCGAGCGTGCGGATGGACTTCGCCGAGGCCAACCAGTGGGTCTTCTACGGCATGGCTATCGCGCTCGGCATCGGATACCTCGTCGCCCTGCGCCACCCGGGGGGCAAGGGCACCCCGGCGGTCACGGAGGGAGAGACCGAGGCGACCCCGACCGTTCCGGCGTCCCCCTCCGAGGGCGAGCACCCGATGCGTGCCTGACGCGACAACTCGGCCCACCTGCCGTGCGGTGCGGGTGGGTCGGTTCGGCCGGCGCCGACGCGCCGCCCCACTTCTTGCCGGCGCGTCGAGCACGACTGCCGCGAACTCGAACACGGCCTGGGCCCAGGCCACTTCAAAAGGACCTGCGTGTCGTTCGGATCAGCCCGGGCCTGCGATGCACCGCACCAGACGCCGCGGCCTGATCCGGGCCGATCCGAACGGCCCCCCAGGCGACAGCGCCTGGGATCGCGCACTATTGGATATACGTGACCCAACCATGAGAAAGCCGACGCGACGGCGTCAACCGGCTCGCGCCCGCCCCGCCGGAGGGGCAGGATGCTGCCCGTAACCCCCTGGGGAATCCGGGACAGACGGAGGCATGAATGACCGGCACGCCCGCGCCCTTCACCAGCGGCGACTACGAGGCCCGTATGCGGCACGCGGCCGAGGCCGCCGCGGAGGCGGGGCTCGACGGCGTCCTGGTCGCGCCGGGGCCCGATCTGGTGTGGCTGACCGGATACCGCCCCGTGGAGACCGAACGGTTCACCGCGCTGGTGCTCAGGCCCGGTCAGGATCCCGTCCTGGTCGTGCCCACCCTGGAGGCCCCGGACGCGGCGGCGGCGGCCCCCACCCTGACCCTCCGCGACTGGACCGACGGCAAGGACCCGTACGAGGTCACCGGCGCCCTTCTCCCCGACTCCGGCAGTCTCGGCGTCAGCGACAACACCTGGGCACTGCATCTGCTCGGCCTCCAGAAGCGGCTGCCGGCCACCCGCCAGATCGCCCTCACCGAGGCCCTGCCGATGCTGCGGGCCGTCAAGAGCGCGGCGGAACTGGACCGGCTGGCAGCGGCCGGCGCCGCCGCCGACGCCACGTACGAGGAGATCAGGAAAGTTCCCTTCGCGGGCCGCGGGGAGACGGACGTGGCCGCCGATGTCGCCGCCCTGCTGCGGCAGTTCGGACACTCCCAGGTCGACTTCACCATCGTCGCCTCGGGCCCGAACGGAGCCAACCCGCACCACGAGGCCGGCGACCGCGTCATCGAACACGGCGACATGGTCGTCCTCGACTTCGGCGGCCTCAAGCACGGCTACGGCTCCGACACCTCCCGCACGGTGCACGTCGGCGAACCGGACGCCGAGGAGCGCGAGGTGCACGACATCGTGCGCGAGGCGCAGGAGGCGGGCTTCCGGGCGGTGCGGCCGGGCGCCGCCTGCCAGGACGTCGACCGGGCGGCCCGCGCGGTCATCACCGGGGCCGGGTACGGCGAGTACTTCATCCACCGCACCGGGCACGGCATCGGCGTCACCACCCACGAACCGCCGTACATGATCGAGGGCGAGGAACTGCCCCTCGTACCCGGAATGTGCTTCTCCGTGGAGCCGGGCATCTATCTGCCCGGCCGCTTCGGGGTGCGCATCGAGGACATCGTGGCGGTGACCGAGGACGGCGGACGCCGTCTCAACACCACTTCCCGTGAGCTGGTGATCGTCGACTGACCGGCAGTCTCTCTCCCCGGCCGGGAGTTCCGTCCCGCCCGGCGCCCATATCCCCGAACGACAGCGGCGCGACCATGAACCAGGCACCGACACCGACCGCGGACGCCGTCCGCCGACTGGTCCGTTCCCTGCTCGCCGACGCCCGTGCGGACGGCCCGGGACCCGAGGTCCGGCCCGTCGCCGAGGGCGGCGAACACTCCACCTGGTGGGTCGGCGGCCGCCATGTGCTGCGGCTCGCCCCGGACCAGGAGGCCTCCGCGCGACGACGCCGCGAACTGCGGCTGCGTGACCTGGTCCGCCCGCACGTCGGGGTCGCGGTCCCGGTGAGCGTCGCGCACGGCGACTGGGCGGCCGGGCTGGGCTACACCCTCGACACCAGACTGGCCGGCGTCACCGGCGAGGAGCAGGACGTCTCCGCTCTCGGCGAGGCCGACCTCGCCGCGCTGCTCACCGGGCTGCGCGAGGTGCCCGTACGCCAGGCCGAGGCACTCGGCGTGCCGCGCGCCGCGCCGCGCTCCCTGGAGGCGCTGCGGACGTCCGCCGAGCCGGCCGCCGCGCGGCTCGGCGCCGCCGACGAGTTCGACCCCGCCCGGCTCACCCAGCTGACCGCGGCCGCCGCCGTCCAGCTCGGCGCCCAGCCCGGTACCGCCGTCCTCGTGCACCACGGCCTCAGGGGCGAACACCTGGTCGTCAGCGCCGACGGCCGGGTGCGCGGCGTCCTGGACTGGGCCGACGCGGTGGTCGGTGACCCCACCGAGGACATCGCAGGGCTCGCCGTCGCCGTCGGCGCCCCCGCGGCCGTACGCGCCGCCACCTTGTCCGGGTACGGCGCCCGCCCCTGCCTGCGCGGCCTGTGGCTGTCACGCTGCGACACCGTGATCCGCCTCGCCGACCGCCTCCAGGGCCGCGGCGACACCCCCGTCGCCCTGCTGCGGATCCAGCTGCGCCGCGCCTGGGAGGCGATCCTGCTGGAACGGGTCACAGAACTGACGGGCGACGACTGAGCCGCCTCGGGCTCACCCCTGCCGCAGCACCACACACGACTCGCCCGGCACATTCAGCACCCCGTCCTCGCCCGGCGCGCCCACCGGTTCCCAGGCGGCCAGCACGCGCGCGTTGCGGACGCCGAGCGGGATCGCCGCCGTCTCCTTCGCGAGGTTCACGGCCACCCGGACGTCACCGCGCCGCAGGGCGAGCCAGCGGCCCTCCTCGTCGTAGGCGACCTTCACCGCGGCGAGATCGGGGTCGGAGAGGTCGGCCTGGTCGCGGCGCAGGGTGATCAGGTCGCGGTACCAGGCCAGCACGCGCGCGTGGAGTGCCTTCTCGGGCTCCGACCAGTCCAGACAGGAGCGGTCCCGGGTGGCCGGGTCCTGCGGGTCCGGGACGTCCTCCTCGGCCCAGCCGTGCGCCGCGAACTCCCGGCGCCTGCCCCGCCGTACGGCCTCGGCGAGCCCGGGATCGGTGTGGTCGGTGAAGAACTGCCAGGGTGTGCCCGCCGCCCACTCCTCGCCCATGAACAGCATCGGAGTGAAGGGCCCCGTGAGCATCAGCGCGGCGGCGCACGCCACCAGCCCGGGGGAGAGGGAGGCCGACAGCCGGTCGCCCTGGGCGCGGTTGCCGATCTGGTCGTGGGTCTGGGTGTAGCCGAACAGCCGGTGAGCCGAGACGCGCGTACGGTCGAACGGGCGGCCGTGGGCGCGCCCGCGGAAACTCGAGTACGTGCCGTCGTGGAAGAAGCCCGACGTCAGCGTCTTCGCGAGCGCCGGGAGCGGGGCGCGCGCGAAGTCCCCGTAATAGCCCTGCGACTCACCCGTCAGCGCGGTGTGCAGGGAGTGGTGGAAGTCGTCGTTCCACTGCGCGTGCAGTCCGAGGCCGCCCTCCTCGCGGGAGGTGATGAACCGGGGGTCGTTCAGATCCGATTCGGCGACCAGGAAGAGCGGCCGGCCCAGATCGGCCGAGAGGACGTCCACAGCCGTCGACAGCTCCTCCAGGAAGTGCAGCGCACGGGTGTCCCGCAGCGCGTGTACCGCGTCCAGCCGCAGCCCGTCGAGACGGTAGTCGCGCAGCCAGGCCAGCGCGCTGCCGACGAGATACGCGCGCACCTCGTCCGAGCCGGGCGCGTCCAGATTCACCGCCGAGCCCCAGGGCGTCTGGTGGGTGTCCGTGAAGTACGGCCCGAACGCGGGCAGATAGTTGCCGGACGGGCCGAGGTGGTTGTGCACCACGTCGAGGACGACACCGAGGCCGAACTCGTGCGCCCGGTCGACAAAGCGCTTCAGCGCCTCCGGGCCGCCGTACGGCTCGTGCACGGCCCACAGCGACACGCCCTCGTAGCCCCAGCCGTGCCGCCCAGGGAACGGGCAGAGCGGCATCAACTCGACGTGGGTGATGCCCAGTTCCCGGAGATGACCGAGCCGCTCGGCGGCCGCGTCCAGAGTGCCTTCACGGGTGTACGTCCCCACGTGCAGCTCGTACAGGACCGCACCCGGCAGCGGTCGTCCCGCCCACGGGACCCGCCAGTCGTACCGCTCGGGGTCGACCACCGCGCTCAGCCCGTCGGGACCGTCCGGCTGGCGGCGCGAGCGGGGATCGGGCAGTACGGGCCCGTCGTCCACCGCGAAGCCGTACCGCGTCCCGTCCCGGGCCTCCGCGTCACCCGTCCACCAGCCCACCCGCTCGGGATCGCGCTCCAACGCGCGGGTGGCACCCTCGCAATGGAGTGTCATCCGGTCGGCCTGCGGTGCCCACACCTCGAACCGCACAGACGGTTCCCCCTTGTCCGCTCAACCGTGGTCTGCTCAACCGTTGTCTGCTCACCGTGACGTAGCTCGTCCATGGTGCTTGACGCGAGATCAATTCGCTTTCCAATCCACCCTTTCACCGCGTGTTCGCCATCCGAAACGGTATGTCCGGACGCAGTCACCGTTTCCGTGGTTTCTGGACACCTCGCCCGCGCTGCCCGACAATCACGAGCGTGACGTCGTCCTTCGAGTTCCACACGTACCCCGCGCGACTGTCCGACGCGGAGCGCGACCGGGCGCTGAAGGTGCTCCGTGACGGCGTCGCCCTCGGGCGCCTCTCGCACGACACGTTCATCCGCCGCATGGAGCTGGCGCTCACCGCCCGCAGGTCCGACGAGCTGGCCGTGCTCACCGCCGACCTGCCCACCCAGAACCGCTGGTCGAAGGCGCTGTTCGGCAGCGTCGAGGCGGTGTCGGGGTTCTCCGCGCGGCTGCGCAGGGCCTGGCGGGCCGAGCGGCTCCCGAAGCTGCTGCTGCCCCACCCGGCGGGCATGTACCCCCTGCGGATCGGCCGCGACCCCGGCAGCGGTCTGCGGCTCAACCACGAGACGGTGTCCCGGGTGCACGCCGAACTGAGCAGGCAGGGCGGCTTCTGGGTGCTGCGCGACCTGGGCTCGACGAACGGCACGACCGTCAACGGACGGCGCGTCATCGGCGCCGCCGTCGTGCGGGACGGCGACCAGATCGGCTTCGGACGGATGACGTTCAGGCTGTCGTCGGACTGACCGCCCGGAGGGCCTTCCGGGTTCGCCTCCGTCCGACCTCTGGCCTGGGTTTCGCACACCGTTTTCCTCGACTCTCCTTACCTTCCACGGTGTTGACGTACCTCCACGGGCGTGACTGACTGTGCGTACACCATGCACATCAGGTGAACCGACGGCACCACGTAGGTGGAGGTGTGCCCTGCCGCCGCTCCCTCGCTACCCGACCGTGGACGAGCTGGGAGCCCGTGCGGCCGCGCTCGTCGCCCGCCGTCCCCGCGACGCCCGGCTGCGCCGCGTGGGCACCTCGCGGGCGGGCACGCCTCTGTGGCTCCTGTCCGTCGGGCACGGCAGCCGGCAGGCCCTCGTCGTCGCCGGACCGCACGCCAACGAACCGGTGGGCGGCGCCACCGCCCTGCGGCTGGCCGAACGGGCGCTCGCCGACCCCCGGTTGTGCGAGGGCGCGGACGCCACCTGGAACCTGCTGCTCTGCCTGGACCCCGACGGCTCGCGCCGCAACGAGGCCTGGCTGTCGGGCCCGTACACCCTCGGCAACTACTTCAGGCACTTCTTCCGGCCCGGCTTCCTGGAGCAGCCCGAATGGCTGCCCGAGGGCGCGGACGGCGCCACCCTGCCCGAGACCCGCGCCCTCCTCGACCTCCAGGACGAACTGCGGCCCTTCCTCCAGTGCTCCCTGCACGGCGTCGACGTGGGCGGCGCCTTCGTGGAACTCACCCACGAACTGCCCGGAATCGCCCAGCGCGTCGCGCACTCCGCGACCCGCCTGGGCATCCCGCGCGAACTCGGCCCGTACGACACCCTGTACTGGCCGACGCTCGGCCCGGCCGTCTACCGCATCCCGCCGCCGCGCCGGGGAGACCTCGCGGCCGCCATAACGGAGGCGGCGGTCGAGTCCACCTGGTTCCACCCCCACCCGTACGGCACCGTGACCGCGGTCGTCGAGGCGCCCATGTGGGGCGTGGCCGCCGTGGAGGACGCCACGCCGCCCGCCGACGCCGACGCGGTGCTGCGCGCCGTCAGCCACACCCTGCGCCGCGACACCCGCCTCCTGGAGGGGATCCTCGCGCGCGTGCGGCCCGTTCTCGACGGCTCCCCGGACGTGGCCCGCCTCCTCGCCCCCGTGGACGACTATTTACTGGTCGGCCCCGGTCTCGCCGACTCGTGGGACCCCGACCTGTACGACGGCGGAGCGCGCCCCCTGCCGTCGCTCGACACCGCCCGCCTCACCGCCCTGCGCCTCGCCGGACGCCGGGTCGCGCTGCGCACCGCCGGACTGCTCCACCAGCTCGTCACCGGCTCCGGAGCCGACCCGCGGGGAGTCCTGCCTGAGCTCGACCGGCTGATCGACGAGTGGTGCGCCGACTACCGCGACGGCTGCGGGGCGCGCTGGATCCCCGTCGCACGTCAGGTCGAGTACCAGGCACGCGTGGTGCTCGCCGTGTTCGAACTCGCCGGGCGGCACGCGCGCGTGGGCTCTCGTTCGGGTGAGACGGGGTGGGGTTCGCAGGCCGCGGTGCCGATGCACCGGGAATGACGAAAACCTCTCAAGCGGTACGGAGCGGTCTGCTCGCGGCGGTCGCCCTCCTCACCGTGGGCGCGGCCCCGGCCCAGGCCCAGGTGATGCCGCGGCACGCCGTACCGGGCAACTGGCTGTACGTCACGGTCACCACCGGCGACGCCCGCTCCAGCGACACACGCGGCACCCTGCTGCTCTGCGACCCGCCCCAGGGACACACGCACGCGGCACAGGCCTGCGAGGAACTCCGCGCCGCCGAAGGTGACATCGGGCGGATCCCGGTCAGGGCCGAAGTCCTCTGCCCGATGATCTACGCACCGGTCACCGCCTCCGCGCGCGGCGAGTGGAACGGCCGGCCGGCCGAGTACACCCACACCTTCTCGAACACCTGCATGATGGGCGTCGAGACGGGATCGGTGTTCGCCCTCAGGGGCTGACTCAGGCCGACGTGCCGTGGGCGTCCCGCGCGTGGCGGGCCGCCGCGATCACCGTACGGGTCTGGTGCTCGACCTGATGGTCCAGAGGAACCCAGCGGGCCCGGAAACTATCGGCGAAGGCGTCGCTCCAGGCGGCGACGAGCCGTTCCAGGCGCGGTGCGTCGCGGTCGTCGGCCTCCCCGAGGACCCGCAGCAGCATCGCGGCGGCCCGCAGC
Organism: Streptomyces sp. NPDC050535; assembly: GCF_044457665.1. Taxonomy (NCBI): domain Bacteria; kingdom Bacillati; phylum Actinomycetota; class Actinomycetes; order Kitasatosporales; family Streptomycetaceae; genus Streptomyces; species Streptomyces sp. NPDC050535. Next base: position 319,190 of record NZ_JBITHE010000001.1, read on the forward strand.
GGCAGCCGGCGGCCGAACGCGTCGACACTGCCGACGTACGCCATCGTCGTGTTCGGCGGCGGTATCCGGACCCAGTCTTCGGCCAGGCCGGGCACCAGTTCCAGCGCCCACCTGGCGGCGCGCAGGAGCGGCCCTTCGGTGCCCTGGAGCCGGGGCAGCGTCCCGGTGAGCACCGCCTCCACCTGGAGCGTGTCCCGCAGCAGCCTGCGCGCCAGCCGTCGCATCGCCGCCCCGGGGGCCGGGTGCGGCGTCGGGTCGTCCACCAGGTCGCCGGCCCACATCGGCACCTCGACGATCGCGGTGAGACCGCCGTAGCGGTGGGCGTGGTACCAGGTGCTGTGCCGCGCGTCGTCCGGCAGGCTCGGGTACGCCGCGTCCAGGCCGGGAGCCGGCATCACATGCACCCCGGGCCCGGAGGCGGGCCAGCCCGCGGCGTCCGAGGCGGCCGTCTCCACCGGGATGTGCAGTTCCGCGGCGGACTTGGCGAACGGTTCGGCGAGACCGGGGACGTCCTTGGTCAACTGCACCCAGCTACCGCCCAGATCGGTTCCGTGCAGGCTGACCTGGAGGTAGGGCCGCACCTCGTCGATCACCCGGGTGAGGACGCGGGTCTCCGGCGGAAGCCGGTCGGGCGGCAGCACGGACGGGGACCACTCCGGCTGTTCGGGCCCCGCCGGGCGGAAGAAACCGAGGTGGTAGTCGAGCAGGGTGCGCGGCGCCGGTGTCACATGGAGGCTCGCCCCGTCCGGGTCCGCGCAGAGCAGGAAGTGCCAGGAGGTGTCGGCGCGCAACTCCCGCTCGTGCAGCACCCGTTCGGCCACCGCGAGGACGGTCGAGCCGCCGATCGGCTCGTTCGCGTGGGCGCCCGCCACGACGAGGACCGCGCGCCGTGCGTGGCCGATGGACAGCAGCCGCAGCGGTCTGCCCGCGCGCGAGACACCTACCTGGCTGAGCCGGCACAGGCCGGGCCGGTGAGCTGCCAACGCCCGGGCGGACGAGACCGTTTCGGTCACAGTGGGGTAGCGCAACTCCGGCAGGAGACTCACCCCCGACTTGTCCGCCCTGCGTCGCCTTTCGCAGTACTCCACTTACCGAGTGAACTGTCAAGGAGATGAAGGGGCGGCTCCAGGGGGCGCCAATGGGCATTTACCGCTGGCAGGGGGCGTGCACCGACAGATGGCGAACACGGCGCCTGTGCAGGTTGCGCCCGGCTATGGGTGGTGTCGTCACGCCGGGGACCGACTTCACTCGTACGGGTGAGCGCGGCCTGCGGTACGGGCGCCGCGGTGGTCGGCTTGAGACCAGTCGCGCGCGGATCCGGCGCGCGGAACCGAGGCGGGAGGCCGACGGTGCTGTGTCCTCACGGTCCGCCCGGTATTCCCGGTGCTCACGTTCTGCCTGGCGAAGGCACGTCGACGACCCTCCCGGGCGGGCCGGCACGTGCGGGCGGGGCGGGGCCTGAACCCGGGCCGGCCCCTGCGACGGAGCCGGCGCCGACGACAGGATCGGCACCTGTGTCCGGACCGCCGTCCGTGTCCGGACCTCTCCCCGCGGCCGGGTCCGGTGCCGGGCCCGCGCCCTGGAACCCGTGGCCCGCGATCTCCGCCGAGTCACCGGGCCACTGGGCGGAGAGCGCGTGCACACTGACGAACTTGCCGCCGTGGAACAGCCCACCGCCGTGGACCAGCCCGGCGACGAGGACGGGGCTGCCGACGAGGACGGGGCTGCCGACGACGATGGCAGAGGTGCCGGAGACTGCCGGGTCACCGGAGACTGCCGGGCCACCTGAGACGTCGGGGCTACCGGCGACCGCGCCACCGGAGTCCGCCGCGCCGACGGTGACCTTCGTGCCACCGGAGTCCGCCGGGTCACCGGCCACCACCGCGCTCCCCGCCCCGCCCCCGCCGACAGGACCGAGGCCACCACCCCCCAGCCTCCTCGCCCCCGGCACCCAGCGGGACCCGTACCCGCTCTACCGTGTGCTCCGCGAGCGGCACCCCCTGGTGTACGACGGGCGGTTCGGTGCGTGGCTGGTGAGCAGGTACGTCGATGTGCGGGCCGCGCTCGCGGATCCCCGGCTGGTCGCCCTGCCGCCGGGACGCACCCTGGCCCACCTGGAGGGCGGTACGCACAGCGCGCACCGGGCGGTCGTCTCCCCGGCGTTCCGCGGGGCCGCGCTGGCCGCCCTGACGGCCGGTGTCGCCCGCACGGCGTACGTCCTGGCCCGTCGTCTCGCCGCCCGCCAGGAGGCCGACCTCGTCGCCGAGTTCTGCCAGTGGCTGCCGACCGCGGCGGTCGTCGCCGCGCTGGGGCTGCCGTACGAGGACACCGCGCGCGTGCACGCGTGGTGCCGGACCGGCCTGGACCATCTCGGCGGGCACCACCCCGAACTCGACGCCTTCCTGCGCCCGTACATCGTCCGTCGCCGCGCTCACCCGGGCGCCGACCTGTTGTCCGCCCTGTGCACGGCACAGGCCGACGGACGTCCGCTGTCGGACGACGCCGTCGCCGGGCTGGCGGGGTCCCTCCTCGGCGCGGGCGGCGAGGCGACCGCGCGGGGACTGGCGTCGTTCCTCGCCAACCTCCTCGACCACCCCGGCCAGTTGCGGATCGTCCGCGCCCGGCCCGCCCTCACGGCCGGTGCCTGGGCGGAGTCGCTGCGCCGCGATCCGCCGATGCACATCGTGCTGCGGCGGGCCGTCGAGCCGGTCGGCGCGATACCCGTGGGCGCCGCCGTGGCGTGTCTGCTGGGCTCCGCGGGCCGCGACCCCGCACGGTTCGCCGACCCGGACCGCTACGACGCCTTCCGCACCGATTCCGGGCAGCTCGCCCACGGTTCCGGACGGCACTTCTGTCCCGGAGTCCTGCTCGGCCGGCTGACCGCGGAACACGGCCTGCGCGCCCTGCTGACGGTTCTGCCGGACCTCCGGTGGGTTCCGGGCTTCCGGCCCGTCCCGGAGGGACTGGTCAGCCGATCACCGCGGAGCCTCCGGGTGCGTCTGCGCTGACCCGTTCGAGCAGCACCACGGGCACCTGCTCGAAAAGCTCCGCCACGCGCGCGTGCCCGCTGAACTCCCGCCCCGGGGTGAGCACATCGGCCCACCGTCCCTCGGGGAGGACGAGAACCGTGTCGCGCCAGCCGCCCGCCTCCGCGAGCCGCAGCGACAGCCGCGTGACAGCCGTGACCACTTCCCCGGAGCGTACGAACGCCACACAGTGCGCGGCGCCGGGGCCCTCCGCCACCAGCGGCGCGTACGTCGCCGAGTCGCCGAAGACGGCGGGGCGCCGCCCGCGCAGCCGCAGCGCCCCCGCGGTCAGCGCCGCCTTGGCCGAAGCCCGCTCCTGCGGTGCGAACGGCCGCCGGTTGTCCGGGTCCACCAGCGCCAGGTACTCGCCCTCGGTGCCCTGGTAGACGTCGGGAACCCCCGGCATCGTCAGATGGACCAGAGCGGCCCCCAGGACGTTCGCCCGCACATGCGGAGCCAGAGCGGCCCGGAAGTCGGCCACGTGCCGTCCAGGAGCCCCGCACGGCCCCTCCGCGACGAACGCCGCCACCGCTTCCTCGTAGGCAGGGTCCTGCTCGGTCCACGCGGTGTGCAGTCCGGCTTCGCGGATGTGCTTCAACAGGGCCCCCTGGACCCGCTCCGGGTCGGACGGGCCGAGCCCGAACACCGTCTGCCACGCCGCCCACGCCACCTGCGGGTCCGGCACGCCCGCGCCGTCGCGGGTCACCTCGGTCAGCACGTCGGCCCACCGTCCGGGGCACTCGGTGAGCACGGAGAGGGCGGCCCGTACGTCGGCGCTGCGTTTCGTGTCGTGCGTCGACAGGGCGGTTCCGGTGGCAGGCCAGTCGCGCTGCACGCGCGCGCAGTAGGCGTGGAAGTCCTCCCGGGACACGGCCGGGCTCCCCGGGTTCCCGCCCACCTCGTTCGCCGAGAGCTGGGGCACATAGCGGTAGAACGCGGTGTCCTCCATGGACTTGGCCCGCATCGCGGACGAGGTCTGCGCGAACCGGGCCCGGAACTCCGCGTGCCCCGGCCCGTCACCGGCCCGCCCCAGCACCAGATCCCGTACGACGTCCACGGCGTGCGCCTCCTCGGGCACCGTGAAGACCGCCCGGGCCTCGGCGGCGGCCTCCTCGGTGACCACCAGGGCGGCGTCCGAGGAGGGGTAGGGCCGGTACACCTCGAGGCGTACGAGGAGTTCCCGCAGCGCGGCGCCGAGTGCCCAGGGGGCGTGGTCGCGCAGCCCGGGGTCCGGGGAGGCGTCGCACAGCCGGCTCGCCTCGCGCGTGAGGCGTTCGACCTCGGTGGCCAGTTCGTGCGTGACGACCTTGTACGCCGCCCGGCGCACCGTCGCCTCCCACTGGCCGCCCCGGTCGCTCTGCGGGGCCGCGAAACGCCGGTACTGGCCGAGGAGTTCGCCCGCGCCCGCGGGGTCCGTGAAGATGCCGTCGACGTGCCGCAGGGCGTCGTAGCCGGTGGTGCCCGCCACGGGCCACGCGGCGGGCAGCGGTTCGCCGTCGGCGAGGATCTTCTCGACCACCGTCCAGCGTCCGCCGGTCGCCTCGTGCAGCCGGCGCAGATACGCGTCCGGGTCCGCGAGCCCGTCCGGGTGGTCGATGCGCAGCCCCTCCACCACGCCGTCGTCGAGCAGCTCCAGGATCTTCGCGTGGGTCGCCGCGAACACCTCCGGGTCCTCGACGCGCACCCCGATGAGCTCCGAGATGCTGAAGAACCGGCGGTAGTTGAGCTCGGTACGGGCCAGCCGCCACCACACCGGGCGATACCACTGGGCGTCGAGCAGCCGCGGCAGTGGCAGGCCCTCGGTGCCCGCACGCAGCGGGAACACGTGGTCGTGGTAGCGCAGCACGTCGCCGTCCACCTTCAGGTCACCGGTCTGCGTGCCCAGCCGGCCCCCCAGCACCGGCAGCAGCAACTGTCCGCCCTGGGCATCCCAGTCGATGTCGAACCAGCGCGCGTAGGGCGACTCGGGCCCTTCGCGCAGCACCTCCCACAGGGGGCGGTTGTGTCGCGGGGACATCGCCATGTGGTTCGGCACGATGTCCATGACCAGACCGAGACCTTGTTCCCGCGCGGTGCGCGCCAGGGCGCGAAGTCCGTCCTCCCCGCCGAGTTCCTCCCGCACGCGCGCGTGGTCCACGACGTCGTAGCCGTGCGTCGAGCCCGGGACGGCCTCCAGGACGGGGGACAGGTGCAGATGGGAGACGCCGAGCGAGGCCAGATACGGCACGGCGGCCTCGGCGGCCCCGAAGGGGAACTCCGGCTGGAGCTGCAACCGGTAGGTGGCGGTCGGCACGACGGTGGGCTCGGGCTCGGGGAGTACCGGTTCTGGACGCTCAGGTGTCATGGAAACCTACGTACCCGCCCCGCCGCCTTTCGTGTCATCGGAGCACGCAAACGGGCACGCGCGAGCGTGCCCGTGGTCGAACGTGGTTCGGCCGCCGCGCCGGCCGCGCCCCCTCACCGGGGGCGCGACCGACGACGTACGACCGCGAAGACCCGCCACGCGCGCGTGCCCCGAAAGAGCCGCGACCGGGCCGGTCAGGCAGGCCGCTGCAACACCGTCATGCTCCGGTCGACCAGGGGCAGCCGGTCCCCGGCCTCGACCTTCGCGCCCGTTCCCGGCGGCACTCCCTCCGGGAGTGCCGTGTCGACGACCACCTGCCACTGGCGCCCGTGGTCGACCGGGACCACGAACTCCAGGGACTGCGGCGAGGCGTTGAACATCAGCAGGAAGGAGTCGTCGGCGATGCGTTCCCCGCGCGGGCCGGGTTCGGAGATCGCGTTGCCGTTGAGGAAGACGGACAGGGCGCGCGCCGTCGCGGAGCCCCAGTCGCGCTCGGTCATCTCCCCGCCCTCCGGGGTGAACCACGCGATGTCGGACAGTTCGTCGTGCGTGCCCTGGACGGGGCGTCCGTGGAAGAACCTGCGGCGCCGGAAGACCGGGTGGTCGCGCCGCAGCCACACCATCGCGCGGGTGAAGTCCAGCAGTTCGCCGTCCTCCTCCGGCCACGGCACCCAGGACACCTCGCTGTCCTGGCAGTAGCCGTTGTTGTTGCCGCTCTGGGTGCGCGCGAACTCGTCGCCGTGGCTGAGCATCGGCACACCCTGGGAGAGCATCAGCGTGGCGATGAAGTTGCGCTTCTGGCGTCCCCTCAGGGCCAGGACGCCGTCATCGTCGGTCTCGCCCTCGACCCCGCAGTTCCAGGAGCGGTTGTGGCTCTCGCCGTCGCGGTTGTCCTCTCCGTTGGCGTGGTTGTGCTTGTTGTTGTACGAGACGAGGTCGTTCAGCGTGAACCCGTCGTGGCACGTCACGAAGTTGATCGAGGCCAGGGGGCGGCGGCCGTCGTCCTGGTAGAGGTCGGACGAACCCGTGAGCCGGGACGCGAACTCCGCCAGCGTGCGCGGCTCGCCCCGCCACATGTCCCGTACGGTGTCGCGGTACTTGCCGTTCCACTCGGTCCACAGGGGCGGGAAGTTGCCCACTTGGTAGCCCCCCTCGCCGACGTCCCAGGGCTCGGCGATCAGCTTCACCTGGGAGACCACCGGGTCCTGCTGCACCAGGTCGAAGAACGACGACAGCCGGTCCACCTCGTGGAACTGCCGCGCCAGCGTGGCCGCGAGGTCGAAGCGGAACCCGTCGACGTGCATCTCGGTGACCCAGTAGCGCAGCGAGTCCATGATGAGCTGGAGCACGTGCGGGGAGCGCATCAGCAGGGAGTTGCCGGTCCCCGTGGTGTCCATGTAGTAACGGGGGTCCTCCGTCAGGCGGTAGTACGAGGTGTTGTCGAGGCCCCGGAAGGACAGCGTCGGCCCCAGGTGGTTGCCCTCGGCCGTGTGGTTGTAGACGACGTCCAGGATGACCTCGATGCCGGCCTCGTGCAGCGCCCGGACCGCCGACTTGAACTCCAGGACCTGCTGGCCGCGGTCGCCCCAGGAGGCGTACGCGTTGTGCGGGGCGAAGAAGCCGATCGTGTTGTAGCCCCAGTAGTTGTTGAGGCCCATGTCCACCAGGCGGTGGTCGTTCACGAACTGGTGCACGGGCATCAGTTCGAGCGCGGTGACGCCCAGTTTGGTCAGGTGTTCGATGATCGCGGGGTGGGCGAGTGCCGCGTACGTGCCGCGCAGCTCCTCCGGCAGCTCCGGATGCTGCATGGTGAGGCCCTTCACATGGGCCTCGTAGAGCACGGTGTGGTGGTATTCGGTGCGCGGCGGCCGGTCGTCGCCCCAGTCGAAGTACGGGTTGACCACCACCGACGTCATCGTGTGCGGCGCCGAGTCGAGGTCGTTGCGCTTGTCGGGCTCCCCGAAGTGGTAGCCGTACACCTCCTCGCCCCACTCGACCGCGCCGCTGATGGCGCGCGCGTACGGATCGAGCAGTAGCTTCGCGGAGTTGACGCGCTGCCCGCGCTCGGGCGCGTACTGCCCGTGCGCACGGAAGCCGTAGCGCTGCCCGGGCATGATCCCGGGCAGGTAGGCATGCCGGACGAACGCGTCGCTCTCGCGCAGCTCCACCGCAGTCTCCGAGCCGTCGTCGTGCAGCAGACACAGCTCTATACGGTCGGCGGCCTCCGAGAAGACCGCGAAATTGGTACCGGCACCGTCGTACGTGGCACCGAGTGGATATGCCTCTCCAGGCCAGACCTGCATGGATGTGACTCTTCCAGTAGTGCCGTGCCCCTGGGGGCTGCTCCGTGCGGAGTCTCCCCGAAAGTGAGGGAACCTCCTATGACTTACGTCCCTCTTACCCAATGACCAGGCATACCTCGTGTGCCGAACCAGCAGGGCTCGAAACACTCCCGGACTGACCAAGGGGGAGTAGGGGGAAATGTGCGCAACATAGTGCACCGCCATCTCGGCAAGGTAGTGGCGGGTGCGGCCATAGCGGTGGCCGGTACGGCCGTCATGGTCGGTATCACTCTGCCGGGCACGGCGGGGGCCGACGACTCGGGCGGAGCCAAGGGAAGCGCCGGCGGCCAGACATCGCAGGTGGCGGGTCAGCAGGGCTCGGCGGACGTGCAGCCGGGCGTCGTCGAGGAGGCGCCCGACGAGGGCGAGAAGGGCACGGGCCGCGACCCGTTGACCGACGACGAGACCGAGCGGGTCGAACGGATCGCGCTGAACCGGCAACTGCGCCTGTCCTCCGAGGACGTCGAGGGGGAGACCGGCCCGCAGCGGATCGGCGTCGACCTCGCCGAACCCGCCGAGGACGAACTGGACGACCCGAACGCGCCGCGCCGCGCCGAGGTCCGGTTCTACGACTACAAGGACGACACGCTCGTCACCCGGACGGTCAACCTCGACACCGGGAAGGTCGAGCGGACCGACACCCAGCACGGTGTCCAGCCGCCCATCAGCCGCGACGAGATGACCGAAGCCGCGCAGTTGCTGATCGGCGACCCGCTCGGCGCGGGCCTGCGTGCCGACTACAAGGACGCCACGGGCAAGGCACTCACCTCACCCGGCCAGCTGATCCTCAACAGCATGGTCTATCGCGCGATCCCGGGTGTGCCCGCCGTGCTCGCGGACTGCGGCACGCATCGCTGCGTAAGGCTCTTCCCCAAGGTCACGAACGGGCCCTGGATCGACAGCCGTGACGTGATCATCGACCTGAGCGCCCGCAAGGTCGGCAAGGTCGGTTGACCGGGGCTCCGGCCGCTGTCGGTTCCCGTATCCCACTCACCTCCTTTTCCGCGTTCGCAGGGAGTCTCTTCGTCATGCCCATCAAGACCTCGCTCAACGGCCTCCGGCCGCTGGGAACCAGCCGTGCCCGCAGCCGGACGGCGGTGGCCCTCTCGGTCGCCGCGCTGACCGTCGGAGCGGCCACCATCGCGGGACCGGCGGTCGCCGAGCCCCAGGCGGCCCCCGCGGCCGCCGCCACCTGCGGTTTGTCCTACCGGATCGAGCAGAGACTCTCCACCGGCACCACCTGGCGGATGTGCTGGCACTACGAGAGTGAGGCCGGGCTCGTCCTGGAGAACATCTCGTACCAGCCCAAGGGGGAGGCCCGCCCGATCAAGGTCCTCACCAGCGCGAAGCTCGCCCAGATCCACGTGCCCTACGACGACGGCAAGGCCGAGTACGACGACCTCACCGGCGCCGGCTTCGGCCAGGGGCTGATGAACCTGGCCCCCGGCGAGTGCCCCGGCGGCACGATCAAGAAAGTCAAGATCCCCAACGCCTGGGACCCGGCACACCCCACCGCCAACGGCCTGTGCACCACGACCCGTACGCGTGGCCACGCCTACCGCATGCAGGGCGACACGGCGAACAAGGTCTATCAGACCCAGGGCAAGGACCTGCTGGTCTACACCGTCAACCAGGTGGGCTGGTACGAGTACATCACCGAGTGGCGTTTCCAGGACGACGGCACCGTCAACATGAACGTCGGCGCCACCGGCAGCCTCTCGCCCGGTGACTACGACGCGGGTGACGGCCGCGGCTGGCCGATCGGCAAGGGTGCCAAGTCGTACGCCACCAGCCACAGCCACAACGTGTTCTGGCGGCTCCAGTTCGGCCTGGACGGCTCGTCCAAGAACAAGGTCGAGCAGTACGACTCCGTGGTCACCCCGCCCGCGAACGGCAACGAGGGGCCGACCAACAAGACCACCCGCACCAAGATCACCAAGGAACTCGCGGGCGACGCCAAGAACATGCGCTGGTGGCGCGTCGTCAGCGACATCGGGAAGAACAAGGACCTGCACGCGCGCTCGTACGAGATCGTCCCCGGCGCCACCACCAAGTACCCGGGGCGCAGCTTCACCAAGCACGACCTCTACTTCACCGAATACAAGAAGTGCGAGCAGTTCGCCAGCAACAACCCGGCCAACTGCGGTACCGGCGCGGGCAAGTCCGTCGACAAGTGGGTCAACGGACAGACCCTCACCCACCCCGTCGCCTGGGTCAACGTGGGCTTCCACCACGTCGCGCGTGACGAGGACCAGCAGCCCATGCCGGTCCACTGGCAGGGCTTCTCCATCGCCCCGCGCGATGTCACGGCTATGAATCCCCTCACTCCGCCGGCGCTCGCCAATCAGAACGGGCAAGTGGAAAACGGTAGTTGAGAAACGACCTGTCCATCGGGCTGCACCGCTGACCGCTCCCGGAGTACCCTTCCTTGATCGTTGAGTGGGGGCTTGCTCCACGCGAGAGCTCGGGGGAGCGGAAGGCGGTGCGCGGGTGGGCTCGGGAGGGCTGGAGTTGCCTCCTGGTGACGAGGGTCACGAGGGGAACTCCACAGATGTCCCACCCGGTGCGGTGTCCCTGGCACGGCCGATGGAAATGGGATCGATTGGACCGGAACTGGACTGGGGCGCCGACGCCTGGAGCGAGGTGCGTACGCGCGCCCAGCGGGCCGGGCGTGCCTACATCTGGCTGAACCTGGTCGAGCAGCGGCTGCGCGCGGTCGTGGCCGCTGTTCTCCGTCCCATCTACGAACCCGTCCACGGCGACGAATGGGTGGTCGCCGCCGCCGGACCCGCGGGGCAGGAGTGGGTGCAGCGCGCCGTCGCCGTACGCGAAGTCAGCCGCCGCAAGGGGTACTTGCTCGACCCCGCCGACGACAACGTGCTCAGTTTCCTGACCCTGCCGCAGCTCCGCGAGCTGATGGTGCAGCACTGGCCGTGCTTCGAGCCGTACTTCGACGAGCGCCGGGACGTCGAACTCGCCCTGGACGAGCTGGAAGTCACCCGGAACGTGGTCTCGCGCAACCGGGCCCTGTCCGAGGCGGTCCTCGCGCAGGCCGAGCGGGCCGCGTCGAAGCTCCTGGAGATACTCGGCGCCGGCAGCGACGTGCCCTCCGCGCGCAGGCTGCCCGTCGACGCCGTCGAGAACCTGGTCGGCGACCGGTACGCGGACGTGGTCGGGGTGCACTCGGACCGGGTGCGGCTGCTGCGCCAGTTCCCCGCCGAGGACCTCTTCGGCGGCGCCCGCCGGCTCGACGCCATCGGCATCGGCCTGAACCTGCTGGTGCAGAACTTCTCCGGCCGGCGGCTCGTGCGGCTCGCCGAGTCGGGCTGCCGGGTGCGGCTGTTGTTCCTGAACCCCGCGTCCAGCTCGGTGAAGCGGCGCGAGCGGGAACTCGGCATCAAGCGGGGTGAGTTGAGCCGTGCCGTCGAGATGAACATCCTGCACATGCGCCGCGTGCGATCCCGGCTGCGCGACCCGGGAGCCTTCGAGATCCAGGTCTACGACGAGACGCCCCGCTTCACCGCCTACCTCGTGGACGGCGACGGCTCGGACGGCGTCGCGGTCGTGCAGTCCTATCTGCGCCGTACGCGGGGCATGGAGGCGCCGGTGCTGGTGCTGCGCGGCGGAAGCCGGGTGGTCAAAGCGGACGAGATTAACGAAGAGGGGCTTTTCGCTACATACCGCGAGGAGTTCGAGGTGGCCTGGGCGGATTCCCGGCCGGTGTCCTGACGCTCCGGCACGCCGGGAGCCGACCGAAGCGGAACGCGGCCCTCGGATTGTCAGTGGTGCATGGGATCGTGGAGACCACTGGGGGAAAGCACCACACAGAAGGGGGGCCGCCCATGGGCTGGCACCGGGAGCTGCTGATCGGCTTCGACCTGGAGACGACCGGGACGGATCCGCGCGAGGCGCGCATCGTCACGGCGGCCGTGATCGAGGTCAAGGACTCGGAGTCCATGGGGCGCCGGGAGTGGCTGGCCGATCCGGGCGTCGAGATTCCGGCGGACGCGGTGGCGGTGCACGGCATCTCGAACGAACGGGCGGCCTCCGAAGGCCGGCCGGCCGACCAGGTGGCCGACGCGATCGCGGGCGTCCTCGTCACCTACTGGAAGGCGGGCGTGCCCGTCGTCGCCTACAACGCGGCCTTCGACCTGACCCTGCTCTCCGCGGAGCTGCGGAGATACGGTCTGCCGTCGCTGCGCGACCGGCTGGGCGGCGTGGATCCGGCACCCGTCATCGACCCGTACACGATCGACCGCTCGGTTGACCGTTACCGCCGCGGCAAGCGCAACCTCGAAGCGGTCTGCACGGAGTACGGGGTGTCGCTGCACACCGCCCACGACGCCTCGTCCGACGCGCTCGCCGCGGCCCGGCTGGCCTGTGCGATAGCCGACCGCCACCCGAAGGTCGCCGCCATCGGCCCGGCGGAGCTGCACCGCCGCCAGATCGAGTGGTATGCCGAGTGGGCGGCCGACTTCCAGAGCTTCCTGCGTCGCAAGGGCGAGGCGGACGCGGTGGTGGACGGCACCTGGCCGCTGCGGGACCTGGCGGACGAGCGGGTCTGAGCCCGCCTGAGAGGGCGTCGGTTCCAGGGAGGACAGCTTCTAGAAGGGGTGCCAGCGCACGCCTTCGTCGCCGTCCCGCAAGGACGCCACCCTGCGCTCGAACTCGGCCAGGGCCTTGGGGTTCACCGGCGCGTGCTGCGCGACCCAGGCACAACTGGCGGTCTCCCGTGCTCCCCGGAGCACGGAACAGCCCTCCCACTCACGGACGTCCCAGCCGTACGCCTCGGTGAAGGAGCCGTACGCCTCGGCGGGCAGGCCGTAGCGGTCGCGGGACAGGGCCATGACCACCAGATCGTGCTCGCGCAGATCGGCGGAGAAGGTCTCCAGGTCGACCAGGACCGGGCCGTCGGGGCCGACATGGACGTTGCGGGGCAGCGCGTCTCCGTGGATCGGCCCCGGCGCCAGGTGTGGGGTGAGCGCCGCGGCGGCCGTCGCGAAGCCGTCGCGCCGGGACCGCAGATACGCCGCGTCCGCGGGGTCGATCGCGTCGCCCGCCAGCCGCAGCCAGCGCTCCACACCGCCCAGCAGCTCGCGGGGCGGCAACGCGAAGGAGGGGGAAGGCAGCGCGTGCACCACCCGTAGCAGTTCGGCCAAATCGCGGGGCTCCGCGGGGCGTACGGGATCGGGAAGCCGGTGCCACACCGTCACCGGGTGACCGTCGACCAGCCGCGCCTCCGGCTCGGCAGCCCGCACCGCCGGGACGCCCGCGTCGGCGAGCCAGGCCGCGATCTCCACCTCCCGCCGTGCGCGGTCCAGGAGTTCGGCGTCGCGCCCGACCTTGACCACCAGGTCGCCGGCGGCGAACACCGCGTTCTCGCCCAGGGCGAGGAGAGCCGCCTCCCGCACCGGCCCTGGCAGCACCTCCGCGGCGGCCAGCACGTTCCGCGCCTGTGCCTCGTCCATCCCGCGCCTCCCACGGTTCCCGCCGGTTCCCGGCACCCGACGTCACGATCACGCCATTCACGTCGGTCAGTGTGGCATCCGCACAGGTAGGGCGCTCAGGAAGGGGCTGCGCGCTGCCTTGACGCGGAGTCGGCCCCTCAGCACGATGACGGGGGCCGCCTGGGCGGCCAGACCCCTACGAGCCGCCCAAAAGGAGCCGAATCAGTGACACTGGCGACCGCGACGAGGCGGCCGGCGAAGCGTGCGTCCGGCACGGGCGGAGAGCGCCGTCCCGCCGACCATGGCGCCTGGTTCCTGGTGCTGCCCGCGCTGATCCCGATCCTGGTGCTCAGCGTCGGACCGCTGCTGTACGGGATCGCGCTGGCGTTCACCGACTCGCAGTCCGGGCGGACGAGGTCCACGCAGTGGATCGGGGTGCTCAACTTCCAGGACCTGCTGCACGACACGCTGTTCTGGGACTCGTTCCGGATCGGGCTGCTGTGGGCGGTGGGGGTGACCGTGCCGCAGTTCCTCCTCGCGCTGGGACTCGCTCTCCTGCTCAACCAGGAGCTCCGCCTGCGCTGGCTCGCACGCGCCCTCGCGATCGTGCCGTGGGCGATGCCCGAGGTCGTCGTCGGCGTGATGTGGCGGCTCGTCTACAACCCGGACGCGGGCATCCTCAACGAGACGCTGCGCGACCTCGGTCTCGGGGACGGCCGTGACTGGCTGAGCGGCCTGGCGACCGCCCTGCCCGCCGTCATCGTCGTCGGTGTCTGGGCCGGCATGCCCCAGACGACGGTGGCCCTGCTCGCCGGCCTGCAGAACACCCCGCGCGAACTGCACGAGGCGGCCGCGATGGACGGCGCGGGCGCCTGGCGCCGTTTCCGCACGGTCACCTGGCCCGCGCTGAGGCCCGTCGCGCTCGCCGTCACGGCGCTCAACCTCATCTGGAACTTCAACTCGTTCGCGCTGGTCTACGTGCTGACCAACGGCGGCCCGGGCGGCCGCACGAGGCTGCCCATGCTCTTCGCCTACGAAGAGGCTTTCCGCTACGGCCAGTTCGGCTACGCGGCGGCGATGGGCTGCGTGATGGTCGCACTGATCTCGGTCCTCCTCGCCGTCTTCCTCGTCGGCCGTCTGAGGGGAGGTGCGGACGCATGAGGACAAGCAAGGGCGCCCGCGCGGGCCAGTACCTCGCGCTGCTCGGCTATCTCGTCTTCCTCGCCTTCCCCTTCCTCTGGCTGATCTCCACCGCCTTCAAACCCCCGCGCGAACTGGCGAGCCTGCACCCCACCTGGATCCCCAGGAACCCCACGCTCGCCAACTTCCGGCAGGCCTTCGACGAACAGCCGCTGCTCCAGGCCGCGTTCAACTCGCTGATCGCGGCGTCCTGCGCGGCGGTCGTCGCCGTACTGATCGCGACGCCGATGGCGTTCGTCATGGCACGCCACCGCACCCGGCTCGCGAAGGCCGCCACCGGGTGGGTCGTGGTCAGCCAGGCGTTCCCGTTCGTGCTCGTGATCATCCCGCTGTTCCTGGTCCTCAAGAACCTCCGACTGATCAACTCACTGGCGGGACTGGTGATGGTGTACGTGGTGTGGGCGCTGCCGTTCGCGCTGTGGATGCTGGTGGGCTATGTACGGGCCGTGCCCACGGAGTTGGAGGAGGCCGCGGCGGTGGACGGGGCGGGCCGGGTGCGCACCCTGGTGTCCATCACGGCGCCGCTGCTCGCGCCCGGCATCGTGGCGACGGCGCTGTTCGCGTTCATCAGCGCGTGGAACGAGTTCTTCTTCGCGCTCGTGCTCCTCAAGACCCCGGAGAAGCAGACGCTTCCCGTCGTCCTCACCCACTTCATCGGGGCCGAGGGAGTCGCCGACCTCGGCCCGCTCGCCGCCGCGGCGTTCCTCGCGACACTCCCCTCGCTGGTCATCTTCGCGATCATCCAGAAGCGGATCACGGGCGGCATGCTCACCGGGGCGGTGAAGAGCTGATGCGTACGCGCTGGATCCTCGCGCTGGTCATGGGGCTGCTGCTCACCGCCTGTTCGTCGGACGACGGCGCCTCCGACGGAAGGATCACCCTCCGGTTCCAGTCGCTCGCCTGGCAGCAGGAGTCCGTCGACGCCAACAAGGAACTGGTACGGGAGTGGAACGCGGCGCACCCGGACGTCAGGGTCGAGTACGTGCAGGGGAGTTGGGACAGCGTCCACGACCAGTTGCTCACCTCCTTCGAGGGCGGTGAGGCGCCGGACATCATCCACGACGCCTCGGACGACCTGGCGGACTTCGCGTACGGCGGCTACCTCGCCGACCTGAGCGAGCTGCTGCCCGCGCGGCTGAAGTCCGACATCCCGGAGCGCAGTTGGGAGACGGCTACCTTCGGGGGCCGGGTCTACGGAGTGCCGTTCCTCCAGGAGCCGCGCGTCCTGATCGCCAACGCCGAGTGGCTCGGGGAGTCGGGGGTCCGCGTCCCGACGCCGGAGGACCCGTGGACGTGGGAGGAGTTCCGCTCGATCGCGAAGGAGTTGAGCGGCGGGGGGAAGTACGGGGTCGCCTGGCCGCTCAAGGAACCGGTGTCGGCGACGCTCAACCTCTCCCTCTCCACCGGCGGGCAGATGTTCCACCGGGGCGCCGACGGCAAGGTGACGGTCCGTTTCGACGCGGCCGACGAGGTGGTGCCGAGGACGGTCCACGACGGGGTGAACACGGACGGGAGCGCGTCGAGCGTGACGCTCGGCATGGGCGGCTCCGACACACTGCCCGGCTTCTTCGGCGGCAAGTACGCGATGGTCCCGCTCGGCTTCTCCTACCGCCAGCAGATCGTGCAGCAGGCGCCGAAGGGCTTCGACTGGCAGGTGCTGCCCGCTCCGGCCGGCGCGGACGGCCTCACCCAGGGCGTCAGCCCGCAGACCCTCTCCGTCGCGGAGGACAGCCCGCACAAGAAGGAGGCCGCCGAGTTCATCGGCTTCCTGCTCCGGCCGAAGAACATGGTCCGGCTCGCCCTGGGCGACTGGATGCTGCCCACCGGCACCGAGGCCCTCAAGGATCCCGCCCTGCACACCACCGAGGACGACTGGGCGACCGGCACCGCGCTCGCGGCCCAGCTGCGCTCGGCGCCCGCCCAGTCCGTGCGCGGCTATCCGGAGTGGAAGGACAAGGTCGCGACCCCCGCGTTCCAGGAGTACTACAGCGGGGCGATCGATCTCGACGAGCTGAGAAGGCGGCTGGTGGAGGACGGGAACCTGGTGCTGGCCCGCTATCAGAGATGAGGTGCCGGCACCATAACCGATTGCACGAGACGTCTCGTCTCGTTTAGGGTCGTCGCATGACCACTCGACGCGCCCATATCGCCATGTTCTCCATCGCCGCCCACGGGCACGTGAACCCGAGCAGCGAGGTGATCCGGGAGCTCGTCGCGCGCGGGCACCGCGTCACGTACGCGATTCCGCCGGTCTTCGCCGACAAGGTGGCCGCGACCGGTGCCGAGCCCGTTCCCTACACGTCGACGCTGCCGTCGCCCGACGACGACCCCGAGGCCTGGGGGACCACCCTCCTCGACAACGTCGAACCCTTCCTCGCGGACGCGATCCAGGCGCTGCCGCAGCTCGTGAAGGCTTACGAGGGGGACGAGCCGGACCTCGTGCTGCACGACATCACCTCGTACCCGGCGCGGGTCCTCGCGCACCGCTGGGGCGTCCCCGCGGTCTCCCTGTCACCGAACCTCGTCGCCTGGACCGGGTACGAGGAGGAGGTCGCCGAGCCGATGTGGGCGGAGCCGCGCCGCACCGAGCGCGGACAGGCCTACTACGCGCGCTTCGAGGCCTGGCTGGAGGAGAACGGGATCGCGCAGCACCCCGACCCCTTCACCGGCCGTCCCGCTCGTTCGCTCGTGCTGATTCCGAAGGTGCTCCAGCCGCACGCCGACCGGGTGGACGAGACGGTCCACACCTTCGTCGGCGCCTGCCAGGGCGACCGGTCGGCACAGGGCGAGTGGCGGCGGCCCGACGGCGCCGAGCGGGTGCTGCTCGTGTCGCTCGGTTCGAGTTTCACCAAGCAGCCCGGGTTCTACCGGGAGTGCGTCGAGGCGTTCGGTGATCTGCCGGGCTGGCATGTCGTGCTCCAGGTCGGGAAGTTCGTCGACCCCGCCGAACTGGGTGAGGTGCCCGGCAACGTGGAGGTGCACCAGTGGGTGCCGCAGCTCTCGGTTCTGGGCCAGGCCGACGCGTTCGTCACCCACGCCGGGGCGGGCGGCAGCCAGGAAGGGCTGGCGACGGCGACGCCGATGGTCGCCGTACCGCAGGCCGTCGACCAGTTCGGGAACGCCGACATGCTCCAGGCGCTGGGCGTCGCCCGGCACCTCCCGATGGAGGAGGCGACCGCCGAGGCCCTGCGGGAGGCGGTGCTCGCGCTGGCGGACGACCCCGAGGTGGCGCGGCGGCTGACGGAGATCCGGGACGGGATGGCGGCGGAGGGCGGAACGGGGCGGGCAGCCGACCTCATCGAGGCCGAACTGCCCGCCGCCGGTCACGTGTAGCCGTACGACACGGTCACGTGTTGTCGTGCGCGACGGTCACGTGTGTCTACACGCCCACCTTCTCGCCCTCCACGGCGGGCGGCTGGGGCGGTGCCGCGGCCTCGGCGGACTCGTCGTGGGTGAGGTCGGGGAGGCGGTTCATCCACTTCGGCAGGTACCAGTTGCGCTCGCCGAGCAGGGCCATCACGGCAGGCAGCAGCACCCCGCGGATGATGGTCGCGTCGATGAGCACCGCCGCCGCCAGGCCCACGCCCATCTGCTTCATGGACTGCATGGACAGCGTTCCGAAGATCGCGAAGACGGCGACCATGATGACCGCGGCGCTGGTGACGACGCCGGCCGTGGTGACCACGCCGTGCCGGATGGCGTCCGTGGTCTCCAGGCCCCGCAGCCGTGCCTCGCGGATCCGCGAGACCACGAACACGTGGTAGTCCATCGAGAGCCCGAAGAGGATCACGAAGAGGAACAGCGGCAGCCAGGTGATGATGGCGCCCACGCCCTCCGCACCCACCAGCGACGCGCCCCAGCCGTGCTGGAAGACGCCGACCAGGATGCCGTAAGCGGCGGCGACCGACAGGAGGTTGAGGACGATCGAGGTGATCGCGATGGTCAGCGAGCGGAACGAGAGGAGCATCAGCAGGAAGGCGAAGACGACCACGAAGGCGAAGACCGGGGTCACCGAGCCGACCAACTGCTCGTTGAAGTCGGCCGATCCGGCGACCTGTCCGGTGATCGGCGCCTGCACACCGTCGACCTTGCCGAGCGTGTCGGGCCGTACCGTGTCGCGCAGCAGCGTCAGGCTCTTCTCCGCCCTCTCCTGGTCGGAGCCGCCGACCAGCGGTACGTAGACGAAGGCGACGTTCTGCGCGTCGTGCACCTTGATGTCGACCGGGCCGAGCGAGGCGCCCGAACTGATCGCCTCCGTACGGAAGTCGGCGAGCGCGGCCTTCACGTCGGCGGCGTTGATGTCGTTCGCCCTGACGACCACCTCGGCGGGCTCGGAACCGCCGGGGAACGCGTCGTTGACCCGGTTGTACGTGCCCACGATCGGCAGCGAGTCGCCGAACTCCTGGTCCAGGGTGAGGTTTTGGGTCTTCATGCCGAGGGCGGGAGCCGAGATGGCCAGCAGCGCGCCCGCGGCGACGACCAGCGCGAGCGCGGGCCTGGCGAGCACGACCTTCAGTACCGCACCCCAGAAGCGGCTCTCGCCGTTGCCCTTGGGGCCGTTGCCGCGTCGCTTGGCGCGGTGCAGGAACGGGACCCGGCCCTTCTCGACCCGCTCGCCGAGCAGCGAAAGCAGCGCCGGCAGCACGGTCACGGAGCCGACCATGGCGACGGCCACGACCATCAGCGAGGCCAGGCCCATCGCCTCGAACTCGGCGAGCCCGGTGAAGAGCATGCCCCCCATCGCCACGCACACCGTCACACCCGAGACGATGATCGCGCGGCCACTGGTGGCGGCGGCGATCCGCAGCGCGGTCTGCGCGTCCCGGCCCGCCTCGCGCTCCTCGCGTTCACGGCGGAGGTAGAACAGGCAGTAGTCGACGCCGACCGCCAGACCGACCAGCAGCATCACGGAGTTGGCCGTGTCGCTCATCGGCATCACATGGCTGACGATGCCCATCAGGCCCATCGTCGCGATGATCGCGGTGACCGCGAGTGCCACCGGCACCAGCGCCGCCACCAGCGCGCCGAACGCGATCAGCAGGATGCCGAAGGCCACCGGCACGGCCGAGATCTCGGCCCGCTCGAAGTCCTCGCCGAACGCGTCGTCGAAGGTCTTCATCATGCTGGCGCCGCCGATCTCCTCGATCCGCAGCTCCGAGTGCTCCTTCTGCACCCCCTCGACGGCCTTCAGGACCGGCTCGACCCGCTCGCCCGCGGTGTCCGAGGCGCCGCGCATGTCGAACTGCACGAGGACGCTGCGGCCGTCCTTCGAGATGGTCTGGGTGTCGTACGGCGATGTCACGTCGGTGGCCTCGCCGGTGCCCTCGACCGCCTCGACGACGTCCGCGACGGCGCTGCGGAACCCGGCGTCCGTGGCCTTGGTGTCCGCGTCCTTCGCCTGGATCAGGACGCTCTCACTGGCCGGCTCCTCGATGCCGGCGTCCTCGACTATCTTCGCGGCGGTGTGCGTCTCGCCCTTGAGCTGATCGCTGTCCTTGACGTCGACGCGGCCCGCGGCCGAGCCCAACCCCATCGCCAGGACGACGAACAGCACCCAGATTCCGACGGCCGCCCATCGGTGGCGGGCGCTCCAGCCACCCGCTCGGGCGGCGATCCCCCGCACCCTTGTGTCTCCGTTCCGCATGACGGGCAAGCCCCCTCGTCTGTGGTGACAGCCACCTGCCGTCACCTCGCACTTCGAAGGTATGGCTCGGATAAGAGCGTCTCGTCGTGCTGCCCGGTGAGCCGCCGACGCCCGTACTCCTCCGCTCGGACCGGAGGGCCTCCGCACTGCGGAGGATGAGGGCCCCTTACATATATCCGGGCCTCTCGGGGGTCGTGATCAGGGTCGCCGACCTTCCCGCCTCATCGAGTGCGGATCTGCCGTGGCCGGACCTATCGTGAGCGGATGACGACCTATGCGGCGCTGCTGCGCGGAATCAACGTGGGCGGTAGCAAGAAGGTGCCGATGGCCGAGCTGCGCACCCTGCTGGAGGGGCTCGGACACGGTGGCGTTCGCACGTATCTCCAGAGCGGCAACGCCGTCTTCACCGCAGGTCACGGGGACGAGGAATCCCTCGCCGCCGAGCTGGCGGCGGCGATCGAGAGGCACTTCGGCTTCAGGGTGGGCGTCCTGGTGCGCGACCACGCCCACCTCAGGGCCGTCCGCGAGGCGTGCCCGTTCCCGGCCGCCGAACTGGAGGCCAAGCAGCTGCACGTCACGTACTTCTCCGGCCCCGTCGACCCCGAGCGCTTCGACCCGGTCGACCCGGCGGTCTTCCTGCCGGAGGAGTTCCGCCTCGGCGACCGGGTCCTCTACCTGTACGCCCCCGACGGCCTCGGCCGCTCCAAGCTCGCGGAGGCCCTGTCCAGGCCGAGGCTCCTCAAGGGCGTCACGGCCACCACCCGCAACTGGAACACCGTCGTCAAGCTGGAGGAGCTGACCGGTACCGCTGCCGCGGAGTGACCTTTCATACGCCGCCCAGCGCGTCCAGGCGGGACATGTCCTCGTCGGTGAGACGGACGGCCGCCGCGTCGAGGTTCTCCTCCAAGTGCGCGAGCGAGCCGGTGCCCGGCGTCGGGCAGAGCACCGGGGAGCGGCGCAGCAGCCAGGCCAGTGCGACCTTGCCCGGAGTCGCTCCGTGCGCCGCGGCGACCTCGGCGCAGACCGGGTCGGAGGTGAGCGAGCCGTTGCCGAGCGGGAACCACGGCAGGAACGCGATCCCACGCGCCTCGCACAGCTTCAGCAGGGACTCCGAAGCGCGGTCGAGCAGGTTGTAGCGGTTCTGCACGGCGGCGATGTCGGTCGACTCCAGTGCGGACGCGAGCTGTTCGGCGGTGACGGTGTCCAGTCCGATGTGCCGGATCTTGCCCTGGGCGCGCAGTTCGTCGAGTGCGCCCAGCTGTTCGGCCACCGGCACCTCCGGGTCCAGCCGGTGCAACTGGTACAGGCCGATCGTGTCCAGTCGCAGCCGCCGCAGGCTCGCCTCGCACATCGCCGACAGTTGCTCGGGCCGTCCGGCGATGTGCCACGCGCGGTCGCTGGTACGGACGACCCCGCCCTTCGTGGCGATCAACAAGCCCTCGGCGTAGGGGTGCAGAGCCCGCGCCACCAGTTCCTCGGCGATCGACGGACCGTAGTTGTCGGCGGTGTCGATCAGCGTGACCCCGCGCTCGACGGCCCGCCGGAGCACGGCCACCGCATCCTGCGGGTCGCCGCGCGGCCCCCAGTAGCCGGGTCCGGTGAGCTGAGCGGTGCCGAAACCGAGCCGACGTACCGGCGGATCTCCGCCGATCCTGATTCTCTCCTCGACCATTCGGTGGAGGGTACACGCGACTCGGTCGGCGGAGTCCGGCACCACGCGCCGGGCTGTGCGGGTCGCCGACGAGGCTGTCGCGTTTGTTCAAGAGCGGGATGCGGCGCGTCCCTAGCGTGGGGCGTATGAACCAAGAGAGCGTGTACCCGTACATGATCGAATGCGCCGCGGAGGCCGCTCGGGTGGCGCGTGGCGCCACGGCCGGCCGGCTCGCCGGTCCCACCCCTTGCGCGGACTGGGATCTGCGGACCCTGGTCAACCACTGGGTCCTCTACACCTCGCACGGACTGGAACACCGGGCGCTGCGCGAGCAGCTCTCCGAGGAGCTCACCGGCCGGGACTTCGCGGCCGATCCCGGCTGGGCGCCGGCGTACGCCGAGCAGCTCGACCGGGCCGTCGCCGCCTGGGCCGACCCTGTCGTGTGGGAGGGCGAGGTCGACCTGGGGACGGCGAAGATGCCGGCCGGCGAACTCGCCTCGATGATCGTCAAGGAGATGGCGGTGCACGGCTGGGACGTCGCCAAGGCGACCGGCCAGGAGTTCCGGGTCTCGGACGGCGCCGGACGGCTCATCCTGGACGTCGTCGAGACGCACGGCGACCTCTACCGCCAGTACGACGGGTTCGCCGATCCGCTGGCCGTGCCCGCCGACGCTCCCGCCTTCGAACGGGCGCTGGCCGCGAGCGGACGCGATCCGCGACGGGCCCCCGCGGGCCACGTGGAGAGCTGACGCCGCTCGGCTCAGCCCGCCGCCGCCAGGGCGGGCAGCGAGGCCTCGTCGTACCGCTCCAGCAGCACCCGTGCCACTTCGGGGGCGGGACCGAGCACCTCGGCGAGTACGTCCGCCTCGGCGGCGCCCCGAGCGATGCGGTCCGGCAGGAAACCGGGCGCGAGGACGTAGCGGGCCACCGCGACCCGGGCGCAGCCCTGTTGGCGCAGCTCCCGCACGGCGTCCTCCGTGCGGGGCAGCGCGGCGGAGGCGAACGCGGGTCGCACGGCGCACCAGCCGGTCTGCCGCCACTCCCGCGCGAGGCCGGCGATCACCGCGATCGCCTCCGGGTCCGAGGACCCGGCCGAGGCCAGTACGACCCCGGTCGAGGACTTGTCGGCGGGCGTCAACCCGGCCTCGTACAAACGCCGTTCGAGGGCCGAGAGCAGCAGCGGCGAGGGGCCGAGCACCTCCGCCTGGCGGATGCGGAGCTGTCGTGGTGCGGCGCGCAGCACCGCCGGGATGTCCGACTTCGCGTGGAAGGCGCGGGTCAGGAGCAGCGGGAGGGCGACCACGTCGCGTACGCCCTCGGCCGCCAGGGACTCCAACACCCCGTTCACCGACGGGATGTTGAAGTCCAGGAAGCCGGTCTCGACGCGGACGCCGGGACGCTGTGCCCGTACCCGCCGCACCAGGGCGTGCACCGTCGCGGCGTGCCGCGGGTCGCGGCTGCCGTGGGCGATGACCAGAAGGACCGGCTGATGGCGCATGACCGGCTCAGCCCTTCACCAGCAGGCCACGGCTGCGGAGCACCCACCGCTCCACCGGGCTGAAGATGAGCAGGTCGATGGCGATACCGACGAACAGGATGAGCAGGATGGCGAGGAAGACGGTCGCCATGTCGCTGTTGTTGCGGCCGTTCTCCAGCAACTGGCCGAGGCCCACGCCGAGATCGGGGAAGCTCGCGATGATCTCGGCAGCCATCAGCGAACGCCAGGAGAACGCCCAGCCCTGCTTCAGTCCCGCCACATAGCCGGGCAGTGCGGCCGGCATGACCACGTGCCAGGTGCCGCGCAGCCCTGTCGCTCCCATCGTGCGTCCGGCTCGCAGGTACAGCGGCGGCACCTGGTCGATGCCCGAGACCAGGCCGTTGGCGATCGAGGGGACCGCGCCGAGGAGGATCACCGCGTACATCATCGAGTTGTTCAGGCCCAGCCAGATCACGGCCGGCGGGACCCACGCCACCGAGGGGAGAGACTGTAGGCCCGACAGAATGGGGCCGATCGCCGCACGGACGAACTTCACGCGCGCCACCAGGAGCCCCAGCGGGGTGCCGATGACGAGCGCCAGCACGAAGCCGGCCAGGCCGCGCGAGACGCTCGTCCAGATGTAGCCGAGCAGCTTCCCCTCCAGCCAGGCCTGCTGGATCTGGTCCCAGACGGCGCCGGGTGAGGGCAGCTTGCTCGGGTCGGTCACGATCTCGAACGAGACCAGTGCCTGCCACACCACCAGCACCAGCGCGATGGCGATGACCGGCGGCAGGATCTTCTGTACGAAGGTCTGCCGGAAGGGAGTCCGGCCCGTGTGGGTCGTCGTCTCCAGGGCGTCGAGGCCCGCCTCCAGACCGGAGAGGTCGTGCCTGTCCCTGACGACCGCGTCGGTCCTGGTCTCAGTGCTGGCCATGACGGCGGATCTCCCCACGCAGTTCTTCGGTGATCTCGACGGACAGCTCCGCCACGGCGGCGTCCTCGATACGGCGCGGCTGCGGGATCTCCACCGTCCACTCGCGCGCGATCCTCCCGGGGCGGGAGGAGAGCAGGACGACGCGCTCGGCGAGCCGGACCGCCTCGCGCACGTTGTGTGTCACGAACAGCACCGACACGTTCGTCTCGCGCCAGATGCGGGTCAGTTCGTCGTGCAGCACGTCCCGCGTGATGGCGTCGAGGGCCGCGAACGGCTCGTCCATCAGCAGCAGTTGACTGTCCTGCGCGAGAGCGCGGGCCAGCGCGACCCGCTGCCGCATACCGCCGGACAGCTCGTGCACGCGCTTGCCGTACGCGCCGTTCAGGCGGACCAGGCCGAGCAGTTCCTCGGCCTTCTCGCGCCGTTCGGTCTTCGCCACACCCCGCAGACGCAGGGCGAGTTCGATGTTCTTGCCCGCGGTCAGCCACGGGAAGAGGGCGTGTTCCTGGAACATCAGGGCCGGGCGGCCATTCGTCGAGATGCTCCCGGCGGACGGGGCGTCGAGCCCCGCCACCAGGTTCAGCAGCGTCGACTTGCCGCAACCCGAGGCCCCCAGGAGGGTGACGAACTCACCCGGCGCGACATCGAGCGTGATGTCGTCGAGGACCAGTTGCTGCCCGGCGGGCCCGGCGAAGGACTTCGAGACATGCTCGATACGGGCGGCATGCTCCACCGCTTCGGTGCTGTCGGCAGCCTTGGCGAGTGTGGTGGCCATGGTCGTCACCTCCTGGGAACTCATCGGGAACCGGGCTTACTTGGCGCCGAGACCGGCGTCGTCGACCGTGCTCTCGCCCTCGGCCTCGAGGACCTTGTTGAGCAGCGTGAGGTCGTAGATGCCGTCGAGGTCGGGCTTTTCGAGCAGACCTGCCTTCACCGCGTGGTCGGCCTCCGTGCTGAGGGTGGAGGCCAGCGGGTCGTTGAGGATCTGGATGGACTTCCACGCGGGGTCGATCACAGCCGCCGGCAGCTCCTTACCGGAGTCGATCTTGAGCTGCGCGTTCGCCGAGGCCTTCGCCTCGTCCGGGTTGGCGTTGATCCACTTGTTGGTCTCGACCGAGCCCTTCAGCACGGCCTCGACGACGTCGGGGTGCGCCTTGAGGAACTTCTGCGACACGATGATGTTCGTGATCACGAACTTGTTGTCCGGCCACAGGTCCGCCTCGTCCAGCAGCACCTTGCCGCCCTCGGCGACCAGTTTGGACGCGGTCGGCTCCGGCACCCAGGCGCCGTCGATGGAGCCGTTCTTGTAGGCGTCCGGGGTGACCTTGTTGTCCGTGCGGACGACGGACACGTCGCCCTTGCCGCTGTCCGCGTCGACCTTCCAGCCCTGGTCCGCGATCCAGTTGAGCAGCGCGACGTCCTGCGTGTTGCCGAGCTGCGGCGTGGCGATCTTCTTGCCCTTGACGTCCTTCAGGGACTTGATCTTGTCCGGGTTGACCACCAGCTTCACGCCGCCGGAGGCCGATCCGCCGATGATGCGCAGGTTCGTGCCCTTGGACTTGGTGTAGCCGTTGATGGACGGCGAGGGGCCGATCCAGCCGATGTCGATGGAGCCCGAGTTCAGCGCCTCGATCTCGGAGGGGCCGGCGTTGAAGACCGCGTACTCCGCCTTGGTGGCACCGAGCTGCTTCTGGAAGAAGCCCTTCTGGTTGCCGACCAGCGCGGTCGCGTGGGTCAGGTTGCCGAAGTAGCCGATCTTCACGGAGTCGAGACCGTCGATCTTCTCGGCGCCGGCGGCGACCTTCGAGGTGCCCTCGTCCTTGGAGTCGGAACCGTAGCCGCAGGCGGCGAGGGTGAGGAGGGGGAGCGCGGCTATCAGAGCGAGGCTGCGCTTGACGGCGGAGCGGTTGGCAGGCACGGGAGGTGTTCCTCTCGTTGGCCCGGCGGTCACGGTTTCGGTGCGTGGCCGGGAAGGTCGACAGGTCTTCGTCGCATCCGCGACGTCGGGTGGGGGGACGGGGCGCGCAAGCGGTGCGCGTACGTCATCGCGCACATCGCGCGACTCCGCCCTGCCCGCTGCCGAGGGCGCCGCTGCCGACGCGGCCGCCTTCCTTCGCGAACGTGGAGTAGAAGTCCCTGAGGCTCATGTCAGAAGTCCCAACCGTCGTCGTCGGTCTCGGACTTGACCGGCTCCGGCGAGGCGAACGACTCGCCGACCATGCCCGCGGTCAGCGTCGTGCCGTCGGCCGGGTCGATCAGGATGAACGCGCCGGTGCGCCGCGAGTCGGCGTACGAGTCCAGCGGCAGCGGTTCGGCGGTACGGATCTTGACGCGGCCGATGTCGTTGGCGACGAGCTGTCCGGGGTGCGGGTGCAGGGACAGGTCGTCGAGGGTCAGCCGGGACGGGATGTCCTTGACGATCGCCTTGACCGTGCGGGTGCCGTGCTTGAGCAGGACACGGTGGCCGACGACCAGGGGCGCGTCGGCGACGTGGCAGACGGTCGCCTCGACGTCCTGGGTGGTCGGCGGCGCGTCCGTGGTCGGCACGATCAGGTCGCCCCGCGAGATGTCGACGTCGTCATCGAGGAGGAGAGTCACCGACTGCGGGGTCCAGGCCGCGTCGACCGGCGTGCCCAGCAGGTCGATCCCGGCGATCGTGGACGTACGACCGGACGGCAGGACCGTGACCGGGGAGCCGACGCGGAAGGTGCCGGCCGCGATCTGCCCGGCGTAACCCCGGTAGTCGGGGTGCTCGGCGGTCTGCGGGCGGATCACGTACTGCACGGGCAGCCGGGCGTGGCAGCTGGCCAGGTCGTGGCTGACCGGGACCGTCTCCAGGTGTTCGAGCACCGTCGGACCGCCGTACCAGTCCATGTTCGCGGAGGGTTCCACCACGTTGTCGCCGGCGAGCGCCGAGATCGGGATCGCGGTGATCTCGGGGACGCCCAGCTCGGAGGCGTACGCCGTGAACTCCTCGGCGATCGCCGCGAAGACGGTCTCCCTGTACTCGACGAGGTCCATCTTGTTGACGGCGAGGACGACGTGCGGGACGCGCAGGAGGGCGGCGACGGCGGCGTGCCGGCGGGTCTGCTCGATGACACCGTTGCGGGCGTCGACCAGGACGACGGCCAGGTCGGCGGTGGAGGCGCCGGTGACCATGTTGCGGGTGTACTGCACGTGTCCGGGGGTGTCGGCGAGGATGAAGCGGCGTCGAGGGGTGGCGAAGTAGCGGTAGGCGACGTCGATGGTGATGCCCTGTTCGCGTTCGGCGCGCAGGCCGTCGGTGAGGAGGGCGAGGTCGGGGGTGTCCTGGCCGCGACTGGCAGAGACGCGCTCCACGGCCTCCAGCTGATCCGTGAGGACCGACTTGGAGTCGTGCAGCAGACGTCCGACGAGCGTGGACTTGCCGTCGTCGACGGACCCCGCGGTGGCGAAGCGCAGCAGGGTGGTGGCCGACAGCTGCTCGACCGACAGGGGCACGGTGGGTTCGGTGGTGCTGGTCATGTCTAGAAGTACCCCTCGCGTTTGCGGTCTTCCATCGCGGCCTCGGACATTTTGTCGTCGGCGCGGGTGGCGCCGCGTTCGGTGAGGCGGGAGGCGGCGATCTCGGTGATGACGGCGTCGAGGGTGGTGGCGTGGGAGTCGACGGCGCCGGTGCAGGACATGTCGCCGACGGTGCGGTAGCGGACGAGTCGTTTCTCGATGGTTTCGTTGTCGCGGGGGCCGCCCCATTCGCCTGCGGTGAGCCACATGTTGGAGCGTTGGAAGACTTCGCGTTCGTGGGCGAAGTAGATGTCGGGGAGTTCGATGTGTTCGCGGGCGATGTACTGCCAGACGTCGAGTTCGGTCCAGTTGGAGAGGGGGAAGACGCGGACGTGTTCGCCGGGTGCGTGGCGGCCGTTGTAGAGCTGCCAGAGTTCGGGGCGTTGGCGGCGGGGGTCCCATTGGGAGAATTCGTCGCGGAGGGAGAAGACGCGTTCTTTGGCGCGGGCTTTCTCTTCGTCGCGGCGTCCGCCGCCGAAGACGGCGTCGAAGTGTTCGGCCTGGATTTTTTCGGTGAGTGGCAGGGTTTGGAGGGGGTTGCGGGTGCCGTCGGGTCGTTCGCGCAGGATGCCGCGGTCGATGTAGTCCTGGACGGAGGCGATGTGGAGGCGTAGTCCGTGGTGGGCGATGACGCGGTCGCGGTAGGCGAGGACTTCGGGGAAGTTGTGGCCGGTGTCCACGTGCAGGAGGGTGAAGGGGATGGTGGCGGGGGCGAAGGCTTTGAGGGCGAGGTGGAGCATGACGATGGAGTCCTTGCCGCCGGAGAAGAGGATCACCGGTCGTTCGAACTCGCCCGCGACCTCGCGGAAGATGTGCACCGCCTCGGACTCCAACGCGTCCAAATGCGACAGCGCGTACGGGCTGCCGGTCCCCTGGGAGACATTCACGACGGTCGTCATGCGAGACCCCTCTCGGTGAGCAGCGCGTGCAGCGCGGCCGCGGACTCCTGCACGGTCTGGGTGTGCGACTCGATGCGCAGGTCGGGCGACTCGGGCTCCTCGTACGGGTCGTCGACACCCGTGAGCCCCGATATCTCGCCCGCGGCCTGCTTGGCGTACAGGCCCTTCACGTCCCGCTCGCTACACACCTCGACGGGAGTCGCGACATGCACTTCGATGTACGCCGCCCCACTGACCTGGTGACGCTTGCGCACCGCCTCGCGGCTGTCGGCGTACGGCGCGATGACCGGAACCAGGGCCTTGACGCCGTTGCGGGCGAGCAGGTCGGCGACGTACCCGATGCGCTGCACGTTCGTGTGCCGGTCCGCGCGGCTGAAGCCGAGGCCCGCCGTCAGGAACGTACGGATCTCGTCGCCGTCGAGCACCTCGACACGGTGGCCCTCCTCGCGCAGCCGCCCGGCGAGTTCGTACGCGATGGTGGTCTTGCCGGCGCTCGGCAGACCCGTGAGCCAGACGGTGGCTCCGGTCACTTGGTTCTCCAGGGTGTCTGTCGTGGTCATCCGTGCAGCCCGCACTCGGTCTTCGAGCGGCCTGCCCACCGGCCGGCGCGCGCGTCCTCGCCCTCGAGGACCTGCCGGGTGCAGGGCGCGCAGCCCACGGAGGCGTAACCGTCCATCAGCAACGGGTTGGTGAGCACACCGTGCTCCGCGACGTACGCGTCCACGTCGTCCTGCGTCCAGCTCGCGATCGGGGAGATCTTGACCTTGCGGCGCTTCGCGTCCCAGCCGACGACCGGGGTGTTCGCCCGGGTCGGGGACTCGTCGCGGCGCAGGCCCGTCGCCCAGGCGCTGTACTTGGTGAGCCCCTCCTCAAGGGGCTTGACCTTGCGCAGCGCGCAGCACAGGTCGGGGTCGCGGTCGTGCAGCGCGGGGCCGTACTCGGCGTCCTGCTCGGTGACCGACTGGCGCGGAGTGAGCGTGATGACCTTGACGTCCATCACGGCCTCCACGGCGTCCCGGGTGCCGATGGTCTCCGGGAAGTGGTAGCCGGTGTCGAGGAAGACGACGTCCACGCCGGGGAGTGCGCGGGAGGCGAGGTGGGCGACCACCGCGTCCTCCATGGAGGAGGTCACGCAGAACTCCTCGCCGAAGGTGCCGACCGCCCACCGGAGGATCTCCAGGGCGGACGCGTCCTCCAGCTCACGCCCCGCCTGCTCCGCGAGGTTCTTCAAGTCCTCGTCCGTGCGCTCTTCCTGAATCGCCGTCATGTCCCTGCCCCTCCATCGTCATTCCGCTGAAGACCCCGGGAAAGCAGCCCGAGGAACTTCAGCTGAAAGGCCCGGTTGCACGCCGCGCATTCCCACGCGCCGTGGCCCTGCTCGCTCGGACGAAGGTCTTCGTCACCGCAGTAGGGGCAGTAGAAAGGGGCGGCCCGCTCGCTCATGTCAGCGACTCCTCGTCGGCGCGGGTGGCCCAGGCGGCGAAACGCTCGCCGTCCTCGCGCTCCTCCTGGAAACGCTTGAGGACGCGCTCGACGTAGTCGGGCAGCTCGTCCGAAGTGACCTTCAGGCCACGGACCTTGCGGCCGAAACCGGCCTCGAGACCGAGCGCGCCGCCCAGGTGCACCTGGAAGCCCTCGACCTGGTTGCCCTCGTCGTCCAGGACGAGCTGGCCCTTGAGACCGATGTCCGCGACCTGGATACGGGCGCAGGCGTTCGGGCAGCCGTTGATGTTGATGGTGATCGGCTCTTCGAACTCGGGGATACGGCGCTCGAGTTCGTCGATCAGGGAGGCACCGCGCGCCTTGGTCTCGACGATCGCGAGCTTGCAGTACTCGATGCCTGTGCAGGCCATCGTGCCGCGCCGGAAGGTGGAGGGCCTGACCGTGAGGTCGAGCGCCTCAAGACCCTCGACCAGCGAGTCGATCCGCTCCCGCTCCACGTCCAGGACGATCATCTTCTGCTCGACGGTGGTCCGCAGTCGGCCCGAGCCGTGCGCGGCGGCCAGGTCGGCGATCTTCGTGAGGGTGGTGCCGTCCACCCGGCCCACGCGCGGCGCGAAACCGACGTAGAAGCGGCCGTCCTTCTGCCGGTGCACACCGACGTGGTCGCGCCAGCGGGCGACCGGCTGGTCGGGCGCGGGGCCGTCGACGAGCTTCCGCTTGAGGTAGTCGTCCTCCAGGATCTGGCGGAACTTCTCGACACCCCAGTCGGCGACCAGGAACTTCAGGCGGGCGCGGGTGCGCAGCCGCCGGTAGCCGTAGTCGCGGAAGATCGAGATGACGCCCTCGTAGACGTCCGGGACCTCGTCCAGCGGGACCCAGGCGCCCAGGCGCTGGCCGATCTTCGGGTTGGTGGAGAGGCCGCCGCCGACCCAGACGTCGAAGCCGGGGCCGTGCTCCGGGTGGTTCACGCCGACGAAGGCGATGTCGTTGATCTCGTGCGCCACGTCGAGCAGCGGCGAACCGGAGATCGCGGACTTGAACTTGCGGGGCAGGTTCGAGAAGTCCTTGTTGCCGATGATCCGGCGGTGGATCACGTCGATCGCGGGCGTGCCGTCGATGATCTCGTCCTCGGAGATCCCGGCGACGGGCGAGCCGAGGATGACGCGGGGGGTGTCACCGCAGGCCTCGGTGGTGGAGAGACCGACGGCTTCGAGGCGCTCCCAGATCTCCGGGACGTCCTCGATGCGGATCCAGTGGTACTGCACGTTCTGCCGGTCGGTGAGGTCGGCGGTGCCGCGCGCGAACTCCTGCGAGATCTCGCCGATGACCCGCAGCTGCTCGGTGGTCAGCCGCCCGCCGTCGATACGCACCCGCAGCATGAAGTACTTGTCGTCCAGCTCCTCGGGCTCCAGGATCGCGGTCTTGCCGCCGTCGATCCCGGGCTTGCGCTGGGTGTAGAGGCCCCACCAGCGCATCCGGCCGCGCAGGTCGTTGGGGTCGATCGAGTCGAAGCCGCGCTTGGAGTAGATCGTCTCGATGCGTGTCCGCACGTTGAGACCGTCGTCGTCCTTCTTGAACTGCTCGTTGCCGTTGAGCGGAGTGAAGTGACCCACGGCCCACTGACCCTCACCGCGGTGACGGCTCACCTTGCGGCGGGGCGCGGCGGGATTCTGCGGGGTGGCGGCCATGGTGAGTACGTCCTTCGGGACTGCGGGACAGGAAGGAGGGCGGCCCGGACCTGCTTGTAGGGCGCGTACGGAAGTACGCGCGCCGCGTTGCGCAGGTGGAGGCAGACGGGGGAATGCCGGCTGTGCCGGGGCTGTCAGCCCGCCGGACAGATGGCGCTGGACATGCGGCCGAGGTCGACGTGCCGCCGACTCACCAAGGCAATCCCAGTTCCAGACATGACGGAAGCGTGTCACGGGGGTCTCGGGACAGTCCACCGTCGTCCATCATGTGGACACCCTTGTCCCGCATCGCGAGACGCGGGTGTCGCCAGTCACATGACCAGGCCCTTCGTCCCGCTGCGGCCCGGCGACGACGCATGACGTCGCAGCTCAGGGCGTGGTCAGACGGCCCGAGCTCCCGGCCAGGGACCAGGTGCGGCCACCTCCTGCTCCTCCGCCACCTTGGTGTCGAAGAGCCTGAATCCGCGCCGCAGGTAGTTGTCCATCGCATGCTCCCCGTCCTTGCTGCATGTATGCAGCCAGACCCGCTTGGTCTCGGCCCGCCCCGGCAGCCGCCCCGACAGGTCCCAGGCCCGCGCGACGCCGTAGGACAGGAGGTGTCCGCCGATCCGGCGCCCCCGGAAGGCGGGAATCAGCCCGAAGTAGGCGATCTCCACGGCACCGTCGTCCTGCGGGTCGAGTTCGATGTACCCGGCGGGCGTCCCCCGGTCGTATGCGACCCAGGTCTCCACGCCCGGCTTCTCCAGGAGCTCCCGCCACCGCTCGTACGACCAGGCGAGCCGGTCGGTCCAGCGGACGTCCCCGCCGACCGACGCGTACAGGAACCGGCTGAACTCGGGTGAGGGGACCTCGGCGCGGACGATCCGGACATCTCCGGCGGGCGGGCTCGCGGGCAGCAAGTCGGCCGGGGCGGTCTGCTCCAGGGACCACGTGGTCACGGTGAGGGTGCTCATGCGAGCCAGGGAATCACGGGGCGGGGCGGCGTCCAAAACGAGCCCGCGCGGCCCTGAGCTGCCCGGGTCCGTGGCCCTGGGCTGCCCGGGTCCGCCGGGCGTACCCGCTATTCGAGCGAACTGTCGACCGCAGACAGCGGAACGGCGTAGAGCACCCGCCCCGAGGCCGTGTCGGCGGCGGCCGTCCCGGTCAGCGTCCAGAGCTCGTCCGTCTCCTGCCAGTACGACAGGGACGCGGTGCGCAGGCCCCAGCAGGCGCGCGACTGGTCCGCGGTGCAGGTGGCCACATCGGCGCCGCTGTCCGTCTGCCGCCAGAGGGTGCCGTGTCTGCCGTCGCCCGACGGTGCCTGGGCGACGTACCAGTCGGTCTCGCTCGTACCGGCCGGGGTGTGCGAGAGGACGCCGGAGACCCCGGACGCCTTGGTCACGTAGACCTCGCTCGCGCCGACCCGGCCCTGGTAACCGGCGGCGAGCAGGCCCGTACGGTCGGGCGCGGTGCTGTAGGGGTAACGCCAGACGCGGGCGTGGTCCGAACCGCCGGGGGTGGACGCCTCGGTCGCGACCAGGCTGTCCGGTGCCGAGGTGCGGTCCAGGGAGAGGGAACCGAAACAGGGGGCTGCCCGGTCGTCGCCCGCGGTGCAGGTGTCGCCCGTCAGGTCGTACGAGCCGATGGTCGGCAGCACGTACTGGTAGCCGTCCGCGGAGTAGCCGCCGCTCACCCTGCCGATCGCGGCGCTGTTCACGTCGGTCCTGAGGATGCGGCGCAGGTCGAAGGCGAGCAGGGCGGTGCCGTTGCGGGCGGTGACGATCAGCTTGTCCTGATACCAGACCATGCCGCCCAGCTGGGAGCGGACCGCCTCGAAGTTCTTCCCGCCGTCCTTGGGGGCGACGAGCAGGGCATGGCGGTACGTGAGGGCGTGCGGGTCGGTCGCGTCGATGAACGCGACGCGGGCGAGGCCGTCGTCCCGCGTCGGCCCGCCCGTCCGGTGGTCGTCGGCGGCCTGCTGGTTCTCGTGCGTCCAGCCGGCCAGGATCACCCGGTGGTCGCCCCATGTGCTGTCCTCGTACGCGTCCCCGGAGGTGGTGACGGACCTCGGCAGCCACTGCCTGGCCTTGGCGTCGGCGCCGTCCCAGCAGTACGCGCGGGTGGCCGTCGGCTCCTCGGGCAGCGCGGCGCGCTCGGAACCGGCGCAGTCGTCCTCGTTGCGCATCGAGTGGTCGGCGCTGTCGAGGACGGCGGCGACACCGACGTTCCCGCCCATACGACGGGTGAGCGTGTCCAGCGTGCTCGGGGCGACCAGGTTCTCCTGGAGGCTGAGCCGTGCGGTCTGCGAGGAGTCGCTGAGCCGGCTCAGCGCGCCCGGGCTGCCGCTGCTCGTGGCCTGGGAGGTGCTGATCAGGGTGGCTGCCGCGGTGAGCGCGAGGGCGGTTCCGGCCAGTGTGGCGCGCAGCGCCTGACCCCTCCTACGACGACGATGCCTGCCGCGTTGCTTCATGCGTCCTCCCGAGTCAGGCCAACTACCTCTCGCACTCGGTGCGTTGACGAAGAGGCGGGTGGGGTGGCCTGTCAAGGGATGCTACGGCAGAGACCGGCGGGTCAGGTCAAATACCCCGGAAGACACTGACGAAATACGCACAGGGTGGGAAAATCGGCGGCCGTCGACGCCGGGACGACGGCGTCCCCGGACGCTCCGCCGCCGCGCGGTCACGCGGTGCGGTCACCCGGATGGTGGGGCGATCCCCCCGATGCCGGGGGGGGGGTTGGGCTTCCACGGCAGGGTCAATCGCAGACGGACGCGTCCGCGGCCCAACCTGCTCCGCTCGACGCCCACTTGGGTACGCTCCCGCGCTGTCCGCCGTACGGCACGCCCCCCACTCACCCGCACCCCCTACTCACCCGCACCCCCGCCAACCCGCGCCCCCACCACCGCCGGTGCCGTCGACTGCGGTAGCAGGCCGGTCGGGTCGTCCGGGAGGACGACCTCGACCTCGACCTCCTCGCGGAAGCGGTAGGGGCGGTGGTCGAAGAGGCCGGTGAGGCGGCGGCGGAGCCGGGACAGTTCGGCGCGGATCGTGACCGTGCGGGTCGGGTCGCCGAAGAGGTCCAGGGCGAGCTGGGCGGCGCTGCGCCCCTGACGGTGCACGGCCAGCACGTACAGGAGCTCCGCGTGGCGTGGACTCAGGTTCTGGGTCCAACTGCCCGTAGGACCGGCGACGGTGGCGCACGGTCGCCGGAGGTCGCTGAGGTCGAGGACCACTCGGCCGGCGGACCCCGAGGCGTCGGCCTCGGTGACCCGGAGCAGCCAGCCGCCGGGCAGCGGCTCCGCGACGCAGGTCCCGAGGGACGGCAGCCAGCAGCGGCCCGCGCCGAAGGAGTTGGGCAGCGGGACCCGGTCGACGGGCGGCATCCCCGTGACGGCCGCGAGCCAGCCGTGCGGGTCCACGACCAGCGCTTTGCCCTCCAGTCGGCAGAGGACGGGCGCGGCCACCGCGCGCAGCCGCTCGATCGACGCCAGATGACGGCCTCGCAGTTCGCTTTCGGCCAGCCGGGACACCGAGTCGACCAGCGCGAGGATGGCCGGATGGAACGTGCTCTGCGGCCCGCTCACGTCGACGACGCCCAGCAGCCGCCCGTCCCGCGGGTCGTGCACCGGCGCCGCGGCGCAGGTCCAGTTGTGCAGCGTGCGCAGGAAGTGCTCGGCCGAGTGCACCTGGACGGCGGCCCCGGCGGTCAGCGCGGTGCCGATCGCGTTGGTGCCCGTGGTGTCCTCGCTCCAGTCGGCGCCCTCGGACAGGCAGATGGTGTCGGCGCGGCGCAGCACACCGGCGTTGCCCTCGCGCCACAGCACCCGGCCCTCCGGGTCTGTGACCACGACGATCTGGAGGGAGGCGTCGGCGACCGAGCCGAGGCCGCCGCAGAGGACCGGCATGACGCCGGCGAGCGCGGTCGAGTGGCGACGGTGTTCGATCTCCTCCGTGCGTAGCAGGACGCTGTCCGTGCCCTGTTCCGGATTGACGCCGAATCGTTTCACCCGTTGCCAGGACTGACCGATCACGGGGCGGGGTGCGTTCGTGGAGCGTTCTCCTCTGACTGTCGCGGCCCAGGTCTCCTGGAGGCGTCGGGCGGTTTCGGACGCGTCCAGCGGAGCGAAACGGGCGGGGCTGAACGCTGCCGGGCCGGACAAGGTGGTCTTCACTGGGCGCTCCCGAAACCAGTACCGCGTACACACGGTGACGTCACCGTCACCCCCACATCGTGCCTGCTCCCGGCGGCTCACGCCTGGGGTTCGCACAACGTGTCAAAGGAATGCAACGGTCTGCAACCCTCGCCAACGGTCACAAGTTCCCTTGAAAATGACAGGGGCGCCGCCCGTGCGGCGCCCTCGCTCCTTGAACGGGGCCTGAGAGGGGGGTGGTGCCGTGTCGGCGCGGCACCACCCTCGCCTCAGCGGGCACGGGAGACCGGCCGCCGGGGAAGGCGGTCAGGACACCGGCCGCGCCCGCTCCACGATCGTGGCCAGATCCAGACTGTGCGGCAGCGTGCCGAAGGACGAACCCCAGTCACCGCCCAGCCGTGAGGCACAGAACGCGTCGGCGACCTCCGGCGGCGCGAACCGGACCAGCAGCGACCCCTGGAGCACCAGCGCGACCCGCTCCACGACACGGCGGGCGCGGCCCTCGACGCCCTCCAGGTCGGCGAGTTCGGTCAGCAGGTTCTTGATCGCCCCGTCCAGCCGGTGGTCCGCGCCGCGCGCCTGCCCCACCTCGCGCAGATACGCGTCGAGCGCGCCCGGCTCCCGCTGGAGCGCCCGCAGCACGTCCAGGGCCTGGACGTTGCCCGCGCCCTCCCACACCGAGTTGAGCGGCGACTCGCGCAGCAGCCTCGGCATGCCGGACTCCTCGACGTACCCGTTGCCGCCCAGACACTCGAGGGCCTCGACCGCCACCGGCGTACACCGTTTGGTCACCCAGTACTTGGCGGCCGGCACCGCGAGCCGCAGGAACGCCCGCTCCTGCTCGCTCCCGTCGTCGTAGGCGGCGGCCAGCCGCAGTGCGAGTGCCGTCGCGGCCTCGGACTCCAGCGCCAGATCCGCGAGGACGTTCCGCATCAGCGGCTTGTCGACGAGCCTGCCGCCGAACGCCTCGCGGTGGCCGGCGTGGTGCACGGCCTGCGCGACGGCCTGCCGCATCAGCGAGGCCGAACCGAGCACACAGTCCAGGCGGGTGGCCGCGACCATCTCGATGATGGTGCGCACCCCGCGCCCCTCGTCCCCGACCCGGCGCGCCCAGGTCCCGTCGAACTCGACCTCGCTCGACGCGTTCGACCTGTTGCCGAGCTTGTCCTTGAGCCGCTGGATGCGGAAGACGTTGCGCGTGCCGTCCGCCAGCACCCGCGGGACCAGGAAGCACGTCAGCCCCTCCGGAGCCTGCGCCAGCACCAGGAAGCCGTCCGACATCGGCGCCGAGCAGAACCATTTGTGGCCCGTCAGCTCGTACGTCCCGTCCTCGGCGAGCGGTCGCGCCGCCGTCGTGTTGGCGCGTACGTCGCTGCCGCCCTGCTTCTCCGTCATGCCCATGCCGAAGAGCGCGCCGGGCTTCTGTGCGGCGGGGACCATCTCCCGGTCGTAGACGGTGGAGGTCAGCCGCGGCTCCCACTCGGCGGCGAGCACCGGGTCGGTGCGCAGCGCGGGTACCGCCGCGTGCGTCATCGACAGCGGGCACCCGTTGCCGGCCTCGACCTGCGTCCAGACCACGAAACCGGCGGCGCGCCGCACATGCCCGCCCGGCCGCGACCAGGCCGACGTCAGCCCGGCCGACACGCCCTTGCCGAGGAGCCGGTGCCAGGACGGATGGAACTCGACCTCGTCGATCCGGTTGCCGTAGCGGTCATGGGTGCGCAGCTTGGGCGGGTTCTCGTTGGCCAGGACGCCCCACTCCTGGACCTGGGCGGATCCCGAGGTGAGCCCGAGTGCCGACAACTCCCCGCGGGCCTCGTCGAGGAGCGCCGGATCGAGGTGTCGTTCGACCGCCTCCACGAGAGCCCGGTCGGCGGCGAAGACGTCATATCCGACCAGGGGCGGAGGCTGGTTGGTCACGGTGTGGGTGGTGGCTGCCATACAGCTACGGTAAGGATGTGCACCAGGCAAAAGAAACACCTGAACGGCCTCCCTCGGGTCGTCTTCACCGCGCCAGAGCGCTCTACCGGAACGTGTCGAAGCGCAGGACCGCCTGGCTGCTGCTCAAGGACACGGTCAACTCGTGCATGGAGTACCGGATCCTGGGTCTGGCGGCGGAGGCGGCGTTCTTCACGCTGCTCTCCGTGCCGCCGCTGCTGCTGAGCATGATCGGCCTGCTCGGCTACGTGGACGACTGGACCGGCGCCGACACGATCGCCAGCCTGGAGAACAACCTCCTGGAGGCGGCCCGCACGATCCTCTCCGACAAGGGTGTGCACGACATCGCGGAGCCGATCCTGCACGACGTGATGAAGGGCGGCCGTCCCGACGTCATCTCGCTCGGCTTCCTGTTCGCCCTGTGGTCGGGCTCGCGCGCGGTGAACGTCTTCATCGACACGATCACCGTGATGTACGGCCTCGACGGCACCCGCGGGATCGTGAAGACCCGCATCATGTCGTTCCTGCTCTTCATCGTGGCCCTGCTGATCGGTTCGATCGCGCTGCCCCTGATGGTGGCGGGCCCGGACGCGGTGGTGAACATCGTGCCGTGGTCGGAGACGCTCGTGCAGATCCTGTACTGGCCGGTCGTCATCGTCCTCGGGGTGGTCTTCCTGACGACGCTGTACCACGTGTCAGTGCCGGTGCGCTCCCCGTGGGTGGAGGACGTGCCGGGTGCCCTGGTGGCCCTCGCCATGTGGGTCCTCGGCAGCCTCCTGCTCCGCATCTACCTGACCAACACGGTCGAGGGCCCCACGATCTACGGCTCGCTCGCCGCACCCGTCGCCGTCCTCCTGTGGATCGGCGTGTCCGCGTTCGCCGTCCTGGTCGGCGCCGCAGTGAACGCCGCCATCGACCGGGTCTGGCCGGCCGCCGCCACGGCGGCGGCCCGCGCCAACAACGAACGCCTGCGCCAGGCCCAGGTCGCCGAGTACGTCGCCCGCGTCGCCGCGTCCCGCTCGTACGACGCCGAGTCCGAGGACTCCGACGACCCGGACATGCCCTCCGAGTTCCCGGAGCGCTGGTCCCGCTTCCTCCCGCCGGAGGACGTGACCTCGCGGCTCCGGACCCATGTGAAGAGCCCGCATCACCAGCAGCACAAGAACGGGGACGTACCGCCGCCGGGGGAGTGACACCGCGGGGAGGGGCTCAGGCCTTCCAGACCCCGGCCGCCGCGGCCTCCCTGACGAACTCCGTGAAGTCCCGCGGCGCACGCCCCAGGACCTGCTGGACGCCGTCCGAGAGGTGGGCGTTGCGGCCGTCGAGGAGCTCCTCGAAGACCTCGACGAGGAGATCGGCCTCCTGAGCCGGCACCCCGAACCCGGCCAGCGTGTCGCCGTACTGGCGCGCCGTCACCGGGGTGTACGTCAACTCGGCGCCCGTCGCCGCGGAGATCTCCGCGACCGCCTCGCGGAAGGTCAGCAGCCGGGCCCCGGAGAGCGTGAGGTCCTGCCCGGCGTACCGGTCGCCCGAGGTCAGCGCGGCCACCACGACGTCCGCGATGTCCCGTACGTCGACGAAGGGCTCCCGCACCTCACCGGCAGGGAACACCAGTTCCCCGTGGACCAGCCCCTCCACCAGCGGACCCTCGCTGAAGTTCTGCGCGAACCACGCCGCCCGTACGACCGTCCAGTCGGCCCCCGACGTCCTGAGCGCGTCCTCGGTCGGCCGCGCCCGCTCCTCCCCCCGCGCCGACAGCAGCACGAGCCGCCGTACGCCGAGCGCGACCGCCTCCCGCGCGAGGGCGCCGACCGCCTCGGTGGCCGCCGGGGAGCCGACGTCCGTGGGGTGGGCGAGATAGGCCGCGTCGGCGCCGCGCAGGGCGTCCGGCCATGTCGAGCGGTCCGTCCAGTCGAAGCGGGTGCCCTGCGAACGGGACCCCGCCCGCACCGTGAGCCCGGCCGCCCGCGCGGCCTCCGCGACCCGGCTGCCCGTGCGCCCGGTGGCTCCGGTGACCAGTACCGTCATGTCCTTCGTACCCGCCGTCTTCTCTGTCATACGGCCAGTGAACTTCCGTGCGCGGCAAGGAACCATCGCTGAACCGCTCATTCCCATATGTGCGCGTCTAGGCTTGTGCCATGGATGCTCTCGCAGGCCTGCTGGAGGGCCCGCGCGCCCGTGGCGCCTTCATGATCCGAGCGTGCTTCGACCCGCCCTGGGGCATCCGTATCGAGGACCGCGCCCCTCTGACGATCATGTTGCTGGTGCGCGGCGACGCGTGGATCACGGGGGACGACGGAGAGCGGGTGCGGCTGGGTGCCGGAGACGTCGCCATCGCGCGCGGCCCGGACCCGTACACCGTGGCCGACGTCCCGGGGACGGTCCCGCAGGCGGTGATCCTGCCGGGCGGCGAGTGCAGCTACCCCGACGGCCGTTCCATGAAGGGCCACTGGGACCTCGGCGTGCGCAGTTGGGGCGACCGGCTCGACGGCTCCGCGGTGATGCTGATCGGGACGTACATGATGCAGGGCGAGATCAGCGGCAGGCTGCTCGACGCCCTGCCGCCGCTGCTCACGCTCACCGCCGACAGGTGGGACTGCGCGCTCACCGACATCCTCGCCGAGGAGATCGTCCGCGACGAACCCGGCCAGGAGGTCGTCCTGGACCGGCTGCTCGACCTCCTGGTCATCGCCGCGCTGCGGGCCTGGCTCTCACGCCCCGAGGCCGAGGCCCCCGCCTGGTACCAGGCACTCGCCGACCCCGTCGTGGGCCGCGTGCTGCGGCTCGTGCAGGACGACCCGGCCCACCCCTGGACGGTCGCGGCCCTCGCCGCCAAGGCCGGTGTCTCGCGCGCCGCGCTCGCCCGCCGCTTCAGCGACCTCGTCGGCGAACCCCCGATGACCTACCTGACCGGCTGGCGGCTCGCCCTCGCCGCCGACCGGCTGCGCGACACCGAGCAGACCATCGGCGCGATAGCCCGCGAGGTCGGCTACGGCAGCGCCTTCGCGCTCTCCAGCGCCTTCAAGCGGGTGTACGGCGTCAGCCCGCAGGAGCACCGGACGCGGGCGGCGTAGCGTGTCGTACCCGCCCGTCGAGCGTCTCGCGCCGGCCGCCGGATACGCCGAGAGGCCGTCCCGGCTCACCGGCGCGGTGGTGTGGACGAACACCCCGGCCGCGTCCGGAGCGCGGCCCGTGCTGCCCGACGGGTGCATGGACCTGCTGTGGACCGAGGGGCGGCTGCTGGTCGCCGGTCCCGACACCCGGGCGTACGTCCCGGACGGTGCGCCCGGCCGCTGGGCGGGCGTCCGCTTCTTCCCCGGCACCGCGCCCGCGTTCCTCGGCGTACCCGCCCACGAACTGCGCGATCAGCGCGTGGAGTTGGCCGAGCTGTGGGTCGCCTCGGAGGTACGGCGTCTCACCGCGCGGGTCGACTCCGCCGCGGACCCGGTGAGCGCGCTCGAAGAGGTGGCGCTGGCGCGGGCCGCCGAGTCGGAGCCTGTCGATCCGCTGCTGCGGGAAGTGGTGTCGGCGCTGGACGCGGGCCGCCCGGTGGCCGCCGTCGCGGACGAACTGGGCCTCGGCGCACGCCAGTTGCACCGCCGCTCACTGGCCGCGTTCGGGTACGGCCCCAAGACGCTGGCGCGCGTACTGCGGCTCCAGCGGGCGTTGGCCCTCGCGCGGGACGGGGTGCCCTTCGTGGAGACCGCTGTCCGCGCGGGGTTCGCGGACCAGGCCCATCTGGCCCGGGACGTCAGGGAGTTGGCGGGCGCACCGCTGGGTGAGCTGCTCGCCCGCGGGTAGATACGGGCCGCTACCCGGCCTGCGGCAGCCGTGCGAACAGGTCGACGCCGTTGCCGTCCGGGTCCAGCACGACCGCGTACCGCATGCCCCAGACGGCGTCCCACGGCTTCAGCTCGCCGTGATGTCCGGCGCCGACCAGCTCGTCGTACACGGAGTCGACCTCCGCCGGACCGGCGCAGAGGAAGGCGAGCGAGACCCGTCCGCCGTCGGACGAGGGCCGGTGCCCGGCGTGGAAGGACCGGATCACCTCGTCGGTGTCGAGGGCGAGCCGCAGTCCGCCGGGCAGTTCGGTCTCGACGTGCGGCTGGTCCTCGGAGCCGTCGGGGAACGTGAGCCCGAGGCGGCGGTAGAAGGCCAGGGAGGCGGCCATGTCGGAGACGGCGATGCCGATCAGATCGAAACGTGGAGTCATGGAGCCACCGTAGGCGGGGCGTGCGCGGAGGGTCTTGAACGAATCGGACGCGCCCCTGGCACCTCGAACTTTGCGGGGCATATGAAACGCCTGTGCGAGTGCGGCAGGATGATCGCATGATCCGAACCGAGCGTGTGCTGCTTCCGGCGCTGCTGCTCTCCGCGCTGCTCACCGGCTGCGGCACGGAGAAGGCGGGGACCGGGACGACCGATCCCGGTCCCGCCGGTCCCGACCGGACCGAACTCGACGCCCGCGCCCGGGCGTCGCAGATCGCGCCGGAGCTGGTGTACGTCACCGAGGCGCCGGGCTTCACCGTGGCCCAGCAGTCGGTGGGGGTGTACGGCGGCGACGGCTTCTCCGCCGCGTACTGGTCCCAGGAGACCGGCGGCCAGATCCAGCTCTACGCCGACCGGGGCACGGTGACGGCGAAGAGCTGCGCGGAACCGTCCCCCGGTCAGCACGCCGACTGCGAGCGGGACGGACCCGGCTGGTACCGCACCGGGAGCGGACAGCACGAGTACCTGCTGCCCGAGAAGGGGGACGTCGTCGTCCGGGTCGTCGCGGACTCGGCCATGGTCGACCGCGCCGTCCTGCTCGACGCCGCCGAGGCGGTCCACCGCCCGGGGAATACCGAACTGGCGGCCCTCTTCCCGACCCCCGCTCCGACCGCCACCGCTCCGGTCGAGCGCGGGGATCTGCCGCCGGTGGGGGACGGCGCGCCCGACAACGAGGTCGGGACCAGCGGTTGAGGCGAGTCCGTGCGGCTGTCGCAGGCACCCGTCAGGAAGCACCCGTTGGCGATGATCGACTGTCGTAGGCTCGGCCCATGACCTTCCGCGTGCTCGTCTGCACCCGTACAACTGCCTTCCGCCACGACTCCATCCCGGACGCCGTCACCGCCGTACGCTCCCTGGGTGAGGCACATGGCTTCGGCGTCGACGCCACCGAGGATCCGAGTGTGTTCGAGGCGCCCCTCGAGCCGTACGCGGCGGTCGTCTTCCTCTCCACCAGCGGGGACGTGCTGACGCCGGAGGGCCGCACCCGGCTCGCGGCGTACATCGACGGTG
This sequence comes from Streptomyces sp. NPDC050535, assembly GCF_044457665.1. Classification (NCBI taxonomy): domain Bacteria; kingdom Bacillati; phylum Actinomycetota; class Actinomycetes; order Kitasatosporales; family Streptomycetaceae; genus Streptomyces; species Streptomyces sp. NPDC050535. The sequence goes on from NZ_JBITHE010000001.1 coordinate 362,175, forward strand.
GCGGCGGGTTCGTCGGGGTGCACGCCGCGGCCTGCACCGAGTACGACTGGCCGTACTACGGCGAGATGCTCGGCGCGTGGTTCGACCGGCACCCTCACCTCCAGCCGGGGAAGGCCGTGGTGGAGGACCGCGGCCACCCGGCCACCCGACACCTGCCGCCCGTCTGGGAGTTCACCGACGAGTGGTACGACTTCCGGGCCAGCCCCCGCGGTGCGGTGCGCGTTCTCGCCTCCGCCGACGAGTCGTCGTACGAGGGCGGGGGCATGGGCACGGACCATCCGCTGGTGTGGTGCCGTGAGCAGGGCGCGGGGAGGGTCTTCTACACGGCGCTCGGCCACGCGTCCGAGGCGTACGAGGATCCGGACTTCCGGGCGCACCTGCTGGGCGGCATCACCTGGGCGGCCGGGGTCTGAGCGGCACCGGACCCGCGCTCGTCCGCTCCACCAGGCGGGTCGACAACTCCGTACGCCTGCCCTCCGGTTGGTCGCCCGCCATCATCCGCACCAGCAGGCGCAGTGCCGTCGCGGCCATCTCGGACAGCGGCTGGCGCACGGTGGTGAGCGCGGGGCTGAGCCAGCGGGACTCGGGAAGGTCGTCGAAGCCGACCACGCTGAAGTCGCCAGGGACGCTCAACTTCCGCTCGGCCAGGGCCCGGTAGACGCCGAGCGCCATCGTGTCGGAGCAGACGAAGGCGGCGGTCGGCGGCTCGGGAAGGTCGAGGAGTTCCAGTGTGCGGCGGTGGGCGTCGGTCTCGCCGAATCCGCCGTGGCGTACGTACTCGGGGCGGTGCAGGACTCCGGCCGAGGCGAGGGCCGAGCGGTAACCGGCGATCCTGTCTCCGACGCACATCCTGCGGCGGTGGCCGCCGATGACGGCGATACGCCGGTGGCCGAGGGACAGCAGGTGCTCCGTGGCCAGCAGCCCGCCCTGCCAGTTGGCCGCGCCCACCGACACGACGCCCGGCGGCGGTTCGTGCACCGGGTCGATCATCACGTACGGGATGCGGTGCCGGTCCAGCGAGGCGTACTGCGACGGGGTGAGCCCGGCCAGGTTGACCAGCACACCCGACGAGCCGCGGTGGATGAGCTTGTCCATCCAGCCGCGCTCGGGACGTCCGCCTCGGGAGCGGGGGAGACCTGCCGACACCACCACCTCCAGGCCCGCGTCGTGCGCCGCCTGCTCCACGCCGTGCAGCACCGGCCCCGACCGTGAACTCTCCAGGGAGTGCAGCACGAGATCGACGAGGCCCGGCGCCTTCGACGCCTCGCCGCGGGGTCTGCGGACGTAGCCGAGGCGGTCGAGGGCCTCGGTGACGCGCTGACGGGTCTCGGGTGCCACGTCCTCCCGGCCGTTGACCACCTTCGACGCCGTCGGCACGGACACCCCGGCCTCGCGCGCGACGACCGACAGGGTCGGCCCGCCCGCGCTTCCCGTACGGACCATGGAGCCCACCCCTCCGGCCCGCCCGAAGGCCGCCGATCCGGCCGCGAAGGCCATCGAAAGTTTCGCGCAAGGCTGCTCGCGCGACGGAATCCCCGACCGCGTAGCAAGCGCTTCCTATAGTAAGTCCGCCTCAACACGGCGGGAAGAAGCGGGGATTCACGGAATTCCGCGAACGCCGAAACTTTCGAAATGCCGAACACGTGATCCGCGTGGTCAGGACGTGCGAACCCGCCGCCGAATCACCGACGCGAAAACCGGACACGGAATCGGACGTGAAATCAGACAGGGAAATCGAACGTGGAAACGGCGAAAGAGGGTGAATCAGTCGTCTGAAATGCACGCGATAGGGGCGCCCGAGGTGATGTGATGCCCTGACCCGAACGGTTCGGGCACCGGAGTGGAGCTGGTGGGCGGATGACTGTGGACGCGGTGGACCCCGTGGTCGGCACCCCGCACGGAGCGGTGCGCGGCAGGTACGAGAACGGGATCGCCGTCTTCCGCGGCATCCCTTACGCGGCACCGCCGTTCGGCCCTCGCCGCTTCCGGCCCCCGGAGCCGCCCGAGCCCTGGGACGGCGTACGTGACGCGAGCGCCTTCGGGGCGACGCCACCGCAGCCGCCGTACTCCGAGGCGTTCGCCAAGCTTCTCGCCGACCCCGTCGTGCCCGGCGACGACTGTCTCAACCTGAACGTGTGGACACCCGAGCCGGGCACCGGCGCCCGCCTGCCCGTCATGGTGTGGATCCATGGCGGGGCACTGACCCGGGGCTCCTCGGCCGTGCCGGTCTACGACGGAAGCCGCTTCGCCCGCGACGGTGTCGTCCTGGTATCCGTCAACTACCGGCTGGGCGTGGAGGGTTACGGCCTCTTCCCGGACGTGCCCGCCAACGCCGGGCTGCGCGACCAGCTCGCCGCCCTGGAGTGGGTGCGTGAGTCGATCGCGGAGTTCGGCGGCGACCCCGACCGGGTGACCGTCTTCGGGGAATCGGCCGGAGCCATCAGCATCGGGGCACTGCTCGCCAGTCCGCGCGCCGCGGGCCTCTTCCACCGGGCCGTCCTGCAGAGCGGGCCGCCCGAGTCGAGCGACCGGGACAAGGTGCGCCGCATGGTGCGCAGAATGGCCACCCGGCTGAGGATCCCGGCGACGGCCCGGGCGTTCGCCGCCGTCGACCGCGAGCTGCTGCTGCGCACCCAGGCCGACGTGGGCAGGCTCAGCAGCCCGGTCCTCGGCGGGCCCGCCTTCGGCATCGTCGTCGACGGCGACCTCGTGCCGCGCGACCCGCTGGAGGCCCTGGTCGAGGGCGGGGCGGCACCCGGTGTCGGCCTGCTCATGGGCTGGACGAGTGAGGAGTACCGGCTGTGGCTGGTGCCCGGCGGTCTCATGGAACGCATCGACCGGCTCGGCCCGGTCGCCCTGGCCGGTGCCATGGCCCGCTGCCACTGCGGCCACGAGGTGCCCCGCGGCTACCGCGCCATCCACCCGGACGCGAGCACCGCCGACCTGGTCGGCCAGTTGGTCACCGACCACCTGCTCAGAGTCCCGCTGCACCGCCTCGCCGACGCCCGGCCGGCCCAGTCCCCCTCCTACGTGTACGAGTTCACCTGGCCCTCGAACGTCCCCGGCCTCGGTGCCTGCCACGCCCTGGAGCTCGGCTTCGTCTTCGACACCGCCGACGTACCGGCGTCGGCGCAGCTCGCGGGCGAGGGCGCGCCGCAGGAACTGGCCGCCCGGATGCACGCGGCGTGGGTGCGGTTCGCGGCCGAGGGCGACCCGGGCTGGGCCGCCTGGGACGCCTCGCACCCGGTCCGGATCTTCGGCTCCGGGGAGCCGCACACCGTCCACGGACCGCGCGACCGCGAACTCGCCCTGTGGGAAGCCGAGTCGAAGCGCCCGCCCAGGTCCTCCGAAGCGACGCCGACGGCACTCCCCGCCGCCGGTCCGCTCACGCGAGGTACGGCACCACTGTCGGCCGTACGCCGCTTCCGCCGCCCCGGGGGTGCGCGACGGCCGTGACGTCGGTCCACGTCGTCACTCCGGCGGTGTCCGCCGGAGTGACCTGGTCACCGCGGGGTGACGTCAGGCGGAAGCCGCTGCCGCCTCCTCGGCCGACAGCCGTGGCCGGACGGTGGCGGCCTTCAGGCGAGGGGCGGCCTGGCCGGCGGAGACCGGGTCGGCCGGGCGCCGCGTGTGCCAGTCGGTGACCGCCTGATAGGCGGCGGCGACCTCCAACAGCCGGTCCTCCTCGTAAGGTTGACCGCCGAGGATCGCACCGACCGGCACGCCGGCCGCGTCGAAGCCGATGGGGAAGGCGATCTCGGGCAGCCCGAGAATGTCGAACGGCACCGGTCCGGTCTGAAGCAGCACGTCGCAGCGCCCCATGACTCCGTCCAGGACCTCCCGCAGCAGATGGTTCTTGGCCCGCTGGGCGGTGATCCACTCGTCGCCCGAGAGCATCAGCCCCTGGAGCCAACTGAGCAGCGAAACACCGAACTTGGCCGGATCGGCACGCAGCCAGTGCCGGAACGGCTCGGTGCGCTCGGAGAGCCGGGCCGCGTTGAAGGTGCCGGTCAGCAGCGCCCAGTCGGCGGGATAGGTGACGTCGACCAGCGTGATGCCCGAGACCGCGTCGAGCTTGTCGAGGAGCGCGCCGCGCAACTCCTTCTGCGCGCTCAGGAAGTCGGCCGGCACACCGATCCGGGTGGCGCGGCGCATCCGTACCGCACCGCCGCGCGAGACGACAGGCGTCGCGGAGCGGATCAGGTCGGGGACGTCCGGCAGCCCGAGCGTGCGCGGGTCCTGGGCGTCCGGACCGGCCATGACCTGGAGCATGAGCGCCGCGTCCATGGCATCGCGCGCGAGCGGGCCCGCGTGGTCGCGGGTGAAGGAGAGCGGGATGACGCCGTGGATGGACACCCGGCCCATGGTGGGCTTCAGGCCCGTCAGGTTCTGCTGGTTGGACGGCAGCACGATGGAGCCGCCGGTCTGCGTGCCGATCGAGGAGGACGCGAGGCGTCCGGCCACCGAGCAGGCGGGACCCGTCGAGGAGCCGCCCGGATCGACACTCGGATCCTCGGGCGTCCAGGCGTTGACCGTGGTCACCGTCCCGTTCGGCAGCGTCGCCCGCGTGGTGGCGAGCGGCCCCATCTGCCCCTTGCCCAGGACGATGCCGCCTGCCGCCTTCAGCCGGGCGACGGCCGTGGCGTCCTCGTCCGGCACGAAGTCCTCGAAGATGTTCGAGTTGCAGCGCGTCGGCACGCCCTTGGTGAAGTAGTTGTCCTTGATACACAGCGGAATCCCGCGCAGCACGCCGCCGGTGCCCCGCCCCCGGTCCGCCTTCCGCGCCGCCGCGAGCGCCGCGTCGCCGAGCACCTCGGCGTACGCCTGGTAGGTGGTGTCGTACCGCTCGATCCGCTCCAGGTACGCCTCGGTCAGCGTCGCCGACGTCAGTTTTCCGCGCCGCATGAGGACGACGGCCTCGGTGAGGGTCGCCTCGGAGGGGTCCCGCAGGGCGGCCTTCCGTACGTCTATGTCGGGAACGCGGGGTGCGAGGGGGACGGCGCTCGCCGGAGGGGCGCCGTGCAGTGCGAGCCCGCTCGCCACCGCCGCCGAACTCGCCAGGAAGACACGTCTGTTGAGGGCACGGCTCATCGGTCGCCCGCCTTACCGGTCCAGGCCTCGCTGATGGACGGGTAGATGAGGGGTGGCGAGGCCTGCTGCGCGTACGCGGGGCTGTCCGCGGGCGGGGTCCACCCGGATATCGCACCGGGCGTGGACGCCACGAACGACCGCAGTGAGGTGAGCACTTGGGCCCTTGTCGGCACCCCCGTGCCTGCGTCGAACACCTCGGGCAGCAGGGAGAGATCGAAACCCGCCAGCGCGAGGCGGGTCCGTACGTAGGTGTCCAGTTCTTCGGCGGTGGGCTCGCTCAAGGGGGTCTCCGTGGTCGGCTCGTGATCGGCTGACGAGTACGGGGACTTCATCACCCGTCCGTGAAGTCCCCATTGAGCCCGTGATTCACAGGAGTTACACCAACCTCAGCGTGCCCTCAGCTCCCGACCGCCTCATGGATCTTCGCGATCGCTGCCGGTCCCACCCGGCAGCATCCCCCGATCAGCCGTGCCCCGCCCCGGTGCCACCCCTCGACCTGCGCCGCCGTGAACGTGGACCGCCCGCTCCACGCCCGTGCCCGCGCGTCCCACACCTCGCCACTGTTCGGATAGACGACGACCGGCTTCCCGGTCACCCGGGCGGCCGTCTCGACCGCCGCGTCCACGTCCTGCGGGGCGCAGCAGTTCACGCCGACCGCGACGACCTCGTCGGCGTCGGCGGCCAGGGCGAAGGCCTCCGCCAGGGGCTGCCCGGCCCGCGTCCGGTCACCGGCGACGCTGTACGACAGCCACGCCGGTACGCCGAGCCCGCGTACCGCCCGCAGCAGCGCCCGCGCCTCGTCGGCGTCCGGCACGGTCTCCAGGGCCAGCACGTCGGGAGCGGCGGCGGCCAGCACCTCCAGGCGCGGCCGGTGGAACCGCTCCAGCTCGTCGACGCTCAGCCCGTACCGCCCCCGGTACTCCGAGCCGTCCGCGAGCATGGCCCCGTACGGTCCGGCCGACGCGGCCACCCACAGCGGCCGGGTGACGCCCTTCGCGTGTGCGCGACGGGCCGCCTCGCGCGCCGACTCCACGCTGAGGACCAGGAGTTCGGCCGCCCGCCGGTGCGTGATCCCGCGCTTGGCGAACCCTTCGAAGGTCGCCTGGTAGCTGGACGTGATCGCGACGTCGGCGCCCGCCTCGTAGTAGGCGAGGTGTGCCTCGACGATCGCCTCGGGCCGCTCCGCGAGCAACCGCGCCGACCACAGCTCGTCGCTCAGGTCGTGCCCGGCCGATTCGAGCTGGTTGGACATGCCGCCGTCGAGGACGAGCGTGCCGGTGCGCAGGGCGTCGGCGAGGGTGCCGGTGGTGTCGCTGGTCATGTCACGACGCTAGCCGAAGCGGACCCGAACGCCCCGAGAAGTCCACCGAATGGGCATTCCGCCCATGATGTGGGATGCGGGAGCCCAGGGGGTGTCGTTCGGATCGGTCCGGATCAGGCCGCGGCGTCCGGTGCGGTGCGTCGCGAGGCGGAGCGTCGTCCGCGTACTGGGCGTACTCGGGTGATGCGACTACGCGGCGAGGTGCCGTGCCAGGTGTCGCGGACCCGGGCCGATCCGAACGACACCCCCCTAGCCTGGGGGCATGCTCCGTGACACGTTCGACGAGGTCGCCGAAGTCTACGACCGTGCCCGGCCCGCCTACCCGGCCCCGCTGGTCGAGGCGCTGATCAGAGGGGCCGGCCTGACCCCGGACAGCCGCGTTCTCGAGGTGGGCCCCGGGACCGGCCAGCTCACCGTTCCGCTGGCCCGGCTGGGCTGCCGGATCACGGCCGTCGAGCTGGGACCCGCGCTCGCGGCGGTCACCCGGCGCAAGCTGCGGCCGTTCCCGAACGCCCGCGTCGAGCTGTCGGCCTTCGAGGAGTGGAGCCTTCCGACGGAGCCCTTCGACCTGGTGGTGAGCGCGACCGCCTTCCACTGGATCGACCCCGCGGTGCGGGTACCCAGGGCGACGGCCGCCCTCGCTCTGGGCGGCACCCTCGCGCTCGTCACCACCGAGCATGTGGCGGGCGGCAGTTGGGACCAGGACTTCTGCGACCGGATCCAACGCTGCTACGAACGCTGGGACCCCCCCACCGTCCCCGGCCTGCGCATGCCGCAGGAGTCCGAGCTGATCCCCGACACCGGCGAACTGGACCGCTCCGGCCGACTGGACGCGGCGCGAGTCCGGAGCTTCGCCCAGGAGAACACGTACTCGGCTCCCGAATACCTCGATCTCCTGCGCACCTTCTCCAACCACCGCGCCATGGACACCACCGCGCTGACCGGCCTGCTGCACTGCGTCACGGACCTGATCGACAACCACAACGGGGGCAGCGTCACCAAGCGCACACTCCACCACCTCATCACGGCGCGGCGCGCGGCCTGAGCGGTCACCCGGTCACGGCAAGGCCGGCCGGACCCTCGCCGCTCAGCGGGTCGCGGCATGGCGCCGCCCGCCGCCGCGCCGCGTCCGTCCGCGTCTCACCGCGGGCACGGCCAGCAGACCCACGAGCAGCGGTACGAGCAGGAAGGGCCACCAAAGGCGGCTGTCACTACCGGTGTTGACCGGTGCGGCCGTCGTCGCCGACGGTGCCGTCCCGGATGCCGAGGGCGTCGCCGAGGCCGCCTTCTTCTCGACCGTCTTCAGGACCACGTCGTTCCCGTCGCCCCCGCGATAGCTGATCCGGTACGTCGTGTCGGCGAGCTCGAGCTCGGCGCCCTCACGCAGGCCGGTGAAGGCGCCGGTGGTCTTCCGCACACCCGCGTGGTCGAGCACCGTGATCTCACGGCCGGGGTCCGTCCCGGCGGACGAGAGGTCCAGGTCTCCGGCCAGGCGGACCGCGCCGGTCACCTTCAGGGGCTTCGCCCGCAGGACCAGGACGCCCTTCGCGTCCTGGGTGTAGTCGCCGTCGACCGTCAGCGCGCCCACGACCTGGCCCGCGTTCGTCACCGAGCCCGCCACCGTGCCCTTACCGGTGAGAGAGGACCTCACCCGCAGGCCTGCGGCGCGTGCGTCCAGCCGGGCGCCGGCCGAGGTCAGCCGGATCGCCCCGCCGCCCGAGAGCGAGGCCCCTCCGGCGAGGGCGAGTGTGCCCTCGGCGACCGTTGTCGTCCCCGTGTACGACACCTCGCCGCCCGTCAGCGTCGTCGTCGCGGCGCCTGCCTGGGTGAGCGAACCGCTGCCGCTGATCCGCGACAGGGTGAGCGGCTTGTCGGTGTTGCGCAGCACCAACGAGCCGTTGTTGACGACCCGGTAGCGGTCACCCTTGGTGTAGAGCCCGCCGTCACCGCCGGTCCTGCCGCTGCCCAGCCGCAGCACCGCGCCCTTCTCGACGGTCGTGGAGCCGTCGTAGTACTGGACGGCGGCGAAGGTCACGTCGTTGCCCTTCGTTCCCTTGATGACGATGTCCCCGGCGCCGGGCGCGGACAGCGTGTCGTGGAACCGGCCGCCGCCGATGGGAGCGCCCAGGGTCACCGGGCCGTTGTAGTCGAAGGTGAGCAGCGAACGGGACCTGGCCGCGAGGAGGTTGATGTAGACGGTCTCGGCGGTCCCCGGCATGAAGATCCGGTTGGTCGTCCCGTCACCCCATTGCACGTCGGCGCCCTTGATGTTGGTGCCGCGCTTGTTGACGTTCTTCGTCGCGGGCGTCCAGTTCAGGGCGGGGTCGCTGAGCGAGGGGTCGGTGTCGCCGCCCTGATTCGACCAGCTGTACTGGCCGGTGAGCACGACCTTGCTGCCCGGCCGCGACTGGACGTTGATGTCGCTGCCGTACTCCCGCTGGTAGAAGTCCATCCCCATGGTGACGGTCTGGCCGAGCGGGGTGTCCACGGTCCAGGTGCCCTGGTTCAGGACCTTGCGGACGTTCGGCAGCGATGTCGCGAACTCCGGCCGCCCGGCGTTCGCCTGCGTGCCGTTGTCGATCACCCCGGAGAAGGCGTGGGTGCCCGAGAGGTCCCAGGTGCCCCAGAGGAACCGGGGCTGGGTGATCAGCCCGGAGCCGCTGATGGTGCCCAGGTTGTAGGCGCTCTTCAGCGAGAGCCGCAGGGTGCCGTCGACCCGGATGTTGTCCTGGTTGAGCCGGAACGCCGGGGTGTCGTACGGGAAACTGCCGATCAGCCCGGCCGTACCGCCGTCGCCGTACTGGAGGGTGGCGCCCTTCTCGACGGTCACGGCGGGCGGGTCGGGGTCGGCGACGGTGACGTAGGGGTGGTTGCCGCCGGGGATGCTCACCCGCTGCCGCCGACGCGACTCGGGCAGCGTGAAGTCGCTGTCCTTGGTCAGGACCAGGGTGCCGCTACCGCGCACGGTGAGCGTGCCCTCGCCCCGGATCACTCCGTCGTACGTCGTCGTCCCGCCCGGCACGGTCACCACCGCGTCGCCGGTGAGCGTCACGTCCCGGCCCGCGAGAACGTCCGCTGTGACGTCTCCGGCTCCGGCCGCCGTCGCGGCCGGAGCGGTGAGCATGAGGGCGACGGCCGCGAGGACTCCGGCCGAGGCCGCTGTCTTCTTCTGGACACGGATCTGGTTCTGGATATGGGTGCGCACATCACCGGAGACGGGTGGCACGGCGCCGGATAACAGAAACGCGGCGGCGGATCACGGAAACCTGCGGCGGACCACGGAAACCCCGCGCGATCGGCCCGCCGGCCCGCAAGGAGCCGTGTGCCCTGCCGGTCGAGGGGGCGGCCTGTTCAGACGGTCAGGTCCGTCCGTACAGCCCCCGTGGAGACGGCGGGGGAGTGGCGGATGAACCACTCGGTGCCGAGCAGCCGCTCCCGGTCGGACTCCGGGAGGCCGGCGACCAGTGCGGGGGCGGCTCCCCGTGCCACCTCGGTGCGGTGGGCCAGCAGCGCAGCGACTTTCCGTTCCAGCCAGGGGCTCACATCGACGGCCGCGGTGATCCACTCGTCCGGAACGCTGAGCAACGGCTTGCCCGTGGGGGCCAGGTATCCGCCCCATACCCGCAGGGCGGAGTGCGGGTGCGTGGCCAGGTACAGGGCGCTCGGCCGCCAGGGGGCACCGGCCTCCGGGTACAGCCGTTCCAGCCCGGCCGCCTCGACCGCGAGCACGGTCACCCGGTGCGTGTGGACGTGGTCCGGGTGTCCGGTCAGCCCGCCGTACGCGTCATGGGTGACCACGATCTCCGGCCGGAACTCCCTCAGCGGCGCGACCAGTTCCCGTACCGCCTCGTCGAGAGGTGCTTCGCGGAACCGCATCCTGCCGGGGGCCGACCGCGGCACACGGTCGTCGGCGTAGCCGAGCAGCCGCGGTCTGCCCGCGCCGAGGATCCGCAGCGCCTCGGCCAGCTCCGCGGCGCGCGGGGTACCCGCGGCCCAGGTCGCCGTGACCACCGCGGTGCGCGCGCCCGCGGCGGCGTGCCGGGCGAGCACTCCGCCCGCGGACAGGGACTCGTCGTCAGGGTGGGCGAAAACCCCGAGCAGGCTCGGCACGGACACCGGCGGTCACCTCCCGGAGACGGAAGCCCGGATTCCTCGCGAGAGGGAGATGCTCCCGCGTCACCCGTCGAAACGGCGGCGGGACTCCTCGATGTGGCCGAGGTACTGGTGGGTCCAGCCGCACATTCCGTCGACCGTCGCCCGCAGCCCCTGGCCCGGCTCGGTGAGGGTGTACTCGACGCGTGGCGGCACGGTGGGGTGCACGTGGCGGTCGACCAGCCCGTAGCGCTCCAGCATGCGGAGGTTCTGGGTGAGCATCTTGTGGCTGATGCCCTCGACCTCGTTCCGCAGCTCGCTGAAGCGAAGGGTGCGTTCGCCCAGGGCCTCGATGATCAGGAGCGCCCACTTGTTGGCGACGTCGGAGAAGATCTCCCGCGCCAGGGAGTCCGCCCGCCGCAGGTCCGCCTCGTCGCGCGAGCCGCTGAACTGCTTGGTCACCATGAGGTTCCCCAGTCACTGAAAAGTGCGTTCTTCCATGTCAGAGCACACTCTCCTACGGTTCCCGAGTAACCACAAGAGAGCGAGAGTCCCGGCGTGACCGGGCTCGCGCGATGAGGAGGCGGACAGTATGACCATCACCCTGATGAACCCCGAGGGACTTCCGGTGGTCGACGCCATTCGGCAGGTGTCGATCGCGACGGGGACAAAGATGATCTTCGTCGCCGGGCAGGTCTCGTGGGACGCCGACGGGGTCACGGTCGGCGAGGGCGATCTCGTCGCCCAGGTCGAGCGGAGCTACCTCAACGCCGGCACCGCCCTGGCCGCGGCCGGCGCCACCTTCGACGACGTCGTGAAACTGACCATCTACGTCGTCGACTGGACCGCCGACAAGATGCCCCTCTTCCTGGAGGGCGTTTCCCGCGCCGCCGCGAAACTGGGGGTCACCCCGATGGCGCCCGGCTCGCTCATCGGCGTCGCGACACTGGACGTCCCCGACCACCTGGTCGAGGTCGAGGTCACCGCGATCCTCGACTGACCCACTCGCCCGCCCGGCCCCGCCACCGGGCGGGGAATGGCGGATCGGCCGCTCCGTACATGGCCCAGCAGTAGCCGCACGTGCTGTGCCGCGGAGCGGCCGGGCCCGAGGTGTCGCTCGCCGGTGGCCAGGGGCCTCCCAGGGCGGTTCTTCCGCGTGCGGCGGGGCGTGCGCGGGCGACGGCGCGATCTCCGCCGCCGACCGGTCCTCGGCCGCCCGCCGCGACTCCTCCCGGCAGCGCCCGCATCGTCTCGGCGCGGTCCGTGTGCGGCTGCCCGGCCATGGCATCGGTATCCGCCCCTCGTCCGCCACCCGCTCGCAGAGTAGGCGCGACGCCGCCGTCGGGGCATCCCCGAACAGGCCGTACAGGGCGGTCGGGAAAAGGATCGCCCGCGGTCGCTCGGCCCGCGGCCCCGCGGATCCATCCCGTCAGACCCGTTGACCCCACCATGGCAACCGCTTACCTTTTCGGCGGCCGCACGTTCGTCATCGCAGATACCGTTCGATATCCCGGACGAACGGACGGTGGATGGGCAGAGGGATGGACGGGCGGCCGCCGCATGAGCCGCCCGCCCCCTCAAGGAGTGTGTGTGAAATGAGACGTGTGTACGCCGTTCTCGTCGCCCTCTGTCTGGCGTTCGCCGCCGCCCTCGCGACCGCGGGACCGGCCGCCGCGGCACCCCAGACGATCACCAACGGCACCCAGTTCACCGACACTTCGGGCAACCCCGTGCACGCGCACGGCGGCGGAGTCATCAAGGTCGGCAGCTACTACTACTGGTTCGGCGAGCACCGCGACGCCGACAACACCTTCCAGTACGTGGACGCCTACCGCTCCACCGACCTGAAGAACTGGGAGTTCCGCAACCACGTCCTGACCCGGTCCAGCGCGGCCGAGTTGGCGAGCGCCAACATCGAGCGCCCCAAGGTCATGTACAACGCGTCGACCGGCAAGTTCGTGATGTGGATGCACAAGGAGAACGGCACGGACTACGGCGAGGCGCGTGCCGCGGTCGCCGTGTCCGACACCGTGGACGGCAACTACGCCTGGCAGGGCAGCTTCCGCCCGCTCGGCACCCACATGTCACGTGACATCACGGTCTTCGTCGACACCGACGGCACGGGCTACATGATCTCCGCCGCCCGCGAGAACTACGACCTCCAGATCTACCGGCTCACCGCCGACTACACCGGCATCGCCGCCCTGGTAGCCGACCCCTGGCACGGCGGCCACCGTGAGGCCCCCGCCCTCTTCAAGCGCAACGGCGTCTACTTCATGCTGACTTCGGGCGCCACGGGCTGGAACCCCAACCAGCAGCAGTACGCGACGGCCACCAGCATCACCGGCCCGTGGACCGCCATGACGAACATCGGCGACTCCACGGCCTACGGTTCCCAGACCGCGTACGTCCTTCCCGTGCAGGGCACTTCGGGCACCTCGTACCTCTACCTGGGCGACCGCTGGGGCAACGCCTTCGGCGGCACCGTCAACGACTCGCGTTACGTGTGGCTGCCGTTGACCTTCCCGAGCTCGACCACGATGTCCATGAGCTGGTCGCCCGAGGTCACCGTAGACACCACCGCGGGGACGGTCGGCGGGACCAGTGCCACCTACGAGACGCTGATCGCCAGGCACTCCGCCAGATGCGCCGACGTGACCAGCCAGTCGCTGTGGCAGGGCGCCCAGATCAAGCAGTACGACTGCAACGGCGGCAACAACCAGAAGTACTGGTTCAAGTCCCTCGGCGGCGGCTACTACCAGCTCTCCGTCCGCAGCAGCTCCCTGTGCCTGACCGAGGGCGCCACCAACGTCACCCAGGAGAACTGCGCCGGCGCCGCCAGCCAGCAGTGGACGGTCACCACCTCGGGCGGCTACACCACCCTCAGGTCCCGAGCGAGCGGCGAGTGCCTGGACGTGAACGGCGCGTCCACCGCCAACTCCGCCGCGGTGATCACGTACACCTGCAACGGAGCGACCAACCAGCAATGGACGCGCGGAACATGACAGATCGTTAGGCAAGCAGGTCGAGGGCGTCGAAGGACGTTCCGGCGCTGAGATAGGCCGTCGTCCCCGAACCGCTCACCACGTCGATCCTCAGCACGTTGTACTGGCTGGTGTCCGTGAGCCACGCACTCGCCGGAACGCTGTAGGTGAACGTGTGGTTGTTGCCCCGGTACGAACCCACCGTCAGGGAACGGGTGCTCGGCTGGGTGGGCGGGGAGGGGATGGCCGACACCCAGCTGTTGACCGTGACCCGCGGTCGCCCGTTCGCGTAGGCCGTCGTCACCCCGATCCGCAGGGTGTGGGCGGCGGCGGCCTGCGCGGCGGTCAGCCTGAAGTACACCAGCAGACCGCTGTTGACGCCCTGCCAGATGTACGCCGGGAAGGACGCGGTCTCACTGCCGCTGCCGATCACCACGTTGCCGGTCCAGGCGGCGGCCCGCGGATCGGAGGGATGCGCGTACGTCATGAGCGCCGCGTTCTTGAACCCGCTCGGTGTGCCGTCCCAGGCGCCGATCCGCCAGATCGCGCCCGCGTTCGCCGGGTCGTTCGACGAGGGGATCGCGATCGAGTTGAGGGTGGTCGTCGTGCCGCCGGTGACCGTCACCGAGCCGGTGTAGACCGCAAGTTCACCCTTGAAGACCGTCAGCGTGTACGAACCCGGCAGCACGCCGGGGACCGAGAAGTAACCGTCGGACGCCCGCGCCGAACCCCAGTACTGGGCAGCGGAGTTGGCGAGCCCCACGGTGTACGCGTAAGCCGTGTCGCGTCCCGAGATGCCGACGCCCGCGACCCGGCCCCGGCCCCCGGCGGCGACATACCCGGAGATGCCGAGCGAGTCCGCCCAGGAGGTGGTGAGCGTTCCGGGGAACAGCGCCGAGGAGGGCGTACCGCCGTCGGTGAAGGCGATGACGTACGGACCCTGGAGGCCGAAGCGCTGCGCCTCGGTCTGGTTCTCGCCGTAGTACAGGATCTCGTACAGGCCGCCGCCGTCCGCGCTCTGGTGCCGCAGCAGGGAGCGGTAGAAGGGGCCGCCGGAGGCCTTCTCGTGGTTGGAGCGGACGACGTACAGGCCGACGCTTCCCGTCGTCCAGCCGACATAGCTGTAATCGATGACGCGGAGCTTCGAGTAGTGCTTGGAGCGGGTCTGGCCGTCGGACTTCGCGAACACGTCCGCGGCCTCGATGGTGGTGGGCGCATAAGTGTAGGAATCCGGCTCGTCGTTGAGGAAGAGGCCCGCCTTCACGCGCACGATGTAGCGGGTCGCCGAGACCGAGGTGTCGGCCTTGTTGGTCCACACGTAGACGTTGTTCTCGCCGCTGCGGGCCGCGTAGTAGTGCTTGAGCGTGCCGTAGGTGACGGAGATCAGGATCGTCGAGCCGGACTGCGTGATGGTCACCGTGGAGGTGCCGAGGCCTGACTCGACGTGCGAGTTCTTGCCGTCGTAGCCCTGGTACTCGGTGCCGCGGTAGATGAGCGAGGTCAGGTCGCCGTTGGTCTTGCTGACCTTGAAGACCAGGTTCGCGCCGGTGTCGACGACGTAGTTCGAACCGTCGTCCGTGTAGCCGAAACTCGCGGCCCGGGCGGTACCGGAGAGAGCGACTCCGGCGGCGGTGGCCGCGCTGCCGAGAACGAAGGTGCGGCGGCGGACCGCTCTGCGGGCGGATCCGGACATGGGGGTGCCTCCTTCGGGAGGTGTGGGGGTGCGGGTGCCTCGCAGCGTGGCAGTTGAATCGATTTCGCGAAAGGGCTTTCACAGCTACGGAGTTGGCAGTCATGTGAAATCGAGTCGGGTACTAGAAAGCGCTTGCTCGACGCGGTACGGTCCAGCCGCCAGGTCCTGTCGTCCTGTTGGAGGAGCCGCAATGAGACGTTTCAACATCGCCGTGGTGGCGGCGGTGACAGCCGCCACCGCACTGTCGGCCGTACCGGCGGCGGCGTCCGGGGGGCGGCAAGCCCTCGGTCTGGAGAACTGCGCCGCGAACGCCTGCCACTTCGACGTCGAGCCCGGCACGTACGACGTCCGCGTGGTCCTCGGCGGCGACGCGGCCGCGAGCACGAGTGTCAGCGGCGAGACGCGCCGCTCGCTGCTCCCGGAGACCGTCACCGAGGCCGGCAGGCCCGTGGCCCGCAGCTTCACCGTGAACGTCCGCACCCCGGAGGGCGAGCCGACGGGCCCCGCGGGCACCCCCGGCCTCGACCTGGTGCTCGGCGGCTCGGCGCCCGCGCTGGCCGGCATCCGCGTGACGCCGGCCCGCCCGCACACCCGGCAGATCTTCCTGGTCGGCGACTCCACGGTCTGCGATCAGCCGGGCGACCCGTACTCGGGCTGGGGCCAGCAGTTGCCGCTGTACCTCCGCAAGGGCGTCTCGGTCGCCAACTACGCCGATTCCGGGGAGAGTACGGTCAGCTACCTCGCCAACCCCGCGCTCTTCGCGACCGTCCAGCCGCTGATCCGCCGGCACGACCTGGTCCTCATCCAGCTCGCCCACAACGACAAGACGACCGACGAGGCGACCTACCGCGCGAATCTGGAGACGCTGGTGGCGGGCGTCCGCGCACGCGGCGGCCTGCCGGTCCTCGTCACCCCGATCGTCCGCCGCTGGTTCAACGCGGACGGCACCCTCGACAACAACACCGCGCTGCTGGTGAACGGCCTCGGCGTCGACCACCCCGCCGTCACCCGCTCCGTCACCGCCGCCGAGAACGTCCCGCTCATCGACCTCACCGCCAAGACCAAGGCCCTCGTCGAATCCCTCGGAGTCGAGGGCTCCAAGGCGCTCTACCTCTACAACGAGAAACGCGACAACACCCACACCTCCGCGCACGGCGCGACGGTCTACGCGGACCTGGTCCGCGACGAACTCGTCGCCCGGCATCTGGTGCCGAAGGGTCTGTCGAGGGTGGGATGAGCGCCTGGGGCGTTCCGACCGGAACCGGGGCGCCCCAGGTACCCAGGTTCACGCCTCTGTCCTTGTCCCTGTGCAGGTGGACCCCAGCCACGACCGATGACGGCCGTCTCGACAGGAAGTCCCGCCCGATGCCTCCTGAGGAACCCGAGGACCGCACCCTCAGCCCGTACACCGGCTACACGCGCGCCCACTGGGAGGCGGCCGCCGACTCGCTGCTCGCCGCGGTCGCGCCGTACGCCACCGAGGGGGGCGCCCTGTACCAACTCCCCGGAGACCACCCGAGCTCGTCGGGCCGGCTCTCCGACGGTCTGGAGGGCTACGCGCGCACACTGCTCCTCGCCGCCTTCCGCCGCGACGAGAAGACCCTGGAGCGGTACGCGGACGGACTCGCCGCCGGAACAGCCGGGATCTGGCCCCGAGTCGAGGACCGCGGCCAGCCACTGGTCGAGGCCGCCTCCATCGCTCTCGCGCTGCGCCTGACCCGTCCTCTCCTCTGGGACCGCCTGGACGACGGGGTCCGGCAGCGGGCCGCGGAGTGGCTGGGCGACGCGCTGACGGCCGAACCCTGGCCCTGCAACTGGGAGTTGTTTCCCGTCACGGTCGGCGGTTTCCTCCAGGAGATCGGCTTCGAGCCGGACGCGTCCCGTGCGGCGATCGACCGCGGCCTGGAGCGCGTCGAGGAGTGGTATGTCGGCGACGGCTGGTACACCGACGGCGCGATCCGCGCCTTCGACTACTACAACGGTTGGGCGATGCACCTGTATCCGGTGCTGCACGCGTGGCTGGCCGAGGACACCCGGCTGCTGGACCTGTACGGCGGGCGGCTGTCCCGCCATCTGGAGGACTACGCCCGCCTGTTCGGGGCCGACGGAGCCCCGGTGCACCAGGGCCGCTCCCTCACCTACCGCTTCGCGACCGCCGTGCCCCTGTGGCTGGGCGCGCTCACCGGCCGTACGCCCCTGTCGCCGGGCGAGACCCGCCGCCTGGCCTCCGGCGCCCTGCGCCACTTCCTCGACCGGGGTGCCGTGGACGAGCGCGGCCTGCTCACCCTCGGCTGGCACGGCCCCAACAAGGCAGTCCTGCAAGCCTATTCGGGCCCCGCCTCGCCCTACTGGGCGAGCAAGGGCTTCCTGGGCCTCCTCCTCCCACCCGACCACGAGGTCTGGACGGCCCCGGAAGAACCCGGCCCCACCGACCGCACCGACGCGGTCACCCCCATCGCCCCGCCCAACTGGCTCCTCCAGTCCACCACTTCCGACGGCCTGGTCCGCCTCCACAACCACGGCAGCGAGGACACCCGCTACGACCCCTACTACACCCGGCTCGCCTACTCGACGGCGACGGAGCCTTCGGCGTCGTACGACAACAGCGTGATCGTGGGCGGCGATCCGAGCCGCACGGGTATCGAGCCGCTGGGGGTGGGGGAGGGCTGGGCGGCGTCCCGGCACACGGCGGGCGGGGGCGCGAAGGTGACCAGCGTGGTGCTCGCGCACGGAGCGGCGGAGGTGCGGGCCCACCTCGTGACGGGAGCACTGCCGGGCACGTCCGTCCGGATCACCGGCTGGACCCCGAAGCCCGGCACCCGGGCCGAACTCCTCCCGGTCCTCGCCCTGAACGACGACCTCACCGGCGCCACCGCCGACGGCGACACCCTCTTCGTCGCCCTCGCCCGCCTCACCGCCGACCCGAACCCCGCGCCCCTGCGGGAGACGGCGACCGTACGGGCCTACATGCCGGGGGAGTTGGGTCTCCGTTGGAGTGCGGGAGGACCCGAGATACGGATACATCTCGACGAATCCGGCGTGGCGGTCGACGTGCGGCACGGGGAGCTTGATGGAGAAAGGTGAGGCTCATGACGGCTGCTCGGAATCCGGCGTTGCCCGTCGGGGTCATGCGGCGGATGGCTGCGCTGATGTGAGGGTGGCACCGCCGGTGGGGAGGTTGTCTCGTACGGTTCGGCGAGGGCCGAAGTATTCCGTCGCTAGCGTCGGAGTATGAGTGACTCCTCCTTCGCCGTGTTCTCCGGGCTTCACCGCGGTGGCGCTCCTCTTCTGCTGCCCAATGCCTGGGATCACGCCTCCGCGGTCGCACTCGCCGCTCAGGGTTTCGAGGCGGTCGGTACCACGAGTCTGGGTGTCGCGGCCTCGGCCGGTGTGGCGGACGGGGCGGCGGTGACCGAGGGGCTGACGCTGGGGCTCGCGAGGCGGCTTGGGCAGGGGGGCTTTCTGTTGTCCGTTGACGCGGAGGACGGGTTTCATCAGGATCCGGGCGCGGTGGCCGAGTTGGCGTGTGGGTTGGCCGAAGCGGGCGCTGTGGGGATCAATCTGGAGGACGGGTTCGGGTCCGTGCGGCTGCACGCGGCGAAGATCTCCGCCGTCAAGGCCGCCGTGCCGGAGCTCTTCGTGAACGCCCGTACCGACACGTACTGGCTCGGCGACGGCAGCCATGAGGAGACGTGCCGGCGCCTCGACGCCTACCAACAGGCCGGTGCCGACGGTGTGTTCGTGCCGGGGCTCAATGACCCGGGCCGGATCGGCGACCTGGTGAAGAGCCTCGACGTACCGCTCAACATCCTCTACTCGACCGACGGCCTCACCGTTGCCCAACTCGGCGATCTCGGCGTGAGCAGGGTCAGCCTCGGCTCCTTCCTCTACCGGCGGGCACTGGGCGCGGCCCTGGACACCGCCGTAGACATCCGGGCCGGGCGGACACCGCGGGGCAGCGTGCCGACGTACGCCGAGGTGCAGGCGCTGAGCGAACCGGGTGACTCCGGTACCCGACCGGAGCGGGCACAGGATGTCGGGTCCGGCAGGGTGGGTCCTTCCTAACGTGGGTGAGTGAAAGGGAAGGAGTCCGGGGTGCTGGAGCGGTTGAACCAGGCCATGGAGCACATCGAGCGTCATCTCGATCAGCGGATCGAGGTGGGTGAGCTGGCGCGGATCGCGGTGACGTCGGAGTACCACTTCCGGCGGCTGTTCTCCGCGCTGGCGGGGATCGGTCTGGCGGAGTACATCCGGCGCAGGCGGCTGACGGTCGCGGGTGCCGAGGTGCTGGCCGGCGAGCGGACGCTGCTGGAGATCGCGGTGCGGTACGGGTACACCTCCGGCGAGGCGTTCGCACGCGCGTTCCGTGGCATGCACGGTGTCGGTCCCGGCGAGGCCAGGCGGACCGGCGCGAGTCTGCGGTCCCAGCCCCGGATGTCCTTCCGCCTCATCGTCGAAGGGAGTAGCAGCATGCGGTACAGGGTCGTTGAGAAGGACGAGTTCCGGGTCGTCGGCAGGAAGGCACGGGTCCCCCTCGTGCACGAGGGGATGAATCCGGGCATCGTCGCCTTCATCCGGGGGCTCGGCCAGGAGACACTGCGGCGCATCGAGAGCCTGTCCGACCAGGAGCCGAAGGGGATCATCGCGGTGGGCGACAACCTGGACGAGAGTCGCGCCGAGGGAACCGAACTCGACTACTACCACGCTGTGGTGACCGGGGCAGCGGTGCCCGACGACATGGACGCGCTCACCGTCCAGGCCGGCACCTGGGCCGTCTTCGAGAGCTCCGGACCGTTCCCGCTGACGCTCCAGCACCTGTGGCGGGACGTGTTCACCCAGTGGTTCCCGTCCAACCCCTACCAGAGCCGGCCGGGGCCCGAGATCCTCCGGACCCGCCTGTCCCAGGACGGCACCGAGGCGGACGCCGAGCTGTGGATCCCCGTGGAGCGCACGGCGGTCTGAGCCACAGCGCGGGTCACCCCACGGAGACCGCGGCCAGTGCTCCAGGGCGACGTGCACAGCGTCCAACGCCCGCTCCCAGGAAGCCTGTACGTCCCTGGGGTCACCGAATCCGCCGACGGACTCGAGGCTGCAGTAGCCGTGAAAGGTGCTGCGCAACAGCCGTACGGCGTCGGTGAGATCGGGTTCCGACAGCTCGTACGCGCCGAGCATGCCGTAGGTGACCTCGGCGGTGCGGCGGTACAGGTCCGCCCCGGCGGCGAGGGTCGCGGGGTCGAGCTGGGTGTGCGTGGCGCGGTACCGGCCGGGCCGCTCCAGGGCGTACTCGCGATAGGCACCCGCGAACGCGACCAGCGCGTCCTTGCCGGACCGCCCGGCCACGGCACCGGCGATCCGGTCGACCATCTCGCCGGCCGCCAGCACCGCGATCCGGGTGCGCAGGTCCTGCACGTTCCTGACGTGCGAGTACAGACTCGCGTCCTTCACGCCGAACTGCCGTGCCAGCGCGGACACGGTGACGTTCTCGAAGCCGACCTCGTCCGCGAGATCGGCTCCGGCCGCCACGAGCCGGGTGACGGTGAGCCCGACACGTGCCATGAACGACCGCCTCCGCGTGGCTTTTTTGCCTGGATGCCCTAGGCAAAAGGGCAGCATACGTCGACCGTCAGCGGCTCAGCAGCGGCTGGTCACCTGCCGATTACCGGCTGATCGCCCACTCGTCACCGGCCGAGCAGGGGCAGCGCCGGGAACACGTGGTCCTGCCACAGCAGGCGGGACTCGTCCTCCGGATAGGTGGCGACGGTCGGTCGCGTGTCGAGGAGTTGCACGAGGCGCCGGTCGGGGTCGTACGGGGGCCAGCCCGGGTCGCCGTGGGCGGCGAAGGCGGTCCACGCGGAGCGGATGTGCGCGGAGAGCGTCTCCGCCTCCGGGGTGGGGGCTTCGCCGATCAGCATCGCGGCACCGGTGCCGGTCAGGTTGCCGAAGACGAGCGGCACGTCGAGGCCGTGGCAGGCACCGAAGGCACCGCCCATGCCCGGAGCGGGCCAGGTCAGCTCGAAGACGTGCGCACGGCCGCCCCCCGAGACCTGTGCCTGGGCGAGGTGGAGGCTCGGCATGCGGAACAGCCAGTCGGAGTGGACCAGTTCGTACAGCTCGTCGGGGCCGGCGAGCGGGAAGGCGGCGTGGTAGCGGTCGGCGCCGTCCGGACCCGGGGCGAACAGCCGTAGCGCTGCGTTCGCCTGATTCTCCGTCACCTGACCGAGCAGGCCGTCGATCGCGGTGAACAGCCGCTGCTCCTCGCGGGTGTGACCGACGATCAGGTCGATGTCCCGGCCCGCGCCGTCGGCCAGCGCCTGCCAGGGCGTGACCGGCAGGACCTCGCCGTCGACGACGGGTGCGAACGGGATCGACCTGTGCGCGATCCGGCCCCAGCGTTCCGTCCACCGGTCGAGCTTGGCGCTCACCGAGTCACCGGCGGTGGCCAGTTGGGCCGGGACCACCGTGGACAGGTCGGCCACCGTGGGCCGCAGGTCCAGCTCGGCGGCGCAGGCGGTGGCGATGTCACCGGCGAGTTCCGGTGAGAAGAACGTGCCCGGCACGCTCTGGGCGATCGCCCGGCGGAAGAGCCCGGCGGCGCTCGGCATCGCCAGCACGGCCGCGATCGACCCCGCGCCGGCCGACTCGCCGAAGAGGGTGACCCGGTCCGGATCACCGCCGAACGAGTGGATGTTGTCGCGCACCCACCGCAACGCGGCGACCTGGTCGAGCAGGCCCCGGTTGGCAGGCGCCCCCTCGATCCGCGCGAAACCCTCCATCCCCAGGCGGTAGTTGAAGGTCACGACGATCACGCCGCCCTCCCGGGCGAGGCGGGCGCCGTGGTACTCCGGGATGCCGGACGTGCCGATGACGTAGGCGCCGCCGTGGAACCACACCATCACCGGAAGCCCGCTGTCCGGGTCCGGGTCCGGGCCCGGTTGGGGCGACCAGACGTTGACCGTGAGCCAGTCGTCGTCCGAGGTCTCCGGCGACAGGGCATCCATGCCGAACACGTCGGCCTGCGGGGGCGGCGGGCCGTACGCCACGGCGGCCCGGACGCCGTCCCAGCTCCGCGCGGGCCGCGGCGCGGCGAAGCGGTTCGCGCCCACCGGGGGTCCGGCGAACGGGATGCCGCGGAAGACCGCCACTCCGGCCTCACGGGTGCCGCGCACGGTGCCGGCAGTCGTGCGCGCCTCGGGGGAGGAGTGGGACAGGGGCGTCTGGGACACGGCCGCGGGCACCTCGGTTTCCTGTATTTCCTGTGGGACAGGTCAGGGGAGGGCGAAAGATTCCTGCGGCAGATGATTCCGGTGCGCGAAGACGTGGGCCACTCATTTACCGGGCTGTCCGGCGTCAGTCGTCGGCTGTGACGTTGGTGGTGAGCAGGCGGAGGAGCTGCTTGGCCATGGCGTCCTGCTCGGCGGTGAGGCCCATGGCGGCGCCGATGTCGAGGGGGACGCTGCCGGCCCGCTCCTGGAGCCGGACGCCGGCTTCCGTGAGGTGCAGGGCGACGGAACGCTCGTCCTCGGCGCGGCGCTCGCGGCGGATCAGGCCGTTCGCCTCCAGGCGCTTGAGCAGCGGGGAGAGGGTGCTGGACTCGAGCTGGAGGGCGTTGCCGAGCGAGCGTACGGAGATCGAGTCCTGCTCCCACAGCACCAGCATCACCAGGTACTGCGGATAGGTGAGGCCCAGCTCGTCCAGCAGCGGTCTGTAGCGGGCGGTCACCGCCCGTGAGGCGGCGTAGAGGGCGAAGCAGAGCTGGTCGTCCAGGAGCAGCGAACCGGCCTGGGGTGGTGAGGCTTCGGTTGGGTTCACGGTGCGGCTCCTGGTTTCCGTCCCCTGCGCGGCATTCCCGTCCTGAACATGTACATCGATCCCGTGCTGTACATGTCCTCTCAACCCTATCGTTCACGTTTCCTCGATTGTATCGATCCCTAATGAGTTGTGCACGACTTAATCGAGCGCTACTGTCAAGGTGTGCCGCCGCTCCACGGCAAGTCACCGACGGAGCCTGTCCGCGGCACCCGATCGAGGAGATCGTCATGACCGAGAGCACCGCTCCCCGCCCCGTCCTGGAGCCCGCCGCCGCGGCTTTCGCCGAGGCGACCGCGAACCCGCCGTACCTCTTCGACCTGGCCCCGGCCGAGGGCCGCAAGGCCGTCGACGAGGTGCAGTCCGGCGAGATCGCCAAGCCGGACGTCGACGAGGAATGGGTCACCGTGCCCGGCGGGCCCACCGGGCAGGTACGGGCCCGCCTCGTCCGCCCCGCGGGCGTCACCGGCACGCTGCCGGTGATCATCTACATCCACGGCGCGGGCTGGGTCTTCGGCAACGCCCACACCCACGACCGGCTGGTCCGCGAACTGGCGGTCGGCGCGAACGCCGCCGTCGTCTTCCCCGAGTACGACCTCTCGCCCGAGGCGCGCTACCCCGTCGCCATCGAGCAGAACTACACCGTCGCCCAGTGGGTCGTCACCGAGGGCGCGTCCCACGGCCTGGACGCCTCCCGCATCGCGGTGGTCGGCGACTCGGTCGGCGGCAACATGTCCGCCGCGCTGACCCTGATGGCCAAGGAGCGCGGTGACGTCCCGCTCGTGGCGCAGGTGCTCTTCTACCCGGTCACCGACGCGGCCTTCGACACGGCGTCCTACCACCAGTTCGCCGAGGGCTACTTCCTCCGTCGCGACGGCATGCAGTGGTTCTGGGACCAGTACACGACCGACGAGGCGCAGCGCGCCGAGATCACCGCGTCGCCGCTCCGCGCCACCACCGAGCAGCTCACCGGGCTTCCCCCGGCCCTCGTCATCACCGGTGAGGCCGACGTCCTGCGCGACGAGGGCGAGGCGTACGCCGCCAAGCTCCGCGAAGCCGGCGTCGCCGTCACCGCCGTCCGCTACCAGGGCGTCATCCACGACTTCGTCATGCTGAACGCCCTGCGCGAGACCCACGCGGCCGGGGCCGCGATCGCACAGGCGATCAGCGTCCTGCGTACGGCGCTCGGTACGGCCTGATCCCTACGGTCCGTGAGCCCCGGGTCGCCGCGGCCCGGGGCTCACCGCTGCGCGGCGAACTCCACGAGTCCGTCCGTGGCATTGGCAGCCACCCCCGCCCAAGTCCCCGTCACCCTCGGTACCTTCACGCAGCTCTACAGCTCCACCCCACGCGCTGCGCGGCTCGCGCGTCGGCTGGTCGCCAACCGGATGGACGTCCGGGGGTTCGGCTACGACGGCGAGGTCGGTGAGGCGATGACGCTGGTCGTCGCCGAACTCGCGGCGAACGCCGTGCGGCACGGCCGGGTACGCGGCCGGGACTTCCGGGTACGGCTGGCGCTGCGCGAGGACGTCGTACGCGTCGAGGTCGCGGACGGCAGGGCCGACCGGCTGCCCGAGCTCAAGGAGCCCTCGGAGGAAGGCGGTCGCGGGCTGCTGATCGTCGTCGCGCCGGCCGAGCGTGGGGTGTCGAAGCCCGGGAGGACGGGACGTACAAGACCGTGTGGGCGGAGGTTTCCGTGCCGAACGGACAAGGGGGTGGGGGCCCGTGAAGGTGTGGCAACTGCCATGACTTGCGCGGTAGTTGGGGCGGGCCGAGGTGGCTGGTTCAGACCGCCGTACCTGGGTCGCCGGGCGATCACCCGGTGGACCTCCAACGTTCATGTTTCACATCGAGTCTCCAACACGCGTGCCGCATGTGCGGCGCCGAACTCTGGAGGCAGTCATGAGTCACGGACACGCTCACGGAAACGGTCATCACCACCATCACGACCACACCCACGATCACACCGCGGCCGGCGACGGCGCGGCTCTGCCCGCCGCCCTCGACACCTCCGTTCCCGATGAGGCGCTGAGCCCCGAACAGCAGTCGCGCCGCACGATGCTGCGACGCACGGGCTTGCTGGGCGCGGGCCTGGCGGCGAGCGGCGTCCTGGCGGCGGGTGCCGCGGCGGCCCCGGCGTACGCCTCCGAGAACCGTCGGAGATCGGGCGGGTTCCTCTGGCTGGCCGGCGACCACCACATCCACACGCAGTACAGCAGCGACGGCAAGTACCGCGTCTCCGACCAGGTCCGCCAGGGCGCCAAGCACGGCATGGACTGGCTGGTCATCACCGACCACGGCAGCGAGACGCACGCCAAGATCGGTGTCGACAAGGTCAACCCGGACATCAAGGAGGCGCGGGAGACGTACGAGGACACCCTCGTCTTCCAGGGCCTGGAGTGGAACATCCCGGGCGCCGAGCACGGCACGGTCTTCGTGCACCCGGGCAAGAACGAGGTCTCCGTCCTCAAGCAGTTCGAGACCGACTACGACGGCAGCGTGAAGGGCGCGTCCGGCTCCTCGCCGGCGAACGAGGCGCTCGCGATCGCCGGTCTGGCCTTCCTCTCCGAGCAGGTGCAGCGGCGGAAGATCAAGGACGCCCTGATGCTCGCCAACCACCCGGCGCGGCGCGGCGTCGACTCCCCGCACGAGATCCGCGGCTGGCGCGACGCGACGCCCGGCGGCAAGCAGATCGCCATCGGCTTCGAGGGCGCGCCCGGCCACCAGGCCGCCGGTATCGCCGCGCCTAACGGCATGGGCCGCGCCCGTGGCATCTACGACAACAACCCGAGCGCCGACTCCTTCGCGGGCTACCCGCTGGAGAGCTACCGGACCTGGGGCGGCTTCGACTGGATGACCGCCACCGTCGGCGGCCTGTGGGACAGCCTCCTCGCCGAGGGCAAGCCCTGGTGGATCACCGCCAACTCCGACTCCCACCAGGTGTACGCGGACACCGCCGAGCGCGGCGGCCCGGACACCGACTTCAACCTCAACGGCAGGCACACCGACCCGGTGTACGCCGGAAAGCTCGACCTCACGCAGGGCGACTACTGGCCCGGCCAGTACAGCCGTACACACGTCGGCTCCGACGGCTTCTCGTACGCCGCCGTCATGGACGGCATCCGGGCCGGCCGCGTCTGGGTCGACCACGGGCAGCTCATCAGCGGCCTCGACGCGCGGCTCTCGGGCAACGGCCGGTGGGCGACGCTCGGCGGCGCGCTGCACGTCAAGAAGGGCACGAAGGTGACCCTGACGGTCGACATCGCGCTCGCCGACGGCGCCAACTGGGCGGGGTTCGTACCGAAGCTGGCCCGCGTCGACGTCATCCAGGGCGATGTCACCGGACCGGCCGCGGACAAGGACACCATCAGCGCGCCGACGGCGAAGGTCGTCCAGTCGTACGAGGTGAACAAGTCGACCGGCACGGTGCGAGTGACGTACTCCCTCGGCAAGGTGGACCGTCCGCTCTATGTCCGCCTGCGCGGCACGGACGGCAACCGCTCCGCGACCGGCATCAACGGCGCGGCGGTCGACCCGAAGGGCCCCGCCCTCGACGTCGTCGGCGACGCCGACCCGTGGGTCGACCTGTGGTTCTACTCCAACCCGGTGTGGGTCCTGCCGTCGTGAACCAGCCGTACGTGATCGGGGTCGACACGCAGGTGTCGGCCCTGCTCGAAGCCGATCACCTGCTCCAGGCACTGGCCGCCGAACTCGCCCTCCCCGAGGGCTCGTTCGGCTGCACGCACCTGGTGCGCGGTGACCGGCCGCGGGTCGCGCTCTCCTTCGCCGTCCCGTCACGGGCTGCGCTGGACGCCGTCCGCGAACGGCTGGTCGCCAAGGGGTACGAGGTGACGCCCGAGGCCCCGGACGCGGTGGGCCGCGCGGTGCTGTACCCCGGTGTCGCGGAACTCACCGGCACGGTGACGGTCTCGGAGCTGCTGTCCGGCTCCGCGATCGACCGCGTCGCCGTACTCGGCTCACCCGGCGCCCCCGCTCCGGACCAGCCGCTGGTCACCCGCGATCACGTACGCCCGGAGTGGCGCGACGGGGAGCTGGTGCTCACGGCGATGCCCGCGAGGGGCGGGACCCTGGTCCCGTTCGAGGTACCCGACCCGACGCCCTGCTGCGCGGATCACTGAACCGGGTTACCGGGCTGCCGGAATCCGCCCGCGGAAACGGCTGTCCCCCGCATCCCGCGAACGGATGCGGGGGACAGCCCGGGTGCGAGGACGCAGGCGGACGGGCCAGGCCGTTTCGTTCGGCCCCGGCTGCGGGCCGGCCTCACCTGGTGCATCGTGGCTTCGAGCCGATGGGTGCGGTGCGAGCGAAGGGCGCCCCTGCTGATGACTGACGACACGCCCACGGGAGCGGGGCACGGCCGGACGGTGGCTCCCCTTGCCCGTATGAGAGCGCGCAGCCGTGACGAACCGCACCGGGCCGCCACCCCACTGGAACTGCTCTTCGACCTGTGCTTCGTCGTCGCGGTGGCGCAGGCCGGAGCGCGCCTCGTCCACGCCCTGGCCGAGGGCGACCCCGGGCACGGCATCACCGGCTACCTGTTCGTGTTCTTCGCCATCTGGTGGGCGTGGGTGAACTTCACCTGGTTCGCCTCCGCCTACGACTGCGACGACGTCCCCTACCGGATCGCCACCCTGGTACAGATGGCCGGCGTCCTGGTCCTGGCCGCGGGAATCCCGCGCGCCTTCGACGAAGCGCAGTACGCGGTCGCGATCACCGGCTACCTGATCATGCGCGTGGCGCTCACCCTGCAATGGCTGCGCGCGGCACACGGCGAGACCGGAGCGGCGAGAACCGCCGCCCTGCGCTACGCCGCGGGGCTCGTGGTGGTGCAGGTCGGCTGGGTCGTGCTGCTGTTGCTGCCGGACGCCGCCTGGAACTGGGGTTTCATCCCGCTGGCGGCAGCGGAGCTTGCCGTGCCGGCTTTCGCCGAACACCGCCACCGCACTCCCTGGCACCCGCACCACATCGCCGAACGCTACGGCCTCTTCACGATCATCGTGCTCGGCGAGACCATTGCCGCCGCCACGGTGGCCGTGCAGTCGGCCCTGGACGAATCGGCGGCCCTGGACGAACTGCTGCCGATCGCGGCGGGAGGACTCGTCCTCGTCTTCGCCGCCTTCTGGATCTACTTTGCCGTACCGATCCACCAGTACCTCACCTCCAACCGACAGGCCTTCATCTGGGGCTACGGCCACTATCTGATCCTGGGATCCGCCGCGGCGATCGGCGCCGGCATCGAAGTAGCCGTCGAGCAGGCCACCCACCACGCCCACATCTCCACACTCGCGGCCTCCCTCGCCGTCACCGTGCCCACCGCGCTCTTCATGATCACGGTATGGCTGGTCCACGCCCGGCACTTCAAACAGGGCGCCTCTCAGCAACTGGTCCTGCCGATCGGCGCCCTGCTGGTCCTCGCCGCAGGCTTCGCCGGACACTGGTCGGTCCCCCTGGCAGGGCTGGCCGCGGCCTGCACCGTTGCCGCCGGCGTCCGTCTCGCCGCCACAGAGCCCCTGCGGCCGCAGACCCGCCGCGACTGACCCGCCGGACAGCGCGACACCATCGAACGCCGCATCGACCGCTCGGGCTAGCCGCCTGTGGTCCTGCGGCGTCGCATCCACCAGATCAGCGCACCGCCCGCGACGGCGAGCGCCCCGGCCACACCGGCGATCAGGCCGACGGGGGTGTTGTTGCCGGTGCCGGCGAGGTCGCCCTGCGGGTCCTTCGCCGGCGGAGTCGTCCCGTCACCGCCGGACGTGGACGGGTCGGGTGCCGGTGCCGACGCGGTGCCGGTCGGCTTCGGGTCGTCCGGGCCGGTCGGTGTCGGCGTCGGCTTCGGGTCCTCCGGGGTGGTGGGCTGGTCGGAGGCGGATCCGCCGAGGTAGGCGGTCTCGCTGCCCCGGTAGGTCACCTCGGTCTGGACGGATGTCCTGGTGGTCCTGTCCAGGCCCTTGTACTGGGAGTTGAACCGGGTCCGGCCGATGTCCTTCTTCGGCGCCTTGGAGAAGTCGACCCCGCCCATGGACAGGATCCACACCTTGCCGTCGTAGACGCGCTCGAACTCGTAGTCGCCGTTCTTGAACGAGTCGACGTACTTGTCGTAGACGGTCTTCTTGTCCCAGTCCTTGTTCTCGCCCTTGAGCGGCCACCGCTTGACGTCGTTGCTGTTGATGATCGCGCGGAAGTCGGTGGGGCTCACCGCGTCCTGACGACGGACGTACTCGGCGGCCACTCGGGAGGAGTAGACGCGGCGCAGGTCGGCGTAGGACGCGTCGTCGTTGACGCGGCGCTCGAGCTCCGGCCGGATCATCGTGCGGATCAGGGTCTCGGCCTGGTCGGTCTGCGCCTCGGTGAGCTCGCAGCTGTTCGCCGGCACATCGGGCCCGGTGGGGACCTCCATGTTGACCTTCAGCGGCGCGTCCAGGATGTAGATTCCGCCGTCCTGCTCGCGGACCTTCGCCGGCTCCGGAGTGATCCACTGACGGATGATGGGCAGGCAGGGCATGCCCTCCGGGGTGCGCGGGACCTCGCGCCAGAACTGTTCCCCGCGCTCGTACTTGTCGGGGTTCATCGCGTCCGCGTAGTCGTGCTTGAGGGTCAGGTCGGCCTCCAGAAGGACGCGCCCGGCGTCGGTCTTCGCGAACTCCGTGTCCATGATGACGTCGGGGCGGATCGGGTTGAGGTTGACCCAGAACTTGTCCGGGGTCAGGGCGAGCCAGGTGAAGAAGGCGTCCGAGGCGAGCTGGAGCTTCGCGTCACCGCCGTAACCGGGGTCCTCGTCAGGGCTCTTGACGTAGTCGGCCTTCATCGAATAGTCGAGGCCCTTGCCCTTGACGGGCGTGCCCACGTAGTTGATCTCCAGGGTGGAGAAGTCGATGCCGCCCGGTCCGCGGTTGAAGTAACCGCCGCTGTTGTTCTGGTTGTAGATCGCCTGGAGCCGGCGCGCTTCCTCGATCGTCTTCCCGGACCGCAGGGCCTGGTCGATGATGGGCCCCCGGCCGCCCTTCGCGGGATCGGGGTTGAACCGCTTGTCGAAGTTCGTGTAGCTGGTCGGCTTCTGGGTGCGCTCGATGGCGTTCGACCGGCGTTCGTTGACCCCGGCCTGGGTGCGGGCGGTGCCCCGGTCGCGCTTGAGATCCTCGTCGAACTGCTTGATCTTGTCCTTGGTCGACTGCTCGGTGTTCGCGCCGGTCAGGTACCGGAACGTCGACTTCGGCTTCTCCTTGGCGATCTGCCGGTCGGCCCTGAGCTGGTCGTCCTCGATCCGGCCGTTGGACTTGATCTCGACCTTGCGCTCGGTGGGCCGGTGGTGCGCGTCCACGACGCGGTAGCGCTTCTCGCCGGTCTCGGGGTCGGTGTACTCGATCACGTCCTGGCACCACCAGTCGGGACCGACCATGTTGTATTTCTGGATCATGCGGGCCTCGAACGCCTCGCCCCGGTACGGGTTGCCGTAGGCGCCGATGTAGCGCACGTCGAGGAAGCGCTTGAAGTCCTTGTAGCCCGCCGCGTACTGCTTGTTGTAGCGGGCGTAGATCTCCATGACCTTGTCCGCCGGGTTCTTCGTCCTGTTGTACTTGCGCTGCCAGGCGCGGTAGTCCGTTCCCGCGGCCTCGCGCTGGGCGTCGGTCGGCGGCAGCACCCCGTCGTACGCCTTCGCGGGGTTGTCGTAGGTGTAGTTCTCGTCGTTCGGCCACGCGTCGTACGGAAGGCCGTCCGGCGGACCGGAGTTGGCCGGGGTGGCAGGGACCTTTCGCCCGAGGAACTTCTCGTCGCACCGGATCGGCTTGACGTTGGGCGGCTTCGCGGCCTCCGCCTCCTGGAGGCCGGGCAGACCGGTCAGGGTCATGACGGCCGCGGCGGTCAGGGCGAGCGCCGTGCGCGCCCAGACGCGTCGGCGACGTGCGGGCTGGTGTAACTGAATGCTCACTGGTTTCTCCCCGTGGGGAACCCCGTTGGTGGTAACGGAACTGCACGGCGCCGAGGGTTCCGAAGTCATCTGGTCAGGGTGCGCCGGCTGGCCACGCTAGGGGGTGAACCGGATGGGGCTCCGGCGTTCGGTCGGCATGTCCCCGCCAACTTCACATGTGTTTTCGGATTGTTACGGTCAGAATTCGCCGAACCGGTCCAAGTCGCCGATCCAGGTGTCCGCCAGGTCGCCGGTGGTCACCTCGGTGTGCCGGACGCGGAACACCGACAGTTCGCGGCCGGTACGGAGCAGTGGGCTGACGCGTCGGAGGGCGAGCCGCGTGAGGCCTTCCCAGGAGAAGGACCCTGGCCGGGCGTCGAGTTGGATGCCCTTCAGTGCCAGGTCGTCGGGGCGGATACCGAAGGCGTCGACGACGGCTCGGGGGCTGCCTTCGAGGTCCCAGTCCCCTTCTCCGCTCCACCCCGCGGCGAACAGGCGTGTCCCGTCCGGGTGGTGGATCACGTGGGTGCCGTACGTCGTGCTGTGGTCGATCGTCGCCGAGCCGATGACGACCGCTCCCGGGAAGCGGCCGGCCAGTTCGTCCGCCTGCTCCGCGAGAGGGAAGGTCCCTCCGGTGAACACCAGGGCGGGATCGTTGATCTCGGTCACCGTTCCCCAGCATCCGACGCCGACCAGGTCGAGGTCCGCGCGGGTGGCGAAGGGCGGCCGCTCGGTCGCCTCGATCCGGTCGGCCTCCTCCACCACCGTGTCGACGGTGCCGAACGCGGCGGCGAACTCCCGCGCCCGTGCCGGGTCATGAGCGGGCAGAGCACCGTCACCGGCCGGGAAGGGCCGCTCGACGAGGGTGAGCCTGAACTCCCCGTGATGCGCGATGGCCTGCTCCGGCGGGCAGTCCCAGAAGCCGTTGTCGGTCATCGGATACCTCCGTGGATATCAGGAAGGATCACGGCGCGAGCCGTGCGAACTCCCTCCCGGGGGAGGAGAGCGTCAACGGCGCCACGGTAGCGAGACAGCTCGGCGGACCCCCGAGGCGGGGAGCGTGCCGGCCGGCACCGGTACCTCAGGCAGTGCCGGCCGGCACCGGTACTTCACGCGCCGGGTGGTCGGCCGTTCCCACACCGGCGTACGCCACCGGTGCGCCTGGAGCATGCCGATGAGGAGGAATCCGGCGCAGGACGCGACCGCGGCCGGTCGGCCGGCGAGCCGACCGGTCGCAGGCTTCGTGACGGTGTCAGTCCTGGACCTCAGAGAAGACGAACGAGAACTCCGCGGGCTCGGCCCGCAGTTGGTACTGCGGCTGGGTGGCGGGCCCGCACGACTGCGAGCCGATGCCCTGCTGGCCGTGGTCGAGGTTGACCCAGACCGTGTCGCCCGCCTCCAGGTCGGTGAGATGCTCGGCGGCGTCGAGCCGCTCGGTCGTCCAGCGCCGGGCCGTGAACCAGAACGACGGATCGCCCTCCACACGCAGTCCGCCGATCTCCGCCCAGCGGACGTCGGACCGCGCGCCGTTCTCCTGCGGACGGACGTACGGCGTCTGCATCTCGTCCACCGACGAATCCCAACGCCGCACGATCGAGGCCGCCCTGGTGTCCGGGTAGCTCTCACCCGGCCCGCCGCCGAACCACCGCACGCGGTCCGCCGACGCGGGCAGCCCGAGCCGGATCCCGAGCCGCGGCAACGGCAGCTTCCAGTCGCCCTCGGGCACGACGGACACGGTCAGCCGCAGCCGGGTCCCGTCCGACGTCCACCGGTACACCGTGCGCAGGCCCACATCCCCGGCCGCGGGCGCCACCCGGGACCGTACGGTCAAGGCGTCGTCCGCCAACTCCAGCGCGTCCAGGCGGTGTTGCATGCGGTGCAGCCCGAGCTTGCGCCAGAGCGGGCCGTAGCGCGCGTCCGGCTGCCAGGCCGCGCCGTTGTCGTTGTCGGTCGGGGCGCGCCACACGTCGAGGCGCGGGCCGGTCACGTCGACCCCGCCGATCTTCGTCAGCGCGCCGCTGCGGGCGTCGAAGACGGCCGGGCCGAGGGTGATCCGCCGTGCGCCGGGAACCGGCGCCTGCGACTGGGTGACCAGGTCCAACGCCGCTCCGCCGACCGGCATTTGAGCCCAGGCGACCTGATGGCCCCGCGGACCCCACGCCGTCGCCGTCGCCAGCACCGCCGACACGGTCCACCCCGTCTCGGCCCCGCGCCCGTCCGCGGGCGGCGTCGGCAGCTTCAGTTCGGCCGACTCACCCGGTCCGAGCGGGGGTACGGACAGCGTGCCGGCCTCCACCGTCTCCCCGTCGACCTGGTAGGACCACTCGAAGGCGAGCGCCGAGAGGTCCGTGAAGTCGTACGCGTTGGTGACGCGGACCGTGCCGTCCGCGCCGTCGCCCTCGATGCGGACCGGCTCGATCACCTTCTTGAACTCGACGAGCCCCGGCGACGGGGTCCGGTCCGGGAACAGCAGGCCGTCGCAGACGAAGTTCCCGTCGTGCAGCTCCTCCCCGAAGTCGCCGCCGTACGCGAAGCCGTACCGCTCGTCCTTGATGCCGTGGTCGATCCACTCCCAGATGAAGCCGCCCTGGACGCGGGCGTGGGACTCGAAGAGCCGCTGGTAGTCGGCGAGTCCGCCGGGGCCGTTGCCCATGGCGTGCCCGTACTCGCAGAGGATGAAGGGGAGTTGGCGTCGCTTCAGTCCGCCGCCGTCCAGACCGCGCCCGATCTGCTCGACCTCGACGTGCTTGAGGTACATCCGTGAGTACATGTCGGTGTCACGGCAGTTGAAGTCACCCTCGTAGTGGATGAGCCGTGCGCCGTCCCGGTCGCGGATCCACTCGGCCATGGCGGTGAGCCCGCGCCCGGTGCCGGCCTCGTTGCCGAGGGACCAGATGACGACGGACGGGTGGTTCTTGTCGCGCTCGACCATCCGGGAGGCGCGGTCGAGGAGCGCGGGGGTCCAGCGGTCGTCGTCCACCGGGTTGTCGCGCCAGCCCTGTTCGGTGAAGCCGTGGGTCTCCAGGTCGCACTCGTCGATGACCCAGAGGCCGTACTCGTCGCACAGGTCGAGGAAGGCGGGGTGCGGCGGATAGTGCGAGGTGCGGACGGCGTTGATGTTGTGCCGCTTCATGAGCAGCACGTCCTCCCGCATCGTCTCCAGGTCCAGCGCGCGGCCCTTCGTGGGGTGCCACTCGTGCCGGTTGACGCCCTTGAAGAGGATCGCCGTGCCGTTGACCTTGATGACGCCGTCCTCGAGCACGACCGTGCGGAAGCCGATCCGCAGCGGAACCCGCTCGCCCTCCGTCGTCAGCACCCCGTCGTAGAGGCGGGGCGTCTCGGCCGTCCACGGCAGGACCGGCACGGTCACGGACTCGCCGGTGGCGACATCGATGTCCAGGGCGGGGACGGTGACCCGCCCGTCGACGTCGGAGTCGACGCGCAGCGAGCCCTCGCCCGAGCGGTGGTCGTAGGAGGCGTGCACGAAGAAGTCGAGCACGCCGCCCGCCGGACGGTGCAGCAGCGTGACATCCCGGAAGATGCCCGGCAGCCACCACTGGTCCTGGTCCTCCAGGTACGAGCCCGCCGACCACTGGTGCACCCGGACCGCCAGCACGTTGCCGCTCGGCTTCAGGAGGTGCCCGACCGTGAACTCGTGCGGCAGCCGGGAGCCCTTGAACTCGCCGATGTCCGTGCCGTTCAGCCACACCCTGGCGCAGGACTCGACGCCGTCGAAGCGGAGCACCGAGCCGCCGTCCCCGGGCCACCCGTCGGGAAGGTCGAAGACCCGCAGATGGTCGCCGGTCGGGTTCCCGGTCGGCACCCTCGGCGGGTCGACCGGGAACGGATAGAGATGGTTGGTGTAGATCGGCGCGCCGAACTCCCCGTCGCCCTGGAGGACCCAGTGGCCGGGGACCGCGACCTCCGCCCAGTCCCCGGCGTCGTACCCCTCCGCGGCGAAGGAGTCGTCTTCGGTGTCGGCGGCCGGCGAGAGACGGAAGCGCCAACTGCCGTTGAGGGAGTGGGAATCGGCGTCCGAACTCGCGTACCAGGCGCGTGGCGGGAGCGCCCCGCTACCGGGTGAGACGTCTTCTACGTAGTCGACGGAGGCAGTGGTGCGGAAGGACATCGGTCTCCAGATCCTGATCGAGAGTGTCAGCCCTTGATGCCGGTCTGCGCGATCCCCTGCACCAGCCAGCGCTGGAGGAAGAGGAACACGAACACCAGGGGCAGGATGGAAATTGCGGTCGCCATGAAGATCAGATGGAAGTTGACGGTCTGGTTGGTCATGTACGAGGAGAGCGCGACCTGGACGGTCCAGGCCTCCTGGTCCTGGCCGATGACCAGCGGCCACAGGAAGGCGTTCCAGCCGCTGATGAAGGTGATGGTGGCGATCGCGGCGAAGAAGTTCAGCGAGTTGGGCACGACGATGCGCCAGTACGCGCCCCAGTAGCTGAGCCCGTCCACGCGCGCCGCCTCCTCCAGCTCCTTCGGGAACCCCAGGAAGTACTGCCGGAACAGGAAGCAGGTGAAACCACTGAAAAGCCCCGGGACGATGAGACCTTGCAGACTCGACACCCAGCCGAGTGACGAGACCAGCACGAAGCTCGGTACGAAGGTGACGGCGGTGGGGACCATCAGGGTCACCAGGACGACGTAGAAGATCTTGTTGGCGTGCCGGTAGGGGATGCGGGCCAGGCCGTACCCGGCCAGTGAGCACACCAGTAGGGTGCCCACGGTGTGCAGGACTCCGACGACCGTCGAGTTCCACAGCGACTGGGCGAAGGGGACGGTCGGGTCGTCGAACAGTTCGGTGAGGTTGCCCCACTGGATGTCGGTGGGGAACCACTGCCAGTTCTCGCCGGTGATCTCCGCGTCCGTGGACAGCGCGTTGCGGACGATCAGATAGAAGGGGACGAGGAACAGCGCGGCGCCGACGCCGGCCGCGAAGTACAGACCGGCGCTGCTCATGACGCCGCCCCGCCGCTTCGCGGGACGCGTCCTTCTTGTCCGCGGTGCGATGGTGGTCACCTGGCCTCCTCACCCCTTCCGAAGCCCATGAACCTGCCCTGCGCCAGGGTCACGACGCAGATCAGCACGGTGAGGATCATCGCGCCGGCGCTGCCCGCGCCGTAGTCCTGGCTCTCGCCGAGTGCCGTGTAGTACAGCTCGACCAACGGCGGACGGCCCCAGGTGGTTTTGGCGAGGAGGTTGAAGAACTCGTCGAAGGCCTGGAAGGCGGCGACGAGCAGCAGCAGGATCACCGCGGTCGAGGTGGCCCGCAGCTGCGGGAGCGTGATGTGCCGGAAGGTCTGCCAGCCCGGCTTCGCGCCGTCGATCGCGGCGGCCTCGTACAGTTCCGGCGGGATGTTCTGCAGGGCCGCCAGGAAGAGGATCATGTAGAAGCCCGCTTGCAGCCACAGGCGGACACTGACGATGACCAGCCAGTACCAGGGCGGGTTGGGATCGGCGAGCCAGGCGATGTTCTCGACCCCGAACCAGCCGAGGACGGTGTTCATCAGGCCGAAGCGGACCCCGCTGAAGACGGACATCTTCCAGATCAGCGAGGCGGCCACGAAACTCACCGCGGTCGGCAGGAAGAACACCGACCGGAAGAACGCCCGCATGAGGCGCAGCCGGTTCACCATGAGCGCGAGCCCCAGCGAGAACGCCCAGGTGACGGGCACGATGAAGGCGGCGAAGACGGTGAAGGTGACCAGGGATTCGGTGAACCTGTCGTTCGTCAGCATGTACGAGTAGTTGTCGAAGCCGACGAACGTGCTGGGGGTGACCGTGTAGCGCGCCTCGAAGAAGGAGAGGTACGCGCTCCAGCCGATCGGGATGTAGACGAAGACGGTGAGCCCGATCAGGAACGGGCCGGTGAAGAGCCAGAAGCTCAGAGTGCGCCCGCGGACGCCGCGCCGCCCGCGGACCTCGGTGGGGGTCTCGGCGGCGGCGGGTTCTGCGGTGACACTGCTCGTGGTGATGGTCATGTCGTGGTCCGCCCGCCGGCCTATCCGAACAGCTTCTTGAGCTCGCGCCCGACCGTCTTGTCGGCCTTGTCGAGCGCTGCCTGCGGGTCCCCGCCCTTGCGGACGGTGTCGGCGACGACGCCCTCAAGGGCGACGATCATGGCCTGTGTCCAGGCCGGGTTGTCGAAGTGCCCGTACTCCTCGAAGAGCTTCACGCCCTCGGCGGGCAGCCCCGACTTGAGCTTGGCGGCGGACGCGGCCAGCGAGGAGCGCGGCGGGATGTGGAAGCCGTAGGAGAGGGCCCAGTCCTCCTGGTACTCCTTCTGGTCGATCCAGAGCCACTTCACGTACTCCTTCGCCGCTTCGACGTTCTTCGACTTGGCGTTCACGAACATCGACCAGCCGCCGTTGGTGACGGCGGGCTTGCCGGCGTCGGCGGACCGCGGGAACGGGAAGATGCCGACGTCGTCGCCGAGGGCCTGCTGGATCACCGGCATCGCCCACATACCGCACCACTGGATCGCCACCAGGCCCTGGGTGAGGGCGGAGGGATCCCACCAGTCGGCGGGCGCGTCGAGCAGCAGATGGCCGTCCTTGAACATCGTGCGGAGCTGCTCGAGGCCCGCCGCGACCTCGTCCGTGTGGTACGCGATCTTGTTGTCGTCCGTGAGGGTGTTGCCTCCGGTCGACCAGATCAGCGGGTTCATGACAGGCGTGATCGTGTTCCCCAGGAAGACGCCCTTGACCTTGCCCGTGGTGAGCTTCGCCGCGGCCTCGACCAGCTCGTCGAGCGTGGCAGGCGGCTCGATGCCCGCGTCCTCCAGGAGCGACTTGCGGTAGAAGAAGAACTGGGGATCATCGATCATGCGGATGCCCCAGATCTTCCCGTCGATGGTGTGGGACGCGATGTCGGCCTGGTTGAAGTCGTCCTTGACCGGGGCGATGAGATCGGTCAGATCCGCCACCTGACCGCTCTCGACGAGCTGGATCTGTGGGTGGAACTCGAACACGTCCGGCGCGTTGTCGGTGAGCAGTGCCGAGAACAACTTGCTCTCGAACTTGTCGCCCGTGATCCACTGCGTGGTCACGTTCGCCCCGTCATAGGCCTTCGCGTACTTCTTGATGGCCTGCTCGGTGCCCGCCTCGCCGTACGCGTGGAAGTACTGCGTCAGGTTCTTGCCCGAACTCCCGCCCCCGGAGCGCCCGTTGTTGCTCCCGCAGGCGGCCAGCGGGCCCAGTGCGGCGAGACCCGCGGCCGCTCGCAGTACGGATCGACGGTTCCAGTTGCTGCTGCTCATTGCCGACATGGTGACGTCCTTGTCCTCTAGCACGGCTACGGCTCAAATCCCTGTGCGGTGCCGGACGTTAACCTTCTGATAAGGCTTCGGCAAGGGGTCGGACGAAGCCCGCGCGAAGCGTTGCGGAGGGTTCGGGATACCGGACGTCGCAGGGGGAGAGGCAGCAGTGGACTACTGCTTGAAGACGGACTGGAGCGCCCCTTCCAGGGCGAACGTGGCAGCTCCGAGGCAGACCGGATCGGAAGGAATGGGGGAGAGGACGATCGAGGTGGCAGCGAAGGGCCGCCGCAGCGCGTGCCGGGCGACCGCCTCACGGACCTCCCCGAGCAGCGGCTCGCCGAGCGTCGCCGCGACCCAGCTACTGAGCACGACCACCTCGGGGTTGAGCAGGTTCACCAGGTCGGAGATCCCGGCACCGAGGTAACAGGCGGTGTCCCGCACGACCTTGACCGCCACCGGGTCCCGCTCGGCGACGCCACGGGCCAGCGCGTCGATCGTGGCGGTCTGGTCCCCGGGGTGCAGCAGCGCGCTGCCCGGGCTCAACTCCCGCAGATTCACCATGATTCCGGGCGCCCCGACATACGTCTCCACACACCCGTGGTTCCCGCAGTGGCACAGCCGCCCGTCCATGACCAGCGTCGTGTGGCCCCATTCGCCGGCGCTGTTGCTGACCCCGCGGTGCAGCCCGCCGCCGAGCACCAGACCGGCGCCGACCCCGGTGCCGAGGTTGACGACCACGGCGTCCCCGTGCCCGCGGGCCGCGCCGAACCACAGCTCGGCGACCGCGCAGGCGCGCAGCGGATTGTCCAGATGCAGCGGGTACGTGATGTGCTCGGCGAGCAGGTCAAGGAGCGGCACGTCGTGCCAGTCCCAGTTCGGGGCGTACTCCGAGATCCCGCTCTCGCGGTCGACCTGGCCCGGCACGCTCACGCCGACCCCGAGGACGCGTGAGCCCTCGATCCCGGCCTGCGCGACCACCGAGCCGACGGCCGCCGCGACATGCCCGACGACCTGCTCCGGACGGCTCTCGCCGGGGCGCATGTCCTCGGCGGCGCGGGCGAGCACGTTCAGCCCGAGGTCGAACAGCTCCACCCGTACGTACGTCTCCGCGATGTCGACGCCGATCAGCGCGCCGCCCGACGCGTTGACGGCCACGAGGCCCCGCGGGCGGCCACCCGCGGAGTCCTCGAAGCCGACCTCGGTCAGCATGCCGCGTTCGAGCAGCTCACCGACGAGGGTGGCGACGGTGGCCAGACTGAGCCCGGTGGTCGCCGTCAACTCCTGCCGGGAAGTGGGGGACCGGGCGATAATCTGGCGCAGCACCTCATAGCGGTTCGCGGTCCGGATGTCCCGTGATGTGCGCCTCACCGATCGTGCCCCCTCGATCCTTCCGGGCCTTTCGGGCCCGGGCCGGGCAGGGCCGCCACGGCGCGAAGCAAGGCTATGGCCTGGTACGGACTTTCGACAAGGGGTTAGGAAAGGGGCTGGAGAAAGTCCCCCACGAAGGTGTTGGTGAACTTGCCCGCCGGGTCCAGTGCCCCGGCCAGCGCCCTGAACTCGCCCAGTCGCGGGTACCGTTCGCGCAGCACCGCCGACGGCACGGTGAACACCTTGCCCCAGTGCGGCCGTGCGTCGAAGGCGTCGAGCGCGGCCTCGACCCGGCCCACCACCGGCAGCACCGCCACGGTGTCCTCGACCCAGGTGAAGTGCAGGGCGACGGTGTCCCGCCCGTACGCCGGGCTCAGCCACTGGCCGTCGGCGGCGACGGTCCGCACCTCGCAGACCTGGAGCACCGGGGCGATCGTCTCGCGGATCGCGTCGAGCGCGTGCAGCGCGGTCAGGGCGTCCGACCGGGGCAGCAGGTACTCGGACTGGAGCTCGGCCCCGCTGCTCGGCGTGAACTCGGCCCGGAAGTGCGGGAGTCGCTCGTGCCAGGGCCCGGGGACGCCGAACTGCTGGGTGCAGTTCCGCGCGGGCATGCCCGGCACCGGGTGTGCCGCCTCGGTGGCGGGCCCCGCCCAGGGGAAGTCCCACTCGGCCGGAGACACAGGCCAGTCGGTGCGCTGCTTGAGCCACACCTGCCTGAAGCCCGGCCGCCCCCAGTCGGTGAACAGACTCACGCTGTACGCCGACGCCGCGAGGGCCTCGAAGTCCAGTCCGTCCAGCGGGAGTTCGTTGAACACATGCTGGCTCACCCCGAAGTCCGGCTCCAGGTCGAGGGTGAGCGCGGTGACGACACCGAGTGCGCCCAGCGAGGTCACGGCACCGTCGAAGCGTGCCTCGCCCCGGCCGATCGTCACCGTCGAGCCGTCCGCGGTGACCAGCTCGACCTCGCGCACGGCGGCGGCCAGCGAACCGTTCGTGACCCCGGAGCCGTGCGTGCCGGTGGCCACCGAACCCGCCACGGAGATGTGCGGAAGGGAGGCCATGTTGTGCAGCGCGAGGCCGTGCTCGTGCACCTGGCGGGCGAGCTCGGCGTAACGGACGCCGCCCGCGACCCGTACGGTGCGGGCCGTCGTGTCGACGTCCACCGCCGGGGGCATCGCGGTCAGCGAGAGCAGCACGCCGTCGTCGCCCGGCTCGGCGATCCGGTTGAAGGAGTGCCCGCTCCCCAGGACACGCACCTTCGCGCTCTCCGCCACCAGCCTCGCGAGTTCGTCGGGCGAGTGCGGCCGGTGCAGCTCCTTGGCGGTGTACGTGATGTTGCCGGCCCAGTTGGTCAGGGTCTCTGTCATCCCTGTGATCCCTCCCCGGGAAGTAGCTGTCCACGGCCGATGTGCCGGACCCGAGGAAACTACCCCGCCCGGTCACCCCACCTCACGGCCCGTCCCCCCGGCCCGGCCGCCGGTCCATTGCCGCGCCCGCTCGGCGACGCCTACCGTGAGAGCGCTTGCTGTCCGTGAAGCCGCCGAGCCGGAAGGTCGCCGCCTTGCCCGAGCGTCCGTTGGCCCTGTTCGCCATGACCGCCGAGAACGTGCCGCGGATCTTCCCTCCGGAGACGCTGGCCCGCCTGCGTGAATCCGTGGAGATCGATCCCGGGCTCGTGGCCGGGGACTTCACCGGTCCCCGGGTGCGCGAGGCGCTCGCCGAGACCGAGATCCTGATCACCGGCTGGGGCTGCCCGCCGCTGGACAGGGCCACCCTGGACGCCGCACCGAAACTGCGCGCCGTGCTGCACGCCGCGGGCTCCGTCAAGAGCATCGCCACGCCTTCGGTCTGGGAACGCGGCCTGGCCGTGTCGTCGGCGGCCGCCGCCAACGCGCTGCCCGTCGCCGAGTACACCCTCGCCATGATCCTGCTCGCCGGCAAGGACCTCTTCGCCCACCGGGACCGGCTCCGCTCCCAGCGCGCCTTCCCCTACTACGAGATCCTGCCCGGCATCGGCAACTTCGGCCGCCGCGTGGGCGTCGTCGGGGCCTCCCGCATCGGCCGGCGGCTCATCCAGTTGCTGCGCCCCTTCGACCTCTCGGTGAGCCTGACCGATCCGTACGTCGACGAGGCCGGGGCCGCCGCGCTGGGTGTTCCCCTGCTGCCGCTGGACGACCTGCTGCGCACCAGCGACATCGTCACCGTCCACGCCCCGGAGACCCCCGAGACCCGGCACCTGATCGGCCGCCGTGAGCTCGCCCTGATGCCCGCCGGAGCCGCCCTGATCAACACCGCGCGCGGGTCGCTCCTCGACCATGACGCGCTGACCGACGAACTGCGCGCCGGGCGCCTCTCCGCGGTCCTCGACGTCACCGACCCCGAGCCGCTGCCCGCCGGCTCCCCGCTCTGGGACCTCCCGAACGTCTTCATCACCCCGCACCTCGCGGGCTCCCAGGGCAACGAGGTCGCCCGGCTCGGGCTCACCGTCGTGGAGGAGACCGAGCGGCTCGTGGCGGGGCGGGAGCTGGTCTTCCGGATCGACCGGGACGGGCTGGAGCGGGTCGCGTGACC
This sequence comes from Streptomyces sp. NPDC050535, assembly GCF_044457665.1. NCBI lineage: Bacteria > Bacillati > Actinomycetota > Actinomycetes > Kitasatosporales > Streptomycetaceae > Streptomyces > Streptomyces sp. NPDC050535. Next base: position 404,298 of record NZ_JBITHE010000001.1, read on the forward strand.
GCGCGCCCCGACGGATGCGCCGGCCCGTAAATGCGCCTTGCCGGTGAACGCGCCGGCCGGACCGCCGTATCGCCGTTGCGTGAGCGACCGAGACGGGCGTTGCGGATTTCGCAGTCGGAAGCTCCATTCACAACTGATTCGGTGGAAAACTAGTGCTGTACGTGTGATTTCGATAGCCTCCTGCCTCATGGTGCGTAACCTTCCGGAAACCGACCTCACCCGCCACCGCCGCCTGCGCGAACAGGGCAGCCTCGATCGTGCCGACCTCGACGCGATCCTGGACGCTGGGTTCGTCTGCCACCTCGGAGTGGTCGTCGAGGGGCGGCCCATGGTCGTACCCACCGTCTACGGGCGGGACGAGCGGCAGCTCTACGTCCACGGCTCGGTGGCCAGCCGTAGCCTCGCGGCCGGCAGCCCGGTCTGTGTCACCGTCACGCACATCGACGGGCTCGTCCTCGCGCGATCCGTGTTCGAGCACGGCGTGAACTACCGGAGCGCGATGATCCACGGCGTCCCGCGGAAGGTCACCGACCCGGAGGAGAAACTCGAAGGCCTGCGGCGGCTCACCGAGCACGCCACGCCGGGCCAGTGGGAGTACGCGCGCAGCCCCAACCGCCGGGAACTGGCGGCGACCACCCTTCTCGCCCTGTCCCTCGAAGAGGCCTCGGTGAAAATCCGTGCCGGCGCCCCGGACGACGGGGACGGACCCGATGCCGAGCTGGGCCTCTGGGCCGGCGTCCTGCCGCTGACCTCGGCCTGGGGCCCGCCCGCGCCCGACCCGCTGCTGGCGCCGGGCATCGCCGCCCCGGCCCACATCGCGCGGCGCGAGGGGACCCGGCACGGCTGACGCGCAGGCGGGGGCATACCGTGAGGAGTCGAGCACGGGGCTCGAACACGGGGCTCGAGTGCACCACCTGAAGTGAGCCGGGAGCGAGGAGATCGGAATGGGCGGCAGCCGTACCGCGCTGGTCGAGGATCTGATGGAACGGTTCCCGCACGTGCCAAGGGAAGCCGTCTTCAAGGAGGACCTCCTGCGGGGAGGCCTGGCCTTCGACCCGTCGGCTCTCTCCGACAACGAGGGCGGTGACGTCAAGCCGAAGTCGTACTTCATCTTCTCCTTCGACCACGGCACCCTGCCCGAACTGGGCGAGGCCGCGCTCAGGCGCCCGCCCGAGGAGATCATCCTCACCGGCGGCCCCTACGACCTGCGCCGCACCGTCGTCTCCGTACGCGTGAACCCGTCCTCGCCCTACCGCGTCGCCGCCGACGACGAGGGTGTGCTCGGGCTCTACCTCGACGGGAAGCGGATCGCCGATGTCGGCGTGCCGCCGATGCCCGAGTACTACAAGCACACCCTCGCCAACGGGAAGTCCGTGATGGAGGTGGCCCCGACCATCCAGTGGGGATACCTGATCTACCTCACGGTCTTCCGCGTCTGCCAGTACTTCGGCGCCAAGGAGGAGTGCCAGTACTGCGACATCAACCACAACTGGCGCCAGCACAAGGCGGCCGGGCGCCCGTACACCGGTGTGAAGGACGTCGACGAGGTCCTCGAAGCGCTGGAGATCATCGACCGGTACGACACCGCCAAGACGTCCACCGCCTACACGCTCACCGGCGGCGCCATCACCTCCAAGCTCCAGGGCCGTGACGAGGCCGACTTCTACGGCATGTACGCCAAGGCCATCGAGGAGCGCTTCCCGGGCCGCTGGATCGGCAAGGTCGTCGCACAGGCGCTGCCGCGCGACGACGTGCAGCGCTTCAAGGACTACGGCGTGCAGATCTACCACCCCAACTACGAGGTGTGGGACCAGCGGCTCTTCGAGCTGTACTGCCCGGGCAAGGAGCGCTACGTCGGCCGCGCCGAGTGGCACAAGCGCATCCTCGACTCGGCGGACATCTTCGGCGCGCGCAATGTCATCCCCAACTTCGTGGCGGGCGTGGAGATGGCCGAGCCCTTCGGTTTCACCACCGTCGACGAGGCCATCGCGTCGACGACGGAGGGGCTGCGCTTCTTCATGTCGCACGGCATCACCCCCCGCTTCACCACCTGGTGCCCGGAGCCGACCACCCCGCTGGGCAAGGCCAACCCGCAGGGCGCGCCGCTGGAGTACCACATCCGGCTGCTGGAGGCCTACCGCGCCACGATGGACGACTTCGGCCTCTCCTCGCCGCCCGGATACGGCCCGCCCGGACCGGGCAACGCCGTCTTCTCGGTGAGCTCCTTCATGGACAGCCTTCCCGCGCGGGAGCCCGTGACGGAACCGTCCAGCCTGTAGAACAGCAGTCCTGCCCGTAGAACAGCCGTCCCGCCTTCGGAACAGCTGTCCGGCGGACAGGTAGTCAGCGGATCGCCGCCGGACCGCGGCCGGGTGCCTCCCGGCCGCGGTCCGGCGTGTGCGCCCGGGCCTCATTTGAATACGTGGCTTGTCAGTTGTGCGGAAATCGTGAAAGGCTCGGGCCCCGTCGTGGAGACGGACCCCAACTCCATTGATAGTCAGGCGAGTTGGCGTTGCATTGTCTGACTTGGCAGATGGACGCAGTTGATGCAGGAGCCCCCCATGCCCGACCTGCCGACCCCCCAGGACGCCGCCGAGGCCGCGATGTTCTCGGAGTGCTGGGACGTGGTCCTCTCGTACGCCGATCTGTGTACGTCCGGATCAGCCGCGGCCACCCAGCTCGCGACCGAGGCGTTCACGCACGGCATCAGTGAGTCGCGCGCCGCCGTTTCCGGAACGAAGGGTACCGGGCGAAGGACTCCCCGGCTGCCCCGGATTCCCCTGCTGCTGACGTCGGTTCGGACCACCGCCGCCGCCTGGGAGGCACACGGACAGGGCCACCGGCTCGACCCCGACCTCAGACTGTGGCTCAACTCCGATAAGGCGGCCCGCTATACGGGCCCGCCGCTGCACCGTCCCCTGGCGCTGCGCGGGCTGCGCGACATGCAGGAACCGGACGCCGCGCTGCTGTGGCTGGCCGAGGTCGAGGCACTGCCACTGCCGGCGGTGGCCCGGCGGCTCGGCCTCGACCCGGCGGCCGCGGCCGACGAACTCGCCCAGGTGCGGGCGCTGTTCAGGGACCGCTGCCACCGCAACCACCTCGACACCCCGATGGACGCGAACTGCCGCAGCTACGCCCGGCTCCTGGACGCGGTGACCCGCTCGCCCGGCTCCGAGACGCCCGAGGACCTCTCGCGGCATCTCTCGCGCTGCGTGGAGTGCGCCGAGGCGGCGGCCTGCCTGCGGCTGCACGGCGGCGGGCTGCCCTCCGCGCTCGCCGGCGGGGTGATCGGCTGGGGCGGCCTCGCGTATCTGGAGCGCCGGCGCCGGGCGGCGGACGCGGGCCTGCTGGGCGGGCGCTGGGAAGCGGCCGTGGACACGGGCTTCCTCGAGGGCCGGCTCGTGGTGCCCCGGATCGGCCGGACCGCCATGCTGGTCACCGCCGTCGTGGTGTCCGCGCTGGCGCTCACGGTCTCGCTGATGCCCTTCGGTGATGCCGCGGGAGGTGACACCGCGGCGGACGGCGACTCGGCGAACCGGCAGCCCGTGGCGGCCCCCGGTGCCGCGCTCCCGTCGGCCACCACCCGCCCCCCGGGCTCGCTGGTGTCGCCGGATCCGTCGGAGTCGGATACCCGCGCCGGGACGACCGCGAAGCCCGACACCGAACCCCAGGGCAAGTCCTCGTCCCCCGCCGACGTGACGGACAAGGCGGATCCCACCAAGCGCGCGGTGCCGGACTGCGAGGTGCGGTACCAGATCGACAACGAGTGGCCGGACGGCTTCCAGGCCACCGTCACGGTCACCTCCACCAAGGCACTCGACTCCTGGCGGGTCTCCTGGACCTTCCCGGACGGCCAGCGTGTCGCCCAGATGTGGGACGGCACCTTCGTCCAGAAGAGCTCGCGGGTGACCGCCACCGCCGCCGACTACAACAAGTCGGTCTCCGCGGGCGGCACCTTCGCCGTCGGCTTCCTCGCCTCCTGGCAGGGCGGCAACTCCGCCCCGCACGACTTCGCGCTGAACGGCGGGAAGTGCGCGAGCGCGGGCTGACGTGCCTGACTGATCCCGGCGAGGCGCAGAGACGCCGAGGCGCCGGGATCTACGGCCCGGATGAGCCGTCGGCGCGGATCGACTCCCTCTCCCAGGCCTCTCCGCTCCGCTCATAGCGAGGCGAGGCGGTGACCACGGCCTGGGTGTCCGCCGAGCCCGGCCTCAGGCGCCGGCGGTCCGTTCCCGTCACCCGGGCGGCACAGGAATCCACGAACGGCCGGCTCGCCAGCCGCAGTTCGCCGAGCCGGCGCCCTTCGAGCGCCCCGCGGACCCAGCTCGGCTGTCTGCCGGCCACCACGGGGATGCTGGACGGCGAGGACAGACGGCGCCGTACTCCGCCCCGTCGACGGGACCGCACCTCGGCCCGTAATTCCGTGGCGCCCGTGGGAGTGCGCCTCTAGGGTGTGTACGAATCGAGCGGTGGCCGGTGTCCGGTCGCCGCCGCAGGCCGAGTCAAGAGCAGGAGGTGTGACCCGATGGCTGTCTTTGCGAAGGGCGCTGCCCGCATCCGGAAGTCCATCAAGTCCACCTCTGTGGCCGCCGGCTGACCTTCCTCTTCTTCCCGCGCGACTGAAGCGCGCGTGCCGGGGCCGCCCTTGTGAAGGGTCTCCCTTGTCTTCCTCCTCTCTCCCTCTCCACCCCCTCACGTCCTACGGCTGGGACGACGCGTGGGCCGACGAGTTCACCCGCTTCGACTCCGAGGGGCTGCTGCCCGGGCGGGTGATCCGGGTCGACCGCGGCCAGTGCGACGTGGTCACCGCCGACGGGGTGCTGCGCGCGGACACCGCGTTCGTGACCCCCAACGACCCGCTCCGGGTCGTGTGCACCGGCGACTGGGTCGCCGTCGAACCCGCGGGCAACCCGCGCTACGTACGGGCGTATCTGCCACGCCGTACCGCCTTCGTGCGCTCCACCTCCTCCAAGCGCTCCGAGGGGCAGATCCTCGCGGCCAACATCGACTACGTGGTGGTGGCCGTCTCACTCGCCGTCGAACTCGACCTGGGCCGCGTCGAACGCTTCCTGGCGCTGGCCTGGGAGTCCGGCGCGCAGCCCGTGGTCGTCCTGACCAAGGCCGACCTGGTGCCGGAGCCGGCGACGCTCGGGCATCTCACGCAGGACGTGGAGCAGACCGCGCCGGGGGTGCCGGTGCTGCCGGTGAGCGCCGCGAGCGGGGAGGGCCTCGACGTACTGGGGGCCGTCCTCTCCGGCGGCACGACCGTGCTCCTCGGACAGTCCGGCGCGGGCAAGTCGACCCTCGCCAACGCGTTGCTCGGCGAGGACGTCATGGAGGTGCGGGCCGCGCGTGACGTGGACGGCAAGGGCCGCCACACCACGACGACCCGGAACCTCCTCGCCCTCCCCGGCGGCGGGGTGCTCATCGACACGCCCGGCCTGCGCGGTGTCGGCCTCTGGGACGCCGGGACCGGCGTCGGCCAGGTCTTCGCCGAGATCGAGGCACTCGCCGCGGACTGCCGCTTCCACGACTGCGCACACGTCGCGGAACCCGGCTGCGCCGTCCTCGCCGCCTTCGAGTCCGGCTCCCTCCCCGAACGCCGCCTCGAGAGCTACCGCAAGCTCATCCGCGAGAACCAGCGCATCGTCGCGAAGACGGACGCCCGGCTGCGGGCGGAGATCCGCAAGGACTGGAAGCGGAAGGGCGCGGAGGGACGCGCGGCGATGGAGGCGAAGAGGGGACGGTGGTAGGCGAGGTGTCCCGCCTCAACGCCGGCGTCAGCTGATTTTCAGCCCCTCCGGCGTTTGAGGAGCGGGGTCCGGGGCGGAGCCCCGGGAACAAGGGACGGGTAGGGGCGGAGGGGGCGAAGAACCCCCTCTACCCCCACCCCGTCCTCAGCCCTCAGTCCTCCAGCCCCCAACTGTGGATCCGCCGCGGATGCACGCGGATCAGTTCCTCACTGAAGTGCGGCCCCAACTCATGTGGCCCGGTCAGGAGTTCGGCATCGCCCCGGATGTCGACCCCTCTCACCCGCCACGGATGAACGCTGACGATGTCGTCGACGACCAGCGCGATCTTCGGGTTCTTCTGTAGGTTGCGCCACTTCTTGGTGGACCCCATCGAGTACCCGCCGATCAGGATCGTCCCGTCGTCCTGCGGGAAGAAGCCGACGGGGTTCGCCTGCGGCTGCCCGTGAGCGTCGACAGTGGCCAGCCGCCCCAACCGCTGCGACTTCAGGTACGCACGCTCGGCCTCGCTGAATTCGGTCATGCCAACAGCCAAACAGCCGAAGGCCGGTACCGCATCGGATCAAGGGCTTAGGGCCACGGATGTAGTACGCGTGTACGGCTGTGCGCCCAATGGCGTGCAATGGGGCGAGAGTGTGTTGACGGGGCCAACCGCTCGGGAATCCTTGGGCCCATGACCCGCGCGATCAAGGTCCGGCATGTCCTCGCGGCCCTGGTGACGACCCTGCTGCTCACCCCGCCGTCCGCGAGCGCCGAGGCGGGCCCGCTCCTCGGCCCGTTCGTCCTCGCCCCCACCCCCACCTGGACCGGAACGTGGGAGGGCGCCGCCTCCGGCACCGTCCCCGCGCTGCCCGGCGCCACGATCCGCAACGTCGTGCACACCAGCGTCGGCGGCAGCGCCGCCCGCGTCCGGATCTCCAACCGACTCGGCACGCGGCCGCTCCAACTCGGTTCCGTCACCGTCGCGTTGCAGGAACCGGGCGCACCGCGCAGCGCGAAGGCCGTGGCGGGTTCGATGCGTACCGCCACCTTCGGCGGCGTCGGCGCGGTGACGATCCCGGCGGGCCGGGACCTGGTGACCGACCCCGTGTACCTCCCGATCCCCGCCGACGGCAACCTCCTGGTCTCGGTGCACACCCCCCTCGACTCGGGCCCCGCGACCTACCACCGCTCGGCGCTCCAGGCCAACTTCCTCGCCCCCGAAGGAAACCGGACCACCGAGGAGAGCGGCACCGCGTACACCACCGGCATCGGAAACTGGTATTACGTGACCGGTGTCGACGTACTCGGCACCTCAGCCGCGGGCAGCGTCGTGACGCTCGGCGACTCCATCACCGACGGCACCGGCTCCGCGTTCAGCGCCAACCGCCGCTGGCCCGACCGTCTGGCCGACCGGCTGAAAGCCCTCCCACCGCCCCGCCGGCTCGGTGTGCTCAACGCGGGGATCTCCGGAAACCGTCTCCTGCTCAAGGGCCGCGGGCCCAGCGCCCTGGACCGCTTCGACGCCGACGTCCTCTCCCGGACAGGCGTACGCGTGGTGATCGTGATGGAAGGCATCAACGACATCAAGGGCGCCCCGGAGGAGACGGACCCCGCCGTCATCGAGGACGCGTACCGCCGCCTGGTGAGCCGCGCGCACGCCCGTGGGATCCGCGTCATCGGGGCGACGCTCACCCCGTACGGGGGACACGGCGCCTACACGCAGGCCCGTGAAGCCGTACGCCAGGAGGTCAACGAGGTGATCCGCACCAGCGGCCTCTTCGACGCGGTCGTGGACTTCGACGCCGTCGTCCGCGACCCGGCCCGCCCGAGCCGCATCCTCCCGGTCTACGACCCCGGCGACCACCTGCACTTCAACGACGCCGGCATGAAGGCGATGGCCGACTCGATCGACCTGGCCGAGCTGGCACCCTGGGCTCCGTGACCGGCCTGGCCGAGCCGGCACCCGGCGCTCCCTGACCGACTGGCCGGGCTGCCCCTCCCCGGGCTCCCCGAGAGAAGGGCCTCAGCCCCGGACTGCTCAGCCCGGGACCCCTCACCCCCAGACCACCGCCCCCAACCACGCCCCCATGATCAGCAGGCACGCGAACAGCTCCGTCAGGACGCTCCAGCCGCCCGCCCGCATCGCCGTCCGTACCGAGGTCACCGCCTGCCCGTGGCCGCCCAGGCGCAGCCGCTCGGAGAGATAGATTCCGCAGAGGAAGCCGGGTATCGCGCCGGCCACCGGCACCAGGAAGAAGCCGAGCAGCGCCCCGGCACCGGCGTATACCGCCATTCGGGGGGTCGCCCCGCTCTCCCGCAGCCGTCGGGCGGGCAACGCCCACCGGACCGCCTGGGACAGCAGCAGGACCGCCGTCGCGCCCACGAGCACGCCCCAGGCGAGGGCCCGGTTGTCCTCCAGCGCCCACCACAGGACCGCGGCCCATACGAGCCACGACCCCGGTACGCCGGGCACCAGTACTCCGGCCAGGCCGAGCAGTATGACCACGCCGACCAGCAGGAGTTCCCACGCTCCCATCTGCCCAGCGTGCCGGAGCGAGCGGGAAACCGCAGGTCAGTCCCGGGCCACCCAGCCCTTCTCGTACGCGTGCCAGCCCAGCTGGAGCCGGGTCGTGACCCCCGTCAGTTCCATCAGCCGCTTCACCCGGCGCTGCACGGTCCGCAGGCCCAGATCGAGCTGCTTGGCGACGCTCGCGTCGGTCAGCCCGGCCAGCAGCAGGGACAGGATCTCCAGATCGGTGCCGTCCGGGCCGTCCGCCCCCTGTTCCAGGACACCCGCACCGCCCAGCCGCAGCGGCAGCGCGTCGCGCCACACCGACTCGAACAGCCCGGAGAGCAGCTCGAGCAGCCCGCTCTCGTGGACGACCAGTGCGGAGGGCTCGGAGGTGTTCGAGGTGAGCGGCACCATCGCGAGCGACCGGTCGGCGATCACCAGCTTGGTCGGCACTTTGTCTACGACCCGTACGCGTTCGTCCCGGCCGAGGGCGGCGGACAGCTCGGTGATCCCGTCGGGCAGGTCCAGCACGGCCCGCTCGACGACCACGCGGTAGCGGACGCCCCGGCCCGCGGCCTGCTCCTCCGCGTCGTTCTCCATCCCGGTGACGACCACCGGATTCCCGGTGACCAGCGCGCACACCTCCTCGGCCGCGCCGAGCTGGAGCTGGAGGAACCGCTGTGAGACCGCCGCCGCGCCGATCACCACCTCGATCAGGTCGTGCACGGCGGGCTCGGCGGCCTGCCCCCGGTACTCCTCGGCGAGCAGCGCGGCCGCCAGCTCCGCCTTCTCCAGCTCGTGCCGCTGCTGGGTGAGCAGCGCGCCAAGCGCCACACCGGGCGGAGCCGCGACCCAGCGTCCAGGGCGCCCCGAGGACTGCGCCGCGAGTCCGTGCCGCTCCAGGCGGCGCAGGGCGCGCTCCGTGTCGTACTCGCCGAGCGTGAGCCGCCGCGCGAGATCGGGCACGTCGGCGGCGCCCACGGACACCAGTGCGCGGTACGCCGTCTCGTGTGTCTCATCCAGACCTATCGCTCCGAGCATGCGGCGACATCCCTCCCCAAGGAATCGTTTCAGCAGGTCGGTGGCGCTGATGGCGGAAAACAGCCACGGCGCAAACCCGCCTCGGCACATCATCGCCGTACCCCCCGCCTTTCTGACAAGCTCACGCCACCGCGGTACCGAATGCCGACCGCTATGCCCTGCTTGGGTTCGTTGTGGGCAGGTCAAGTGGGTCCGCGAGTCACAGCTGGGCTTCAGGAAGGCGAGTCACGCTCGGCCGAACCGACCGACAGCGGTGGCAAATCGGTCATCCAGACCGTGACCAGGGCCTACGGCGTGCGGGTGCGCGTGCGCCGGGCCCGGTCACTCCGGCGCCGCCGGGCGGTTCTCCCGTGGGGGGTGGAACCGCCCGGCGGTATGCGTCCGGCCTCGGACAGGCCCTCGCGCGTGCCGACTTGTCCCGTATCGCCGTTCGACGGTTCGTCCGACACGCCGTTCGATGACCAGTCCCTTGGCCGGTTTTTCGGGATGCCTCGTTTTCATCCGGCTCCGGCGGTGGACAATTACGGGCATGAGCCAGCAGGGGGAGAAGCCCACCGGTCACCAGGACGACTGGTGGGGGCAGTTGTACGACGACTCGACCGAGGACACGGGCCCCGCGGCCGTGGCCGATTCCCTCGACGACCGGTTCGCGTCGGCCGTGGGGACGGTGGGTCTTGAGCCCGGGTCCGCTCCGGAAGCGTGGCGGGCGCCCGAGTCCGGCGTCCGGCCGCAGCCGGAGCGGCCTGCCGCCGTACCGGAGCAGCCTCCCGCCGTACCGGAGCAGCGCCCAGGCCGCTGGGAGCGCGGCAACGCCCTCGGGCCGGGCGCCGTCCCCGGTCCGGGGCCGCTCGCCGGCCCCGGACCTAGCCCCTCACCGGGGCCCTGGCAGGCACTGCCCGCGGGGCCGCCCGCCGGAGCGCCCACGAGCCCGTCTCCCGACCCGTCCGTTCCCGCCATCTTCCCGCCGGGGCCGACCCCGCCCGGGTTCCGCCCGCAGGAGCCCCCGAGCCGTACGTCCACGGAGTCACCCGGCGTGGCCGTGCCCGTCTCGACAGGTCCCCTCCCCAGCGCTTCCGCGCCGAAGGACGCCCCGCCGCCTCCCGCCCGCCAGAACCGCGAGCCCACGCTCTCCGTTCCGCACCAGCCCCCCGCCGTCGGCTACGTCGGCTCGGGCCCGCCCACCTACGACCCCGAGCCCGCCACCCTCCCGCCCGCCGACCCGGACGGGCTCGAGGACCTGGTCGCCGACACGGTGCTGGACGGCGCCCGCTATGGGACCAGCACGCTGCGGGCCGTCTCCGTGCGCGGGGACTCCGCGCGCTACCGGGGCGAGCCGCGCCGGGACTCGCTGCTGACCGCCCGCTTCGGGACGGGGGAGCAGGCGCTGGTGCTCGTCGCGATGGCGACCGGGGCGCGGGCGACGCCCGGCGCGCACCTGGCGGCCGCCGAGGCCTGCCAGTGGATCGGGCGGGCCGTGGGGCGCAGCCACGCGCGGCTTGCCGAGGACATCAGGGCCGCCCGGCGCGGCGACCTGAAGTCGGGGCTGCACCGGCTCACCGACCGCAGCCTGGGCAAGCTGCGGGCGAGCGCGGCCGAGCAGGGCATCGAACCCGAGGAGTACACCGCCAGCCTGCGCTGCCTGCTGCTGCCCGCCGATCCCGAGTGCCGTACGCGCGTCTTCTTCGGTGTCGGGGCCGGGGGCCTGTTCCGGCTGCGGGACGGCGAGTGGCAGGACATCGAGCCGCGGGTCGCCGACGCCACCGGCGAGGCCGTGGTCGGCTTCGGATCGCTGCCCCACGAGACCCCGGAGGGCGACCGGCTCACCATGGACCTGGGGATCACGACGCCTCCGAGCCCGTACGAGGCGATCGCCGAGCCGCCCCGCGCCCCGTTCCGCTTCCGGGCCTCCGTCGCCCGCCCGGGTGACACGCTCCTGTTGTGCACCGGGGGCCTGGCGGAGCCGTTGCGCGGCGAACCCGAGCTCGCGGAGCATCTGACGGCACGGTGGTCGGGTGCGGAACCGCCCGGTCTGGCGGTGTTCCTCGCGGACACCCAAGTGCGGGTCAAGGGATATGCCGATGATCGGACAGCGGCGGCCGTTTGGGAGGCGTAACGCCTGGCCTTGTGAATTCATGGAACCCAGAGGGATCTCCGGATACCGAAGGGCACGTGAAGTCATGGCCAAGCAGAACGTCGCCGAGCAGTTCGTCGACATCCTCGTCCGCGCGGGAGTGAAGCGTCTGTACGGGGTGGTCGGCGACAGCCTCAACCCGGTCGTGGACGCGATCCGGCGCAACTCCGCCATCGACTGGATCCATGTCCGGCACGAGGAGACCGCCGCCTTCGCCGCGGGCGCGGAGGCCCAGGTCACCGGCAAGCTCGCGGCCTGCGCCGGCTCCTGCGGCCCCGGAAACCTGCACCTGATCAACGGCCTGTACGACGCCCACCGCTCCATGGCACCGGTGCTCGCCCTCGCCTCGCACATCCCCTCCAGCGAGATCGGCCTCGGCTACTTCCAGGAGACCCACCCCGAGCGGCTGTTCAACGAGTGCAGCCACTACAACGAGATGATCTCCAACCCGAAGCAGATGCCGAGGCTGCTCCAGACCGCCATCCAGCACGCGGTGGGCCAGTCCGGCGTCAGCGTCGTCTCGCTCCCCGGTGACATCGCCTCCGAGCCCGCTCCCGACAAGGCCCTGGAGACCGCCCTCGTCACCTCCCGGCCCAGCGTCCGCCCGGGCGACGCCGAGATCGACAAGCTCGTCGCGATGATCGACGCGGCCGACAAGGTCACCCTGTTCTGCGGCAGCGGCACCGCGGGCGCGCACGCCGAGGTCATGGAGTTCGCGGAGAGGATCAAGTCCCCGGTCGGGCACGCGCTGCGCGGCAAGGAGTGGATCCAGTACGACAACCCGTACGACGTCGGCATGAGCGGTCTGCTCGGATACGGCGCCGCCTACGAGGCGACCCACGAGTGCGATCTGCTGATCCTGCTCGGCACCGACTTCCCGTACAACGCCTTCCTCCCCGACGACGTCAAGATCGCCCAGGTCGACGTCCGCCCCGAGCGCCTGGGCCGCCGCTCCAAGCTGGAACTGGCCGTGTGGGGCGATGTGAAGGAGACCCTGCGCTGTCTCACCCCGCGGGTGAGGCCCAAGGAGAACCGGCGCTTCCTCGACAAGATGCTGAAGAAGCACGCCGACGCCCTCGAAGGAGTCGTCAAGGCGTATACGAGGAAGGTCGAGAAGCACGTCCCGGTCCACCCCGAGTACGTCGCCTCGCTGGTCGACGAACTCGCCGCCGACGACGCGGTGTTCACCGTCGACACGGGGATGTGCAATGTGTGGGCGGCCCGCTACATCACGCCCAACGGCCGCCGCCGCGTGATCGGTTCGTTCTCGCACGGCTCGATGGCGAACGCGCTGCCGATGGCCATCGGCGCCCAGTTCACCGACCGCAGGCGGCAGGTCGTCTCGATGTCCGGGGACGGCGGCTTCTCCATGCTGATGGGCGACTTCCTCACCCTCGTCCAGTACGACCTGCCGGTGAAGGTCGTCCTCTTCAACAACTCCTCCCTGGGCATGGTCGAGTTGGAGATGCTGGTCGCGGGGATGCCCTCGTACGGGACGACGAACAAGAACCCCGACTTCGCGGCCGTGGCCCGGGCCTGTGGTGCCTATGGTGTTCGCGTCGAGAAGCCCAAGGATCTCGCCGGTGCGCTCAAGGACGCCTTCAAGCACAAGGGCCCCGCCCTGGTCGACATCGTCACCGACCCCAACGCCCTGTCCATCCCGCCGAAGATCAGCGCCGAGATGGTGACCGGCTTCGCGCTGTCGGCCTCGAAGATCGTGCTGGACGGGGGAGTGGGGCGGATGGTGCAGATGGCCCGCTCCAACCTGCGGAACATGCCGCGCCCTTGAGTGATCGCGCCGGCCCGAAGGGTGTTCTCGTCCGACGCCGGCCGGGCCGCGTACGGCCGGATCGGCAGCACCGGCTCAGTAGTCGGGCCGATCGCCGGTGGTCGGCGTGTCCCCGCGGAGGTCGGTCCGCGGGCGTGCTGGACCACCGGGTTGTGCGCCGTCCCGAACGGCAGACGCACCGCCGCCACCAGAGCGCCCTTCCCGACGGCGAGGGCGCCCATCTGCCGTCGTACTGCGGCTTGTTGACGATTCGACATGACTGTCGTGTTTCCCTACGGGGCATGGTTCCCCGTGAACGTGTTCGAGCGGGAGGTAACCGACATCGGCGCGCAGGCGGGGGACATGAAAAGGCAGTCACGCGGAGGCAGACCGTTGGCCATCTGGGTCTCCTCCGGAAAAGCGGTGGAGAAAGCGACCGAGAGGGCGATGGACCAGCCGGGCGGAGCACAGCTGAGGCGCAGGCTGGGCCGGGCAGACCTACGGGCGGTGCCCGAGGCCCGTAAAGCGCTGCGGGAACTCTTACGTCACTGGGGGAGGCCGGGAAGGTCGGAGACAGCGGAGCTGCTGACCAGCGAGCTGGTCACCAACGCGCTCATCCACACCGACCAGGACGCGGTTCTGACAGCCACCCTGGGACCGCGTGTACTCCGCGTGGAGGTAAGGGACTTCGTAGGACGCAGACCCACGCTGCGGGTACCGAACGCCGACGACGGTACGCATGGCAGAGGTCTCGTCCTCGTCCAGTCCCTCGCCGACGCGTGGGGGGTGCGGACGCACGGCGTGGGCAAGGCGGTGTGGTTCGAACTGGACGGCGGCGCGGTGTAGAGCTACCGCGCCGCCGTCCCAGTGTTCGCGGCCCTGGTCGAGCAGCCGCGCTCCCGGTCCTGTCTCAGGCATGGGTCAGGACCGAATCGTGCCTAGTGCCGTGACAGGTACTAGCCGAACTGCTGCTCGAGATCCTTGAGCTTGCGCTCCAGGGAGTCGAGTCGCGGCAGGGCCATCGTGTCGTCCTCCGCGGTGAGATCGACGGTGAACGGCTCGGCGCTGCTCTTGCGGACGGGCTGGAGAGAGGGCCGAGAGCGGACGGGCAGCGGCTCCCCGGACGATATGGCAGGCTCCGTGGAGGCCTGGGCGGAGGTCCGCTCCAGGGTCGCGGTCTCAAGCTCCCGTCCGCCACCGCCACCCCCACCGGGGCCGCGGCCCGGCAGGCCCTTGTGACCACGGCTGAGCGCCTTGAGGTGCGCTCGCTCGACGCGCTCCTCATTGCGCCGGCGCAGCCGGGTCTGCTCCTTCTGGCGCTTGTCCTCGCGCACCTCGTCCACGGCCTCGTCAAGGGTGCGCACGTTCTCGAGCAGCATCAGCGACCAGGCGCTGTACGTCTCGCGGGGCGCGCGCAGCCAGCGGACGATCCGGATCTGGGGCAGCGGACGCGGGACCAGACCCTGCTCACGCAGCGCGGCACGGCGGGTCTGCTTCAGCGCGCGGTCGAACAGCACCGCGGCCGAGAGGGACATGCCGGCGAAGAACTGCGGAGCGCCCTCGTGCGAGATGCCCCGCGGCGCGTGCATCCAGTTGAACCAGGCGGCCGCACCGGCGAACGTCCACACGAGTATCCGGGAGCCGAGCGCAGCGTCACCGTGGCTGGCCTCACGCACCGCGAGCACGGAGCAGAACATGGCCGCGCCGTCCAGGCCGAACGGGACGAGGTACTCCCAGCCGCCGGAGAGGCCGAGGTTCTCCTCGCCGAAGCCGACCAGTCCTTTGAAGGAGAGCGCGGCCGCGACCGCGGCGCAGATGAAGAGCAGCAGGTAGGAGGCGGTGCCGTAGAGGGCTTCCTTGCGCCTGCGGCGCTCCTCGCTGCGCTCCCACGTGTCTTCCGTGCTCGCCGCTTTCTCCCCGGACCGCTTGCCGCGCGCGAGCACCGCCACCGCCGCCAGCAGGCCCAGGAGCAGAACGGCGCCCGGAAGCAACCAGTTCAGCGATATGTCGGTCAGTCTCATCTGGGGTCCCTTGCATTGGGATAGGGCGTAACGCCCGTCATAGTGGCCCAATCCCATCGGCCCTCAGGGGTTTTCGGGGCAAGAGGCCGCCAACGGAGTGCAAGGGGATGCGCAAGGCGACATTCTGCTCGAACTGCCGCGCGAGGGACGGGAGTTGAGTGCGATTAACACTACCCGTACGGATGGTTCGACGGAAAGTTCCTGCGACAAGTGAGGAAGTTGTGAAGCACCTGTAACCTACGGGACGCCCCGAGGGGGGACCGCTCGAGTTGATCTTACGGCATGTGCGCGGGTGGATTGCTCCGGGTGCCTCAACTGGTGGCGGCGGCCGTCAACTTGGTGAGGCGGTCGGCGTCGCAGGTGCGCGGGCAGGTGGCGCAGGTGTCCTCGGGGCGCAGTGTGTAGAAGAGGCAGCAGCTCACCCGGTCGCGGGTGGACAGCGACCTGCCGTCCTCGCCGGTCAGTTCGCGAAACGCGGCGGAACCGGCGTAGGGCCGGGTGGATCCCGGCAGGAGCAGCTTCAGCTCGCTCATCGCGCGCCGCTCCTCGCCGAGAAGGCCGGCGACGTACCAGAGGCTCTCGACGATCTCGTCGGTCGCCATGCCCCACAGGGCCCGGCCGCGCCGCCGCATGCGCGGGCCGAAGCCGCCGAGTACCGGTTCCAGGTGCTCGGCCAGGGCGGACCGCACCTCGGCCCGCAGGGCCTCCTCGTCCGGTACGACCCGGGCGCCGGGCAGACCCGCCGCGGGGTCGTCGGGCAGGCAGGTGAACTCACCGGTCCGCACCGCCAGGCGGCCGAGGGTGCGCTGGAATGTGACGTGCTCCACAGGGAAGCGGGGTACGCGGCGCTGGAGGAACCACGGCACGGTGATCAACAGGCAGGCCGGCCAGGCGTAGCGGTGCAGCCCGAAGCTGGCCACCACGTCGGGGCGGGCCCGCTGTCCGTAGTCCTCGATCACCTGTGCCTCGTCCCACGCCAGGAACGCGTCGAGGTCGGCCCCGCCCGCCGCGAGCCCCGCGACGGCGACCCAGCCGCCGCCCTGAGGGGCCGCTTCCCCGGGCTCGAGTTCCGTGACGCTCAGGTCGGGGAAGGCCTCGGTCAGCCGGGCGTACGCGTCCGCGACGGCCGAAGGGGCCGGGCGGGTGCGGGTCATGGTGGAGGTGTCTGCGGTCAGGGCGGGAGCGTGCATGCGGGGACCATCGCTTCGCGATCGCTGACAGGTAAGCCTAACCTTACCCGGCTTGGCCGGTGTTTGAACTGGCGGCAACTGGGCCTATGGTGCTTGACGGACGAGTAACAACCACCGCATTGGCCCCCAAGTGCCGACAAGCCCGGAGGAGGTTCCTGTGGAGCAGTCCGGTCCGCGCGGCACGCACGGCTCCGCCGGGGCGGGAATCCCGGACGTCCGCACGGCTTCCGTCCGGGTGCCCGCGCAGCCGCAGGCCGCTGACGTGGAGCGGGAGCGGAAAATCGCCCCGGGTGTCCCCCCAAGTGCTCCCTCGGGTGCGGCCGCCGACGCCGAGGTCCGCGGCTCGGCCGCCCGCGGTGAGCACACGCACAGCGAGCCGCCGCCCATCCCGACCCCCCGTGCCGAGACCGCGCGTCCCGTCGTACAGCGCGCCTCCGTACGCGGGCAGATCCTGGACGCGCTGCGCACGGCACTGGTCGCGGGCGAGCTCGCGCCCGGGGAGGTCTACTCGGCGCCGCTGCTCGGTGAGCGCTTCGGGGTGTCCGCGACGCCCGTACGCGAGGCGATGCAGCAACTCGCACTCGAGGGCGCCGTCGAGGTCGTCCCCAACCGGGGGTTCCGGGTCGTCGAACGCGGCACCCGCGAGCTCGCCGAGCTCGCGGAGATCCGCGCCCTGATCGAGGTCCCGGTGATGCTGCGACTGGCTCGCACGGTGCCCGCCGCGCGCTGGGCCGAGCTGCGCCCGCTCGCCGACGCGACGGTACGGGCCGCGTCCCTCGGCTGCCGCGCGACCTACGCCGAGTCCGACCGCGTCTTCCACCGCGCGGTCCTCGCCCTCGCGGGCAACAGCCAGCTCGTCCGCATCGCCGACGACCTCCACCGCCGCGCCCAGTGGCCCCTGGTCGGCGGCCCCGCCACCCGAGGCCGAGCCGACCTCGTCGCCGACGCCGCCGAACACACGGCCCTCCTGGAGGCGTTGACCACCCAGAACCTGCCGGTGGTCCAGTCCCTGGTACGGGAGCATTTCGCGGGCGCGTAGCGGCTGTCCCGGGCGCACGTGCCGGTTGTACGTCGGTGTGGCCGCCGTCCGGCGATCCTTTCCCTCGCTGATGCTCCCGAACACACGGCCCGTCGACCGCCCAGGACCTACCCGGTCGTGCGGAGCGTTTCGCAGACGCGTAGCGGTGTTCCGGGCGTGCGCGCCGCCGGTGGGTCCCCCTGGCCGCCGCGGCCGGTGATTCGGCTCCCCTCGTGTCCGAGCCGAACACGCCACCCCCCCTGGCGGCGTTGACCGACCAGGACCCCCGATCCCGCCCGCACCCGTCGCCGGTATGTCCCCTTCCTCCGGTCCGTGTCACGGCCGCGTGCGGGCCGCGCTACGTGTTCCCGGGGTCGGGAACCCGGGACGCCCGGTCCGCGTGGCCCCGCGTACACGGCGAGAGCCGGAACGAACCCGGAGGTGAGACCCATGCCCGACCCGTCCTGGACGGCACAGCAGCAGGCTCAGCAGGCCTCGCAGCACGCGCAGCGGATCCATCAGGACCATGTGCGACAGCACCGAGACATGAGCGGGCCGGGCCGGGCCCACGCCCGGCACGGCGGCGGGGCCCAGCACTACCACCCGGCGTCCGCCCACCACGGTCAGGGCGGCGGTCTGCGTGGTTTCCTGACGCTCCTGGTGCTCGTGGCCGCCGCCGTCCACCTGGCCCGCGACCCCGAACTCCGCACCACCGCCGAGACGTTCGCCCACGACCTCTGGACGCGGATCCAGAACGGCTAGGCCCGAACCGTCAGGCCCCTACGACTAGGCAGTAGCCGCCGGCGGGTTCAACTGCTGGGCCAGCCACGTCGGTACGCCGCCCAGGAGTCGGAACAGCCGGGCGGCCTCGGCCCGAAGCCGGGACGCCTCCGGCTCGGTCTCGGCGTCCGCGAGTGACGCCAGCGCCGGGACCGTACCGACGAGGAAGCCCAACTCCTCGCGGATCCGCAGGGATTCGGCGAAGCCGTGCCGGGCCTCCGCCAACTCGCCCTCCTGGAGGGCGAGTCCGGCGAGGTGGCGCCAGGTGAAGGAGAGCAGCAACGGGTTGTTCTGCGCCGTCGCGCCGGCATGGGCGCGACGGTAGGCGGCCCGGGCCGACTCCGGCGAGTGCGCCAGGTTCTGGGCGAGCAGACCGCGCCGGAAGTCCAGCAGCGCCCGCGCCGGCGCCCCCGGCGTGATCAGCGCGGCGGCCCGGCTCAGCGCGGCCCGCGCCTCGTCCGCCCGGTCCCGTACGCCCAGCAGCGTGGCCGCGTACGCCAACTGCCCCCGCTCACACGCCGCCGCGCCCCGCTCGTCGTCGCTCTGGGCCACCGCCTCCGCCGTCCGCAGCGCGTCCTCCGCCTGGGCCCAGCCCTGCTCGGTGTAAAGGCACCCCTCGACGAGAAGCGACGCTCTCTGGAGCGCCGGCTCCGCCCTGCCCGGATCGAGCAGCGCCGCCGCGTCGCCCCAGCAGGCGCGCGAGCGCAACCGCCACACCGCGGTCTGGAGTGGATCGTCACCTGCGGTCGTTCCGGAACCAGACATGGCGGAATGCGCCACGTTGCCCTCCCCGAGCACACCATTGAGCTGTTGAGTGGTGGCATCTCAGCACGGATCGCGGGGCCCGGCCAAGGGGGTGGGTGAAGGATTTCACAAAGTCATAGATGTCTCGCCGCACATCCCGGCAGCCAGAAATCAGCTCATTCGCAGTGCCAGGAAGAAGTCCAGCTTGTCCTCCAGGCGGGAAAGGTCACGACTCGTCAACTGCTCGATTCGGCCAACCCGGTAGCGCAGCGTGTTGACGTGCAGGTGGAGACGGGTGGCGCAACGGGTCCAGGAACCGTCACAGTCGAGGAACGCCTCCAGGGTGGTGACCAGCTCCGCGCGATGGCGCCGGTCGTAGTCCCGCAGCGGATCGAGCAGCCGGGCCGTGAACGCCCGTCGCACGTCGTCCGGCACGAAGGGCAGCAGCAGCACGTGCGAGGCCAGCTCCTGGTGGCCCGCCGCGCACACCCGCCCGGGGCGCGCCGCGGCGACCCGGCGGGCGTGCCGGGCCTCCTCCAGCGCCCCGCGCAGCCCTTCCGCCGAATGCACGGCCGCGCTGACACCGAGCGTGAGCCGCCCGTCGTCGTTCAGTCCGGCCGTCAGCGGGTCCCGTACGGCCTCCAGCAGCGTGTCCGCGAGCAGCCCGCTCTCCGAGCCGTCGTGCTCCGAGGACACCGCGGGGAGCGCGAGGAGGGCGATCGCCTCCTCACCGGTGTGTGCCACGGCGATGCGGTCGGAGTGCTCGGGGCCCGCCGTCAGCGGGTTGACGAGGATCTCCTCCAGGAGCGCCTGGGCGACCGGCCCGCCCTCGATGTCCCCGCCGTCCCACTCGACCCGGGCCACCACCACTTGCCAGTGCGGGGCCGCGCCGAGCCCGGGCAGCAGCACCGGAGCGGCCACCCGCAGGCGCGCCGCGATCTCGGCGGGCGCGGCGCCCGTCTGCACCAGCTCCAGGACCTCCTGCGCGAGCCGCCGCCGCACCGTGCGCGCCGCGTCCCGCCGCTCCCGCTCGACCGAGATCAGCTGGGTGACGCCCTGGAGGAGATCGAGCCGCTCATCGGGCCAGTCCCCGGCGTCCGCCTCGACCGCGAGCAGCCAGTCGGAGAGCACCGTCTCGCGCACATCCCGGGACGCGCCCGTGGAGCGGCCCGAGGAGGGGATCGGGAAGAGCGAGTACGTCGCCGTGCCCACCGTGACCCGGTGCGGCCCCCGGCGCCCGGTACGTGCCGCCGCCAGATGTTCGGCGGCCAGCCTGGCGCAGACGTCCGCGGGCAGCGCGGCCCCCGCGAGTTTCGAGCCCGCGATGGGCCGGCCGGTGGGGGAGAGCACCCAGGCCCGCAGATCCAGGTCGGAGCCGAGCAGATCGAGCACGACGTCGGGGCCGCCGCCGGCCGGTCCCGACGTCATCATCCGCCGGTGCCGGTCCACCACGGCCGCCAGATCCCCGGCCCGCTCACCCGAGACCTGCCGTACGACGTGCTCGGTGATCGTCGCGAAGGCCACCGACTCGTTCACCCCGAACAGCGGCAGCCGGTGCCGGACGCAGGCCCGGATCAGGTCGTCCGGTACGTCGCCGAGCTCCGCCTCACCGGCGGCCAGGGCCGCGACCCCGGCGCCCGCGAGGATCCGTACGAAGGGCTCGGAGTCCGCGGCGTCGTGCCGCCAGGCGAGACCGGTGAGGACCAGCTCACCGCCCGAGAGATAGCGGCTGGGGTCCTTGAGGTCCGTGGTCATCACACCGCGTACGGTGCGGTCAAGCTCGTCCTCGCCGCCGAGCAGCCGCAGGCCCAGCGCGTCGGTGTCCAGCAGTGCGCGCAGCCGCATTCTCGTCGCCGCCGATCTTTGTCTCGAAATCTACGATGGATCTGGATGGCTCCGGGGTGCGAATCCCGCGGGAGGGGTTTCCGCCCGCCCGAGCCTGTGTCCTGGGCTTTCGAGAGCTGTGCTCACTGTTTCCAGGGAAAAACAGAGAGGTTACTGATGACCTCCGTTCATACGAATCTACAAGATGCACCCCCTGGCCAGCCAACTCCTTCATGGTTTCAGTGACTGACCCCCATGGAGCACGGCGCTGTGTACTGGCCCCACTCCGCGTAAACAACTCATGAACGAGCCGGCCCCGCCGCACACGATCTGGCTTGATCAGAACCACCACGACACGAATGAAGAGAGCCACTCATGGACTTCCTTCGCCCCGCCAGTTGGGAGGAGGCGCTCGCCGCGAAGGCCGAGCACCCCACCGCTGTGCCGATTGCGGGTGGCACCGATGTGATGGTCGAGATCAACTTCGACCACCGCAGGCCCGAGTACCTCCTCGATCTGAACCGCATCGGCGAGCTGAGCGACTGGGAGGCCGGCGAGGAGAGCGTGCGCCTGGGCGCCTCCGTCCCCTACACCCGGATCATGGAGCACCTGCGCGGCGAACTGCCCGGCCTGGCCCTCGCCTCCCACACGGTGGCCTCCCCGCAGATCCGCAACCGCGGCGGCGTCGGCGGCAACCTCGGCACCGCCTCCCCGGCCGGCGACGCCCACCCCGCCCTCCTCGCGGCGGGCGCCGAGGTCGAGGCCGAGTCCGTACGCGGCACGCGGCTGATCCCGATCGACGAGTTCTACACCGGCGTGAAGCGCAACGCGCTCGCCCCCGACGAGCTCATCAGGGCCGTACACATCAAGAAGGCGGACGGCCCGCAGCAGTACTCCAAGGTCGGCACCCGCAACGCCATGGTCATCGCGGTCTGCGCCTTCGGCCTCGCGCTGCACCCGTCCACGCGCACGGTCCGCACCGGCATCGGCTCCGCCGCGCCCACGCCCGTCCGCGCCAAGGCCGCCGAGGAGTTCCTGAACGCGGCGCTCGAGGAGGGCGGCTTCTGGGACAACGGCCGGATCATCACGCCGTCGGTCGCCAAGCAGTTCGCGGACCTGTGCGCCGCCGCCTGCAACCCGATCGACGACGTCCGTGGCACGGCGAGCTACCGCCGCCACGCGGTGGGCATCATGGCCCGCCGCACCCTGACCTGGACCTGGGAGTCCTACCGCGGCGCCGCCGCAGGCACGGAGGGAGTCGCGTAATGCGCGTCAATTTCACGGTCAACGGCCGTCAGCAGGAAGCCGACGACGTGTGGGAGGGCGAGTCCCTTCTGTACGTACTGCGCGAGCGGATGGGCCTGCCCGGTTCCAAGAACGCCTGCGAGCAGGGCGAGTGCGGCTCCTGCACGGTCCGCCTCGACGGCGTGCCGGTGTGTTCGTGTCTCGTCGCGGCCGGCCAGGCCGAGGGGCGCGAGGTCGTCACGGTGGAAGGGCTCGCGGAGTACGCCAAGCAGCGGGCCGAGCAAGCCGGTTGTGGAACGGGCGCCTGCGGTACGTCACTTCAGGACGCCCAGCAGTGGAACGCGCACGGGTCCGACAGCGGGCTCCGTCCCCGGGCCCAGGACTCGCACACCGGAGAGGGTGGCGAACTCGCCCCCATCCAGCAGGCGTTCATCGACGCCGGCGCCGTCCAGTGCGGCTTCTGCACCCCGGGTCTGCTGGTCGCGGCCGACGAGATGCTGGAGCACAACCCGACCCCGAGCGACGCGGACATCCGCGAGGCGCTCTCGGGCAACCTGTGCCGCTGCACCGGCTACGAGAAGATCATGGACGCGGTCCGCCTCGCGGCCGCCCGGCAGTCCGAGGCGGTCTGACCATGGGAACCACAGGCACACCCACCAACATCACCCAGGGCTCCAGGACCAAGGGCGGCATCGGCGAGTCGACGCTGCGCCCGGACGGCACCCTCAAGGTCACCGGCGAGTTCGCGTACTCGTCCGACATGTGGCACGAGGACATGCTCTGGGGCCAGATCCTGCGCTCCACGGTCGCCCACGCCGAGATCGTGTCGATCGACACCTCCGAGGCACTCGCACAGGCCGGTGTCTACGCCGTCCTGACGTACGACGACCTGCCGACCGAGGTGAAGAACTACGGCCTGGAGATCCAGGACACGCCCGTCCTGGCCCACGGCAAGGTCCGCCACCACGGCGAACCGGTCGCGATCGTCGCCGCCGACCACCCGGAGACCGCGCGCCGCGCCGCCGCCAAGATCAGGGTCGAGTACCGCGAACTGCCGGTCATCACGGACGAGGCGTCCGCGACCGCGCCCGACGCGATCCTCATCCACGAGGACCGCGACGACCACCACATCGGCCATGTGCCGCACCCGAACATCGTGCACCGCCAGCCGATCTTCCGCGGTGACGCCGAACAGGCCGCCAGGAAGGCCGACTTCGTCGTCAGGGGCGAGTACACCTTCGGCATGCAGGACCAGGCATTCCTCGGCCCGGAGTCCGGTCTCGCGGTGCCCTCCGAGGACGGCGGCGTCGACCTCTACATCGCCACCCAGTGGCTGCACTCGGACCTCAAGCAGATCGCGCCCGTCCTCGGCCTGCCCGAGGACAAGGTCCGTATGACGCTCTCCGGCGTCGGCGGCGCGTTCGGCGGCCGCGAGGACCTGTCGATGCAGATCCACGCCTGCCTGCTCGCCCTGCGCACCGGCAAGCCCGTCAAGATCGTCTACAACCGCTTCGAGTCCTTCTTCGGGCACGTCCACCGCCACCCCGCCAAGCTCTACTACGAGCACGGGGCGACCAAGGACGGCAAGCTCACCCACATGAAGGCGCGGATCGTCCTGGACGGCGGCGCGTACGCCTCCGCCTCCCCGGCGGTCGTCGGCAACGCCGCCTCGCTGGGCGCCGGCCCGTACGTCATCGAGGACGTCGACATCGAGGCCATCGCGCTCTACACCAACAACCCGCCCTGCGGCGCCATGCGCGGCTTCGGCGCGGTACAGGCGTGCTTCGCGTACGAGGCCCAGATGGACCGGCTCGCCGACAAGGTGGGCATGGACCGGGTCGCGTTCCGCCAGCTCAACGCGATGGAACAGGGCACGCTCCTGCCGACCGGCCAGGTGGTGGACTCCCCGGCGCCCGTCGCCGAGATCCTGCGCCGCGTCAAGGCCATGCCGCTGCCGCCGGAGCGCCAGTGGGAGAGCTCCGAGGGCCCGGACGTACGCCAGTTGCCGGGCGGCCTCTCCAACACCACGCACGGCGAAGGCGTCGTACGAGGCATCGGCTACGCGGTCGGCCTCAAGAACGTCGGCTTCTCCGAGGGCTTCGACGACTACTCCACCGCCCGTGTCCGCATGGAGGTCGTCGGCGGCGAGCCGGTGGCCACCGTGCACACCGCGATGGCGGAGGTCGGGCAGGGCGGCGTCACCGTCCACGCGCAGATCGCCCGCACCGAACTGGGTGTCGCGCAGGTGACCATCGCCCCGGCCGACACACAGGTGGGCAGCGCCGGTTCGACGTCCGCGTCGCGCCAGACGTACGTCACCGGTGGCGCCGTCAAGAACTCCTGCGAACTCGTTCGCGAGAAGGTCCTGGAGATCGGCCGCCGCAAACTCGGCACCTACCACCCGGCCTGGGCCACCGCCGAACTCCTTCTGGAGGGCGGCAAGGTCGTCACCGACGGAGGCGAGGTCCTCGCCGACCTGGTCGACGTCCTGGAGGACGAGGCCGTCGAGGTCGAGGCCGAATGGCGGCACCGGCCGACCGAGCCCTTCGACCTGCGCACCGGCCAGGGCAACGGGCACGTCCAGTACTCCTTCGCCGCCCACCGTGCCGTCGTCGAGGTGGACACCGAACTCGGCCTGGTCAAGGTCATCGAACTGGCCTGCGCCCAGGACGTCGGCAAGGCGCTCAACCCGCTGTCCGTCATCGGCCAGATCCAGGGTGGCACCACCCAGGGCCTGGGCGTGGCGGTCATGGAGGAGATCATCGTCGACCCGGTCACCGCGAAGGTGCGCAACCCCTCCTTCACGGACTACCTGATCCCGACCATCCTCGACACGCCGACCATCCCGGTCGACATGCTCGAACTCGCCGACGACCACGCCCCGTACGGGCTCCGTGGCATCGGCGAGGCCCCGACCCTGTCGTCCACCCCGGCCGTCCTCGCGGCGATCCGGAACGCGACGGGTCTTGAGCTCAACCGGACGCCGGTACGGCCCGAACACCTCACCGGCACCGCCTAGCACTCTCCGGGCGGCGCAGGGAACGTCACACTTCGCCGCGCCGCCCGGAGTACTCAAGTGCCGCACCGCTCGCGGGACTTGAAGCACAGCCACGCACCGATCCCACGTTCGCCTCGGGCCGTCCCCCGGGTCGTGCGGCCGAAGAACTTCCCAAATCCCGCAGCCACCCAAGTGGCTGACCGGTCGTCAGGGCGGCCGGCACGGGTGTCCCTTTGAACCTTGGGAGCAGGCCCACATGACCCAGCAGTCACTGGAGCCGAAGACCGTCGCGGAGGACGCGGGCGCGGGTAGCCGCGTCCCGGCCGGACGGTCCTGGCTCGACCGGTACTTCCACATATCCCAGCGGGGAAGCTCCGTCGCGCGTGAGGTGCGCGGCGGCACCACCACCTTCATGGCGATGGCGTACATCCTGCTGCTCAACCCACTGATCCTGTCCGGCAAGGACGCGGCCGGAAACACCCTCGGACAGCAGGCGCTGATCACCGCGACCGCGTTCGCCGCGGCCTTCAGCACGCTCCTCATGGGCTTCTTCGGCAAGGTGCCGCTCGCCCTCGCCGCCGGACTCTCCGTGTCCGGCGTGCTCTCCTCGCAGGTCGCCCCGCAGATGACCTGGCCGCAGGCGATGGGCATGTGCGTGATGTACGGCGTCGTCATCATGCTCCTGGTCGTCACCGGACTACGCGAGATGATCATGAACGCGATCCCGCTGGCGCTGAAGCACGCGATCACCATGGGCATCGGCCTGTTCGTCGCGCTGATCGGCCTGGTGAAGGCGGGCTTCGTCCACCAGGGCCAGGCGACTCCTGTCTCCCTCGGCCCGGCCGGTGAACTCGCCGGCTGGCCGGTGCTGCTCTTCGCCGCGACACTGCTGCTGATCTTCATGCTCCAGGCCCGCGCCATCCCCGGCGCGATCCTGATCGGCATCGTGGCGGGCACGGTCCTCGCCGTCGTCCTGAACGCCCTCGATGTCATCGACCCCAAGCAGTGGGCGAGCGGCGCCCCCGAACTGCACGGCAGCGCGGTCTCGATGCCCGACTTCTCGCTCTTCGGCGACGTCGAGTTCGGCGGCTGGGGCGAGGTCGGCGCGATGACCGTCGGCATGATCGTCTTCACCCTGGTGCTCGCCGGGTTCTTCGACGCGATGGCCACGATCATCGGCGTCGGCACCGAGGCCGAACTGGCCGACGCGCAGGGCCGGATGCCGGGCCTGTCCAAGGCGCTGTTCATCGACGGCGCGGGCGGAGCGGTCGGCGGGGTCGCCGGCGCCTCGGGCCAGACGGTCTTCGTCGAGTCGGCGACGGGCGTCGGGGAGGGCGCCCGTACGGGCCTGTCGTCCGTGATCACCGGCCTGTTCTTCGCGGCCTGCCTGTTCTTCACCCCGCTCACCGCGATCGTCCCCGGCGAGGTCGCCGCCGCGGCCCTCGTCGTCATCGGCGCCATGATGATGATGAACGCCCGGCACGTGGACTGGGCCGACCGCGCCACCGCGATCCCGGGCTTCCTGACCGTCGTGATCATGCCGTTCACGTACTCCATCACCGCGGGTGTCGCGGCCGGGGTGATCAGCTACGTCGCCATCAAGATCGCCCAGGGCAAGGCCCGGGAGATCGGGGCGTTCATGTGGGGCCTGACGGTGATCTTCGTCGTCTTCTTCGCCCTCAATCCGATCGAGAGCTGGATGGGCGTGCACTGACACGCCCTCCTGATCCCTCCACGCAACCGCCGCCACGTCGTCTTAGCCACGTCGTCGTAAGGAGAACGAGAGATGCTGGACATCGCCGAAGAGCTGCACCGGTGGGTCGAGCAGGGACGCGACTTCGCCGTCGCCACCGTGGTGGAAGTCGGCGGCAGTGCGCCCCGCCAACCGGGCGCCGCACTCGCCGTCGACTCCGACGGCACCGCGATCGGCTCGGTCTCCGGCGGCTGCGTGGAGGGCGCGGTCTACGAACTGTGCCAACAGGCGTTGGAGGACGGGGAGCCGGTCCTCGAACGCTTCGGCTACAGCGACGACGACGCGTTCGCGGTGGGGCTCACGTGCGGCGGCGTCATCGACATCCTGGTGACGCCGGTCCGCTCGGGGGATCCCGCCCGGCCCGTCCTCGCGGCCGCGCTGGCCGCGGCGGCGGGCGGGGAGGCGGCCGCCGTCGCCCGGATCGTGAGCGGATCCGCCGAACTGCTCGGACGCGCCGTGCTCGTGCGCCCCGACGGGTCGTACGAGGGCGGCTTCGGCGCCCATCCCGAGCTGGACCGGACCGTGGTGGGCGAGGCGGGGGCCTTTCTCGACGCCGGCCGCACCGGCACCCTGGAGATCGGAGAGCAGGGCTCTCGTTGTGGAGCACCGCTCACTGTTCTGGTGGAGTCGTCGGTTCCGCCGCCTCGCATGATCGTCTTCGGCGCGATCGACTTCGCGTCGGCGCTGGTAAGTATCGGCCGCTTCCTGGGGTACCGCGTGACGGTGTGCGACGCCCGCCCCGTCTTCGCCACGGCCGCCCGGTTCCCGGACGCCGACGAGATCGTCGTCGAGTGGCCGCACAGGTACCTGGCGCGCACGGAGGTCGACTCCCGGACGGTGCTGTGCGTCCTCACCCACGACGCCAAGTTCGACGTACCGCTCCTTCAGCTCGCGCTGCGGCTCCCGGTCGCGTACGTGGGGGCGATGGGGTCCCGCCGCACCCACCTGGACCGGAACGACCGTTTGCGGGAGGTCGGCGTCACCGAGCTGGAGTTGGCGCGGCTCAGGTCTCCGATCGGGCTGGATCTGGGGGCGCGTACGCCTGAGGAGACGGCGCTGTCGATCGCTTCGGAGATCGTGGCCAACCGGCGTGGGGGGAGCGGGGGCGCGCTTACCGGGGCGCATACGCCGATTCACCATGAGGCGGCGACGTCTTCGGCGTCGCTGGGGCGGATCGGGTCGGTGGCCTGAGGGGCGGGTGGCGTGTCGGGTGTGACCCGGGGGCCGCCGGCGTGACCGACACGGCTGTGGGGGCCGGTCGGGGCCGACGGGTGCGAGCGGGTCCCGTCATGGCCCGTAACCGGCCCTGTCGTGACACGAAGCCAGCCCCGTTCATGGCGCGAGGTCGGCCTCGTCGTGGCACGGGCGGGCCACTCACTCGTACTCGTTAATCTCCTGCGCCGTGTATTGACGCGGGCATGCCGCTCAACGAGTCTCCTGTGGGAGCGCTCCCGCAAGTCTCCAGCGACCGCGCGACCCAGGAGTGAACCCGGATGAGACGCACCTCAGCATGGCTCGCCGCTCTCTCGCTCGGACTGGCATCCCTCTCCCTCGCGTCAGCCGAAACACAGGCGGCGGAGTCTCTCGGCCGTGGCCCTTCGCTGTACGTCCCCGACGCCAACCCGGCGGCGTACCGGCAGGCCCTGGATCTCGCCCGTGAGGGTCAACTCCTGGACGCCGCACGGATCGTGGCCATGGTGAACACCCCGCAGGCCGTCTGGTACGGCGATCAGACTCCGGCCCAGGTGGAACGGCTGATCCGGGGGGTGACCCGGGACGCGGACCGGGAGGGCGCGACCCCTGTGTTCGCGCTCTACAACATCCCGGGACGCGACTGCTCCAACTACTCGGGAGGCGGGGCGTCCGACACGGCCGAGTACAAGGAGTGGATCGACGCGGTCGCACGCGGCATCGGGGGCCGCGACGCCCTGGTCACCCTCGAACCCGACGCCCTCGCCCTGTTGCCCGCGGACTGCGGCCAGGACGACGCGCAGGGCACGAAGACCGCGGCCCGGTACACCGAGGTCGCCTACGCGGTGTCCGCGCTGGAACCGCTGCCCGGAACGCGCGTGTACCTCGACACCGGCCACCCCGGCTGGCACACCGTCAACTCCATCGTGCCCCGCCTGATCAAGGGAGGCATCGCGCGCGCCTCCGGCTTCTACACCAACGCGTCGAACTACAACACGGACGACGCCAACTCCTGGTACGGCAAGCTGATTTCGTCATGCCTGGCCTATGTCGACGCGGGCGGCGACGTAGCGGCCTGCCCGCACCAGTGGTGGCCGCGAGCCGACGCGCAGGCCTGGCTCGACTCACACGTCCACCTGCCCGCGTCCCGGATGAAGCACTTCGTCACGGACTCCAGCCGCAACGGCCAGGGCCCCTGGACACCGCCCGCGGGCAAGTACCCGGACCCGCAGGACTGGTGCAATCCGCCGAACCGAGGTCTGGGCGCCCGCCCGACCCTGCGTACCGGCGATCCGTTGCAGGACGCCCGCCTGTGGATCAAGACACCGGGCGAGTCGGACGGCCTGTGCCTGCGCGGAACCCCGGGCCCCGAGGACCCGGAGCGCGGGATGACCGATCCCGACGCGGGCGACTGGTTCCCGGAACAGGCCCTGGAACTCGTACGGTTCGCCAACCCGCCCATCCTGGGCTGACGTTCACATGGCGGGCTTGCGCGGGCTCACCGGGCCCGCGCAAGCCCGCGTACGGACTTGTGCCCCCTGTCGGCCCGGCCGTCAGTCCCCCCGCAGCAACCCCTCCACCGCCCGCCCGAACATCCACCGCCCCGCGCGCGCCAGTACCGGGTCGAGGAACCCGGGCAGCCACCGCACCCTGATCTCCTCCCGCCACACCACCCGTGAACCCCCGCCGTCCACCGGACGCACCTCGATCTCGGCCCACCCCGTGACGAACGAGCCGCGCTTGACCAGCCGGCACATCCCCGGACCGCCGTCCCCCGGGGGTTGCCACACGACCACCTCCATCGGGTCGTCGAAGGCGACGGGGCCCACGCCCGAGCGGGCCACGAAGACGGTGCCCACCCGGGTCGGGGGCGGAGTGGGCACGGTGACGCGGGTCAACGGGACCACATCGGCATGCCGCCGCCACTCGGTCAGCCGTCGCCAGCTCAGGTCGACGGGGTACGGGGACACGCGCTCCAGCAGGACAAGGGCCACGCGATGATCGTAGGCAGCGGGACGCGAATCGCACGCGACCGAACCGGCGTGAATTCACGGACCGCCTCGACCGAGAAGGAGCACAGCGGCTCAGGGTACGTACGACGCGTTCTGGGCCGTGTCCACCACCCGCGAGCCGTCGGCGGAGCTGAGCAGGCCCGCGGAGACCCACGTGTTCACTACGCTCCGCACCTGCGAGACCAGCGCGGTCCTGCTGACGAACGGGGCGCCTGCCCAGATCTCGTCGAGGAGCGTGGTGCCGTTCGGGCGGGACGGGTTGGTGACGCCGGAGTCCGTGTTTCCGAAGGTCACGCGGGGTTCGGTGCGCCGGAAGTAGGCGTGGGTCGGGTCCTCGGTGCCCTCGGAGAACGGGGCGAACTCGCTGCCGTCGAGGGTGTAATGGAGGGGTTTGGCCGACACGGGGGTGAGGGTCGGCAGCAGGTCGCCGGAGAGGGCGGCGTTGCGATAGAGGCCGAACGGGAGGTAGGACGTGGCGCTGTTGCGGGCCACCAGGTTGACCGGGCCGTAGAACAGGGTCTGGAGGGACGGGTCGTCCAGGGCCTTCTCCACCCGCAGGCGGAACGGGACGCTCACGCGTACGACGTCACCGGCGCGCCAGGTCCGGGAGACGGAGAAGTAGCTCCCGGCGGCCGGAGTCCCGCTCACCGCGGCGCCGTTGACCGTCACCCGGAAACCGGCGGTCGCCCAGGACGGCACGCGCAGCCGGAGCTCGAAGGCGGCGCTGCCGCCCCCGACGGTGATCGTGGTGCCCTGCTCACGGGGGTAGTCCGTGGCCTGCGTGACGGTGACACCCTTCTCGGCCCAGTTCAGCGTGGTCGGGCTGTAGAGGTTGACGTACAGCGCGCTGCCGTTCGCCGTCTTGAAGTACACCGAGTCCTGGTACTTGGTGGCGCTTTCCATGCCCGTGCCCTCGCAGCAGGTCGTCCCCTGCTTCGGGGTGTAGTCGCGGACATGGCCGGGCGTCAGGCCGATGAAGTACGTGACGAGCGGCTTCTCCGCGTCCGCCCTGTCCTGCTTGGAGCCGAGCACCTGGTTGTAGAGGGCCCGCTCGTAGTAGTCCACGTACTTCGGGTCCTGCTCGTGGAGGAACAGCATCCGGCTGAGCTTGAGGAGGTTGTACGCGCAGCAGGTCTCGGCGGTGGTGTCGCTGATCGTTCCCGCGACGACCCCGCGGGCCCGCCAGAACTCGGCCGAGCTGGTGCCGCCGATGCCGTACATCCGTACCGGAACGACCATGCCCCAGAAGTTCCGCGCGGCCGTCAGATAACGCTGCTCGCCCGTCGCGTCGTACAGCCGCAGCAGTCCGGTGAAGATGGGGATGTGCTGGTTGGCGTGCAGGCCGTCGAGGGTGTCGGTGTTCGCGGCGCAGGCGTCGATGAGCTTGTCGAGGTCGAACAGGCGCGCCAGCGCGAGGTGTTCGGCCTTTCCTGTGAGCGCGTGCAGATCGCAGATCGCCTCGACGATGCCGCCGAACTCGCCGCTGGAGAAGATGCCCCACATACGTTGCAGGGTGGCGTCGGGCAGCTTGGAGAGCCGCGAGTACATCCAGTCGCACAGGCCGGAGGCCAGGTCGAGGGCGCGGGCGTCGTCGACGTGCAGATACGCGTCCAGCAGACCGCGGAGGATCTTGTGCGCGGTGTAGTAAGGCGCCCACACTCGGGTGTAGTCGCCGCTGGTCATCGACTCCAGCGCGATGAACTGCGTCTCGGGGTAGGCCGCGAGGAACCCGGGGTGGCTGGGCGCACCCCAGGTGCGGCGCAGGGTGGCGGTCAGGCCTCGGCCGGAGCCGTCCGCGAAGCTGCCGCCGGTGGTCTCGTCGAAGGCGTACGAGGCGAGATTGCCGCGGCCCGAGGACGAGTTGGCGGCGGACACGGATTGCAGAGCGGTGATCTCGGCGGAACTCAGCGCCCTCGACCAGGCGTTGAACTCGTCGTAGACGCCCGCGAACACCGGGTCGCCGGCGAAGTTCGAGCGGCCGAGCCAGTTGTTGGCCAGGGTGCCCAGCGCCGCCGGGGTGAGGGTCAGCGCGGTGCTCCGGGCGACGGCCGCGCCGTTGACGTACAGCGTGCCGGTGGAGCCCGTGAGCGTCACGGCCAGATGGCTCCACTGGTTCAGCGGCAGCGCGGCGGTGCCGTTGAGGCCCTGCTCGCCGCCCGGGCCGCTCGTCGTGATCGCGAAGCGGGGTACGCCGGTCGCGTTGCGCGCCGCCAAGTACATATAGCGGGTGGTGTCGTTGCCGAAGTCGAAGACCCGGGTCCAGTCGGCGTCGTGGGTGGGCTTCACCCAGGCCGACAGGGTGATCGCGGAGGCCCCGCCGAGCACGCCGGCCGGCAGATCGACGTACTGGTGGGAACCCCGTACGTTCTCCGCGCCCCGGCCGAACCTCCCGGACACGCCGAGCACCGCCGGGGCACTCCGCAGGGCCGCCCGAACCTCGGTCAGCGCCCCGGTCATGGCGCGGACCTTGTCGGCGTACGTCTGCTCCCCGGTGCTGCCGTACGCCTGCGCGAGCATCGTCAGGAAGTGCCCGGTGTAGTGGCCGCGCAGGTTGCCGTTGGCCTCCCCGTCGAGCCCTTCCCAGCCGCCGGGGGCGACCGCTCCACCGGTGGACAGGCCGGCGTTCGCGCGGAACACCTGGAGCAGCCGGTTGACGTCGTACCCGCGGCCGTGGTCGAGCATCAGCTGCCGCTTGGCGGCGAAGACGCCCTGGCCGAGCTTGACGTCCTTGAGCTCGAAGGGCCGGAGCGTCCAGGCGGCCGGTGCGGGCAGCGTGGCGGCCGCGGCCCGGCCCGATCCGGCGTGGGCGAGTACCGGTGCCGCCGCGGCCAGCGCCGCGCTCTGGAGCAGGAACCGTCTGGAAAGGTGCGGAGCCATGCGTTCCTCGTCTCTGCGGGGGTGAGGTGCG
Source organism: Streptomyces sp. NPDC050535 (assembly GCF_044457665.1). Taxonomy (NCBI): domain Bacteria; kingdom Bacillati; phylum Actinomycetota; class Actinomycetes; order Kitasatosporales; family Streptomycetaceae; genus Streptomyces; species Streptomyces sp. NPDC050535. Next base: position 437,166 of record NZ_JBITHE010000001.1, read on the forward strand.
AACAGGGCTACTCGGCGTAGAAGGTCGCGTCCTGCCGGTCCAGGGCCGTGCTCACCGGCTGGAGTTGGACGAGGTTGGCGTAGTGCCGGAGGTAGCGGCCGGGGAAGTTGTACGACTCGAACGAGACGCCGGTCGTGGTGTCCGCGAGCCCCGCGCGCCGCTGGAAGGAGGCGTCGGACCGGAAGGCCGTGGTGCCGTCGTTCTTCTCCACCCACAGCTCGTAGTTCTTGTGGCGGAGGTAGTAGCCGGGGAAGTTCGCGGACTCGAGCGAGACCGTGCTGCTGCCCGCGAGACCGGTCACCACCCGGAACTGCGAGTCGGCGAGGTTGGTGACGTTCGCCTCGAGCCTGGCGCGGAACTCCCAGTGCCGGATGAACCGGTCCGGGTAGTTGTAGGACGAGAGGCGGACCGGGGTGAGGCCGTCGGCGACCGGGATGCCGAAGTTCGGTGTGCCGTCCGCGTTCCAGTACAGCTTCTGGTAACGGGTGCGCCGGTTGGGGTCGTTGAGCGGATCGCCGGTGATGTCCTTGTAGTTGCGGTCGTGGTAGACGAGGACGTCGCTCCTGCCGTCCTCGGACGTGGTGAACGTGTTGTGGCCCGGCCCGTACTGGCCGGTGGCCGCGTTGCTGGTGAAGACCGGCGTCGAGGTCTTGGTCCAGGCGGCCGTGTTCGTCAGGTCGGCCGAGGCGGAGGCGGTCAGCAGGCCGAGGCAGTAGTTGCTGTCGGTGGCGCTGGCCGAGAAGGTCATGAAGACCTTGCCGTTCCGCTGGATGACCGCGGGCCCTTCGTTGACGGTGTGACCGATCGTCTCCCAGGCGTTGGTGGGCCGCGAGATCATGGCCGGACTCCCGCTGATCGTCCATGGGTTGGACATTCTGGCGAGGTAGATGTTGGTGCCGTCGCCGACGGCCGGGTCGTTCTGTGCCCAGCTCAGATAGCGGGTCCCGTTCACCACGAACGTCGTGGCGTCGAGCGAGAAGGTGTCCAGCGGCAGCGCGATCCGGCCCCGCTCGGTCCAGGTGCCGGTCAGCGGGTTCGCGGAGCTCGACTCGAGGACGTACGGCCGGATCTTCCAGATGTCGTTGGTGGCTCCGGCGGCGAAGTAGACGTACCACTTGCCGTCGATGAGGTGGATCTCCGGCGCCCAGATGTGGGCGCCCATCTCGCCGCTCGCGTGCTTGGTCCAGATGGTGGTCTCGGCGGCGGTGGACAGGCCCTGGAGCGTGGTGGCGCGGCGCAGCACGATCCTGTCGTACGCGGGGACGGTCGCCGTGAAGTAGTAGTAGCCGTCGGTGTGTCTGAAGACGTGCGGGTCGGCGCGCTGCTCGGCGACCGGGTTGGTGAAGGTCACGGCGGGGGAGGCCGGGGCGGCGGCGTGGGCGGGGGTGGCGGTGGTGCTGACGGCCAGGGCGGCGAGGCCCGTCAGCACCGCCCGTCGGCTGGGACGGCTCATGGAGGTACTCACTCCTGGGTCGGTGGTGGTCAGGCGGTCGTGGGCTGGAGGCGCCACTGCTGGCAGGTGTTGTTCAGCCAGGTCCACTGGCGCACGTCGGCGCCGTCGGCTGTCGAGCAGTTGGCGACGTCGGCGACCTTGCCGCTGTTGGCGTTGACGATCCGGACGTAGTCACCGCCGGTGTAAACAAGCCTGAACTGCTGGCAGTTGTTGTTCAGCCAGGACCACTGGCGGAGGTCGGCGCCGTCGGCGGTGGAGCAGTCGGCGGTGTCCGCGACCTTGCCGGTGGCCACGCTGACGAGCCGGCTGGTGTCGTTGCCGAGATCCTCGATCCGCCACTTCTGGTTGGCGCCGCCGCCGCACGTCCACTGGGCGATGTTGGTGCCGTCGGCGGTGCTACCGCCTGCCACGTCGAGGCACTTGCCGCTGTTGCGGTTCACCAGGGTGTACGCGGTCGGTGTGGTCGCCGTCTCGCCTGCGGGTCCCGGGAGGGTGGTGCCGGTCGCCACCGGGGCGCCGAAGTTCGGGGTGCCGTCCGCGTTCCAGGTGAACTTCTGTGCCCGCGTGGTGCGTCCGTTGCCGCAGCCGCCGCTCGCCGAGCTGTTGGCGTGGTAGACGAGCCAGTTCTCGTTGCCGTCCGGCGAGGTGAAGAAGCCGTTGTGGCCCGGTCCGTAGACCCCGGCGGCGTCGTTGCGCTGGAAGACCGGCGTCTGCTTCTTCGTCCAGGAGGCGGGGGAGAGCGGGTCACTGCCCGTCAGTTCCAGTTGCCCCAGCTTGTAGTCGGCGGTCTGGCAGTAGCTCGCGGAGAAGGTCAGGAACGTCCTGCCGCCGTGATACAGCGGTTCGGGGCCCTCGTTGACCGGGGCGCCGGACGTCTCCCAGCTCAGTGTGGGGCTGGAGATCACCGTGAAGGCGGAACTGCTCAGGGTGTACGGGTTGCTCATCGGCGCGATGACGAGGCTCTGCGTACTGCCGTTGACCGAGCCGCTGCCCACCAGGTAGAGCCTGCCGCCGTGTTCGAGAACGCTGGCGTCGATCAGCCAGCCTCCGGGGTTCAGATTGGAGCCGGTGAGACTGTTCTTGTAGGTGTACGGGCCCAGCGGGTCGGTGCCCGCGCTCTCCAGGACGTGGGTGCGCTGGGTGTCGCAGCAGGCGGCTCCGCTCTGCGCGCCCGAGTAGTACAGGTACCACTTGCCGTTGAGGAAGTGGATCTCCGGTGCCCAGAAGTTCGCGTTGCGGCCGGAGGTGGTGTCCGACCACACCTGGACGCTGGGCGCGGTGGAAAGTCCCGCGAGAGTCGGGGACTTGCGCATGGTCAGCTCGTTGGTGAACGAGGTCGTCACCAGGTAGTAGTTGCCGTTGTAGTACTCCAGCCAGGGGTCGGCGCCCTTCTGTGCCTTGACCGGGTTGGTATACGGCCGTCCCTCGGCCGCGGTCGCGGGCTGAGCTGTGACCAGTGACGCGAGGAGGGCCAGCAGTACGGCTCCCAGGGCGAACCAGTGACGGGTACGGAACACGGCAAGTCCCCTTTGACGGCCGGAATGTTCGACATTTCGAACGCTGTGCGGAGGTCCGACCAGAAGATAAGTTTCCGACAAGGACACGTCAACGCTTCCGACACGTTTCGCTCCCGTTCGACGAACTCGCCCGCCCGGGCTGTCCTGAACCCCGTGCTCCGGACGGCGAGTTGAGCCCCTTGCTCAGAGCGTGCGATCGGGCAGGACGAGCGGCGCGCCGGTGCGCGGGTGGGGCAGCACCTCGACGGGCTGGCGGTAGACGCGGGTGAGGAGCCCGGCCTCGAAGACCTCGGCCGGGGGCCCGTCGGCGGCGGTGCGGCCGTCGTGCAGGACGGCGACGCGGTCCGCGTACGCGGCGGCCAGGCCCAGGTCGTGCAGGACGACCACGACGGCGTCGCCGGCCGCGGCCCGCTCGCGGCAGACCCGCAGGACGAGTTCCTGGTGGCGCAGGTCGAGGGCGGCCGTGGGTTCGTCCAGGAGGAGCAGCGGCGTGCGCTGGGCGAGTACGCGGGCCAGCGCGACCCGGGCCTTCTCGCCGCCGGAGAGCGCGGAGAAGGGGCGGGCGGCGAAGCCGGTGGTCTCGGTGGCGGCCTGGGCCTGGGCGACAGCGGCGTCGTCCTCGTCCTCGCGCGGTGTGCCGGCCCACGGGGCGCGGCCCATCCGTACGACCTCCTCGACCGGGAACGGAAAGGCGAGCGCGGCGGCCTGCGGCAACACCGCTCGGCGCAGGGCCAGTTCGGCGGGCGGCCAGTCGCGGGCGGCCCGACCGCAGATCCGTACCTCGCCCTCGTCCGGTGCCAGGTCGGCGGCGAGGGCGGCGAGCAGCGTGGACTTGCCCGCGCCGTTGGGGCCGACGAGGGCCAGCACCTCGCCGGTCCGGACGGTGAGGTCGATGCCGGTGAGGACGTCGCGGGAACCGCGCCGCACCCGGAGGCCGCGTGCTTCGGCGATGGTGCTGCCGGGCTCGTACGGCTCGGGAAGCGAACGGTGCCGGGTGACGGCGAAGAGGGATCTCATGCCCAGCCTCCTTGCGTACGGCGGGTGCGGCGCAGCAGCCAGAAGAAGACCGGGCTGCCGAGGAACGCGGTGAGCACGCCGAGCGGGAGTTCGGCGGGTGCGGCCAGGGTGCGGGCGGCCAGGTCCCCGGCGAGCAGGACGACCGCGCCGCCGAGGGCGCTGCCCGCGATGAGGAACCGGTGCCCTGGACCCGCGGCCATCCGCAGCAGATGCGGGACGACCAGGCCGACGAAGCTGATGATCCCGGAGACCGCGACGGCGGCGGCCGTCAGGAGCGCGATCACCAGGACGAGGACGAGGCGCAGCCGTTCGACGTCCACGCCCAGGTGCCGGGCCGGGCGTTCGCCGAGGGAGAGCAGGTCGAGGCGGCGGGCGTACAGCGGGGCGGCGGCCAGGCCCAGGAGGGCGCACGGCAGGACGGCGAGGACCTTGGGCCAGGTGGCCTGCGAGAGGGAGCCGAGCTGCCAGAAGGCGATCTGGTTCACGGCGGCGGTGTCCGCGAAGAAGATGAACAGGCCGATCATCGCGCCCGCGAAGGCGTTGACGGCGATGCCGGTCAGGATCAGCGTGACGACCTCGCTGCGGCCCCCGGACCGCGACATGCCGTACACCAGCAGGACCGTGGCGAGTCCCGCGACGAACGCGGCGGCGGAGACGGTCCAGTTGCCGAGGAAGTTCAGCCCCAGCGAGATGCAGCAGACGGCGCCGACGGCCGCGCCGGAGGAGATGCCGATGACGCCGGGTTCGGCGAGCGGGTTGCCGAAGACGCCCTGCATGAGCGCGCCCGCGCAGCCGAGCGAGGCGCCGACGAGCAGAGCGAGGACGATGCGGGGGAAGCGGACGTTCCACAGCACCGACTCGGCTACCCGGTCCAGGGAGGCTCCGCCGAGTCCGGTCCGGTGCTGGATCGAGCCGAGGACGTCCCCCACCGGAATGGGGTAGGCACCCAGCGCGCCGGAGGCCAGGACGAGGGCGACGAGGGCGACGATCAGGCCCGTGGTCAGCAGCCAGGCCGCGCCGCGCCGGCGCCGGGCGGGGGGTGCGGGCTCGGCGCCGGTTCCCAAACCGGGCTCCGCGGCAGTCCCCGCCCCGGGGCCGGTCCCCGCGGGCTCGGTCCCGGTTCTGGGCCCCGGCCCGGCGGCTTCGCCGGACTGCGCGGGGGTGTCGAGGGCGGTCACTTCGCCTCCTGGCTTTCGTGGGCGTCGTAGAGCTGGTCACTGATCGGTGGGGGATGGGGCGCCCTGGCCGGCAGCCCCGGAGTCCTCGACGCCGGCGCCGACGGGCCCGGAGCCCAGCCGACGATTCCGCCGGTACGCCTACTCCGGCGCCCGGCCGCAAGCCCCTTCGGCCGGACGGCCCGTACGTTCTCGGGCGCCCGGCCCCAAGTCCCTTCGCCCGGCGGGCCGTGCGCGCTCCGGGGGCCGGTCTCAGCCCTTCGGTGGGACGGCCCGGACGTGTTCCGGGTCCGGGCTCAGGCCCTTCGGCCGAGTGACCCGGAAGGTGTTCCGGGGCCTGGTCTCAAGTCCTCGGCCGGGGCCCGTACGCGCTCCGGGGCCCGGCCCCAAGTTCCTCGGCCCGGCGGATCCGTGCGCGCTTAGGCCTCAGGCGGTAGGGCGGAACTCCTCGCCCAGTTCCCGGAAGACCGCGCCGTTGAGGACGAAGGCCCGGTTGCACTCCTCGATGACGCGCTGCTTCTCCCGGTCGTCCACGGCTATCGCGTCGAGCAGCGCGCGGTAGTCCCGCTTGAACTCGGCCGGGTTCGCGACGCCCTCGAAGACGTAGAAACGCACCCCGTCGCCCTTGCGGGCGAAGCCCCAGGTCTTCTCCGCCGTGCCGCGGATGATCTGGCCGCCGGAGAGATCGCCGAGGTAGCGGGTGTAGTGGTGCGCGACATACCCGGCGGTCCACGTCCGCGCGCACTCCTCGACCCGCGCCGCGTACTCCAGCGTCGCCGGCAGCGCGCTGACCGTCTCGCGCCAGTCGGAACCCCGCAGATGCGCCAGGTCGCGCTCGATCTCCGCCACCCGGAAGAGCTCGGGCCGGATGAACGGTCCGGCCACCGGGTCGTCCGCGAGCGCCTCGGCCGAGGCTTCCAGGGCGCGGTAGACGTACCAGAGCTGCTCGGTGTAGCGCGCGTACGCCTCGACGCCGAGCCGGTCGCCGAGCAGGTCGCTCATGAACCCGGAGTTCTCCGCCTCGGTGTGCTGGTCGTGCGACGCGGTGCGGATCAGCACCGAGAACGGTGTCGCGTCGGCGGTGACGGCACGGGCATTCAAGGGGACCTCCAGGACATGGAAAAGCACAAAAGGGAGCAAAAGGCTGCGCAGAAGCGAGTGGCGGCCACACGTGATGCCGCGCCGACAGCTCAGATAATCCTTCTTAGGCTTACCTAAGTCAACCTGTTGCCGACAGCCTGTCGGCAACGGCACGGACGGAGGCGGCACCGACGGCGGCGACGGACGCCGGGACCAGCGGCACCGGCGCCTAGACGAGTTCCGGTTCCGGTTCGACCACCTCGGGCACGACCACCACCGGCGGCAGCCTCGCCTCCACCGGTGTCACCGTCCTGGGCATGCGGCGCTGGCCGCGCTGCTCACGGTGGGCGGCTGGTTCGTCCACCGGCGCGCATAGGCCGGGGGAGCGGACACCCCGTAGCGCTACGAGTACGAGGGCTCCCCGCAGAACGCGGGGAGCCCTCGTACTCGTAGGAACAGCAGGCGACTTGGAGTCTCTCAGGCGGCGACCGGCAGATTCGGGCTGCGGAAGACCCGGTGCTCGGCGTCGACCGCGAACACCTCGCAGCCCTCCCGCGCGGCGGCCCACCCGACACCCTCCGCGCCCATCGCGAACGCGGCGGTCGCCGTGGCGTCCGCCTCGGTCAGCGACGGGGCCACGACGGTCATGCTGAGCAGTCCGGTCGCCGGACGGCCGGTGCGTCCGTCGACGATGTGGTCCCCGCGTTCGTACCGCGCGGACGTCGCCACCGCGCCGTCGGCGATCTCCAGCACCGCGCACAGCCGGTCGGCCCGCTCGGGGTGCCGGACGCCCACCCGCCACGGGCCGCCCGCCGAGGCCACGTCACCACCGGCGTTCAGGCAGAACCTGCGCGTTCCGCGCGCCGTCAGCAACTCCGCGGCGCGCTGCACCGACCAGCCCTTCACGACCGCGCAGGGGTCCAGTCCACGACCGGGCAGCCGCACCTGGAAGGCGCCCAGGGTCGCGACCCGGTAGTCCTCGCACAGACCGAGGACCTCGGCCAGATCGGGGCTGAGATCGTGCGGTGCCAGCTCGCCCCGGTCCAGCCGGGACACCTCGCTGTCCGGCTTGAACGGGCTGAACCGGGCGTCGACCTCGCGCAGCCAGGCGAACACCGCGTCCGCGGCCTCCCCCTGGGTGTCCCCGTCCCCGTCGTCGATCCGCAGCGACACCGGGAACCCCATGACATGCTCGACCCGCCGCACGTCAGGCGCCCTTCGAGTCGATCGCGGCCTGGAGCGACTCCTTGTAGCCGTCGCTGGTGATAGTGGCACCGGACACCGTGTCGATGTCGGCGCTCTGTGCCGCCAGGGTCTCCTGGATCAGGACCGGCACGGCGGCGGTGGTCTGCGGATGGTTGGGCTGCAGCAGCATCCGCACGGAGGCGATCTCGTCGCCCTCGAAGGTCACCTCGACCCGCACGTCACCCTTCTCGGTGGCGACGGTCGAACCCGCGACGACCTTCGTGGAGGTGCCGGAGGACGCGGCTGACTCGGAGGGGTCCGCCGAGGGGGATCCCGAGGAGGAGGACGCGGAGGGTGTCGGGGCGGGCGCGGCGACCTCCGTCGCGGCGGACGACGTGTCGGCGGACGGTTCGTAACGCCACACCGTGATCAGGCCCAGAGCGGACAGGGCGACGACAGGCAGTACTCGCTTCACGGTGTTCCCCTCATCCGGCCAGGCTGAAGCGCTCGGAATGGATCTGCGGTTTGGGCACACCGAGCTCGCGCAGGGTGCGCAGGACAGCGCCGGTCATACCGGGCGGGCCGCACACGTAGACGTCCCGGTCGGCGATGTCGGGCACGACCTTGACGAGTTCCGGGGGCGCCAGCCGGTCGGGCACCGGCGGTCCGGTGACCAGGTGCAGCTCCGCGCCCCTGACGTGGGCGAGCTCGCGCAGTTCGTCGTAGAGGACGGCGTCCTGGTCCCTGGCGACCCGGTAGATGAGCACCACATGGCCCTGGAGTTCCTCGAGGAGCGCCCGCATCGGGGTGATGCCCACACCGCCCGCGATGAGCACGGCGTCCGGCCGCGTCCGGTGCATCGTGGTGAAGGCGCCGTAGGGGCCCTCGGCGAAGACCCGGGTGCCGACCTTCAGATGCCGCAGGGCGGCGGTGCCGTCGCCGGCGGTCTTCGCGGTCAGACGCAGGGTGCGGCCGTCCGGCGCCGCCGACAGCGAGAACGGGTTGGCCTGCCACCACCGGTCCCGGGTCAGGAACCGCCACAGGAAGAACTGGCCCGCCCGGGCGGGCAGCCGGTCCAGGTCGCGGCCGGTCATGTAGACGGACACGACGTTGTCGGACTCGGGCACCACGGCCGAGACCCGAAGCTGGTGCCGCAGGTTCCGCCACAGCGGGAGCACCACCCGGCCCAGGAACACCGAACCGAGCGCCGCGCCCCACAGGCCCCACCAGTACGCCGTCGCGGTGGACGAGGTGGTGAAGGTCGTACCGACCCCGACCTGGTGCGTGAACGCCAGCACCACGGCCACGTACGTGTAGAGATGTATGAAGTGCCACGTCTCGTACGCCAGCCGGCGCCGGGCGAACCGCGCCGACACCGTGCCGATCCCGAGGATCAGCACCAGCGCGACGACCGCCCGCAACACGCCCTCGACGGTCTCGGCGAGGTTCACCAGCTGGTCCACCGGGCCCATCGACGAGGACTCGGCATAGCCGAAGGTGATGAACGTGGCATGCCCGAGGAGCGTCCACAGCAGGCCGAAGCCGACCCAGCGGTGCCAGGAGGTCAGCCGGTCCATGCCGATCCGCCGGTCGAGCCACGGCAGCCGGGCGACGAGCAGCAACTGGAACGCCATCAGAAGCGCGCCGTACAGCCCGCACAGCCGCCCCAGCAGGATCAGGGCGTTCGTGTCGAGCGGGGACTGGAGGAAGAAGACGGCCACCACGCCCACGTTCACGGCCAGCAGGGCGTACAGGCCCGCTCGGGCCACCACCTTGGGCCGCACCGCCGTGGGGGGCGGCTGGAGTCGTTCGACAGTCGTCACGGACGGGAGCTCCTCGTTCGGGTCCGGGGATACCGAGCCTGCCGGGTGGGAGCTGTCGTTTCCCTGTCGGTCAACTTTCAAGTTCTTACCGATGTGGATCTGGCGAGCCCGCGGGTATGGCGTCCGGCCGCAGGTGAAGCACTATGGGCTCGTGGAAAAAGTACGACTTCTCGTCGTGGACGACGATCCTCCCATCGCCGACCTGGTCGCGACGGTCGCCCGCTACGAGGGGTGGGAGGCCGTCACCGCCAACACGGGCGAAGAGGCGCTGGCCCGCGCCGCCGAGTTCCATCCGGACATCGTGGTGCTCGACCTGATGCTGCCGGGACTCGACGGCTTCGGCGTCCTGGACCGGCTTCGGCAGTCCGGCACGATGGTGCCCGTGGTGTTCCTGACCGCGCGGGACGGGGTGGCCGACCGGGTCGCGGGCCTCACCCGGGGCGGAGACGACTACCTGGTCAAACCGTTCGCCGTGGAGGAGCTCATGGCCCGGCTGCGGACTGTGCTGCGCCGCGCCGCGGGGCCCGGGTTCCAGCGGTCCGTGCTCAGGGTGGCCGACCTGACGATGGACGAGGACACCCGCGAGGTGCGTCGCGACGAGAAGCTGCTCACGCTCACACCCACCGAGTACGAGGTGCTCCGCTACCTGATGCGCAAGTCACCCACCGTGCTCACCAAGGCCCAGATCATCGACCACGTCTGGGAGTACGGCTTCGGCGGCCGCTCCAACGTCGTCGAGCTGGTCGTCAGCCGGCTGCGCCGCAAGCTCGACGACGTCGGCGAACCGCTGATCCACACCGTGCGGGGTGTCGGGTACGTGGTGCGGCAGGTCGCCGAGTGATCCGCCGGTTCCGGGGGACCTACCGCAGGATGCGCCTGGGCACCCGGCTGGCACTCGGCCTGGGCGTGCTGTCGCTGGTCGCGTTCGCCGTCGTCGGCACGGCCCTGTCGACGTACATGAGGGACTACCTGGAGAACCAGCTCGGCGACCAGATGAAGCTCGTCCAGGTCACCCAGACCGAGGACGTCAAGGCGGAGGGCAACGTACGGGGAGAGCCGTACTGGGGCTGGTACACGGCCTCCTACCAGGTCTCGGACGGTACGGCCGAGATCCGCAGGCCCGCCGACGTGCCGGCCGACGACGACGCGCTCGTCGCCGCCGCCAGGGCGCTGGCCGAGTCGGGCACGGAAGACCTCGTCCGGACCGCCCACATCGACGGCGAGGGCACCTATCAGCTTCGCGCCTGCGCCGTCGAACCCGGCGTGGTCCTGGTCACCGCGGCGCCCATGAAGGACATCGACAACACCATGCGGCAGCTGGTGACGGTCCAGGTCGTCGCGTTCACGTTCGCGCTCCTCGCCCTCGTGGTGATCGGCCGGGCGGTGCTGCGGCGCGGCCTGAAACCGCTGAGCGACATGGCGCACACGGCCCGCGGCATCACCTCGCACGACTTCACGGAGTCGGCCCGGCTGCCGGTGCGCGCCGACCAGGGCAACGGCGGCCCCGAGGTCGAGGAACTGCGCACCGCGTTCAACACCATGCTGGAGCACATCGACAACTCCCTCGCCGTCCGCACCGAGGCCGAACAACGGCTCCGCCGGTTCGTCGCGGACGCCTCGCACGAGCTGCGCACCCCGCTGATGTCCGTACGCGGCTACGCGGACCTCTTCCAGTACGCGGCGGCCAACGAGCCCGGCGAACGCGAGAAGCACCTGGCCCGCCTGCGCGCCGAGGCGGCCAGGATGGGCGTACTCCTGGACGATCTGCTGCTGCTCGCCCGGCTGGACTCCGCCGAGGCGGAGGCACCGCCGCGACTGGCGGACGCGGACCTGGCGGAGCTGGCCCGCGAGGCGGCCGACGCCTTCCGCGCCGGACACCCCGGCCACGAGCTGACCCTGACCACCGGCCCCGAACCGGTCCGGCTGCGCCTCGACACCCTGCGCATCCGGCAGGTCCTCGACAACCTCCTCACCAACGCCGCCGTGCACACACCGGCCGGTACGCGGGTGTCCGTCGACGTGTCCGTCGCCGCGGGCGCGGCGGTGGTGCGGGTCGCCGACACGGGTCCTGGCATTCCTGTCGCCGACCAGGAGCGGGTCTTCGACCGCTTCTACCGCGTCGACAAGGCCCGCAGCCGCGACCGGGGCGGCAGCGGTCTTGGCCTGGCGGTGGTGCGGTCACTGGTGCGGGCGCACGGCGGCACCGTCGAACTGACCAGCCGGCCGGGCGCGACGGCCTTCACCATCAGGCTTCCGCTCTGATCCTGCGGCGCCCCCTTGGACCGGGCTTCCCTCCGACCCGGGCCGGATCGTGCGCCGACCCGGGTGCGGTGTCCTTGGCCTCACTCGTTGTGCAGCACCTCCGCGATCGTGAGCCGTGCCGCGCTCCTGGCCGGGACGAACGCGCCGAGGACCGCGATTCCGATGCCGGCCAGGGCCATGCCGGTCAGCGCCGGGGCCCGCCAGACGTCCGTCATGTACGCGGGCAGCGAGATGGACACCGCGTCCGCCATGCGCGGCACCACCAGGTGGTAGCCGGCGATGCCCAGCGGGATACCGAGCAGTGAGCCGACCGCGCCGAGTACCGCCATCGACGTCACCATCATCGCTGTGACCTGCCGTGGCGTCATACCGATGGACTTGAGCATGCCCAGGTCCCGGCGTCGGTCACGAGTGTTCAGGACGACCGTGTTGAAGACGCCGAGCGACGAGACCAGGGCGAGCATCAGGGTGAGCACCGTCGCTGAGCCGATGATGGTCCGGGTGACGGTGTCCGGTCCGGTCACCGCGGTGCTGACCCCGGGATCGGCGGCCCGCGCCGCGCGTGCGTAGGCGGCCGCGTCCGCGCCGCCGTCGAGCCGCACGTGGTACGCGATCGGCTCTTCCCGAGGTGCCAGCGCCCTCATCGTCGGCCAACTCGTGGCGATCACATCGCTGTTGCTCTCCATGAACTCCCCGACGACGGTCACCTGTTCCTGCCGGTCGCCCTTCTCCAGCGCGAACCGGTCCCCGACCGCGAGCCCCTGTTGGCGCAGGAAGGCCGATCCGGCCACGACCTCGCCGTCCCGGTGCATCCAACGCCCGCCGGTGAGGACGTTGTTGAGCTGCGGCCGGTCACCGCGGCGGCCCTCGAGCATCACCTTGCGGGCGGTGCCGGCGAGGCGCAGGTCCGCGTACCCCCGCGCGGTGACCTCGGTCGCGCCCGGCAACGAGCCCAGCAGCGACTGGAGTTCGAGGTCGCCGTGCACCGGCTTGATCTCCTTGCCCTGCTGGTAGTTGGTCGCGTAGACCGTCACCTGGAAGGCGTCCCGGCCCGCCTCCCCGAACCTCGTCATCGTCGTGGCGAGACCGGTCGCGAAGGTCACTGTCGTCACCCCGACGACCACGGCGGCGAGCGTGAGCGCGCTGCGGCCCGGCCGCGCGAACGGCAGGCCCACCCCCAGGCTCACCGAGCGCGGCAGCGAGCTGCCGGCCAGTCTGCGCTGGATGCCGAGCGCCCGGCCGGACCGCGGGGCGCTGCCCGCGCTGATCGCCCGCGCCGCGGACATCCGGTGCGCGCGCGCCGCGGGGGCGAGCGCGGCGAGGACGCACACGGCGGGCATGCCGAGCAGGGTGAGCGCGTTCACCCAGGCCGGGACGGAGACGCTGCCGTGGAACACCCCCGCCTCGGGCCCGGTGAACACGAACTCGAAGAACGGGCGGGCCAGCGCGTTGCCGAGGACCGTGCCGAGCACGCAGCCGGCGAGCGCGGGGACGGAGATCATCGTGAGGTAGACGGCGACCACCTGCCCCGGCGTGAACCCCAGGGCCTTGAGGATCCCTATGTGCCGCAGGCCCGAAATCACCGCGCCGCCCACCACGTTGGCGACGATGAGCACCGCCACCACGATGCCGAGCACGCCGAAGGCCATCAGATAGGGGGCGTACGCCCGCGCCGCACTGCCTATCTCCTGCTTGAGTGTGAGATACGACTGCGGAGTGGTCAGCGCGCCCTTCGGCAGCCCTTCGGTGACGGAGGCCAGATTCGCGCGGAGTCGGCTCGCGGAGGGCGCGCCCGTGAAGCGGAAGAGCATCTGGGCGGCGGTCGGACGCAGGGCGGCCATCTGGGCGGGCGCGACCCAGGCGTCGGCGGTCCGGCTCAGGTCGAAGGCGAACCCGACGATGGTCAGGGCCGGCCCGGACGGCACTTGGATCTTCCTGCCCAGGTCGTCGGGGGTCCAGTCCGACTGACGGTTCAGCACGACCTCGCCGGGCCGGGTGGCCCACCTGCCCGCCCAGAGGTCCAACCGGTCCACCGGGCCCCCGGGGCTGGAGCGGCCCACGACCGTGATCGTGCCGTCGAGGGCGTAGCCGTCGGACTTCCCCTCCGGCAGGTCGACCGTGGCCTGGGCAAAGGGCCCGGCGGCGGCCTCGACCCCGGGTCGGCGGGCCGCCCGCGCCAGTTGCGCGTCCGACACCTTCGCGGGATCGAACGCGGCGACGACATGCGGGCCGCGCTGCTCGGCGAAGGCCCTGTCGAACGGCGCGGAGGCCGCGTCCACCAGGCCGAGTGCGACGACCATCGCCCCGGTCGAGGTCAGCGTGACCAGCGCGATGACGAGCGTCTGGAGTCTGCGCCGCCGCACCGCCGCGCGGGCGGCCCGCCACACCGCCCTCACGCGGACCGCGCAAGCGTGTGCTCGCCGGTCACCCGGCCGTCGGCGACCTCGACCAGCCGGCTGGCGCAGCGCCGGGCGAGATGTTCGTCGTGGGTCACCAGGATCAGCGTCTGGCCGATCTGGTTGAGGTCGAGCAGCAGGTCCATCACCTGCTCGCCGGCCCGGCTGTCCAGCGCGCCGGTCGGTTCGTCGGCCAGCAGCAGGGCGGGGCGGTTCATCAACGCCCTTGCCACGGCGACGCGTTGCCGCTCACCGCCGCTGAGCACCGCCGGGTAGGCGTTCCGGCGGTCCGCGATGCCGAGTTCGTCGAAGAGCTCCAGTGCGCGACGGCGGGCCTGCCGGGCGGGGGAGCCGGTCAACTGCGCCGCGAGCGCGACGTTGTCGAGCGCCGACAGGTCGTCGATCAGGTTGAAGAACTGGAAGATCATGCCGATACGACGCCGCCGGTACAGCGCGAGCCCTTTCTCGCTCAGCCCGCCCACGTCCTCGCCGTGCACCACGACCGAGCCGCCCGTCGGCCGGTCGAGACCGGCGATCATGTTCAGCAGGGTCGACTTGCCGCACCCCGAGGGCCCCATCACGGCGACCGCCTCTCCGGCATGGATCTCCAGTGACACACCGTCAAGTGCGGTCGTCTCGCCGAACTCCTTGCGTACGCCGTCCAGTCGTACGACTGCTTCGTCCCTGCCGCTGCTCTCGGCGGCCCTGCCGCCCTGGGCGACCCTGCTGTCCTCAGTGACCATGCACAGGACGCTAGGTCGGCGACCGGGCAGGGGACATCCCTCTCCGGGTGGCAAACCGGCCCGCCCGTCATCCCGGAGATGCAGCGCCTGCGCCCACAGGCCGATGCGGGTCGGGCGGCCGTCTGCGAAGGTGAACACCGTGGGGACCTGGGAGTTCGACGCGCTGATGGCGGCGCTCGGGGTGGCGTGCGTGACCGCCGGATGGCTGGCGGTGGCGCTGGTGCGCACCCGGCGCCGGTGGCACACGGCCTTGGGGGAGCGCGGCTGGCTCCTCGAGCGGGAGAGGCAGAACGCGGCCGAGGACGCGGTCGCGGCCGAACGCGACCGCATCGCACGGGAGTTGCACGACATCGTCAGCCACAACGTAAGTCTGATGGTCGTCCAGGCCGGGGCCGCCCGAGAGGTGCTGGGCACGATGCCCGACGAGGCCGAGATGGCGCTGGGGGCCGTCGAGGACGCCGGGCGCGGCGCGATGACCGATCTGCGGCACCTGCTGGGCCTGCTGGCGCCGTCGCAGAACGGCGAGGACACGGACCGGGAGCCGGAGGCGGACGGTGGGAGAGGCGGCTTCGGCGGTACGGCCGGACTCGCGCCCCAGCCCGGTCTCGGCCGGCTGGGCCGGCTCGTCGACCGGATATCGTTCGCCGGGCTGCCCGTCGAGGTGCGGATCTCCGGCGAACAGCGCCCGCTGCCGGAGGGAATCGACGTGACCGCGTACCGGATCATCCAGGAGGCCCTGACCAACGCGCTCAAGCACGGTGACGGCGGCAAGGCCGAGGTGACCGTGCGGTACGCGGACCACGCGCTGCGCGTAGAGGTGCTGAACAGCGGCCCGAGCGTGCTGACCGGAGGTCCGAGCGGGCCGACCGGCGGCGGTGCGGCCGGGCAGTCGGTGCGGGTGCCGGTGCCGAGACATCGGGAGGGCGCGGGCCGCGGACTCCTGGGCCTGCGCGAGCGGGTCGCGGTGTACGGAGGGGACCTGGACGCCCGGCGCCGGCTCGGCGGCGGCTACCGGGTCCGGGCGCGCATCCCGCTGGACCGGCCGTGACGACGGGCGCGGACACGGCCGGGCGCGCGGGCCTGGACGGGCGGGCTCCCCGGGTGCTCGTCGTCGACGACCAGACGCTGATCAGGACCGGCTTCCGGCTGATCCTCACCGCCCGCGGCATCGAGGTCGTGGGCGAGGCGGCCGACGGTGTGGCGGCCGTGGCGGCGGCGCGTGAACTCCGGCCGGACGTCGTGCTGATGGACATCCGGATGCCGAACATGGACGGCCTGGAGGCCACCCGCCGCATCCTGGCGCGGAGTCCGGACTGCCGGGTCCTCATGCTGACGACCTTCGACCTGGACCGCTATGTGTACGCCGCGCTGTCACTCGGAGCCAGCGGGTTCCTCCTGAAGGACGTCACGCCCGAACACCTGGCGGCGGCCGTACGCCTGGTCGACACCGGTGACGCCCTGCTGGCCCCGTCGATCACCCGACGCCTGGTGGAGCGCTTCGCCTCGTCCCCCGCCCGCCCGCCCGCCCCGCCCGCCGACCTCGCGTCCCTGACACCCCGCGAGCTGGAGGTCCTCACCCTGCTCGGCCGAGGCCTGTCCAACACGGAACTGGCCGGCGAACTGACCCTGAGCGAGGCCACGGTGAAGTCGCATGTGGCCCGGATCTTCGCCAAGCTCGCCCTTCGCGACCGCTCCCAGGCCGTGGTCCTCGCGTACGAGACAGGGCTGGTCAAGGCGGGCGACCCGGGCGCGAACGGCTCACGCTGAGGGACGCCTCAGGGGGCCGAGTCCCCGCCGGGGCCCAGCCACGTGGTCAGCGCCCACCACCAGTGCAGGGTGCTCAGCGGCCCGGAGCGGCTCTCCGGCGGGGTGTCGGTCAGCGATCTGCCGGTGATCTGCTGGAGTCGGCCGAGCCGGTAGCGGACGGTGTTGGGGTGGGTGAACAGAGCTGTCGCGGTCTGGTCCAGACGGCGGCCGCTGTCGAGGAAGGCCAGCGCGGTGAGCGCGAGTTGGCGGTGGAAGGTGTCCGACCGATCGAGGCCTGTCAGGAACCGGCCGCTCAGGCAGGAGCCCAGCAGCGGTTGGTCCGCCAGGGCGATCTCGGCGGCGAAGTCGGTGAGGTCGTGCGGTCCGCGCCGGCCCTGTCGACGGCCGATGTCCACCGCCCGTACGCACAGCCGGTAGAGCGGGCGGAGCTCGTCCACGGGAGCCGCCGGGGAGACGACGACAAAGGCTGTCGCGTCGATCTCCTGGGGAGTGGGCACGCGGGGACACAGACCGACCAGCCGCCCCTCGACCGGTCCGAAGGTCCCGCGAAGCGCGGCGGCCCCACTCGCGGGCGGACGCGCGTGCGCGGGATCACCCATGTCCCAGACCAGGCAGTGGTGTCGACCGCCGGAGTGGATTCCGGCCCTCGCCAGCTCCTCGGCGGACGGGACGACCCCGCCGACCAGTATCTGCCGCAGGACCCGCGTGAGTTCACCGAGCGGTTCGTGCCGCGTGCCCTGCTCCGCGGCACGGTATCCGTTGATCACGTGACGCTCGACCGCGTCCCCGTACTCCTTCATGCGCATGACCATCGTGAGCAGCGCGCCGTCGGACACCCCGCCGGACCGGCAGCGGACGACCATGATCTCCGCGGTGCGCGTGAACGCCGCCTGCAGGCCCCGCAGTACGGCGGTCATCGGGATGCCCTGGCCGGCGCGGTCGGCGCCGAGCAGCAGGGCGGCGGCGAAGTCCTGCTCCTCGACCCGGTCGAAGGTGTCGAACCAGCTCTCGGCCGCGCGGATCATGGCCGAGACGTGCGAGCGGGTCTCCACCTCGGCGAGCCGGGCCAGTTCGGGGGACCGGTCTCTCGCCGCGTCGACGAGGGCACCGCACACGTCCACGTCGTCGGCCATGCTCCGCAGGACCTCGGCGACCGAGTCGTGTTCGTCCGCGACGTTCACGGTCCCCCTCTCCGTCCGGGCTGTCGCCGGACCACAACGAAGCGGTGTCGCTTTGGAGCCGGGCTCCTACCACACCGCTGTCATCGACTGGTTTCCTGAGGGCTACCGAAGGTAACAGCGTGGCTGTCGCAGTAACAGCCTTCGCGTCCCGCGTGCCCCGCGCATCTCTTCAGGAAGGCAGCGCCCATGGAGAACTCGGCTTCCCCGTCGGTCGTCAGCCGCCGTCAGGCCCTGACCGTGGCGGGAGGCGTGCTGGCCGGTGCCGCCCTCGCGTCGAACGCGTCGCCGGCCTCCGCGGCCGGGCCGTCGGACGCGGACGCGATCGTCGTCGGCGGCGGCCTCGCCGGTCTGGTCGCGACGGCGGAACTGGCGGCGGCGGGACGCAGGGTGCTGCTTCTCGACCAGGAACCGGAGAGCAATCTGGGCGGGCAGGCGTTCTGGTCCTTCGGCGGCCTGTTCCTGGTCGACTCCGACGAGCAGCGGCTGATGGGCATCAAGGACTCCCGTGAACTCGCGTGGCAGGACTGGCTCGGCGCGGCCGGCTTCGACCGGGGCACGACCGATCCGGGCGGCCAGGACTACTGGGCCCACAAGTGGGCCGAGGCGTATGTGGACTTCGCCGCGGGCGAGAAGCGGTCCTGGCTCCACGAACTGGGAGTGCGCTGGTTCCCGGTCGTCGGCTGGGCCGAGCGGGGCGGCGGCCTCGCGGACGGGCACGGCAACTCGGTGCCCCGCTTCCACGTCACCTGGGGGACCGGTCCCGCGGTGGTCGAGCCGTTCGAGAAGAAGGTGCGGGCCGCGGTAGCGGCCGGAAAGGTGACGCTCAGGTTCCGGCACCGTGTCGACGAGGTCGTACGGACCGGAGGCGTCGTGACCGGCGTACGCGGGGCGGTGCTGGAGCCGAGCTCCGCCGCTCGCGGCAAGGCCAGTTCCCGCACGGTGGTGGGGGACTTCGAGCTCAGTGCGCCGGTCGTGATCGTCACCTCCGGCGGCATCGGCGCCAACCACGACCTCGTACGGCAGAACTGGCCGGCCCGGCTCGGTACCCCGCCCAAGACGATGATCAGCGGTGTGCCGGCGTATGCGGACGGCCGGATGCTCGCGATCACCGAGAAGGCGGGCGGGCGGATCGTGAACCCCGACCGGATGTGGCACTACACGGAGGGCCTGAGGAACTACGACCCGATCTGGGCCAACCACGGCATCCGCATCCTGCCGGGGCCGTCGTCCATGTGGTTCGACGCCACCGGCAAACGCTTCTCAGCCCCCGATCTCCCCGGCTACGACACCCTCCACACCCTCAAGTCGATCACCGACACCGGCTACGACTACTCCTGGTTCGTCACGACCCAGAAGATCATCGCGAAGGAGTTCGCGCTCTCCGGCTCCGAACAGAACCCGGACCTCACGAACAAGGACGTCCTGATGCTGCTCTCACGCATCTGGCAGACGCCCGAGCCGATCGAGAGGTTCAAGAAGAACGGCGCCGACTTCGTCGTCGCCTCGACGCTGTCCGAACTGGTCCGGGGCATGAACAAGCTGACCGGCGACGGCCTCATCGGACTGGCCGATCTCCAGCGGCAGATCGTCGCGCGGGACCGGGAGATCGACAACCCGTACACCAAGGACGTTCAGGTCATGGGAATCCGCAACGCCCTGTCCTACCCCGGGGATTCGCTCAGCCGCACCGCGTCGGCCCACAAGATCCTTGACCCCGCTGCCGCGCCGCTGATCGCCGTACGTCTCAACATCCTCACCCGCAAGACCCTGGGCGGCCTGCAGACCGACCTCTCCGGCCGCGTCCTGGACGCCACCGGCGCCCCCGTACCCGGCCTGTACGCGGCCGGAGAGGTCGCCGGATTCGGCGGCGGCGGAGTTCACGGATACCGCTCCCTGGAAGGCACCTTCCTCGGCGGCTGCCTGTTCTCCGGGCGCCAGGCGGGACGAGCGGCGGCCGCGGCCACGGCGTCCTGAACGCGGGGTGCGCTTCCGGCCGTCCCCGACGGCGGCCCCACGTGCGGACTCCAGCCGCAGCGGCGGAGGGGTCGTCGGTAGATCGCCCAGGCAGCGGCCGGGCAGGGAGGGGGCCGCTCCCTGGCCGGACCGGTCGCGCCTGGCGCGTTCCGGGCGGGGGACGGTCACCGCCGTCGACCACGCGTGGATGGGTGGCCGCGGCTTGAGACGCGGGTGACCAGCGTGGTCGGAGGCGCCGGTGAACTCCGCGACGCCGCGCCGCGGCCGGGCTCGCGATGAACCGGGGGAGTGCTTTCAGCCACTGATCTGACTACCCGTCAGTTCTCGGTGTTCTCCCCCCGCCCCCACAGGCGGGGCGGCAACAGTGGGGCCGCGGTCCTGGACCAGTGCCGGTCAGCCGCAGTCTGCCGTCCCCTCATGCCTGAGGAAACCATGACTCCCACCCCCCACCTCACCGAAATCGCCGTCCGCCTGGAGCGGCCGGCCCCGTTCCAGCCCGACGACCGTTCCCTTCTCCCGGACGCCGGCAACGCGACGGTGGACATCGTCGTGCCGGTCCACAACGAGGAACGCGCCCTGCCCGGGTGCCTGCGGACCCTCCACGCGCGTCTGTCCGGGGGTTTCCCCTTCCCCTGGCGGATCACGGTCGCCGACAACGCCAGCACCGACGAGACCCTCGCCACCGCCCGCCGACTGGCCGACGAACTGCCCGGGGTAGGCGTCGTCCACCTGGACCGTAAGGGTCGCGGGCTGGCCCTGCGCACCGTCTGGGGCGCCAGTGACGCGGACATCGTGGCGTACATGGACGTGGACCTGTCCACCGGCCTCGACGGACTGCTCCCGCTGGTCGCCCCACTGGCCAGCGGCCACTCCGATCTCGCGATCGGCTCCCGGCTGGCACCCGGCGCGCGTACGCTGCGCGGTCCGCGCCGCGAGTTCATCTCCCGCTCCTACAACAGTGTCGTCCGGCTCACCCACGGAGTCCGCTTCACCGACGCCCAGTGCGGGTTCAAGGCGGCCCGCACGGAGGTACTCCGGCCGCTGCTGAAGGTGACCCGCGACGACGCGTGGTTCTTCGACACCGAACTGCT
This sequence comes from Streptomyces sp. NPDC050535, assembly GCF_044457665.1. Classification (NCBI taxonomy): domain Bacteria; kingdom Bacillati; phylum Actinomycetota; class Actinomycetes; order Kitasatosporales; family Streptomycetaceae; genus Streptomyces; species Streptomyces sp. NPDC050535. The sequence continues at coordinate 457,830 of NZ_JBITHE010000001.1, forward strand.
CCTGCTCGCCGAGCACAACGGACTGCGCGTCCACGAGGTCCCGGTCGACTGGGTCGAGGACGTCGACACCCGGGTGGACGTGGTGAGCACCGCCATGGACGACCTGCGGGGCCTGTGGCGCATGGCGCGTCTCAAGGCTTCCGGCGGTGCCCGTGTCGACGTACGACCGCGCCCCGCACCGTCCGCCGAGCACCCCGACGCCGTCCTCGCACCGGCCACGGGACGTGGCGTGCTGTCGTGGGAGGTCGGCTGCTTCATCGCGATCGGCGTCGTCTCCACGGTCGGGCAGGCACTCCTGTACTGGCTGGCGCGCGGCTGGTGGAATCCCGCCGTCGCCAACCTGGTCTCGCTGTCCGTCCTCACCGTCCTCAACACCGAGGCGAACCGGCGCCTCACCTTCCGGCACTCCACCACCCCGCCCGCCCGTGCCCACCTCGGCGCCGGGGGCCTGTTCGTCCTCGGCTACCTGGTCACCTCCGGGGCGGTGCTGTGGTTCAAGTGGCTCGATCCCGGCGCCTCACCGGCCGCCGAGACCGCGGTCCTCGCCGCGGCGTCCGTCGCCGTCACCGGCGTGCGCTTCGCCGTCCTGCGGCTGGCCGTCTTCGCCGGCCCCCGCAGCCGTACCAGCTGACGAGAGCGAATCCAGACATGAGCAACCACGCGCACATCAAGCCCGTCCCGGCGGTTCCGGCGCTCGCGGGGAGGCGTACGTCCCTCCGCCCGCTCCCCGCCTGGGCGGCACCCGCGGCACTCGCAGCCGTCCTGGCGCTCGCGGCGGTCCTGTACGGATGGGCACTGGGTTCCCTGGGATGGGGCAACAGCTACTACTCGGCGGCCGTGAAGTCGATGGGGACGAGCTGGACCAACTTCCTCTTCGGGTCCTTCGACCCTGCCGGCGTGATCACGGTCGACAAGCCGCCGGCCTCGCTGTGGCCTCAGGTGATCAGCAGCAAGATCTTCGGGATGCACGGGTGGGCACTGCTCCTGCCACAGGTGCTCGAAGGAGTGGCCGCGGTGCTCGTGCTGCACCGCACCGTGCGCCGCTGGGCGGGAGAGGGCGCGGCGCTGGTCGCCGCCCTGGTCCTCACCCTCACGCCCATCACCGTGGCCATCAACCGGGACAACAACCCCGACACGCTGCTGGTGCTGCTGCTGGTGGCGGCGGCGTACGCGCTCACCCGCGCGCTGCAGGCGGAGGGCAGGGCCGCGACCTGGTGGCTGTGCGCCGGCGGCTTCCTGATCGGCTGCGGATTCCTCACCAAAATGCTCGCCGCCTGGATGGTCGTCCCCGCGTTCGCCGTCGCCTGGCTCGTGGGAGCGAGCGGCCCCTGGATACCGCGAGTGCGGCGTCTGTTGGGCGCGGGAGCCGTCCTGGCGGCGTCCTCCCTGTGGTGGGTCGTCATGGTCGCCCTGTGGCCGGGCGACCGCCCCTACATCGGCGGCAGCGAGGACGGCTCGGCCTGGGACCTCGTGATCGGTTACAACGGGCTGGGGCGGGTCTTCGGCTCCAGTGACGGAGCACCCCAGGGAATGGGTGGCGGAGGTGGCGGTGGGTTTGCCGGCGGGTTCGGCGGTGAGTCCGGCCTGACCCGGATGTTCGACACGCAGGTGGGTGGTCAGATCAGCTGGCTGCTGCCCCTCTGCGCGCTGGCTCTGGCCGTCGCCGTCGTCGTGGCGGTACTGCACCGACGCGGGAAGCTGTCCGCCTCCGCCCTGCTGCCTGCCTCCGGCTGGCTGCTGTGGGGAACCTGGCTGGTGGTCTGCGCCGCCGTGTACTCGACCCAGCAGGGCATCTTCCACCCCTACTACACCACCCAACTCGCCCCGGCCATCGCCGCGTTGTGCGGCGGGCTGACGGCCGCCCTGGTCCGCGTGCACCGTGCGGGCCTCCGTTGGGCGCCACTGGCCGGCGTGGCCGGGGTCGTGGTGAGCGTGGTCTGGGCGGTGGTGCTGGTCCGCCGTGTTCCCGACTGGAACGGCTGGCTGGTGTGGCCGGTGCTGCTCGTGGGCTGCGCCGCCGTCGTCCTGCTGGTGCTGGCACGACGGCACTCCCGATTGCCTGCGGCTGCCGTGGGCGCGGCGGTGGCGTCGGTTCTGGTGGCCCCGGGAGCCTGGGCGTTGAGCGTGCCAGGCTCCACCAGCATGGGCGGCACCAACCCGACGGCCGGACCACTGACCGTCGGCTTCGGTGGAGGCGGCGGCATGCCCCAGCAGGGCGGGAACGGGGGAGGCCTTCCGTCGGGCATGCCGTCCGGGATGCCGTCGAACATGCCGGGCCTCCCCGGCGGTGACGGGTCCTCGGGCCGGCCCGGTGAACCCCCGTCCGGCGGGATGCCTTCAGGGATGCCCTCCGGCATGCCCACGGGGGGAACGAACGGCATGCCCGGTGCACCCGGAGGCTCGGGCTCGGAGGACCCCGACACGCAGTCACCCCCCGGTGCCGGCTCGGGAAGTCCCCCGAGCGGGGGCGGCGGTTTCGGCGGCGGTACGGAACTCACCGCCGACCAGCGCAAGATCCTGACGTACGCCGTCGAGCACGCACCCGACGCCCGCATCAAGCTCGCCGTCGAGGGCGGCGCCATGTCCGCCGGCACCTTCATCCTGCACACGGACGAGACCGTCATCGGCATGGGCGGCTTCACCAACAGCGACAACGCTCCGTCGGTGGCCCAGCTGAAGGAGTGGACCAAGGACGCCGAACTACGCTACGTCCTGGGCTCCGACGCCAACGGCGGCGGCCGGCCGGGCATGCCAGGCGGATACACCGAGCAGCGCTCCGACTGGATCGCCGACAACTGCACGAAGGTTCCGGCGTCGTCGTACGGCGGCACGTCCTCCCGGACGAACGACGGCGCCGCGATGGGACTCGGGGGAGGCGACGTGCTCTACGACTGCGCCGCCAAGTAACCCGGACCGAGCGCCGTCGGACGGCAGAACGGATCAGCAGACGTCATGCCCGAGCAGACCGCAGCAGCGAGGCCGGGATATCGGCTCCTCGTGGTCGAGGACGAGCCCAGCATCCGCACCCTGCTTGAGGCGACGCTTCGCCTGACCGGATACGTGGTGAGCAGCACCGACACCGGACGGTCGGCCCTCCTGGAGGTCGATCGCCTGGAACCGCACCTGGTGCTGCTCGACGTGATGCTGCCCGACCTGGACGGCTTCGAGGTGACCCGCAGGCTGCGGGCGGCGGGCAACGACTGTCCGGTCCTGTTCCTGACCGCCCGCACCGGCACCGACGACCGCATCAGCGGCCTGAGTGCCGGCGGAGACGACTATGTCTCCAAACCCTTCGACATCGAGGAGGTCCTGCTGCGCATCGAGGCCATCCTGCGCCGCACGGCGCCGGCCATCACGGCGCAGACGGTGCCGAGCGTCCTGAGCTACGCCGACCTGGAACTCGACGAGGGCGCCCACGAGGTGCACCGCGCGGGGGAGTACATCGCGCTGTCGCCCACCGAGTTCAAGCTCCTGGCCTACCTCCTGGCGAACGCCGGACAGGTGGTGAGCAAGATCCAGATCCTCGACCACGTCTGGAGCTACGACTTCCAGGGCGATGTCCGGATCATCGAGACGTACGTCCGCTATCTGCGCAAGAAGATCGACTGCTTCGATCCACCGCTCATCCAGACCGTGCGCGCTGTCGGCTACAGCCTCCGTCTCTCCCGCGACCACGCAGGGACACCGGAGCAGTGACCCACCTCCTGCCCCGGCCGCCCATATCACTGAGACGGCGCCTCGTCCTCGCCGTCACCGTCCTCGCCACCGCGGCCGTCCTGGCCTCCCAGGCCATCGGCTACGTAGTGCTCCGGTCCTGGCTGCTGGAGCGCGTCGACGAGCAGCTCGTCGAGTTCCACCCACCGGCACCGGCCTTCTACGACGCCCTCGACGGCAGACTCCCGACGCCGGGGGACCGCCCGGACGTACTGCCCTCGGATTTCCACATCTATTTCTACGACGCTTCCGGGCACCGTCTGAACGACTCTCTCGGCTCTGAAGCAAAGCCAGGACCCCGGTTGGCTGAGGACGCACAGGACCTCGGCCTGCGGGACGGGCATCCGGAAACCGCGCCGGCCACGAGCGGTGACGGCCGCTGGAGAGTGCTGCTCAACCCCGGCCCGGAGGGGACGAGCGCGGTGGTCACCCTGCCGCTCGACACCGTCGACGGCGCGGCCTCGAAGACCTTGTGGCTGAACGCGGTCCTGTTGGCCGTCACGATCGTCGCCCTGCTCGCCCTGGGCCGGTGGGTGGTCCGGCTGGGCCTGTTGCCGTTGACCAGAATGGAAAGCGCCGCCCAGGACATCACCGCGGGCCGGGTCAACCTGCGGCTGCCCGACACCGATCCGCGCACCGAGATCGGACGGCTCGGCCGGGTCCTGAACTCCATGCTCGACCGCCTCCAGAAGGCGCTGCTGGCCGGCGAGGCCTCCGAGGCCCGGCTGCGTCGGTTCGTCGCCGACGCGGGGCACGAACTGCGCACCCCGCTCACCGTCATCCAGGGCTACGCCCAACTCGCGCTCCGCCCGGAGCGACGCCCGGCGCAGGAACTCCGGGAGGCCAACCGGTTCATCGCGCAGAACGCGGAACGCATGAGCCTGCTCGTCGACGACCTCCAACTGCTCGCCACCCTGGACAAGGAACCCTCCTACCGGAGGGAACGGGTCGATCTGCTCTCCCTGGCGGCGGACGCCGTCACCGCGACCGCCGTCCACAGCGCGTCCCACCCCGTCGACCTCGGCCCGCTGCACACCCTGGCCGATCCCACCGGAGCGGAGGAACTCGACGTCGCGGAGACCGTCGGCGACCCGCACCGGTTGCGCCAGATCCTCGAGAACCTGCTCTCCAACGCCCGCATCCACACTCCACCGGGCACCCGCGTCCACGTCCGCGTCGGCAAGACCGAGGCGGGTCCCGGAACCGGCGGCACGGACCGGTCCGGACGCACCACCGCTTCACCGCCCCTGCCGGAGCGCCTGCCGATCAGCGTGATCGAGGTGGCGGACGAAGGGCCGGGCCTTCAACCCGTCGAAGCCGAGCTCGTCTTCGAGCGCTTCTACCGCGCCGACCCCGCCCGCTCCCGCATCCACGGCGGCAGCGGCCTCGGCCTGGCCATCGCCGCGACCATCGCCGAGGGCCACGGCGGCCGCCTCGAACTCGACACGACCCCCGGCCGGGGCTGCACCTTCCGCCTGGTCCTCCCCGCAGCCGACTCCGGCCAGGAACCCCGCTGACGAGAGCGGCTGGGCTCAGGGGCACGGCCGGAGTGCGGGTCGGGCGGAGTCCGCGAGAGTCCTCCCGGTCCGGCACTTCACCTTCACCCGCGGGTGCGGCCCCGGCAGGCGGTCCCACGCCGGAACCCGACACCCGAGGAACCCGCGAGGGACGGCACAGCGATCGCGCCCAACGCTCCCTGGCCGTCGGTTCCCCGGGGCTCAACGCGGCCGGCGGATCGACGGCAACCTTTTCGCCACCCGCGGCCACTGAGTGGTGCAACACCGACTCGCTCTTCCGAACGGATGGACATGCAAGAAACACGCCGGGCCGCGCGGCAGCGCAGGCGCAGACGCGGGCTGATCGTGGGCACCACCACGGGGCTGGTCGTCACAGGTCTTCTCGTCTGCCTGGTCATGACGATGCAACCAGACCGCGACGAGGAAGCCGGGCGGGCCCCGGCCACGGCCGTCGCCGACTCCCAGGAGACTCTCCCGCCGGCACTCCCGAGCAAGAAGCCCTCCGCCACGGCCTCTCCCTCCGCCGCCTCCGCCTCCCCGTCGGCCGGCGCCACGACCCCGAAGGCTTCCGCGACGCCGTCGGCGACGCCGTCATCGGCCTCTCCGCGGACGGCTCCTGCCACGTCGTCCCTGGCCGGACGGATCCGGCCCAAGGGCACCGTCCAGGGAGTCGCGACTGTCTACGAGGCCGGGGTGGGGGACGGCGCCTGCTCGTACGGCCCGAGCGACGACATGATGATCGCGGCGATGAACACCACTGACTACGAGGCGTCCAAGGCATGCGGGGCCCACGTGCTCGTCCGCGCGGCGAACGGCGCCTCCGTCACGGTCCGGATCACCAACGAATGCCCACTGCCGTGTGCACCGGGGCAACTCGACCTCAGCGAACAGGCCTTCGCCAAACTGGCCCCCATCTCGACCGGCCGGATCGCGGTCACCTGGAGCCTGTTGAGCCCCAGCACGTCCGACACGATCTCGATCCGCTACAAGAACGGATCCAGCCCCTACTGGTGCGGCATCCAGGCGATCGGCCACCGCAACCCGCTCGCCCGGCTGGAGGTCCGCACCGGCGGCGGCTGGCGCCAACTGGCCCGCACCGACTACAACTACTTCCTCTCCCCCGACGGCAGCGGGTGCGGCGGCGCGATCAGGCTCACCGACATCTACGGAGAACGGCTGACCATCGACGGGATCGCGTTGCGTCCGGAAGCCGTGCAGTCGACGCGGGTCCAGTTCGCACAGCACTGACCCCGTCCCCAGCCATGTGCCCCTCCGAACGGGAACGTTGGGAGGGGCGGCGACAACTGGCTCATGGCTCGGCGGGGGCGTACGGGTGGCGTGCACCGGACTTCACGTTCCCCCGCCCGCGGGTTCCGCGGGGCTCTCATGAGTGCGGGCGAAGCGTTCGGCGCAGTTCGTCGATGACGGACGTGGCGCGCGGGTCCGGGCCTGCTTCCATGATGTTGGTGAGATAGGCGAATCCGACCTGGTGGGCCGGGTCGGCGAAAGCGACCTGCCCGCCCGCTCCGTCGTGCCCGAAGGATGTGGGTCCCAGGTATTCCCGTGCGAGTGAGGGCAGTTGGAATCCCATTCCCCACCGAGGGAAGGGGGCCTGTCCTCCGAACACGGGTGTCCCCTCAGTCTGAGGCCGGATGGCGTCCTGGACGGTGCCGGGATCCAGCAGCCGCACTCCGTCGGTTTCCACCACGGTGGATGACCAGATCGAGGCCAGTGCGCGGGCAGAGGCGATACCGCCGGCTCCCGGCAGTTCCGCCGCCTGCACCCGGGGGTCGTTGAAGCCGCCGTTGTCGTCGACGAGTTCCGGGGGAAACGCCTTCCCGAGGGTCATGGACCGATCCGACCAGTCGATTTCTCCGGAGGGTCGCGCGGCGGCCTGCTGAGCCACCAGGGCGGTGAGGGTCTGCCCGGCGCGCATGTGCGCGACGCGGTGCCGCGCCCCCGGGGGGAGGCCGATCCACGCATCGGCGTGCAGGGGCTCGGCGACGAGCTCCGCGAAGTACTGGCCGACCGTCGCGCCGGTCACGCGGCGGATGACCTCGCCGATCAGCCATCCATGAGTGAGGGCGTGGTAGGCGTGACCTTCGCCGACCTCCCACAGGGGCTCCTGCGCCGCGAGGCGCCCGGTCACCAGGTCCCATTCGACGGCGTCCTCGAGGGTGAGGACGTCGCGCGGTGCCGCGAGGCCGGACCTGTGGGCGAGGAGATCCCTGACGGTGATCGCGTCTTTGCCGGAGGCCCCGAACTCGGGCCAGTACGCGACGACGGGTGTCCCGTAGTCGAGACGGCCTTCCGCCACGAGACGGGCCGCGAGTATGGAGGTGAGGCCTTTGGTGCAGGAGAAGATGACGCTGATGGTGTCCTTCGTCCAGGGGGCGCGTTCGCGTTCGTCCGCGGTGCCGCCCCACAGGTCGAGGACCGTTTCGCCCGCCACCCGTACGCAGAGCGCCGCTCCCATGGCGTCATGGCGGGTGAAAGTCGCGGCGAAGGCGTCTGCGACGCGTTCGAATCCGGGGGCCGTGAAGCCGTCGATGGGCGCGTTCATCGGGGAGTTCTTTCGCTCGGGAGGCTGAGGGGGACGATGCCCGGGTGATCCGGGGAGCGGCCCACGGGGAAGGGATCACAGACCGAGCCCAGGAATGTGCCGTCGGCGTCCGTGGCGTCGAAGGCGAGCATCACCGTCCGGCCGGCCCGGTCCTCGATGACACGGCCGCTGTAGAGGGATTCGCCGACGACGAGCCGGGCGTCCCGCACGGGGTACGGGCCCAGGGCGGAGGGTGCCTGGACGCTCCAGACGCCACCGGTCTGCCCCGCCTCTCGCCGTGCGGCGGACAGCCGTGGGGTGTCGCAGGAAAGGAGCAGTACGTTCTCGCCCCGCACGGTGGCCAGTTGCGGGACCTCGAGGTGGGCGAAGCCCGCCCCCACCGAGCTGAGCGGTGGCTGAACCGTCCAGGTGCGCAGGTCCGGTGAGGTGGCGTGAGCGATGACGCCGCGGTCCTCGACAGCGCCGTGGTTGGCCCGCGCCGTCACCAGCATGTGCCAGCCCCGCGCGTCCGGGTCGGAGAACACCCAGGGGTCGCGCCATGCCTCTTCCGGCCAGCTCGAATCTCCAAGTTTCTCGTACCAGCGGTCGTCCGCTTCGGTGACGGGTCCGGGTTGCCTGGCCCAGGTGTGCAGATCCGTGGAGGTGGCCACACCGATCGCCTGGGTGTTGCCACCGTCGACGGCGAAGCGGGCGCCGGTGTAGTACATCCGCCAGACCCCGTCAGGTCCGCGGAGCACGCTGCCGGTCCAGACGGCGGTTTCGTCGAAGCCGCCCGCCGGTCCGGGGTGAAGTACGGGCCCGTGGTCCTGCCAGTCGGTCAGATCCGTGGAGGTGGCGTGGCCGATGCGGGCGTTGCGGTGCCGGAGTTCGGGGTCCCCGAGGCTCTTGGGCGCGTGGAGGTAGTACATGTGGAACGTGCCGCCGTCGTCGGCGAACCAGAAGTCCCACACCCAGGAGTGGTCCAGGTGAAATGGCATACGGCGTCCTTGTGGCGTCGGCCGCTTCGCGGCAGGGGCGACCGGTGGGATGACAGCGGGGGAGGACAGTGGAGGGGCGGGACGTCAGCCCTTGACGGCCCCTTGGAGCAGGGCCTTGATGAACTGCCGCTGGAAGATGACATAGATGACGATCGTGGGCAGCATGATGATCAGCGCGGCGGCGAACATCAGGGGGAGCTGGTTGAGGTACTGGCCCTGGAACGCCCCGAGTGCCCCGGCCATGGTGCGTTTGTCCGGATCGTCGACCAGGACCAGCGGGAGCAGGAACTGGTTCCACGTCCACAGGAACAGCAGGATCGCCAGGGAGGACAACGCGGGGGCGGCCAGGGGAAGCTGGATACGGCGGATCTCCTGGAAGGTGCTCGCCCCGTCGATGCGGGCCGCCTCGGACAGCTCGGCGGGCACTCCGATGAAATGAGCGCGCATCCACACGACGCCGAACGGCATGTAGAGCCCGATCAGCGGAAGGATGATCGCCCAGCGGGTGTTGAGCAGCCCCATGTCGGTGATCTGGTAGTAGAGCGGGATGATGATCGCCTCGAAGGGGATGGTCAGCCCCAGCACGAACACGAGGAACACGACCCTGCCGCCGCGGATGCGCAGGTTTCCCAGCGCGTAGCCGGCCAGCGTCGCCATCACCAGACTGAGCGGTACCACGCCAAGGACGATGAGGGCGCTGGAGCCGAGCAACTGCCAGACATGTGCCGTCCGGAACGCGTCGGCGAAGTTGCCCCACTGTGGATCGGCGGGCCAGGAGATCCCGCCGGGAATACGGTCCGCGGGCTGTAGCGCGCCGGAGAGGAGGCCGACGAGCGGCAGCACGGTGAGAACGAGGACGACGACAAGGACGACGCGTCCGATGACCACCTCGGCCTTGTTGACGATCATCGGACTCTCTCCTTTGCCAGCAGCTGGATGGGGAGTACCACCGCGAGGACGAGCGCCAACAGGACGATGCCGAAGGCGGACGCCAGACCGACCTCGCTCTGGGTGAAGGCGAGCCGGAAGATCGAGATGCCGGGGACCAGCGTGCTCGTCCCCGGGCCGCCCTTGGTGGTGGTGTAGATGATGTCGAAGCTGCTCAGCGCCGCGATGACCGTGAGGGTGACCAGTACGGCGATCTCCTGCCGCAGCCCCGGAACGGTGACGGTCACGAACTCCCGCGTCCAGCCCGCGCCGTCCAGCCGCACCGCCTCGTACAGCGACGTGTCGATCTTCCCGATGCCGGTGAGCAGCAGGATCGTGCACAGCCCTGTCAGCACCCACGAACCGATCAGACCGACGGCGGGAAGGGCCGTCCCGAAGCCCGCCAGCCATGACCGCGCCAGGAACCCCAGGCCCACGCTGTCCAGGATGGAGTTGACGGTGCCGGTCTGCGCGTACATCCATGACCAGGCGATACCGGCGGCCACCAGCGGAATGATCTGGGGAAGGAACAGGACCGTACGCGCGGTGGTGGAGAACGCGCCGGGCCTCATCGTGCGGATCAGGGTGGCCAGGACCAGCCCGCTGCTGACCGGGATGACCGTGAAGAAGACGATGAGGATCAGCGCGTTGACGATCGAGATCAGGAGCTCCCGGTCGGTGAACACCCGGGTGTAGTTGGCGAAGCCGACCCAGGTGGAGGCGCCGATGCCGTTCCAGTCGTAGAACGAGTACTGCACGGCCGTGATCAGTGGATAGATCACGAAAGCGGAGAAGAAGGCCAGCGCGGGCAGGACGAAGAGCCAGCCCAGGGTGAGTCTGCGCCGGGCCGCACCACGGACGGGCCGCCGAGGGTGATTCCCCGGACCCGCGGCACGAGCGACCTGGCCGGGGCGCGGCACCGCGGCGGTGGTCGGCTTCGAGATCCCGCGCCGGCGGAGGTCGCCGCTCATGAGCCGGCCAGTTCCTTCTCGTAGTACTGCTGGATGGCCTCGACGAACGCCTTGGGCTCCATGCGGCGGGTCAGCAGGCGCTGCTCGTAGGGCTGGAACGCGCCTGCGTAGATGCCTGCCGTGGTGTTGGCCATGAAGTCCACGAAACCGTTGTCGGAGCCCACTTTCGCGGAGATGTCGAGCGCCTGGGAGATCAGCGAACCCGCCTTGGCCGTCGGCATCTTCTGGGCGGGGTCGCCGCCGGGCGACGCGCCGGTGACGTCGACGACGATCTGACGGGCCTTGGTGTCGGTGTGGATCCAGTTGAGGAAGAACGCCGCCGCGTCGGCGTTCTTCGCCTTGGCCGGGATGGAGAACGAGTTCGCGGCGCCCATGGCGACGTACTTGCCGCCGGCGTCGGCGGGCGGCACGGGCACGAAGGAGGCGGCTCCGTGGCCCATGGCCTTGTCTGTTCCCGCGGCGTCCCAGTTCCCGTCGAACATCAGCAGGCCCTTGCCCGCCTGGAAATTGGCCACCATCGTCGTGTAGTTGATCGCGTTCACGTCGGAGGGGAAGTACCCGGCGTCCGCCCACTTCTTGAACGCCGTGGTGCCCTCGAGGCCGGCGGCCGTGTCGAACGTGGCGCCCGACTTGTTGAACATCCAGTCGACCAGGTCGCTCTTGTTCCCGTACTGGTTGATCAGTGCCTGCAGCGCGAACGTGCCCACGCCGTCCTGCATACCGATCTGCACCGGAAGAATGTCCGCGGCCTTGGCTTTGGCCATCCACTGCTCCAGTTCGCCGATCGTGGCCGGAGCCCCGGAGAGCCCCAGGCGCTTGGCGTACTCCTGGTTCACGTAGATACCGGTGACGCTGTAGCCCAGGCCCAACTGGTAGAGCGACCCCTCGCCCCGCACGCCCTTGCTGCTCATCCGGGACGGAGCCAGCTGTCCGGCGGAGAACTTGTCCCACCCGAAGCCCTTGTAGTACGGGTCGAGGTTCGTCAGAAGCCCGTCCTTGACCGTGTCCCCCAGTGTCGGCAGACGGATCAGGTCCGGTGCGTTGGCGCCGGCCATCAGCCGCGGCGCGTTCGCGGTGAGGTTCGCGAAGCTGTCACGAACGACTTTGAAGGTGACGTTCGGGTGCTGCTTGGTGAATTCCTCAGCCAGGTCGCCGGATACGGGGAAGCCCGTCTCGTCCTGGATTCTGATCGTGATCTTGTCGGAGGTGAGCTTCAGGCTCACATCGCCGGAACCGGTCGGGCTCCCCGCCGGTGATCCCGGCGAGCACCCGGCCAGGGTGAGCGCACCGGCGGTGGCGGCGGCCGTGAGGGCCGCCCGCCAGACCGTGCGTGATGGGGCGCTGCGTCCGTGAAGGGAAAGCTGCGGCTCGTTCGGCATCTACAAGACTCCGTTGTCCGTGTGCGCGTCCGTGGAAGGAGGCCTGGCAGGGCGCAGGCGGGCGTCTCCGGCATCTCGACGGTCACGGCGCGCTGGTACGCCCCGACTCGAAACGAGCCAAACCGCTTGCTAAACCCTTTTAGCATGGCCATAATCAGCCTGGGGATGGATGCTGTCAAGGAATAGGTCGCAGCGGATCGGGCGGCGTGCTTGGCTTCGGACCCGCGCCCGCGCCGACCACCGGAGGAGAGATGTCATGCCGGACAAGCGCGTCACGCTCGCCGATGTCGCCCGGCGCGCGGGGCTGTCCACGGCCGCCGCTTCGATGATTCTGAACGGCAGGCCGGACACCCGCCTGTCCGCCGAGGCGCACGCCCGGGTCAACGACGCCGCCGCTGAGCTCGGTTACCGGCCGAACGTGGCCGCCCGCGGTCTGCGGACCCGCAAGACCTCCACCATCGGATTCATTTCCGACGTGGTCGCCACCACCCGCTTCGCGGGCGGACTGATCCAGGGAGCGCTGGACGCCGCGGAGAAGGCCGGCCACGTCCTGCTCGTGCTGGAGACCGGGGGAGACCCGGCGCGCGAGTCCAAGGCGATCGCGGCCGTCCTCGACCGCCAGGTCGACGGCATCATCTTCGCCGTGATGCGAGCCCGCGAACTCTTCGTACCCGACATCCCGCAGGCGACCAACGTGGTCATGCTCAACGCCACCAACAAGAAGCACCCCGTCTCGGTCCTCCCCGACGAACTCGGCGGCGGGAGAGCGGCGGTCGCACTCCTCGCCGACGCCGGCCACCGGAACGGGATCGCCCTCATCGGCCACAACGAAGAGGTCGAGAAGAACCTCTTCCGCTCGGCGACCGTCGGGCAGCGCATCGCCGGGATCCGCGCGGAGATGGCCGAGCGCGGACTGCGGTTCGCCGCCGAGGAGTCATGTTGGGAATGGGAACCCAGCCAGGGCTACGACACGACCCGCGCCCTCCTGGAACGTCGCGGCGGCATCCGCGCTCTGGTCTGCATGAACGACCGCCTCGCATTCGGTGCGTACCAGGCGCTGGGCGACCGCGGCCTCTCCGTCCCGCAGGACGTCTCGGTCGTGTCCTTCGACAACGACGAGATCGCCTCCTATCTCAGGCCCGGCCTGACAACCGTCGGACTGCCCCACGAAGCCATGGGCCGCACCTCCATCGAACTCCTCCTCGACCGCAACCGACGCCCCGACTGTCACCTGATCCCCATGCCGGTCGTGGAGCGAGGCTCGGTACACCCTTCCGCCGACTGACCCCAATGCCAGGTGATCGCCCGTCGCCGACGGAGTCCCGGGCTCAGCGGGTGCTCATAGCCAGTCCCGCCGCTTGAAGATGACGTACAAACTGGCACAGAAAACCCCCATCAAGCCGATGGCGAAGGGGTATCCGAAGCGCCAGCCGAGCTCCGGCATGTTGTCGAAGTTCATGCCGTAGATGGTTCCCACGAGTGTGGGGGCGAAGAGGATGGCCGCCCAGGACGAGATCTTGTTGAAGTTGTCTATCTGGGGGCGCTGACCTGCGGTTGAGGACTCCGGTGGACTTCTGACCTGTGTGAACGCGTCTTTCAGGGGCTTTCGGCTTCATCCGGTGTTACGCGGTTCGTTCTCCCCACGCGCTTCCCAGCGGCCGTCGTAATTCAGCCTCAACTGGGCACCGTCGCCCTGCGGGACATCAGCCCGGCGGTACTGCGCGGCTACATCGCCACGCTGGAGAGCGAACTGTCACCGCGATACGCCCGGCAGATCCTCGGCTCGCTCTCGAACATCTTCGAGACCGCCATCGACGACAAGCGCCTGGTGCGCAATCCGATGCGGGCCAGGTCCGTGCGGTGGCCCAAGGCGCCGGAGGATCAGAAACCAGCCTGGCCCCTGGAGACCGCGTAGCGCGTACGGGAGGCGATCAAAGCGCGGTACCGCATCGCAGTCGTGCTCGCGCTGGGCTGCGGCTTCGGCAGGGCGAGGTCTTCGGGCTGTCGCCGGAGGACGTCGACTTCGCTCGTGGAGTCCTGCGCATCCGCCGGCAGGTCCAACTCCTGCGCGGGCGGCTGTACTTCACCTTGCCGAAGGGTGGCAAGACCCGTGTCGTCGACATGCCTCCGTCGGTCGCGGCGGCCCTGGCCCAGTACTTCATGGAGTACCCGGCGGTCGAGGTGGAGCTGCCGTGGGGTGGCCCGGAGCCCGACCGGGAGACGAAGAAGTTCCTGCTCGTCATCACCACGACGTACGGCAACGCCCTGCGCGCGAACATCTTCAACGTCGAGGTGTGGAAGTCGGCCCTGGCGGCCGTCGGTGTCATCCCCACGCGGCAGAAGGGCGAGCGGTGGAAGGCGTCGCGCAAGGACGGTTTCCACGTGCTCTGGCACACGTACGCCTCGGTCATCCTCGAAGCGGGCGAGTCCGTCGTGACCCTCACCCGCTGGCTCGGCCTTCGAGCCCGACGATCACCCTGGACTACTACGCCCACTTCATGCCGGAGGCCGGAGGGAAGGGGCGCGGGGCCATCGACGCTTTGCTCGGCCAATCTGTACTGGACGAGTAGACGTCCTCTTCACACGACCCACGAAACGGGTGGGCACAGCGATCTGCTGTGCCCACCCGTTTCGGCGTTCCACAGAGGAAGTTCTCTACTCTCCGTGCTGGTCACTGCTCCCCGCCTGCGCCTCAGCGCTGAGGCATCCGCAGTCAACGCCCGCGATCGCGAGAATCGGAACGCGGCTCATTCTCCCCAGATTCTCCCCAGCGACCTCGAAGGCATCGTCGGAGCCAGCGATCGGAGCCGTACTGCCGCGCAGCAGCGTCTCGTCGGGCTATTACTCAGAGCCAGTCCCTCCGCTTGAAGATGACGTACAAACTGGTACAAACAACCGCCATTAGAAGAATCGCGAAGGGGTATCCGAGCACCCAGTGCAACTCCGGCATGTGATCGAAGTTCATCCCGTAGATCGTGCCGACCAGCGTCGGAGCAAAGAGAATCGCCGCCCAAGAAGAAATCTTCTTGATCTCCTCGTTCTGTTCGAAGCCCGCCTCCGCCAACGCGCGCATCTCGGCGTTCTGTTGCTGGGTGACCAGGGTCGCGTTGACGGTGAGGATGTCGGTGAGGGCCTGGCGGAAGCCGTCGACGCGTTCGCTGGTGTGGGTGACGTGGTCGGCGACGTCGCGGAGGTAGCGCTGGAGCTCCTCGTCGGTGCGGTACTTGGCGAAGCCGGCGATCAAGGCGTGCAGCATGCCGACCAGCGGGCGGGTGGCGCGCTGGAACTCGACCATTTCCCGGGAGAGTTCGTAGATACGGCGGGACACCGCGGGGTCGCCGCGGAAGACCTCGGTCTCGATCTCGTCGATGTCGTTCTGGACGCCGGACACGACCGGGACGTAGCCGTCGACCACGGAGTCGAGGATCGCGTAGAGGACCGCCTCGGGGCCGAGCTTCAGCAGCTCGGGAGTGTCCTCCATGCGGCGGCGCACCGCCGATAGGTCCGGCGCCGCGCCGTGCCGGACCGTGATCACGAAGTCGGGGCCCACGAACACGTGCAGCTCGCCGAAGTCGACCTCCTCCAGCGCGTCCAGATAACGCGCCGCGCTCAGGACGACGAACAGCGTCTCGCCGTAACGCTCCAGCTTCGGGCGCTGGTGCGCCTCCATCGCGTCCTCGACCGCGAGCGGATGCAGGTCGAACTCGGCCGCCAGGGACAGGAGTTCGTTCTCCGTCGGGCGGGCGAGGCCGATCCACGCCATGCCGTCCGGCTGCTCTCGCAGCTCGCGGAAGGTGTCGGCGAGGGTCTCCGGTGTCGCGACGCGTACGCCGTCACGGTAGAGCGCCGCCTGTACGACGCTGCCGTCCTCGGCGGGGTCCGGCGGCGACGGGTCGGGCCGGGGCGTCGGCGCCGGGGCGGGCGGCCCGGCCGGTGGGGTCAGGGCCCGTCGCCAGACGGACTTCCTGGCGCCCCTCGAGGCTGGGCGAGCACGTCGCTCGGACATCGAGGCTGCCTCCGCTGTCGTCTGTCGTCGTGTGAAGCGTGCGGTGTGCGGTGTGGAGCGTGAGGTGTGAAGCATGACGTACGAGGCGCGTATGCGATCGAACGTACGTCTTGGTGATCACGGAGCAGGATATACGGGTCAAAAGTCCTCGGCGCGGGGGTGGGACACCGCCGAGGTACGGATTCCCCAAGAAATGAGGACAGAACCTGTCCGCAAGTCCCGTTAACGTGCGGAGCATGACGACGAAGACCTCCGCGGCCCCCGTGCTCGGCACCCGCGCCCTGAACCGCGCGACCCTCGCCCGGCAGCTCCTGCTGCACCGGTCCGAGCTCGGGACCAAGGAGGCCGTCGGGCACCTCCTCGGTCTCCAGGCGCAGAACGTCAAACCGCCGTACTACGCGCTCGCCGCCCGACTGGACGGCTTCGCCCCCGAGGCGCTGTCGCGGCTCATGGCCGACCGCGAGACCGTCCGCCTCGTCACCATGCGCTCCACCATCCACACCCACACCGCCGACGACGCCCTGACCCTGCGCCCGCTGGTGCAGGCGGCGCGCGAGCGGGAGCTCAACCAGTTCCGCAAGGGGCTCGAAGGCGTCGACCTGGACCGGCTCGCCTCGATCAGCCGGGAGCTGGTGGAGGCCGAGCCGCGCACGATGAGGCAACTGCGCGAGGCGCTGCTCGCCGAGTGGCCGGACGCCGACCCGTTCGCGCTCTCCGTCGCCGCCCGCTGCCGGCTGCCGCTCGTCCAGGTCACCCCGCGCGGCCTGTGGGGCAGGAGCGGCCAGGTCGCGCTCACCACCGCCGAGCACTGGCTCGACCGCCCGTCCGAGCCGACGCCCGCCCCCGACGCGACCGTCCTGCGCTACCTCGCCGCCTTCGGCCCCGCCTCCGTCAAGGACATGCAGACCTGGGCGGGCCTGACCCGGCTGCGCGAGGCTTTTGAACGGCTCCGCCCTCAACTCCTCACCTTCCGCGACGAGAACGGCGTCGAGCTCTTCGACCTCCCCGACGCGCCCCGCCCGGACGCCGACACCCCGGCCCCGCCGCGCTTCCTCCCCGAGTTCGACAACCTGCTCCTTTCGCACGCCGACCGCTCCCGGCTGGTGCCCGCCGACCTCAAGGGCCGCACCTGGAAGGGCAACCAGGCGTACTGCGTGCTGCTCGTCGACGGATTCGTGGCGGGCCTGTGGCGGCAGGAGGAAGAGGCGCTGACCATCGAGCCCTTCGGCACACTCACGAAGGCCCAGCGGAAGGAGATCGTGGCGGAGGCCGCGCGGATGGCCGGGGTGATGGCCGGCACGTCGGCGTCCGCCGGCGACATCCGGTTCGGGACGGTCCTCGGGTAGGGCCTGAGAGCCCGTGCCGTACGGCCTCAGTCCCGTCCCGTGACCGCCACCGTCACACCCAGGCCGATCATCGTGCAGCCGCCCGCGCCGCCGATCAGCGCGAGGCGGCGGTCCGACCGGGCGAACCAGGTGCGCGCGGCCGACGCGGTCAGGCCCCACAGGGTGTCCGTGACGAGGCCGATGGAGATCGGCACCAGGCCCAACAGGAGCATCTGCAAGGGAAGTCGGCCCGCCGAGTGGTCCACGAACTGGGGGAGTACCGCGGCGAAGAAGACGATGCCCTTGGGGTTGGTGACGCCGACGAGTACGCCGTCGAGGACCGTACGGAGATCCCCGCGGGCCGGGGCGGTGGCGGTCCCCGGGGTGATCGCCGAGACGGTGAGCTCCCGGCGGTGCCGGAACGCCTGCACGCCGAGCAGGACGAGGTAGGCGGCCCCGGCCAGCTTCACGGCCAGGTAGACCGTCACCGAGCGCTCGACCAGTGAACCGATGCCGACAGCGACCGCGACGACCAGCAGATACGAGCCGACGACGTTGCCGAGGGCCGTCGCCACGGCGGTGCGCCGGCCGTGCGCGAGTGCCCGTCCGATGACGAACAGCACACTCGGGCCCGGGATCGCGATCACCAGCAGAGACATCGCGGCGAAGGCCAGGAAACGGTCCGTGGACACCATGGAGGCCATTCAAGCAGCCTGTCCGCGGTGGCACTCGCCGAAGGAGGGGCCTGTCGCGGGCGTCCCGACAGGGGTGTGCCCGTCGGCGGTTGGGGCTGTGGGGGAAGCCGACCGCCGACGGGCAGGTAGTGGAGAGGGGGCGCTGCGGGCCGCTCGTGGAGGCCCGCAACGCCCCCCGGCTTGCACCTGAGGGGTACTCAGGAGTTCATCGGTGAGGGCGGGTTGACCTGCGGATCAGGAGTTGACCTGCGTGGTCACCAGGCTGGAGAAGGTCGTCAGGCGGGTGTAGACGCCCGGGTAGCCGGCCTCGGCGCAGCCCTCGCCCCAGGAGGTGATGCCTGCCAGGACGCCGCCGATGAGCAACGGGCCGCCGCTGTCGCCCTGGCAGGTGTCGACGCCGCCGGAGGAGTATCCGGCGCAGACCATGTCGCTGGCGATGAAGTCGGAGCCGTACGAGCTCGCGCAGCTGGTGTTGGAGACGATCGGGACGGTCGCGGTCCGCAGTTGGTTGGAGGAGCTGCCGCTCTCGGAGGTGGTGCCCCAGCCCAGCACGCGGGCGGTGGCGCCGGTCGCGTACACGCTGGTCTGCGAGGAGGTGACGTACGACGCGGGGGTGTACGACATCGCCGTCGACAGGGTCAGTACGGCCACGTCGTCGCCGTTGGTGGCGTCCGTGTAGCTGGGGTTGATCCAGATCTTGCTGACTCTGCTGACCGTGCCGTTCGTGCCGTTGAGGTACGTGCGGCCGCCGACGACGCGGACGCTGCTGGTGGTCTCGCCGACCATGCAGTGGGCGGCGGTGACGACCTTCGTGGCCGAGACGAGCGTGCCGCCGCAGAACTGGTTCTGCGAGGCGTCCGTGATCTGCATGACGAACGGGTACGCGGTCGTGGTGGTCGTCGTACCGCCGACGATCGGCTGGGGGGCGGCGACGGCACCGGGTGCGCCGAGCAGTGCCGTCGTGGCGGCGGCGGCCGTCGCCACACACAGCGCGGCGGTCTTCTTGGCGCGGTTGAGCCCGAACATGGTTCTCCTCGGAGGTTGCCGGTGGGGGGACGCGCGGGTGTGGGGGGTGCTGCACGGTGTCGGTGGGGCCGGCGCCGTGTGCCCGGGCGAGCGGCACTGGGATCAGGCTAGAAGCGGAAGCCCTCCATCTCCAATGAGGGAACCCCCTAGTGGAGTCGGGGGAGGGATAACCCTTGCTGTGGGGCAGCTGGGTTTAGCTTGTGTTGCCGTCCGGTTGGTCCGGTATCCGGGGGAGGGGGCGCGGCCCCCGGACACGACTGGACGTCAGCCCGGCCGGTGCCCGACCGCCAGCCGGACTATGTCCACCCGCGAGCGGATCCCCAACTTCCGGTACACCCGGGTCAGTGTGGCCTCCACCGTCTTCACACTGATGAAAAGGCGCGCGGCGATCTCGCGGTTGGTGGCGCCCTCCATGACGAGCGCGGCCACCTGCCGTTCGGTCGCGGCGAGGCTGTCGAGCGCGGCGGACGCGAGGCCGTCGAGGTCGCCGGAGGCGAGCAGGGCGGGCGTGGGAAGTGCCGCGACAGCCACCTCGATCTGCCGCAGCCACGGCAGGGCGCGGCAGCGGCGGAAGAGCCGGGTCGCCTCCTCGTACGAGGTGGGCCCGGGGGTGAGGATGCGCAGCCCGGCCAGCGCGTACGCGGCCCGGGCCTCCTCAAGTCCGTAGCCCAGCTTGCCGAGCCGGTCCTGAGCGGCGGTCAACTGCCTTGTGGCGGGGCCCTGTTCGCCGCGTGCGGCGCGTACGAGTGCCTCGGCGCGGTCGAGGACGGCGAGCACGCTCTCCCGGCCGAGCCGCAGCGCACGCTCCCGGGTCGCGTCGACGACGTCCTGCGCCTCGACGTGTTCGCCGATCCGCACCAGCGCCTCGGCGAGATCCCCGTGCCAGCGGCCCCGCGCCGGATCGACGACCCCGAGGCCCTCCTCCAACTCCCGTACGCGGCGCAGTGACTGGACCGTCGCCGGCGCGTCCCCCGCCACGAGCTGGGCGTGCCCGAGGGCGCCGAGCGCGCGCGACAGGTACATCAGGTCGCCGTCCTCCTCGGCCCGGTCCACGGCCTCCTGGGCGAGCGTGAGCGCCTGGTCCACCTCGCCGCCCGCGGCCTCGGCGAGTGAGGTCAGCATCGCGGTGGCCGCCTCGCCGATCCCGGTGTCGCGGGCCAGCCGCAGGCTCTCGCGGGCGAGGTCGAGAGCCCGGCCGCAGTGTCCGGAACGCAGTTCGGTCTCCGCCAGGGCACGCAGGAAGTGCACCTCGCTCTCGACCATCCCGCGCCGGCGCACCTCGCGCAGCAGCGCGGTGAGGGTCGTGCGGGCCTCGGCGAGCTGGTCGCCCATGATCAGCCAGCGGACGCGGGCGGCACCGGCGCCGTTGTGGTCGCACGCGACCCGGGGATCCTGCGGCTCGCGCATCGCCCGCTGGATGGTCGCCGGGGCGCCGGGATGCCCCATCAGGGTCTCCATCTGCGCCTGGAACGCCAGCGCGAGAAGTTCGGTGGGCCGGTCCCCGGCACGGGCCGCGAGCCCCGCGGCGCAGGCGGCCTCCTCGCGGGCCTTGCTCATCTCGCCCTCCACGAGCAGCGCCCGCCAGGCCAGTTGGTAGCGGACGAGGGCGAGCAGCCGCGGGTCCTGGCCCGCGTCGGCGAGCGCCTGCGGGAAGACGGCGTCGACCTCGGCCATGGCCTGCCCGGCGGCGTCGACGACGATCATCCAGGCCCGTACCCGGTCGGCGGGTGCGGTGGCACGCGTCAGTACCTGGCGCGCGATGTCCCGCGCGAGGTCCGTCTCGCCGGCCGTGAGCGCGTCCTCGGCCGCCTGGAGTCTGCGCTCGTCCGGGCCGGGCACGGTGTCCGGCGGGGTGTGCCGGGCGGCAAGGAGCCCGAGCCCCGCCGCGACCGAGGGCGCGCCCCGGTCCCGGGCCGCCGTCGCCGCCTCGCCGAGCCGGGCGGCGACCGCCGGGTCCGTACCCGTGGCGGCCAGGGCGAGGTGCCGGGCCCGCTCGATGGGATCGGAGGCCGCCGTGGACAGCGCGGCGTGGGCGGCGCGCCGCTCCTGCGCGCTCGCCTCCGCGTACAGGGCGGCGGACACGAGGGGGTGCGCGAAGCGGATGACCGGTGCCTCGCGCTCTGTCGCCAGCAGGCCGAGCGAGGCCGCCGACGCCGTCTCCGCCTCGGCGTTCGCGCGCCCCGCGGCGTGCAGCAGTGCCAGCGTGGGCCGCGCTCCGGCGCTGGCCACCAGCAGGGTGCGGCGGGCCTCCAGGGACAGCATCTCCAGCCGGTTGAGGACGAGCGCGCTCAGCGAGGTCGGCACCGGCAGGGGTTCGCCGGGGCTTGGCGGGGTCGGACTCTCGGCGAGGGCGCGGCCCAGCTCCAGCGCGAAGAGCGGATTGCCGCCGCTGGTGCGGTGGATGTCCCGCACGATCGAGCGGGGCAGACCGGTGTAGCCGCGCCGGCCCAGGAGTTCGGCGATGTGCGCACGGGAGAGCGGGCTGAGCCGCACGGCCAGGGTCTCCGGTGGGGACGCGCGTAGATATCGGTCGTGCTGCTGCCCTTGCGGTTCCGTTTCGGTGCGTACGGCACACAGCATCCGTACGGGCATGCCGCCGAGCCGGCGGGCGGCGAAGCCGAGCAGTTCCGCGCTGGCCGGGTCCAGCCACTGGAGGTCGTCGGCGACGATCAGTACGGGTCCCTGGGCGGCCAGCGCCCGGAACGCCGACAGGACCGCGAGGCGCAGCGCCAGTCCGTCGCGTTGCAGGGTGGATTCGCCGCGGCCGGTGAGCGCCGACTCGAGGGCGGTGCGCTGCGGTCCCGGCAACTGCTCGGAGACCTCGTCCACGACCAGACCGAGGAGGTCGGCCAGTGCGAGGAAGGGGAGATGGGATTCGGACTCGGTGGCGGAGCAGCGCAACACAGTCCGTGCGGATTCGGTGTATTCCGCGACCAACGCCCGCAGGACGGTCGACTTTCCTATTCCCGCGGGACCGTGCACCAGCACACTGCCGCCGCCGGAGAGCTGTTCGCGCGCCCCCGTGAAGAGCTCCTCCTGGCCGATGACCAGGTCGGGGCGGGGTCTCGCAGGTTCCTTGAAGTCCCCTCGCACGGTCACCGCTCCCCTCGTGTGTCGTGTCCTGACCAATATTAGGCAATGTCCCATTGAATTTCGGACGGTCGGGACGGTGAGGGAAATAACAAGCTCGCGGTATAAGGCATTTCAGAGTGCCGCCGCTTGAATGAGAAAGCGCCAGGAATCCGCCGGAGGTTACGGCAGCAGCCCGGCCCGGCGTGCCGCGACCACCGCCTCCCACCTGGTGTGGGCGCCCAGCCTGCGCATCGCCGACCGCAGATATCCCTTCACGGTCTCCGGGCGCAGCCCCAGCCGCCGCGCCGCCGCCGCGTTCGTCGCACCGGCCGCCACACACGCGAGGACGTCCAGCTCACGGGGTGCGAGACCGACGGGCGGAGCGTCCGTTTCCGGTGCCGCCGCGTCGGCCAGCCGCCCGCAGACGGAGAGGAGTTCGCCCCGCAACGCCGGGTCGAGGATCCGCGGCGCCAGCGCGCGCAGCGCCCCGTGTGCCTCCCGCACCTCCTCCCACGCGGCGTCGCCCACCGCGGGGCCGGGATCCCGCGCGACCGCCAGCAGCGCCCGGGCCTCGTCCCGTACGACGAGCGCCTGCTCCACGTCCCGGGCCGCCTCGACCGCCGCGCCGAACGTGCGGTCACCCAGCGGCTGGGCCGTGCGCAGGGCGCCGTACAGCACACCGCGCACCCGGCGCCGTACGACGACGGGGACCGCGAGCACCGAGCGCAGCCCTTCCATGGCGACCGCCGTGTCGTACTCGTGGCTGATCTGCCGGGACGACGAGTAGTCGGTCACGGCGCAGGGCCGGGCGAGCGCGATCGACTTGCCGCCCAGGCCGTTGCCCGTCGACACCGCCAGCGCGCTGAGCGCGGCCGTCGCCGTGCCGCTGAGCTGGCTGATACGTACCTGTTGGCGCCCGGGTTCGACCAGGCCGCCGAAGGCGACCGGCAGTCCCGTGGCGCGCCGCAGACGGACCAGCGCGCCCCGCATCTCCACCGCCTCGGCTGTGTCGGCTTCCACCTGTTCGCCCCTTCGTCGCGGCGCACCCCCGTTCGGGGGTGGTGAGACCTGCATCACGGCGTACACGATGGTAGGCGGCTGTCCGGTGACGAGGAGGACACATGACGGTGACGACGAGCGCGACGGACCAGTTCCGCGGCGCACGGGACTTCCTGCTGGCGCACCGCGAGGACTACGCCACGGCCTACGAGGGCTTCGACTGGCCCCGGCCGGAGCACTTCAACTGGGCGCTCGACTGGTTCGACGTCATCGCCCGGGACAACCTCCGCACCGCCCTGCACATCGTGGAGGAGGACGGCGCGTCGACCCGGATCTCCTTCGCCGACATGTCCGAGCGGTCGAACCGGGTCGCCAACTGGCTCGCCGCACAGGGCGTCCGCGCCGAGGACCGCGTCCTCGTCATGCTCGGCAACCAGGCCGAACTGTGGGAGACGGCCCTCGCCGCGATGAAGCTGCGCGCCGTCGTCATCCCGGCGACCACCCTCCTCGGCCCCGCCGACCTGCGCGACCGCGTCGAACGCGGCCGTGTCCGGCACGTGATCGCCCGCGGGGAGGACACCGGGAAGTTCGAGGCGGTACCGGGCGAATACACCCGGATCGCGGTCGGCCCCGGTCGGCCCGGCTGGCTTTCGTACGAGGAGGCGTACGCCGCCGACGCCACCTTCGAGCCCGACGGTGCCACCCATCCGGACGACCCGCTGATGCTCTACTTCACCTCCGGTACGACGGCCCGCCCCAAGCTCGTCGAGCACACCCATCTCTCCTACCCGGTGGGCCATCTGGCGACCATGTACTGGATCGGGCTCAGACCCGGCGACGTGCATCTGAACATCTCCTCGCCGGGCTGGGCCAAGCACGCCTGGTCCAACCTCTTCGCGCCGTGGAGCGCGGAGGCGACCGTCTTCATCCACAACTACACGCGGTTCGACGCGGGCCGGCTGATGGCGGAGATGGACCGGTCGGGCGTCACGACGTTCTGCGCCCCGCCCACCGTGTGGCGCATGCTCATCCAGGCCGACCTGTCCCGACTGGCCGCGCCGCCGCGCGAGGTGGTGGCCGCGGGTGAGCCCTTGAATCCCGAGGTCATCGAGCAGGTGCGGCGCGCCTGGGGCGTCACCGTCCGGGACGGTTTCGGGCAGACGGAGACCGCGGTCCAGGTCTCCAACAGCCCCGGGCAGCCGCTGAAGACGGGCTCGATGGGGCGGCCGAGCCCCGGCTTCCGCGTCGTGCTGCTCGACCCGGTCTCCGGCGCGCCTGGCGTGGACGAGGGCGAGATCGCGCTCGACCTCTCCACCCACCCCGTGGGCCTGATGACCGGCTACCACGGCGACCCGGACCGAACCGCCGAGGCGATGGCCGGCGGGTACTACCGCACCGGCGACATCGGCTCCCGGGACGCCGACGGCTACATCACCTACGTGGGCCGCGCCGACGACGTGTTCAAGGCCTCCGACTACAAGATCTCCCCCTTCGAGCTGGAGAGCGCCCTGCTGGAGCACGAGGCGGTGGCCGAGGCGGCCGTCGTGCCCGCGCCGGACGAACTGCGCCTGGCGGTCCCCAAGGCCTACGTCGTCCTCGCCGCGGGCTGGGAGCCGGGCCCCGACACCGCCAAGGTCCTCTTCGAGCACTCACGCACGGTCCTCGCGCCCTACAAGCGCCTGCGCCGCCTGGAGTTCGGCGACCTCCCCAAGACCGTGTCCGGCAAGATCCGCCGCATCGAGCTGCGCGAGGCCACGGCCGCGGGCTCCGACGCCGAGTACCGCGAGGAGGACTTCCGGTGAGCGAACCGTCGTACACGCACGGCACGAGCACGACCGCGTTGCTCGGGGACACGATCGGCGTCAACCTGGACCGGGCCGTCGAGGCCTGGCCCGACCGGGAGGCGCTCGTCGACGTGCCGTCCGGTCGACGCTGGACGTACGCCCGATTCGCCGCGGACGTCGACCGGTTGGCGTGCGCGCTGCTCGCCGAGGGTGTTGCCAAGGGTGACCGCGTCGGCATCTGGGCGGTCAACTGCCCGGAGTGGGTGCTCGTCCAGTACGCCACCGCCCGCATCGGCGCGGTCATGGTCAACATCAACCCGGCCTACCGCACCCACGAGGTCGAGTACGTACTGCGGCAGGCCGGGATCTCGGTGCTGTTCGCCTCCCTCAGTCACAAGTCGAGCGACTACCGGGCGATGGTCGGGGAAGCGCGGCGCTCCTGCCCGGACTTGAGGCAGACCGTCTACATCGGCGACCCGGGCTGGGACGCGCTGATGAGCCGTGGAGTACCCGGCCTGCGGGACGAACTCCGTTCCCGCGCGGGCGAGTTGTCCTGCGACGACCCGATCAACATCCAGTACACCTCGGGCACGACCGGCTTCCCGAAGGGAGCCACCCTCTCCCACCACAACATCCTCAACAACGGCTACTTCGTGGGTGAGTCGATCGCCTACACCGAGCAGGACCGGATCTGCGTCCCCGTGCCCTTCTACCACTGCTTCGGCATGGTGATGGGCAACCTCGCGGCGACCTCGCACGGCGCCTGCCTGGTCATTCCCGCGCCCTCCTTCGACCCGGCGGCGACCCTGCGCGCGGTCCAGGAGGAGCGCTGCACGTCCCTGTACGGCGTACCGACCATGTTCATCGCGGAGTTGAACCTCGCCGACTTCGCGTCGTACGACCTGTCGTCGCTGCGCACCGGCATCATGGCGGGCTCGCCCTGCCCCGTCGAGGTGATGAAGCGGGTGGTCGCCGAGATGCACATGGCGGAGGTGTCCATCTGTTACGGCATGACGGAGACCTCGCCGGTGTCCCTCCAGACCCGCCGGGACGACGACCTGGAGCACCGCACCGGCACCGTCGGCCGGGTCCTGCCGCACATCGAGGTGAAGGTGGCCGACCCGGTGGACGGGGTGACGCTGCCGCGCGGCTCGGCGGGCGAACTGCGCACCCGCGGCTACAGCGTCATGCTCGGCTACTGGAACGAGCCAGAGAAGACCGCGGAGGCCGTCGACGAGGGGCGCTGGATGCGCACGGGCGACCTCGCGGTGATGCGCGAGGACGGGTATGTCGAGATCGTCGGACGCATCAAGGACATGATCATCCGGGGTGGCGAGAACATCTACCCGCGCGAGATCGAGGAGTTCCTGTACGCCCACCCGAAGATCGCCGACGTCCAGGTGGTAGGCGTCCCCCACGAGCGCTACGGCGAGGAGGTCCTCGCCTGTGTCATCCCGCGCGACCCGGCCGACCCGCTGACGCCGGAGGAGCTGCGGGCCTTCTGCGAGGGGCGGCTGGCGCACTACAAGATCCCGAGCCGGCTGCGGATCCTGGAGTCCTTCCCGATGACGGTGTCCGGAAAGGTGCGCAAGATCGAGCTGCGGGAGTCGTACGCGGAGTGAGAGGGGTGGTCAGGCGCCGGCCGCGATGAGCTCGTCGGCCGGACTGTTCACCGGCTGGGGAGTGCCCGTCAGGTCGAGGACGAAGAGGGGGACGCCGAGGGTGTCCGCGCGGGAGCGGGCGTCGTCCGCGAAGCCCGAGAGGGAGAAGTACACGCATTCCGCGGACTCCGTCATCGCCGTCAGCCACAGGCACTCCACGTCGCGCAGCGAGGCGGGGCGGACCGTGGGATCCACCTGGGCCAGGATCCCGTGGGCGGCCAGCCCGATCCCCGTCGGGGGCCGCTGGTCCGCCCGCCTGATGTCCCGGTAGCCGAGCCAGCGCAGATACAGCGCGGCGGCCGTGACGGCGTCCCGGGCGGTACGGATGGTGACCGGCTGGAACGCCGGGCGCGGCACGGGTGAGGTCTCCTCGGCGCTGCGCTCCGGGGTGTCGGGCTGGTGCGTGGGGGTGTCCGGGCTGGCAGCGACGGAGGTGTCCTCGTCCGTTTCGGGGCTCGCCTCGGCGACGGTGCCCGGTGTGAGCGGCGCGCGCAGCGGGCGGCGTATCCCTCGAACCGGAATCCGCAGCTCGGTCCCGCAGGCGCAGCCCAGCTCGGGAGCGGGCCACTGGTCCTCGCGGCCGCAGGCGGCACAGCGGACCGTGACCCAGTCCTCGTCCCAGCTGCGGTGCGTGATGGCCGCCGGTTCCGCGAGGCGGTCGAGCGGGGGCGTGACGGGTGCGCCGCACACGCAGGGATAGGACAGCGCCGCGAACAGATGCTCTCGGCGGCAGGCCGGGCACCGCACCGGCACGCTTTCGGGCATGGCCCACTCCAGGACGTCACGTCACTCTCGGACACCGCGTCCATCGTCCTCCAGCGAGGGGACCTCCGACAGGGAAACGGCCGGACAGCCGCCCGCCGGATCCGGCCGTACCCACTCTTGACGGTTCTCGGCGCTCCGGCCTACATTACTTCCAGATAGTAGAAATTAGTTTCCGCAATACGGAATTCGGACAGGGAAGCCGCTGCGGAACCGCAAACGGAATCACCAGCTCTCCGCGGGCGCGACGGGAGCGCGAATCCGACAGCCGAAGCAGGAGTACTCCATGGCTCGTATGACCGCTGCCCGCGCGGCAGTCGAGATCCTCAAGCGCGAGGGCGTCAGCAACGCGTTCGGCGTCCCGGGTGCGGCGATCAACCCCTTCTACGCGGCCCTCAAGGCCTCCGGCGGGATCAACCACACCCTCGCCCGCCACGTCGAGGGCGCCTCACACATGGCGGAGGGCTACACCCGGACCCACCCGGGCAACATCGGCGTCTGCATCGGCACCTCGGGGCCGGCGGGCACCGACATGATCACCGGGCTGTACTCCGCCACCGGCGACTCGATCCCGATCCTCTGCATCACCGGCCAGGCTCCGACCGCCGTGATCCACAAAGAGGACTTCCAGGCCGTCGACATCGCCTCCATCGCCAAGCCGGTGACGAAGATGGCGATCACCGTCCTTGAGCCGGCCCAGGTCCCCGGCGTCTTCCAGCAGGCCTTCCACCTGATGCGCTCGGGACGTCCGGGCCCGGTCCTCATCGACCTGCCCATCGATGTCCAGCTCGCCGAGATCGAGTTCGACCCGGAGACCTACGAGCCGCTCCAGGCGTACAAGCCCGCCGCCACCCGCGCCCAGATCGAGAAGGCGATCGCCCTCCTGAACGAGTCGGAGCGCCCGCTGATCGTCGCCGGCGGTGGTGTCATCAACGCCGACGCCGCCGAACTCCTCGTCGAGTTCGCCGAGTTGACGGGCACGCCGGTCGTCCCGACCCTCATGGGCTGGGGCATCCTCCCCGACGACCACGACCTGAACGCCGGCATGGTCGGCCTCCAGACCTCGCACCGCTACGGCAACGCCACCTTCCTGGAGTCCGACTTCGTCCTCGGCATCGGCAACCGCTGGGCCAACCGGCACACCGGCAAGCTGGACGTCTACACGGCCGGCCGCACGTTCGTGCACGTCGACATCGAGCCCACCCAGATCGGCAAGATCTTCGCCCCGGACTTCGGCATCGCCTCCGACGCCAAGGCCGCGCTGAAGCTGTTCGTCGAGGTCGCGCGCGAACTCAAGGACGAGGGCAGGCTGCCGGACCGGAGCGAGTGGGCCGCCTCCGCGCAGGAGAAGCGGGCGACGCTCCAGCGCCGTACGCACTTCGACGACATCCCGATCAAGCCGCAGCGCGTCTACGAGGAGATGAACAAGGCCTTCGGCCCGGAGACCCGGTACGTCACCACCATCGGGCTCTCGCAGATCGCCGGCGCCCAGATGCTGCACGTCTACCGTCCGCGGCACTGGATCAACTGCGGGCAGGCGGGCCCGCTCGGCTGGACCATCCCGGCCGCGCTCGGCGTCGCCAAGGCCGACCCGGAGGCCCAGGTCGTGGCGCTCTCCGGCGACTACGACTTCCAGTTCATGATCGAGGAACTGGCCGTCGGCGCCCAGCACCGGATCCCGTACGTCCATGTCCTGGTGAACAACGCCTACCTGGGCCTCATCCGGCAGGCGCAGATCGGCCTGGACATCAACTTCCAGGTCAACCTGGAGTTCGAGAACATCAACTCGCCGGAGCTGGGCGTCTACGGCGTCGACCACGTCAAGGTCGTCGAGGGCCTCGGCTGCAAGGCGATCCGCGTCACCGACCCCGGCGAGCTGGGTGCCGCCTTCGAGCAGGCCAAGAAGATGGCCGCCGAGTTCCGGGTCCCCGTCGTCGTCGAGGCGATCCTCGAGCGTGTCACCAACATCGCGATGAGCAAGACGAACGACATCAGCAACGTCGTCGAGTTCGAGGAGATCGCGACCGAGCCGGGCCACGCGCCCACCTCGGTCAGGACACTGAAGGTCTGACGCGGGGCCCTCGGTCCGCGCGTCAGACCGTCAAGGGGCGGCTCACCCATCGGGTGAGCCGCCCCTTCCGCATGCCATGGCTTCCCCCGCCCATGGCATCCCCCGTACGAGGCCCCGTCGCCCCGGGGGTCGTCCTGGTGCTCAGAGGGCCGCCCAGCAGCCCCGCGTCCTGGGCCAGGCGCGGCGCGAGGACGTTGAGCGCCCCGACGCCGTGGAGGGCGACCGCGAACAGGATGTCGTCCGTCGAGAGTCCCTCCCGCCAGCCAGGAACGGGCAGTTGGGCACGGAGTTCGTCAAGTGTGCGCCGGGCGGGCCGGGTCCGGCCGCGCGGAAAGCCGCGCGGCAGCGCGAGTGCGTGCGGCTTCAGTCGGGCCGGCGTGGCACTGTCCATGGTGTCCCCCTGGAGTGAGGCCCGCCGCCCCCGTGCCGGCGGGCCTCATGTGCCGAGAATGTCCCCACACCCGGGGAGAGTTGAAGCCCCTGGGACAGTGTTCAGAGCTCGATTTGAGGTTCCGTACGCCCCCTACGCCCGGACGCGTACGTATCGGGCGGTCCGGCGCCGCGGTGGCTCACCGCTCGGGGTGCTCCGACAGGCCGGGCCATTCGTCGGGTCCGCCGCCCTGCCAGTCGATGATGTCGCTCTCCTCGACCTCGATCGCGTCGAGGTCGAGGCCGAGGCCGACGTCCGCGCGGCGCAGAATGTCGACGACGTCGTCGAGGTGACAGGCGACACCGAGCGTGTCGTTCCCCCTGGTGACCCGCCGCGAGCCGTCCAGGCCAGGGGTGTGCACGACGATGCTGGGATAGTCCATGCCCCCAGGCTGCTGCGCGCCGGCCCGATCCGCACCCCGAGTGCACGGCGGAGCGCCGGGTACGGGACCGTCCGTACCCGGCGCTCCGGCCCGGTGAGCTGTGAGGTTGTTGCCGTCCGACGGCGCGAGGCTGGGCGCGACAGGACATTCGCGCCGCCGGACGGAGCCGGTGGTCCGGACTTGGCCGGTGGTCCGGCCGGTCCGGTGCTCGTACTGATCCGGTGCTCGTACCGGCACGGTGCTCGTGCTGGTCCGGTGTCGTGCTGTGGGACTGGGACCGCGGCGGATGCGAGGGAACCGGGGCGGCCCTCACTCAGGTCGAGAGGGAAGCCCCGGGACCTTTACCACCGCACTGGCTCACACACCGCCGCGGTCCTCGGCCTGCCCGCCCTCCGACCGTGTGGCCACCCCTCATCCGGGTCCACACGGTCGGCGCCGGGCGCGCGCGTACAGGATCAGACGTCCCGTCAGATCCCGTACGCAGCCTTTGAGTTGGAGGTCAGTCCTCGCGCAGGGCGTGGACCGCCTCCGCCACGCGCCTGCCGTACTCCGGGTCGGCGGCGTGGAAGTGGGCGAGGTTCT
This sequence comes from Streptomyces sp. NPDC050535, assembly GCF_044457665.1. NCBI lineage: Bacteria > Bacillati > Actinomycetota > Actinomycetes > Kitasatosporales > Streptomycetaceae > Streptomyces > Streptomyces sp. NPDC050535. The sequence continues at coordinate 488,673 of NZ_JBITHE010000001.1, forward strand.
TCTCGATCACGTCGTCGCGGGAGACCTGCGAGAGGCCGCCGGCGATGTTCGCGACCAGCCGCGACCTCTCCTCCGCGGACATCAGGCGGTACAGCTCGCCCGCCTGGAAGAAGTGGTCGTCCTTGGTGTGCTGCGGGGCCTCGTGCGTGCCCGTGTGGCCGTTCACCGCGAGCGGGGACGACAGCGGGCGGCCGGTCTCGGCCGGGCCCGCGTACGAGTTCGGCTCGTAGTTCTTGGCGTAGCGGCCCTGGGAGTTGGCGGCCATGAGACCGTCACGGCCGTAGTTGTCCGCGGTCGTCGCCCTCGGGGCGTTCACCGCCAGCAGGGTGTGGTTGACGCCCAGGCGGTATCGGTGCGCGTCCGCGTAGGCGAACAGGCGGCCCTGGAGCATCTTGTCCGGCGAAGGGCCGATGCCCGGCACGAAGTTGTTCGGGGAGAACGCGGCCTGCTCGACCTCGGCGAAGACGTTGTCGGGGTTGCGGTCGAGCACCAGCCGGCCCACCCGCCGCAGCGGGTAGTCCTGGTGCGGCCACACCTTGGTGAGGTCGAAGGGGTTGAAGCGGTAGTCGGCCGCTTCCGCCGCCGGCATGATCTGCACGTGCAGGGTCCAGGACGGGTTCATGCCCCGCTCGATGGCCTGGAGCAGGTCCGTCTGGTGGGAGTCGGGGTCCTTGCCGGCGAGCTCGGCGCCCTGCTCGCTGGACAGACTGCGCACGCCCTGGTTGGTCTTGAAGTGGTACTTGACGAAGAAGGCCTCGCCCTCGGCGTTCGTCCACTGGTAGGTGTGCGAGCCGTAGCCGTTCATGTGGCGGTAGGAGGCCGGGATGCCGCGGTCGCCCATCAGGTAGGTGATCTGGTGCGTCGCCTCGGGGGCATGCGCCCAGAAGTCCCAGACGTTGTCCGGCTCCTGGCGGCCGGTGAACGGGTCGCGCTTCTGGGAGTGGATGAAGTCGGGGAACTTGATGGGGTCCTTGACGAAGAAGACCGGGGTGTTGTTCCCGACGAGGTCGTAGTTCCCCTCCTCCGTGTAGAACTTCAGCGCGAAGCCGCGGGGGTCACGGACCGCGTCCGCCCCGCCGAGGTTGTCCGCCACCGTCGAGAAGCGCAGGAAGACCTCGGTACGCCTGCCGACCGACTCGAGGAAGTCGGCGTGGGTGAAGTCCGTGACGTCGTCGGTCACTTCGAAGTAGCCGTACGCCCCGGAGCCGCGGGCGTGCACCACACGCTCCGGGATGCGCTCACGGTTGAACCGGGCGAGCTTCTCCAGGAGGTGCTGGTCCTGGAGGAGCAGCGGGCCGCCGACGCCGGCGGTGGCGGAGTTCTGGTTGTCGGCGATCGGAGCGCCGGACTCGGTCGTAAGCACGCGCTTCGACATCGTGACCTTCCGTACGAGGAGCAGCGGAAATCTTCTTCCGCCTGGTGGAGCTTCCGCTGGGTGGAGCCTAGGTTCGGGGCGAACCGGACGTCAACAGTTTGTTGAATCGGTGGGCATGGATCCGGGCCACGGCGGCGCATGGGCGCGACAGGACAGGTGTCAGCGCCGCCGTGGCCCGGAAGTTCTCGAGGGGTCAGACCTGTGCGCCGGACAGGCGCTCCACGCCCCGCAGCAGGGCCGAGTGGTCCAGGCCGCCGTCACCCTGCGCGCGCAGGCCGGCGACCAGCTGGGCCACCACGGCGCCGACCGGCAGGGCCGCACCGACGTTGCGGGCGGCGTCCGTGACGATGTCCATGTCCTTGTGGTGCAGGTCGATACGGAAGCCCGGCTTGAAGTCGCGGTTGAGGAAGTTGTCCTTCTTCCGCGTCAGTACGGTCGAGCCGGCGAGGCCGCCGCCCAGGACGTCCAGCGCGGCCGTCAGGTCCACGCCCGACTTCTCCAGGAAGACCACGGCCTCGGCGCACGCCTGGATGTTCACGGCGACGATGAGCTGGTTGGCGGCCTTCACAGTCTGGCCCGAGCCGTGCGGCCCGCACAGCACGATGGTCTTGCCGAGGGCCTCGAAGACGGGCTCGGCCTCGTCGAAGTCGGCCCGCTCACCGCCGACCATGATCGACAGCACGGCCTCGACCGCGCCGGCCTCGCCGCCGGACACCGGGGCGTCCAGAACCCGGATGCCCTTCTCGGCGGCGGCCTTCGCGAGGTCCACGGAGGTCTGCGGGGTGATGGAGGACATGTCGATCAGGAGCGCGCCGGACCGCGCGTTCTCCAGGATGCCGTCGGGACCGTACGCGATCGCCTCGACGTGCGGGGACGCGGGCACCATGGTGATCACCACGTCGGCGTCCCGCACGGCCTCGGCGATCGAGCCCGCCGCGGTGCCGCCGGCGCCGGCCAGCCGCTCCAGCTTGTCCTGCTCCAGGGTGAAGCCGGTGACGTCGTAGCCGGCCTTGATCAGGTTCTCGGACATGGGGGAGCCCATGATGCCGAGACCGATCCAGGCAACCGCCGGACGGGTCGGGTGGGAGGAAGCTGCGGGATTGCTGCTCATGAGGGTGCCTCTCTGACTGCTGCGATACGTCGGTGAGTTGCCGCTCAGCGGGCGGCTCGGGCCGCCCGGGGCAGCCACTCGAAGGACTCGGCGCTCGGCCGGTCGCCCGGCTTGTACTCCAGGCCGACCCAGCCCTCGTAACCGGCCTTCGTCAGCTGGTCGAGGAGGTCCGCCAGCGGGAGCGAGCCGGTACCCGGCGCACCGCGGCCCGGGTTGTCGGCGATCTGCACATGGCCGGTCTTGGCGGCGAACCGCTCGATGACCGACGGCAGGTCCTCGCCGTTCATGGAGAGGTGGTAGAGGTCCATGAGGAACTTGGCGTTGCCCAGGCCGGTGGCCTCGTTGACCTTGTCCACGATGTCGACGCCGGCCGGGGCGGTCACCAGCGGGTAGCGCGGCGACTCGGGCTTGTTCAGGGTCTCGATCAGCAGGATCGCGCCGACGCGGTCGGCCGCGCGGGCTGCCAGTACCAGGTTCTCCAGGGCGAGTTCGTCCTGCTCGGCCGGGTCCACGCCCTCGACGCGGTTGCCGTACAGGGCGTTGAGCGCCCGGCAGCCGAGCGACTCGGCGAAGTCCGCGGCCACCTCGATGTTGGCGTGGAACCGCGTGGACTCCTCGCCGGGGATCGACAGGGCGCCGCGGTCCGGGCCGGGCAGCTGTCCGGCGTAGAAGTTCAGGCCCGTGAGCTGGACGCCCGCGTCCTCGATCGCCCGCTTGAGGGCGTCGAGCTCGGACCGCTCGGGGGTGGGGGAGTCGACCCAGGGCCACCAGAGCTCGACCGCCGTGAAGCCCGCCGCGGCGGCGGCCGCGGGGCGCTCCAGGAGCGGGAGTTCCGTGAAGAGGATCGACAGGTTGACGTTGAAGCGCTGGTCCGCGAATCCCATGGGGGTCGGCGCTCCCTTCCGTATCAGCGGGTCGGTGTGCTGGCGGTTCCTGGCCGATTCCGCATTGATTCCGTATTGCGGAAGTTCGTTTCTGCCTAATGGAAGATTGCCGCCGTGTGTCGTGGGTTGTCAAGAGGGGGCTGCCGGAAAATCGACACCGCGCAGTAGGTTGAGCGCGTGCGATTGAGAGTGGAGTTCACGACCGAGCCCTTCGACCTCGACGAGGCGCCGCCGCACGCGCTGGTCGCCCGTGAGGTCGTCGAGGCGGCCGAGCTGGACGCCGTGGACGTCGGCCCGTTCGGCAACACCGCGGAGGGCGGCGCGGACGCGGTGCTCGGCGCGGTCGACGCGCTGCTGCGCAGGACCCTGGAGGCGGGTGCCACCCGGGTCTCGTTGCAGGTGAACGTCGTCGAGGAGGGGGAGCGGTGACCGGATTCGGGGACGACCCCTTCGTCTCGGCCGTCAAGCCGCTCGTCGACGCCATGGGGGGCGAGATGCTGCCGCCGGACCAGGCCGGCGCCGACGACGTCGTGCTGTCCTGGGAGGGTGCGGACGTCGTCGCCGTACGCCTGCCCCAGCTCGCCGACTCGCTCGACCACATCCTGGCCGCCCTGGAGCGCAAGCGGGGCAGGCCGCTGGCCGACCTCGACCGCAAGGCCAAGCAGGAGGTCGTACGGATACTGGAGGCGCGCGGCGCCTTCTCCGTCCGGCACGGCGTGGAGACGGTGGCGAGCGCCCTCGGGGTGAGCCGCTTCACCGTCTACAACTATCTGAACCGAGAGAAGGGCGTCTGACCAGGAGCAACGCACCTGGAGGCGGCCGAGTTCGGTCCGTCGTCGGTCACCGCCGCCCGGAACGCCCGGGCGGCGGTTTTTGTTACCCGAAGTTTTCAACAAAGTGTTGACGTGATGTTTTCGAGGGCGTTAGCTGTCCGCAGCCCGTCCAGCAACAAGGCCACGGAGGCTCCCGTGACTTCGAGTTCCTCGACACCGGGCCTGGCCCGGTTCAACACCCTGGAGGAGCACGCGGCAGCCGCCGCCCTCCACGAGGCGTGCGCCTCATCGGCATGGGGGAGCGGACTGCTCGCCCACCGCCCCTTCGCAAGTCTCGCCGACCTGCTCGCCGCGAGCGACGCCGTCATGGCCGAGCTGACCGCGGCGGACCTGGCACAGGCGATGGCCGGGCATCCGCCGATCGGCCGCCCCAAGCCAGGAGACCCGACCTCCTCGCGGGAGCAGCGCGGTATGGCCGGCGCCTCCGAGCAGCTCAAGGAGGAGATGCTCGAACTGAACCTGGCGTACCAGGAGCGGTTCGGCCATGTCTTCCTCATCTGCGCCACCGGCAGGACCGGCGAGCAGATGCGCGACGCGGTCAAGGAACGGATCGGCAACTCGCCGGAGCAGGAGCGTGAGATCGTGCGCACCGAGCTGGGCAAGATCAACCGCATCCGCCTGGCCGGTCTCGTGCAGAGCGAGAATCCGGCGGATCCGGCACAGCAGGCGGATCCGGCCAGTCCCGTACAGCAGGAAGATGACGCATGAGCACCGACCGCACAGCCTCCGTGTCCACGCACATCCTGGACACGAGTGCCGGGCGCCCCGCCGAGGGTGTCCCCGTCGCACTCGCGGCCCGCGCCGGGCGTGCGGCGGACTGGCAGGCACTCGGCGGCTCCGCGACCGACGCGGACGGCCGGTGCAAGGACCTTCCGGCGCTGCCGGAGGGGACGACCCACGTGCGGCTCGACTTCGAGGTCGAGGCGTACTTCGAGAAAAAGCAAGCCGATGCGCAGCAGGACGCCCCCGCGAATCGGGACAGCGGTGCGACCGGAGCGTTCTTCCCCGAGGTGGCGATCACCTTCGCCGTCAGGCCGGGCGAGCACTACCACGTACCGCTGCTGCTCAACCCGTTCGGCTACTCCGTTTACCGAGGGAGCTAGCAGACATGACCGAGAATTCCCGCCCTGGGCGTCCTGTGATCCTGGGACAGAACCAGTACGGCAAGGCCGAGAACCGCGTCGTCAAGATCACGCGGGACGGCGACACCCATCACATCAAGGACCTGAACGTGTCGGTCGCGCTGAGCGGCGACATGGAGGAGGTCCACTACTCGGGCTCCAACGCGAACGTCCTGCCGACGGACACCACCAAGAACACGGTGTACGCCTTCGCCAAGGAGCACGGCATCGAGTCCGCCGAGCAGTTCGGCATCCACCTCGCCCGGCACTTCGTGACGAGCCAGGAGCCGATCAAGCAGGCGCGGATCCGGATCGAGGAGTACTCCTGGGAGCGCATCGAGACCTCGGACGCCAACTCGAGGTTCATCGGCGCCGACGAGGTCAAGCACTCCTTCGTGCGCAAGGGCCAGGAGACCCGGGTCACCCAGATCACGTATGACGGTTCGTCATGGGAGGTCATCTCGGGGCTGAAGGACCTTGTCGTGATGAACTCGACGAACTCCGAGTTCTGGGGCTACGTCAAGGACAAGTACACGACGCTGCCCGAGGCCTACGACCGCATCCTGGCCACCCAGGTCTCCGCCCGCTGGCGCTTCAACTGGTCGGGCGACGACCAGCAGATGCCCAACTGGGAGAAGTCCTACGACCAGGTCAGGAAGCACATGCTCCAGGCCTTCGCGGAGACGTACTCGCTGTCCCTGCAGCAGACCCTGTACCAAATGGGTTCGCGGATCATCAACAACCGCGGCGAGATCGACGAGGTCCGCTTCTCGCTCCCGAACAAGCACCACTTCCTGGTGGACCTGAAGCCGTTCGGACTCGAGAACGACAACGAGGTCTACTTCGCGGCGGACCGCCCGTACGGCCTCATCGAGGCCACCGTCCTGCGCGACGGCCTCGAGCCGCGGATCCCGGTCGACCTCACCAATCTCTGACCCCTGCCCGGTGTCCCCGTCCGGCCGGCCGGGGGCACCCCCCTCCTTCGGCACCCGTGGCCTCCCCGCCGCGGTACTCAAACCTCCCAGGGTCCTGCCGTGCCCACCCCCGAGAACGAAGAAGGACGCACCATGGCAGCATCGGCGGAAGTCCAGCGGATCGTCATCGAGAACTGTGCGATCGCGACGGTGGACGCGGGTGACACCGAGTACACGTCGGGCCACGTCGTCGTCGCGGGCAACCTCATCGAGTCGGTCGGCGCGGGCAAGGCCCCCGAGGGCCTGGAGAACGTCGTACGCCGCGTCGACGGCACCGGCCATCTGGTGACCCCGGGCCTGGTCAACACCCACCACCACTTCTACCAGTGGATCACCCGGGGCCTCGCCACCGACCACAACCTCTTCAACTGGCTGGTCGCGCTCTACCCGACCTGGGCGCGCATCGACGAGCGGATGACGTACGCGGCGGCGCAGGGCTCCCTCGGCATGATGGCCCGCGGCGGAGTCACCACCGCCATGGACCACCACTACGTCTTCCCGAAGGGCTCCGGCGACCTGTCCGGCTCGATCATCCGGGCCGCGCGCGAGACGGGTGTCCGCTTCACCCTGGCCCGCGGCTCCATGGACCGCAGCGAGAAGGACGGCGGGCTGCCGCCGGACTTCGCCGTCGAGACCCTCGAAGGAGCACTCGCGGCCACCGAGGCGACGGTCGACGAACACCACGACCCCTCCTTCGGCGCCATGACGCAGGTGGCCGTCGCGCCCTGCTCGCCGTTCTCCGTCTCCACCGAACTGATGCGGCAGGGCGCCGAGTTGGCCCGCCGCAAGGGCGTACGGCTGCACACGCACGGTTCGGAGACCGTGGAGGAGGAGCAGTTCTGCAAGGAACTGTTCGGCATGGGCCCCACCGAGTACTTCGAGTCGACGGGCTGGCTCGGCGAGGACGTGTGGATGGCGCACTGCGTCCACATGAACGACTCCGACATCGCCGCCTTCGCCCGTACGAGGACGGGAGTCGCCCACTGCCCGTCCTCCAACGCCCGTCTGGCGGCCGGGATCGCGCGCGTCCCCGACATGCTCGCGGCCGGCGTCCCGGTCGGCCTCGGCGTCGACGGCACCGCGTCCAACGAGTCCGGCGAACTGCACACCGAACTGCGCAACGCGCTCCTCATCAACCGCCTCGGCGCACACCGCGAGGCCGCCCTGAACGCCCGTCAGGCACTGCGCCTCGGCACCTACGGCGGTGCCCAAGTCCTGGGCAGGGCAGCCGAGATCGGCTCCCTGGAACCCGGCAAGCTCGCCGACCTCGTGCTGTGGAAGCTGGACACCCTGGCGCACGCCTCGATCGCCGACCCGGTGACCGCGCTGGTCTTCGGCGCGGCGGCCCCGGTCACCCTCTCGCTCGTCAACGGCCGACCGGTCGTCGAGGACAGCCGGCTCCTGCACGTCGACGAGGACGCCATCGCCCGCTCCACCCGGGAACAGGCACAGCGCCTCGCGGCGATCGCCGCGCGGGCCTGACGGTTCGGCTCGACACACCTCGCCGTACAGGCCTGAACAGTTGAAGATCTCCGGCCGAGGGGGACGGCCCCCGGCCGGTAGCCGTGGACCCGAGCGGGGTCCATGGCGGCCGTCGCCGGGGCGCGCATGGACGTGCGCGCCCCGGAACGGTCTCCGTCCCGGTCCCTCCCCCACGCTCGGCTTCGCTCGCGCGGGGGACCCCCATGACCGCGCATCACCTCCCTGAACACCGCGTCAACGCCGACGTGTAACCGACCGGAGGAGCCGCCGTGGCCGCCCAGCAGCCCGAGCCCAGCACCGATGCACAACCAACTGGACAGCCCAAGCACCCAGTTGACGAGACACTCCCGCCCCTGAAGATGGCCACCAGCGGCCTTCAGCACGTCGCCGCCATGTACGCGGGCGTCGTCGCCCCACCACTGATCGTCGGCGCCGCCGTCGGTCTCTCCGCCACCGAGCTGACCTTCCTCACCGGCGCCTGCCTGTTCACCGCGGGCCTCGCCACCTTCCTGCAGACCCTCGGCATCTGGAAGATCGGCGCCAGGCTGCCGTTCGTCAACGGCGTCACCTTCGCGGGCGTCGCCCCGATGACCGCGGTCGTCGCCTCCACCGACGACAAGAGCGACGCGCTGCCGGTCATCTTCGGCGCCGTCATCGTCGCGGGAGTCCTCGGGTTCATAGCCGCCCCCTTCTTCAGCAAGGCGGTCCGCTTCTTCCCGCCCGTCGTCACCGGCACCGTCATCACCCTCATCGGCGTCTCGCTCCTCCCGGTCGCCTTCGGCTGGGCGCAGGGTCCCGACCCCGCCGCGCACGACTACGGTTCGCGGACCTATCTGGGGCTCGCGGGCGCCACCCTCCTCATCGTGCTGATCCTGCGCCGCTTCACCCGCGGCTTCGTCAAGCAGATCGCCGTACTGCTCGGCCTCGTCATCGGCACGCTCGTCGCGATCCCGTTCGGCGTCACGGACTTCGGACCTGTCGCCGACGCGGACGTCGTGGGCTTCCCGACCCCGTTCCACTTCGGCGCGCCGCAGTTCCAGATCGCGGCGATCGTCTCGATGTGCGTGGTGATGGTGGTGTCGATGACCGAATCGACCGCGGACATGCTGGCGTTGGGCGAGATCGTCGAGCGCCCCGCCGACGAGCGGACCATCGCGGCGGGCCTGCGCGCCGACACCCTCGGCTCGGCGATCAGCCCGCTCTTCAACGGCTTCATGTGCAGCGCCTTCGCGCAGAACATCGGGCTGGTCGCGATGACGAGGATCCGCAGCCGGTACGTCGTCGCCACGGGCGGCGGTTTCCTCGTGCTGATGGGCCTGTGCCCCATGGCCGCGTCCCTGATCGCCGTCGTACCGCGTCCCGTGCTCGGCGGCGCGGGCGTCGTCCTCTTCGGCTCGGTCGCGGCCAGCGGAATCCAGACCCTCGTACGGGCCGGACTGGAGAAGGACAACAACGTCCTGATCGTCGCCGTGTCGCTGGCGGTCGGCATCATTCCGATCACCGCGCCGGAGTTCTACCACGCGTTCCCGGAGACGGCGAAGATCGTCCTGGACTCGGGAATCTCGACCGGATGCGTGGCCGCCGTACTCCTCAACCTCGTCTTCAACCACCTCGGCAAGGGGCAGGACGCGGACGACGTGACCCATCCCATGGAGGCGGGCGAGGAGATCGCCGGGCAGCGCATCGGGGCGCCGGCGCACTGAGCCGGTTCGTGGATCCACCCGGCTGACGCCGCGCGTCAGCCGGGTGGACCCGTCACGGCCCGCCGCCCCACCGGCCGTGACGCGCGCCCGGGTTCAGGACCGGGCCCGCGTCTCACCGACGGTGCGGTACGGACGGACCGGCCTCAGCCGATGTGGAAACTGTCGCCGTACACCTTCCAGTCCAGCGGCGTGTTCAGGTTCAGGTTCCGGTTCCGCACGAAGACCCGCTGCGCGGTGTCGACCCGGCTGGTGTCCTCGTGCGCCTCCTCCTGCTTCATCGCCCAGACGCGCGCGTCGAGGAACGCGTTCAGGTACGTCACCTCGTCGCCACCCCTGGCGGGCGGCTGCGCCTTGGTCAGCGCCCGCCTGCGGATGCTGCTGAAGCTGGTGCTGTCGCCGCCGTCGCCGTGCATCACGATGGCGTCGTAGTAAGTGAACTGGCCTAGGACGCCGATCCCGTCGGCCTTGCCCTGCCCGACGGCCGGGTTGAAGTAGACACGGTCCCGCTCGTCGTTCTGGGCCTGCTGGAACGCCGAGTCCTGGGCCGCCCTCGCCCAGTCGCCCGGGAACCCGGGGTCCAGGCCCTGGTGCGAGTCGGTGCCGTCGACCTGGCGCAGGGCGGGCAGGTACTTGGCCAGGACGTTGCCGGGCCTGCGTTGCGCGTACAGCTCGACGAGGTCGAGCATGTCGCCGGTGCCCGAGCAGAATCCGATGATCCCGGCCGTGTAGCCGCGCCCGTCGTTGATGTCCTCGATGTAGCGGTACTGCGCCTTCCAGTCCAGCGAGGAGTTCTCCGCGCTGGACACCAGCTTCATGGCGATCTCCTTCTTCGCCGGGTCGTCCAGACCGATCGCCGCGGCGGTCGCGGACTGGGTCGCGAGGACGGGACCTGCCACCAGTGAAGCTCCGATCACCGCGAGCAGGGTGCGTCGTGACGTGCGTATGTGGGGGGTGTGCACGGTACCTCCGTTGGGGGGTGTGTCGCTTCCGCGTACTGTTAGGAAAGTTTCCTACCAGAGATTGGGGTTGACGTATACCCGTCAGGAAGTAATGGAGGCCGGCGCGGTCCCGGTCAGGCGCGGGTGGCGACCCGGACCGCCGACGTGTCCTCATCGGTGGCGGAAAGTCGTCGCGTTCGCAAAAGAACCGCTGCCAGCACCAGCGCGGTCGCGGTGATTCCGGTGGCCACGGTGAACGCCAGCCGATAGCCGTCCGCCGTCGCGGTGACGAGTGGCGCGCCGCCGCCGAGCAGCCGCTCCGTGCGGCTCGCCGCCAGTGTCGTGAGGACCGCTAGGCCCAGTGAACCGCCCACCACCTGTGTGGTGTTGAAGAGTCCGGAGGCCAGGCCCGCGTCCTCCTCGCGGGCGCCCGACATGGCGAGCCCGGTGACCGCGGGCATCGCGGCCGCGAATCCGGCGGCGAGCAGAAGCAGCGGCGGCAGGACATCGGCGAGGTAACCGCCGTCGGCCGGGGCCCGGCTGAGAAGTGCCATGCCCGCGGTGATGAGGACCAGTCCGGCGAGCAGCACCCGGTAGGGGCCGAAGCGGGCGATCGTCCGCGCCGACAGGGTCAGCATCAGCACTCCGATCGCGACCGGCGCGGGCAGGAAAGCCGTACCGGTGAGCAACTCGTCGTAGCCCAGCACGCGTTGCAGGTAGAGCGCGCCGATGAACTGGAAGCCGTACATCCCCGCGATCAGCAGGATCTGGACGCCGTTGGCACCCGTCAGGGCGCGGGAGCGGAAGAGCCGCAGTCGCAACAGCGGCCGGGCGGCCCGCGTCTGCCACAAGGTGAAGCCGGTGAAGAAGGCGAGCGACATGGCGGCGAGGGCGAGCGTGCCGACCGGCGAGCGGTCGCCGGCGCCGATGATCGTGTACACGGTCAGCATCAGCGCGCCGGTGACCAGCGCCGCCCCGGGATAGTCGGCGCCCTCTCCGAGACCGGCTCCCTGATCGGGAGCGAGGATCCGGAGCGCCGCGAACAACGCCAGCACCCCGATCGGCAGGTTGATCAGGAAGATCCAGTGCCAGCCGGCCGCCTGCGTCAGCGCCCCGCCGAGGAAGGTGCCCAGTGCGCCGCCGCCCGCGCCGACCGCGCTGAACACCGCGATGGCGCGGGCCCGTTCACGGGGCTCGGGGAACAGGGAGACCAGCATGCCGAGGACCACGGCCGAGGTCATCGCCCCGCCGACACCCTGAAGTGCGCGGGCGGCGACCAGCATGCCCTGGCTGGTGGCGACTCCGCACAGGACGGACGCCGAGGTGAACACGGCGAGCCCGGTGACGAACATCCGCTTGCGGCCCACCAGGTCCCCGAGCCGCCCCACGAGCAGGAGCAGCCCGCCGAAGGGAATCAGGTAGGCGTTCACGACCCAGGCGAGACCGGGGCCGGAGAAGCCGAGGTCGCCCTGGATCGCGGGCATCGCGACCGTGACGATGTTCCCGTCCAGGATCGTCATCAGGGTGCCCGCGCACAGGACGGCCAGGGCCGCCCAGCGGGAGTACGGTCGTTGGACGGGCGGCGCGGTACGGAACTGCATGGCGATGACCTCGGCGTTCTCCATAGGTGCACGACTTGTAACGGGGTACATCGTGAGTGACCATGGAGACCGGCATAAGGAGGCACTTCGATGTCCCAGGGGAACACCGGTGTTACCCCGCAGGCAGTGCACGCGCAGGCGTGCCCGGTCCGCGAGGTTCTTGACAGGGTCGCCGGAAAATGGAGCGTGCTGATCATCGTGGCCGCCGCGCACGGCCCGATCCGGTTCACCGAACTGGAGCGCAGCGTGGAGGGCATCAGCCGCCGAATGCTGTCCCTCACCCTGCGCAATCTGGAGCGCGACGGACTTGTCACACGCACCGTCCATCCCACGGTGCCGCCGAAGGTGGAGTACGAACTCACACCGGTGGCCCATGAGTTGTACGAGACGCTGCTGTCCCTCACGGACTGGGCCGAGCGGCACCGCGGCACCATCGCCGAGTCACGCGCGGCCTACGACGCCGAGCACCGGCCCGAGCTGCTGGACGCGTAGGCCGCCTGCCCTCGCCGGGCGGGCGGGCGAGGAGAGCCGGTCCGCGGGGTCCCTCAGAAGTCGAACCACCGCGGATCGTCGGCCAGCGCGCGGAAGCACTCCCGGGGGTCCGTCAGAAGTCTGCGCTCCTTCAGGTCCAGCAGTCCGCCGACGCCCGTGAGTTCGGCGGAGACCGTGCCGTCCGTCTTGCGTATGGTCTGCTCGATCCGGAAGGTCTTTCCCTCCCCCCAGGAGAAACCGCAGGTCACCTCGACCTCGTCACCCGCGCGCAGTTCCCGCAGATAGCGGATGGTCGTCTCCAGCGCCACCGGGCCCACGCCCTTGTCCATCAGCTTCCGCTGGCTGATCCCGGCCGCCTGCAACAGCGACCAGCGGGCGTGCTCCGCGTACTGGAGATAGACGCTCTGGTTGAGGTGTGCCTGCACATCGGTCTCGTACCCGCGGACGGTCACCGGGACGGAGAACTGCTCTGCCACGACTGCTCCCTAAACGACGGTCAGGTCTGATCCAATCGAGTCCAACTCCCTTCTACAGCAAGCCATTCCGCCCTCCTCACGCACGCCGGGGTGAAGCCAGTACATAGCGGGTCCCGGTGCGCGGCTCCGTGTGCTCGCCGGCCTGCCAGCCCGCCTTCTCCAGCGTGGCCGCGCACGCACGCAGCGCCCCGGGGTCCGGCTCGCGCACGGCGACGGCCTCCGGCTGCGGTGTCGCGCGCACCCGATAGCCCCCGCTCGCGGCATCCGCGTCCGCGGGCCGGTGGCCGGCCGCCTCCAGGGCGAGCGCGGCCGCCCGCACCAGATGGGTCCGCTCCCACCCGCACGGACGGTCCGTGGCGCCGTCCGGATTGGTCATCCGGCGCATCTCGAGGAGTCCCTGCCAGGCGCTGTGCACCTCGCGCAGCCGGGCGGGCCCGGTGTCGGCCGCCTCCTCACCGCCGATGCGCGCGGCGAACACGCCCGAGGCTTCGGCCTCGGGCTGTTCGATCGCCGGTTCGGTTTCCGGCTCGGGGGCCTCTCGTACACGGTGTCCGGCAGGCGTCAGGAAGTGGGCGTGCGGCGGTCTGGGATGCCGAAAGGCGAGCCCTCGCTTCACCAGTGCGGCGAGCTGGGCCTCCGTGCCCTTGAGCCGCCCGGTCACAGGGTCGGCGGCGTCGATGACACGCCGCTGTGCGGCGGTCGGCGCTGGTGTCACGGCACGCTCCCTCCGCCGTCGGTCAGTGCTCCTCGGGCCCCTGTCCCGCCGGGGAGAGCGGCCCATGAGAACAGTACGAGTCGGGTCTGACATTCCAGCCGGCCACCACATGGCGCCGGTGCTCGGTGCTCAGCCGGCTCATCGTCCCGGTGGCGAGCTGGAACAGGGCGCCGTCCCCGGCGGGCAGTCCCAGCCGCCGTGCGGTCAGCACCCGCAGGAAGTGCCCGTGGGACACCACCACCACGCTGCCCTCCGACTCGGCGAGCGCCGCGTCGATCTTGGCCAGCATCCGCTCCGCGCGGGCCCCGACCTCGTCGGGGCTCTCCCCGGGGTGCTCGGGCGGACCGGCGGTGACCCCGTCGGTGAACAGGAACCAGTCCGGCCTGGTCCGGTGGATGTCGACCGTGGTGATTCCCTCGTACCCGCCGTAGTCCCACTCCGACAGGTCCGCGTCGACCCGCGCACCGCCGATCCCGGCCAGCCTTGCCGTCTCCTGGGCCCGCCGCATCGGGCTGACGAACGCCGCCGCGATGTGGTGCCGGGCGATCAGCGGGGCGATCCTGCGTGCCTGCTCCCGTCCGTTGTCGGTCAGCGGGATGTCGGTCGAACCCGTGTGCCGTCCGGACAACGACCACTCGGTCTCACCGTGCCGTACGAGGAGAAGGTCACCCATCGCCGAACCCTTTCCGCCGCTTGCGCTCTTCGCGCTCTTCGCGCGTGACTGTCCCTCCGTACGGTGTCACCGCCGGGCGGTGGCCGCACACCCTGCTGAGCCGGTCGGCGCTACTGCCGGTACCCGCTCAGGAACCGCCCGATCCGGCTGATCGCCGCGTCGAGGTCGTCGGCGTAGGGGAGGGTGAGGATGCGGAAGTGGTCGGGTCTGGGCCAGTTGAAACCCGTGCCCTGGACGACCTGGATCTTCTCGCGGAGGAGGAGGTCCAGGACGAACTTCTCGTCGTCGTGGATCTTGTGGACCGCGGGGTCGATGCGCGGGAAGGCGTACAGCGCGCCCTTCGGTTTCACGCACGAGACGCCGGGGATCTCGTTGAGCTTCTCCCAGGCGCGGTCGCGCTGTTCGTGCAGGCGGCCCCCGGGAGCGGTGAGTTCGTGGATGGACTGACGGCCGCCGAGCGCGGCCTGAATGGCGTACTGGGCGGGGGCGTTGGCGCACAGCCGCATGGAGGCGAGCATCGTCAGGCCCTCCAGATAGCTGCGCGCGTGCTGCTTGGGGCCGGTGACGACCAGCCATCCGGAGCGGAATCCGGCGACGCGGTAGGTCTTCGACAGTCCGCAGAAGGTGAGGACGACCAGGTCGGGGGCGAGTGCGGCGGCCGTGTGGTGCACGGCGTCGTCGTACAGGATCTGGTCGTAGATCTCGTCGGCGAACACCATCAGACCGTGGCGGCGCGCGAGGTCCAGGATGCCCTCGATGATCTCCTTGGGATACACCGCTCCGGTCGGGTTGTTGGGGTTGATGATGACCACGGCGCGCGTCCGGTCGGTGATCTTCGCGGCCATGTCGGCCAGGTCCGGGTACCAGTCGGACTGTTCGTCGCAGAGGTAGTGCACGGCCTTGCCGCCGGCGAGTGTGGTCACCGCCGTCCACAACGGGAAGTCCGGTGCGGGGATGAGGACTTCGTCGCCGTCCTCGACCAGCGCCTGTACGGCCATCGACACCAGTTCGGAGACGCCGTTGCCGAGGAAGACGTCGTCGACGCCGACCTCCAGGCCGCGGTCCTGGTAGCGCTGGGCCACCGCGCGGCGGGCGGAGAGGATGCCGCGCGAGTCCGTGTAGCCGTGCGCCTGGGGGAGCATCCGGATCATGTCCTGGAGGATCTCGTCCGGCGCCTCGAAGCCGAAGAGCGCGGGGTTGCCGGTGTTCAGGCGCAGCACGCTGTGGCCCGCCTCCTCCAGCGCGTTGGCCTGCTCGATCACCGGGCCCCGGATCTCGTAACAGACCTCGCTGAGTTTGCTCGACTGCCGGAACTCCATGCGCTGTGCCCTCCGGTTCGTTGTATCGCTTGGTTTTACCAAGTGGGCGCTTGGAAAGTCCAATGACATGTCTAGACTGCGTCACATGTCACCTCGCCGAAGCTACGACCAGTACTGTTCCGCCGCCCGGGCGCTCGACGCCGTCGGGGACCGCTGGACCCTCCTGATCGTCCGCGAACTCCTCGGCGGGCCGCGTCGCTACACGGATCTGCACGCGGACCTGCCCGGCGTGAGTACGGACGTCCTCGCGTCCCGGCTCAAGGACATGGAGCGCGACGGGCTGACGACGCGGCGGCGCCTTCCGCCGCCCGGCGCGGCGTACGTGTACGAACTCACCTCCCGCGGGAGGGAGTTGCTTCCGGTGCTGCAGGCCCTCGGGGACTGGGGCACCGCCGAGCTGGGCGAGCGGCGGCCCACCGACGCCGTGCGGGCGCACTGGTTCGCGTTGCCGCTGCTGCGGGGACTGGAGGGGGTGGGGCTGGTCGAAGTCCGCCTCGACGAGGGGGAGTTCCATGTGTGGCTCGGAGCCGACGGCGGGCCCGTGTACGGGGACGGGCCCGCCCGGGAGGAGCCGGACGCCCGGCTGTCCCTCGACACGTGGACCTGCGAGGCCGTGAGCCGGGGGGAGTTGACCCTGCTCGACGCGGTGCGGGAGGGGCGGGTCGTGGTGGCGGGGGAGGGGGCGCTGGCGAAGGGGTTGCGGGAGGGTTGAAAATCTTTCAGCCCGTCCGGCGTTTGAGGACGAGCGCGGAGCGCGAAAGGGGGGTCTGGGGGCGCAGCCCCCAGGGACGGGACGGGTAGGGGCGGAGGGGGCGAAAAAACCCACCCCCGCCCACAGGTCAGACCCCCCGCGGCACCCGCGGAGGCCGACCCGCCCCCCGGGTCAGCGCGTACCCGCCGATACCCGCCAACGCGGCGAGCACGCCACCGATCGCGGTCCAGACCCAACGGTCGGACCACCACCCGGAGGCCCAGCCGTCATCGGGCTCGAGGGACGACAGGGTCGCCGTGTCCGAGTCCGAGTCCGAGTCCTCGGACTCGTCGGACGAGGTGTCACCGGTCGTCGCGACGCCGGGAATCAGCGGCTGTGCGAGCGACCCGTCCACCGCGCCCGCACCGCCGACGTCCTTGGAGGACACCCGAACCTCGGTGCTGAGCGGCAGCCCGAGCTCGGCGGCCGGCAGCCCGGTGGCGGTCAGCCGGATGTAGTACGTCCCCGGCAGCGGGTCGTTGGCCCATGTCTCCGACCAGGCACGGACGTTACGCAGCGTGCAGGACAGCTCGACGGACGCCGCGTCCCGCGCCGCCGTCCGCGTCTGCGCCCCGTACTGGCACGCCTGGCGCCGTCGCAGCCCGTCGTACACGTCGAGCTGCCAGGTCTGCGCGGCGGTCCGCGCCGAGGCGTCCGGGAGCTTCACTGTCGCCTTCACGGTGGGCCGTTGGCCGGCGTCCGCGGGGAACGACCAGTACAGGTAGTCACCCGAGGACCCGCTCGCGGTGGCCTGCTGTCCCTGCTCGATCTCGGTCGCCGTACGGAACGAGGTGCCGGCCTGGGTGGGCGCGGCACTGTCGTCCGACGCGCTCGCCGAGGGCGAGGAGTCGGCGACGGCGGGAGAGGCGGCCACCCCGAGCAACAGCAGGGTGGCGGTCAACACTCGTCGGACACGCATCAGTTGGTCCTCCAGACCGCTACCCGCAGACGCGAGATCCAGCCCCACAGCACACCCGCGAGGAAGCCGGTGAGCACGAGGGCGCCGAGCAGCCACCAGCCGCGGCCGAGGCCGAACGAGGCCACGTCGGAGGCCTGGTCCGGCGCGTCGACGACGTCGACCGTCAGCTCCAGCGGCAGACCGGGTGTGGTCTTCACGCCCGTGGCGGGCGAGAAGGAGTTGGCGACCTGGAGACACACCGTCTCGGCGGCGGCTTCCTCGTCGTCGCTCTCGGCCTTTGGATAGCGCAGACCCGTCGAGATGGCATCGGTCCGGCCGGTGCCCGCGGCCTCACCGCGGACGATCTCCCGACCGCTGAGCGTGACGGCACGCAGCAACACCCCATAGTCCGGGCGGACTTCGCGGTCCGCCGCCACGCTCACCGAGGCGCGCAGTTCCTGACCCGGTTTCACGTCCACCCGGTACCAGCGGTGCTGGGCGAACTCCTCGCGGTCGGTGAAGAGCCCCGATTCGATCGTGGGCGCCTTGGCGCACGTCTCGGCGCCCACAACGGCCTGCGGAACCACCACCGGATCGGCGGCGCGGTCCACCAACTGGTTCACCTTGTCGGTGAGTTCGTCGGTGTGCTCCACCGACGTGTACGTACCGCCGGTGGCTTCGGCGATGCAGCTCAGCTGTTCACGCATCTTGGTGTTCGGCACCAGGCCGAGCGTGTCGATGGTGAGACCGATCCCCTTGGCCGCGATCTCCCGGGCCACCTCGCACGGGTCGAGCGGGGCGCAGGTGTCCTCGCCGTCACTGATGAGGACGATGCGCTTGGACCCGTCGCCGCCGTCGAGATCCTCGGCCGCCTTGAGCAGCGCGGGTCCGATCGGGGTCCAGCCGGTGGGGACGAGCGTCGCGACGGCGGTCTTCGCCTCGGTCCGGTCCAGCGGGCCGACCGGGTAGAGCTGCGCGGTGTCCTTGCACCCCGTCTTCTGGTTGTCGCCGGGGTAGTCGGCGCCGAGTGTGCGTATCCCGAGCTGGACCTCCTCGGGTGTCGCGTCGAGCACCTCGTTGAACGCCTGCTTGGCCGCGGCCATACGTGACTTGCCGTCGATGTCGGTGGCCCGCATCGAACCGCTGACGTCCAGTACGAGGTTGACCTTGGGAGCGGCCTGCTCCGCCGTTTCGTCGGCGATCGCGCCGGCCGGATGGGCGATTCCGGCCGTCAGGGCGGCGAGCAGGGCGCAGAACCCTGTCGCCAGCCGTTGTCTTGTGATCATCGGCGGATCCTATTGACCAAAGGTGCCGTGCTTCAAAACGAGACCTCAAATCGAGACCTCGGACAGAGATGTGAGATCGAGACCTCAAGAGGAGGCGGTGACAAGCGGGTTGGGAAGCCGCGCCCAGCTGTCCCCGGGCGTCTCGGGGGACAGCCGCATCAGGGTCAGCGCCTTGGTGGGCAACGGTTCGCTCCGCAGGGCCGCGAGGTCCGGGGTGTACGGCAGTTCGGGTACGACCGTCTCCAGTGCCTCGCGCAGAGCGGGCGTCGATCCCGCTGTCGCGCCCAGCGTGCCGCCGACCAGGGCGCCGAACAGCTTGCGGCGCAGGACGGTCTCGTCGTCCGTGACGATACGGCCGGCGAGGTCCGGCACCGGAACGCCGTGACGGGCCAGGCGGGCCGGGCTGACCCGGATGTCGGCGAGGTCGCGGTAGACGAGCCGCAGAGGTGCGCCCGAGGGGGAGAGGACCACGAGGAGGTTCTGGCCGTGCGCCTCCAGGGCCACACCCAGGTCGAGCAGACGCAGGCAGACGGTGAGGGCGAGCCGGGTGAACTCGGCCAGCCAGGCGGCGGACCGGGGCAACCCGGTGGTGGCGAGGGCCGCCACCGGGACGACCCGCTCGCCGGGGTTCGCGTACATGTCCGGCGACTCCCTCAACACCGCCGCCAGATCGGGACTGTTGGCGGTGGCGGCGCCGAGCGTCCGGGTGATGTGCAGCGGTTCGTCCAGCCGCTTCACCATCGTCTCCATGAACGCCGAGACGGTCGCGGCCGTCCCGATCGAGTACACCGAGATGTCCCGCACGGAGGAGGTCAGCCGGGCGCTCAGCGCCGTCTTGACGTGCGGGCCGTCCGGCAGGGCGAGCGTGCGCAGGGACATCAACGGATGCGCGGCGAAGCCCTCTTGGGATCCCTCGGCCGCACCCTTGAGCACATGTGCCGCCTGCCACGGATGGACCGGGATCAGCACCCGTTCCCCGTCCCGCAGCCACTTCGGCCACTCGCCCGTGACGAGGAAGTCGTCCGCGGGCACCAGCCCCAGCTGCACCAGCGGCCGGTGCTCCGGCCCGTACGCGAGCTGCTCGGCCGCCGAGAACCCCGGCCGCGAACGGCAGTTGGGGTGATAGGGATGCCCGTCGACGACCCGCTGTTCCCACTCCCAGCCGGTGACCGGCTCATCGCCGGAGGCGGGCTGACCGGCGCGGGACAACGCCAACGAGGCGACGCTGTTGGCGAGTTCGGCGGCGAATTCGGCAGCGTGCGGAACGGCGAGGTCCAGGACGAGCCGGTCGGGACGCTCGTGCGGCGTACCGTCGAGCCGCACCTCCGTGACGTACGCGGCGGTCGCGTAGGGATCCGCAGGGGGCCCGTGCAGCCGGCGGCCGTCGGCCAGGTGCAGCGTGAGCCCCTCGTGCCCCCTCTCGCGGCGCGCGACCCACGGCATCGGCTCGTACGCCAGCGCACGCCAGAGGCGGGTCAGCACGGCCGCCCGCGCGCCGGGCAACTCGGCGGCATACGGTGCCGAGAGGCCGGGCCGCACGACGCTCAGTTCGTCCGCGAGCGCGGCTTCGGCCTCGGGGGCGGGGGGACGGTGCACGGTGCGGCTCCTTCGGTACGGGGACTGTCGTCGCGCGGTCACCCACGACGAGGGACTGTCGTCGCGGTCGCCGCCGACGACAGACATAATGATCACCAGAGCACCGTATGGAACGAACGGATCGCACGGACCCGATGCCCCCCATGTTCCCCCCGCCCGAGGCGGAAGAAGCGGCCGACGCCTACGCGGCGGCGCCGCTGCTCAACTGCCTGCTGCGGGAGGTCGGGGAGCCCGCCGAGGATCCCGGGCACTACCGACTCCGTGCGAGTGGCCGTCTGATGAGGGTCCGTGGCCCGCGCCGGCCGACCCGGCCCGAGGTGTACGCCGATGGCGCCTGGCACCCGCTCACCCACACCGAGTTGGTCGAACTCACCGCCGGGGAACTACGCGCCCACACCGGTGTGTGCAACCCCGGGCTGCCCGCCGAGATGACCGAGAGCCGGGACGTGGTCGCCGCGATCCTCGCCGCCCGCACCCGCGCCACCGCGCCCCAGGACCCGTATCTGCGCTCCGAACAGTCCCTGATCACCGGGCATCCGCACCACCCCGCGCCCAAGGCCCGCGGCGGCGGACCGGTGACCGGCTGGCTGCCGTACGCGCCCGAGGCGTACGCCCGCTTCCCGCTCGAACTGCTCGCGGTGCGCGAGGACGCGCTCGTCGAGGAGGGCGACACGACAGCGCTCGACGGCCTCGGCAACCCGCCGCCCGGCTACCGGACGCTCCCCGCACACCCCTGGCAGCTCGACCTGGTCGCCGCCCGCCCGGAGATCCGGGACGCCTTCGCGGACGGCCGGCTCCTGCGGCTGGGGCGCACCGGGCACCCGCTCTGGCCCACGGCCGCGATCCGCACGTTGTACGACCCCGTGGACGACCTCTTCCTCAAGTTCAGCCTCGACGTGCGCATCACCAACGACATCCGCCGACTGTGGCGACACGACCTGCTGAGACTGCGCCGCACGGACGAGGCGACCGCCACGGCCTTCGCGGCCCTCCCCGGCCCCGCCGCCTGGCTGAGCGA
Organism: Streptomyces sp. NPDC050535; assembly: GCF_044457665.1. Classification (NCBI taxonomy): domain Bacteria; kingdom Bacillati; phylum Actinomycetota; class Actinomycetes; order Kitasatosporales; family Streptomycetaceae; genus Streptomyces; species Streptomyces sp. NPDC050535. The sequence goes on from NZ_JBITHE010000001.1 coordinate 509,919, forward strand.
CCGCGGCTACCGCACCGCCGACTTCGCCTTCGAGGAACTCGCCGTCATGGTCCGCGACGGACTGCGCGCCCACGTCGTCCCCGGGGCGACCCCGCTTCTCGCGGCCGCCCTCGTGGAAGGCTTCGACGGCAGCCCCCTCGACCACCTCACCGACCCCGCCGCCTGGTGGGCGGCGTACCTGCGCGAGGTCGTGCCCCCGGTGCTGGAGGTGTTCGCGCGCCACGGTGTCGTGGTCGAGGCGCACCTGCAGAACACGGTGCTGGCGGTGGACGCAGACGGCACGCCCGTGCAGGCACTCTTCCGGGACGCGGAGGGGGTGAAGCTCCTGGAGGACGTGGACCGGGCCGCCGGGTGGGAGCGGCTCGTCTACTGCCTGGTCGTCAACAACATCACCGAACTCGCGGCCCTCCTCGCGGAGCAGCACCCGGGCTGGGACCCGTGGCCCGCCGTACGCACCGAACTGGCCCGCCACGACCTCCCCGAAATCGCGGAGTTGCTCTCCTCGCCCTCGCTCCCCGGCAAGACGAATCTCCTGCTGCGCTGGACAGGAGCGGACGGCGCGGACGCCAGATACGTGCCGCTGCCGAATCCGCTGGCCGGGGCCCGGCTGCACTGACCCGCACGGCGTGGCGCGGCGGGGGCCGCACTCATGGGGCGATTCCCACCCCGTCGATCCGGCTCCAGGACCTCTCCTGGGAGGCGGTCATGGCCGGCCACGACAGCCTGCCCGGCCGCGGCAGGACACGAGAGGCGTACGGCGACGGGTGGAAGCCGGGGTCGTAGAAGCACCCCGTGCCGTAGGCGCGGTCGAACGCGGCACACGACGCCGCGATGGACCGAGGTGTGGGCTTCTTCCCGGTACGCACCCAAGTGGCGAGCGAGGTGATGGAGTTGGCGTACTCGGCGTTGCTCAGCTCGCTGTGCTCGGTCTCCGTGGTGAAGGTCTGCACGAGGTTCTGCTCGCGGTGGGCGCCCCTGAGGCTCGCCAGGTAGGCGGCCTCGTGCTCGACGAACGCGGTGGGGTCGTCGATGGCGTGCATGGTGAGGACGGGGATCGACACCTGCCCCGTGAGGTCGCTGTCGTAGCCCAGGTCACGTCGGGCGGCGGGGTCCGCGGAGAAGCGCTCGACGCCCGCGTTCAGCGCCGCGTCGTCGTGCGAACCGGAGTACCGCACCCCGACGTTGGAGAAGGGATTCCGGTCGCCGAGCCGGTTGTGCACGATGTCGCGGAAGGTGAACACGGAGAAACGCAGGTGCGACTCCAGCGTCCGCTCCGGGATGCCCGTGACCGCCAGGATGTCGTCGAGGTCGCGCTGCTGCGCCGCGGTGCGCGCCTCCGGGGCGGAGGCGACCCCCGTGCACTCCTCCAGACGGGCCTTGAGACCCGCCGACGTCAGGGTCGACGAGGGCCGCAGCCCCTGCCACAGCGGGTACTGCGGCTCGCTGGGACGCGGCAGGTTCTGGCAGTAGTACTGGTACACGACGCGAAGGTCGACACGGTAGTCGTAGCCACGGGAGCCGCCGGCCATGACTCCGTTGGTGAGCAGCGCGCCGTCGTACGGGCCGTGCTTCTTGCCGTAGACCTCCACGACCTTGGCGGCCACGTTCCCGCCCCACGACTGACCGTGCACATAGGTCCGCTTCGGCCTGCCGAACTCGTCGACGAACAGCCGGCGCACGTTCTCCGTGTCGGCGGCCGCCATCCGGGTCCCGTAACCACCCCGCCGGTAGGACGAACCTGCCCACGCGTAGCCCTGGTCCACCATCACCGACCAGCGGTCCAGGTCACCGACGCTCCGCCCGGGATCCGACCCCTCGCCCAGGTCGGGACCGCCGTGGGCGTGCACCACCAGTGAACCGTTCCACCGCTTGGGAACGGCGATCGCGTAGTAGGCCCCGTTGCGGTCCTGGCCGGTGTAGCAGGTGGCCTTGTCGCCCACGTTCGCCGGACAGGCGACCGGTTCGGGCCGCGCCTGGACGGCCTGGGCGGTGCCGCCACCGCCCAGCGACCCGACGAGGAGGCCCGCGACACCGGCAGCCACCGCCAGGCCCCGCCGCACGCCGGCCCGCGCAGGCCGTGGAAGGGCCCTGTTCTGCCAGGGGAAGAGGCTGTTCCGGCGTGAGCTGTGCAAGGCGACGCTCCTGGATTCAGCGGCGCACCGTCGCGCCGAGTGCTGCGATGCTAGGAACGAGCGAGCTCACACACCATTGACCTGGCAGTTCTGTTCATACTGTGCGTGGATCTCCGGGCGATCCGGCTCGGGGGACGTCCCACGGGGGGCGTATCACGCTCGGTTACGATGCTCATCTCATGTCGGGAGAGCCGGGGAGTCGGGGCGCATGCTGAACGAGGTCTCCGCGACCCGCTACCTCACGCCCCTGCGCGAAGGCGGCTCACTGCCCGGCCTGGTCGAGGCCGACGACCTCGGCACCTACGTCGTCAAGTTCACGGGCTCCGCGCAGGGCACGAAGGCGCTGGTCGCCGAGGTGATCGTAGGAGAACTGGCGCGCGCCCTCGGGCTGCGGTTCCCCGAGCTGGTCCTCGTGCACTTCGACCCGGAAGTGGCCGCGCACGAGCCCCACCAGGAGGTCCAGGACCTGCTGCGCGCCAGCGCCGGGCTCAACCTCGGCATGGACTACCTGTCGGGCGCGAAGGACTTCACCCCGGAGATCGCCAGGACGTTCGCCGTGGACCCGCTGGAGGCGGGCAAGGTGATCTGGCTGGACGCCCTCACCGTCAACGTCGACCGCACGGTGCACAGTTCGAACCTGATGATCTGGCCCACGCTCGGCGTCGCGCCCCCGCGCCTGTGGCTGATCGACCACGGCGCGGCTCTCGTCTTCCACCACCGCTGGGACACCTCGGCGCCGGAGAAGGCGTACGACTTCAAGCGCCACGCTCTCGGCGGCTGCACCCCGGACACCCGCGCGGCGGACGCGGCGCTCGCGCCCCTCGTGACCGAGGAGCTGCTGCGCGGGATCACGGCGGAGGTGCCCGACGCCTGGCTCGCCGACGAGCCGGGTTTCGCGACCCCGGACGAGGTGCGTGACGTGTACGTCCGCTATCTCCTCGCCCGCGTGCGGGCCTCGGCACTGTGGCTGCCCACGGACTTCCCCACCAGGGAACAACTCGCCACGGAGGACGCGGACCGCGCGGCGAAGACCCGGCGAGACCGGCCGGACTGGCTCAAACAGGTCCCCGACCTGCACGGCAAACCGGCGGCGGAACAGGATTGGTCGGTACACCTCGAATGACCACGATGCCCCCAGAGAACACAGAGAACACAGGCAACCCGGCGGGGAGCGCGGGCGCGGACGCCCATCGCGTCCAGATCGAGTACTGCACCCAGTGCCGCTGGCTGCCCCGCGCCTCCTGGCTCGCCCAGGAACTCCTCACCACCTTCGAGACCGAGCTGACGGAACTCGCCCTCAAGCCCGGCACCGGCGGTGTGTTCGTCGTACGTGTCGACGACGAGGTCGTCTGGGACCGCCGCGAGCAGGGGTTCCCGGAGCCGACGGCCGTCAAGCGTCTCGTACGCGACCGAGTGGCCCCGGAGAAGACCCTGGGCCACTCGGAGCGGTGAGCGTCAGCCGCGCAGCTGCTCGTACGCGGGCAGCGTCAGGAAGTCCGCGTAGTCCTGGTCAAGGGCGACCTTGAGCAGCAGGTCGTGCGCCTGCTGCCAGTTGCCCGCCGCGAAGGTCTCCTCGCCGAGCTCGGCGCGAAGGTTCGCTAGCTCCTCGGCGGCGATCTCGCGCGCCAGCTCCGGAGTCGCCGTCACGGTCTTTCCGTCGTGCTCGAACACGACACCCGCGTTGATCCACTGCCAGATCTGCGACCGGGAGATCTCGGCGGTGGCCGCGTCCTCCATGAGGTTGAAGATGGCGACCGCGCCGAGGCCGCGGAGCCAGGCCTCGATGTAACGGATGCCGACCTGGACCGCGTTGACCAGGCCGTCGTACGTCGGCCTGGCGTCGAGGGAGTCGACGGCGATCAGGTCACCGGCCGCCACCGAGACGTCCTCGCGCAGCCGGTCCTTCTGGTTGGGCCGGTCGCCGAGGACCGCGTCGAAGGAGGCCATGGCGATCGGGACGAGGTCCGGGTGGGCGACCCATGAGCCGTCGAAACCGTCGCCCGCCTCGCGGTCCTTGTCCGCCTTGACCTTCTCGAAGGCGACCTTGTTGACCTCTTCGTCGCGCCGCGAGGGGATGAACGCCGCCATGCCGCCGATCGCGTGCGCGCCCCGCTTGTGGCAGGTGCGGACGAGGAGTTCGGTGTACGCGCGCATGAAGGGAGCGGTCATCGTCACCGCGTTGCGGTCCGGCAGCACGAACTTCTCCCCGCCGTCACGGAAGTTCTTGACGATGGAGAACAGGTAGTCCCAGCGGCCGGCGTTCAACCCGGAGGCGTGGTCGCGGAGTTCGTAGAGGATCTCCTCCATCTCGTACGCGGCCGTGATCGTCTCGATCAGGACGGTCGCGCGGACCGTGCCCTGCGGGATGCCGACGTAGTCCTGCGCGAACACGAAGACGTCGTTCCACAGCCGCGCCTCCAGGTACGACTCCGTCTTCGGAAGGTAGAAGTACGGACCCTTGCCGAGGTCGAGCAGCCGCTGCGCGTTGTGGAAGAAGTAGAGGCCGAAGTCGACGAGCGCGCCGGGGACGGGAGTGCCGTCGGCGTCGACGAGGTGTCGCTCGTTGAGATGCCAGCCGCGTGGCCGCATGACGACGGTCGCGAGTTCACCGGCCTCCTTGAGCGCGTACGACTTCCCGGTGCGCTCGTCCGTGAAGTCGATGTTCCGGGTGTAGGCGTCGGCCAGGTTGACCTGTCCGAGGACCACGTTCTCCCAGGTGGGCGCCGAGGCGTCCTCGAAGTCGGCGAGCCAGACCCTGGCACCGGAGTTCAGGGCGTTGATGGTCATCTTGCGGTCGGTGGGGCCGGTGATCTCGACGCGGCGGTCGTTCAGCGCCGCGGGGGAGGGGGCCACCTTCCAGGAGTCGTCCGCGCGGACGGCGGCGGTCTCCGGGAGGAAGTCGAGTGTGGAGGTGCGGGCGATCTCGGCGCGGCGCTCGGCGCGGCGGGTGAGGAGCTCGTCACGCCGGGGCGTGAACAACCGGTGCAGCTCGGCCACGAAGGCGAGGGCCGCGTCGGTGAGGACCTCCTCCTGCCGGGGCAGGGGCTCGGCGTCGACGATGGCCAGCGGGGACGGCGCTGGTGCGGACATGAGCTGTCACTTCCTTCAGCGGGCGTGGCACCGGGTGCCAGTCAATCCGAGTACGGCTGCGGGCGCCCGCGGAGCAGGAGGGCGCTTCTGAACAGTGGATACTAGTTTCCTCATGGTGGAAGTTCAATGGTTTGTTGATGTCGAGATTCTCTGAGTCGAGGAAAGCTGGCGCTCAGTGCCACCCCGTTCACTCAAGGTGGACCAGGTCCTGTTCCGTGTCGATGTCGTACGGCCGCGCGATGTCGCCGCACTCGACGAGCGTGATCACCTCCTCGTGTTCCCTCAGGTAGGCGCGTGCCCCTCGATCCCCGGTCGCAGTCGCGGCGATGGCCGTCCAGTGGGCGGCGCCGAACAGAACGGGATGACCGCGCACCCCCTCATAGGCGGCCGAAACCAGCGACCCCGCATCCTGATACGCGGCTAGCACCCGGCCCACCGCCTCGGGGCCGATCCCCGGCTGGTCGACGAGCGACACCAGCACGGCCCGCACCCCCGTGCCCGCCAGCGAGGCGAGCCCCGCGCGCAGCGAGGAGCCCATGCCCTCCTCCCACTCCGGGTTGTCGACCAGCACGCAGCCGGGCAGTGACGTCCGCTCCCGTACGACCTCGGCCTGGGCCCCCAGGACCACATGGACGCGGGTGCAGCCGCCCGCACGCAACACTCCGGCCGCGTGTTCGACAAGCGGTCGCCCCCGATGGGGCAGGAGCGCCTTCGGGCGCCCTCCGAGGCGCCGCCCGCCGCCCGCCGCCAGGAGCAGCCCGGCCACCTGGTCTTTGCTCTCCGTCATGTCCCCTGCATACCCGAACCGGCCGGGTCGCGCTCCGGCCGGGTCGGGGAGGCCGTCCGGTTTTTCTGGACTGAATTTCAGTCCACAGAGTGGCGCCCACCGCGTCGGGTGGCGTTTACTTGCCCGCGTCCCTCGGCGCCCGACCATCGCCACGGGGGCGTCGGAGCGATGTACGAGGGACGCGGGCACGAGGACGTGCGAGGGGGTAGAGCTGTGTTGCGGAGCTTGGGGCAGAGGCCAGTGACCGGCAGGGACGAGGACCCGAGAGTGGCGGAGCTGAGTACCGCCGTCGCTCGGCTGCGCCGTCAACTCGCCGCGCACCCGGTCGAGTTCCCGGACCGGGGCATCGCGGAGGACGAGCTCGCGGCACTTGCCGCGATGGCGGTCAGCGGCATCCCCGAGATCCCGCGCCTGCGTCGCTCCCTGCTGCTGGTCGCGAGCTCGATCGGTTCGGTCAGCGCGCTGGCCGCGAGCCTCGCGGAGGTCCGCAGCGCGGTGGAGCTGTTCGGCCAACCCCCGCGCCGCTGAGCCGGGTCGGCACTCGAACTCCCGCGCCGCTGAGCTGAGCCGGGTCGGCGCTCACGCCACCCAGTGCGGCCGGCCGTTGTCGAGGTGTGCCGAGTCGAGCCCCACGTCCAGAGCGGTCGCCACCCGGCGAACGGCGTCGTCGAGGATCTCCGGCGACAGCACGTAGGGGAAGCGCAACCGCTGTTCGTGTGTGCCGGGATCGGCGCCGAAGCGGGCGCCGCCCTCGATGCGTACCCCCTGGGCCGCCGCCGCGCGAGCCAGCGCCGAAGCGACAGGACGGCCCAGGTCGATCCACAGGGTCAGTCCACCGGACGGCAACTGCCAGCGCCAGTCAGGGAGATGACGGCTCAGCGACTCGGCGAGCGCGTCCCGCTGGGCCCGCAACCGGGGCAGCCGCTCACGCAGTACGTCGTCGGTGCGCGCCAGCAGACCGAGCGCGACCAACTGGTCGAGAACCGGGCCGCCCATGTCGGTGGGGACCCGGGCCGTCGCCAGCTCCGTGATCAGCCGGGAACCCGCCCGCACCCAGCCGACCCGCAGCCCGCCCCAGTGCGTCTTGCTCAACGAGCCCACGGTCACGATCTGTTCGGCCATCCCGCGCGGCGCGAGTGACGCGAAGGGCGCGGGCGCCGGAACGTCCAGCGCGATCTCCGACATCGTCTCGTCGATCAACAGCCAGGTGCCCGTCGCCCGCGCCGACTCCAATACGGCCACGCGCTGTTCGGGCGGCATCAGACGCCCCGTCGGGTTGTGGAAGTCGGGGATCAGATAGGCGATCCGGGGCGCCGCCTGCCGCAGCGCGCAGTCGATCAGGCCCGAGTCCCAGCCGGCCTCCGTGACAGGTACGGGAGTTGTCCGCAGCCCGGCGCGGCGGATCGCGTCGAGGGCGTTCGGATAGGAGGGGTTCTCGACCAGCACCCGGTCGCCGGGCCGCCCGAGCAGACCCAGTGTCAGGGACAGGGCCTGCTGCGCCCCGGCCGTGATGAGGATCTGGTCGGGCAGCGTCGGCAGCCCGCGCCGGGTGAACCGCTCGGCGACCGCGGCCCTCAACTCCGGGATTCCGTAGGGGTGATAGCCCGGGGTCGGCGCGTGCCGGGCCAGCATCGTGCCCGCCGCGGCGACCGCCTCCGCGAGCTCGGCCTCGGGCGCCCCCGGTGCCGCGAAGGCCAGGTTGATCACGCCGTCCTCGGCCGGCAGCCAGGCCACGTTGGTCGGGCGGTGCCCCTCGGGCAGCTCCGTCCAGGTGCCGGCGCCCCGTCGGCTGTGCGCGAACCCGCTCTCGCGAAGCAGGTCGTACGCCGCTGTCACCGTGGCCCGGCTGATCCCCAGTGCCGAGGCCAGCTCACGCTCGGCGGGCAGCCGGATGTGCAGCGCGATCCGGCCGTCGAGGAGCAGCTTGCGTACGCCGTCCGCGAGTGCGCGATAGCCGGGGCGCCCCTCGGTGTGGGGCGCGCTGGTCAGCAGCCCCGCCAGCTGACGGCTGCCCAACGTCCTGTCCACGGAGTGGACCACCTGTCCGTTCGCCATGCCAACTCCCTCGTATTGGCCCTGTAGGGCAGGCCAATCAGCATACAGACTTCACGAGGGCAGCGAATTCGGCCTGGCTGATTGGTCTGGGAAGGGGAGCAGAGTGATGAAAACCGGGAACACCCGAGTCCACGGGGTCTACGGGGTCCATGGGAGAGAACCCGTCGACGTCACCGACCGCCTCGAGCGCGAGCTGCAACGCCGCCAGGAGGAGGGCATGCCCGGCCTGCCCCTGCGGGTCTGGACGCGAGGCCTGCTGGTCAGAGCGCTGAGGCGAGGGGGCGAGCACTGATGGCCGCCGGGAGCGCCGGTGCCGGCGATGGGCGCGTCGTCGTCGGGGTCAGCGGCTCGCTCGCGAGTCTCGCCGCACTCCGGGCCGCCGCCCACACGGCCCGCGAGAGCGGTCGTACGCTCGTCGCCGTCCTGGCCTGGGAGCCGCCCGAGGGCGAGGTCCTGCACGCCAGGAACCCGGACAGCGCCTGGGCCGCCGCCTGCGAAAGCGAGGCCCGTGCCCGGCTCGACCGGGCCTTCGACCAGGCGTTCGGCGGTACGCCCTCGGGAGTCACCGTCCGCCGACGGCTGATCCGCGACCGCCCGGACCGGGCGCTGTGCGCACTGGCCCCTGACCCGGCCGACCTGCTCGTCCTCGGCGCCCGCGCCGCCACCCGTATCGGCATGCGGCGGGCGGCCGTCCGCCGACGGGTCCTGGGGCATGCCCGCTGCCCGGTCCTGACAGTCCCGGCGCCGGTGTTTCCCAGGCGCGAGCGCCGCGCGCTGCGCCACGCCGTGGCGGGGGACTTCGTCGCGTCGGCCTGATGTCCGGTCAGGCCTGCGGGCCCGAACTCGCCAGTGCGGCCGACAGTTCCACCGCGACCTGTTGCAGCACGGGGACGATCCTCTCGGTGGCCGCCTCGGTGACCCGGCCCGCCGGGCCGGAGATCGAAATGGCGGCGGCGGTGGGGGAGTTGGGCACGGAGACGGCGAGGCAGCGGACCCCGATCTCCTGCTCGTTGTCGTCGATCGCGTAGCCGAGCCTGCGCACCTCCTCGAGTGCGGTCAGGAAACCGTCCGGCGTGGTGATGGTCTTCTCCGTCGCGGCGGGCATACCGGTACGGGCGAGGAGCGAGCGCACCTCGTCGGCGGGAGTGTGCGCGAGCAGAGCCTTGCCCACGCCCGTGGAGTGCGGCAGCACGCGGCGGCCCACCTCGGTGAACATGCGCATCGAGTGCTTGGACGGCACCTGGGCGACGTAGACGATCTCGTCCCCGTCGAGCAGTGCCATGTTCGCGGTCTCGCCGGTCTCCTCGACCAGCCGGGCCAGGTAGGGGCGGGCCCAGGTGCCCAGCAGCCGGGCGGCGGATTCGCCGAGCCGGATCAGGCGGGGACCGAGGGCGTACCGTCGGTTGGGCTGCTGGCGCACGTAGCCGCAGGACACCAGCGTGCGCATCAGGCGGTGGATGGTGGGCAGCGGCAGTCCGCTGCTCGCGGCGAGCTCGCTCAGCCCGACCTCGCCCCCGGCGTCCGCCATCCGCTCGAGCAGATCGAAGGCGCGCTCGAGAGACTGGACACCACCGCTCGGCGAGGATGACTTGGCGGCGTCGGTGGTGCTGGCGCTGGACGACGGCACGGGCGTGGTCCTTTCGGGGCTGGCAGACAGTGATGCAGCCTACCGGGCAGTCGGTCGACTCCCTGGTGGTGCATAGTTACGTTCTGCTGGGCGGAATTCTAATTCCACTTTGTGGAAACGTCCAGAGTGGGTGCGAGGAGGCCGGAGTGGGGCGATGTGCCCTTGACGGCGCGTGGGTCGAAGTGAAGACTCTTTCAACAGAACGTTGAATTTCGTTACGCGGAAGTAAACAGCCGCGTCGGGAGTCAACAGGGCAGAGAGAGGGGTCCGGGTGTCCGACGTCGAACTGGTGCTGCGCTCGACACGAGTCATCACTCCCGAAGGGACGCGCGCCGCCTCGGTCGCGGTCTCCGGGGGAAAGATCACGGCCGTACTCGCGCACGACGCGGAGGCCCCGGACGGTGCCCGTGTCGAGGACTTCGGCGACGACGTCCTGCTGCCCGGCCTCGTCGACACCCATGTGCATGTCAATGATCCCGGGCGCACGGAGTGGGAGGGCTTCTGGACGGCCACGCGCGCGGCGGCCGCCGGCGGCATCACCACCCTGATCGACATGCCGCTCAACTCCCTCCCCCCGACGACGACGGTCGACAACCTCCGTACGAAGAAGGACGTCGCCCGCGCCAACGCGCACATCGACGTCGGGTTCTGGGGCGGCGCGCTGCCCGACAACGTCAAGGACCTGCGGCCGTTGCACGACGCGGGCGTGTTCGGCTTCAAGGCCTTCCTGTCGCCGTCGGGCGTCGACGAGTTCCCGGAGCTCGATCAGGAGCAACTAGCCCACTCACTGGCCGAGATCGCCGGCTTCGGCGGCCTGTTGATCGCCCACGCCGAGGACCCGCACCACCTCGCCGCCGCGCCGCAGCGGGGCGGCCGGAAGTACGCCGACTTCCTCGCCTCACGCCCCCGTGACGCCGAGGACACCGCCATCGCGAACCTCATCGCCCAGGCGCAACGCCTCAACGCGCGCGTGCACGTGCTGCACCTGTCGTCGAGCGACGCGCTGCCGATGATCGCCGCGGCGAAGGCGCGGGGCGTACGGCTCACGGTCGAGACCTGTCCCCACTACCTCACACTCACCGCCGAGGAAGTCCCGGACGGCGCCAGCGAGTTCAAGTGCTGCCCGCCCATCCGGGAGGCGGCCAACCAGGACCTGCTGTGGCAGGCCCTCGCCGACGGCACCATCGACTGCGTGGTCACCGACCACTCGCCCTCCACCGCCGATCTGAAGACCGACGACTTCGCGACCGCCTGGGGCGGCATCTCCGGCCTCCAGTTGAGTCTGTCCGCGGTCTGGACGGAGGCCCGCGCGCGCGGGTACGGCCTGGAGGACGTGGTGCGCTGGATGTCGACGCGTACGGCGGAGCTCGCCGGCCTCGGCGACCGCAAGGGTGCCATCGCGGCCGGCCACGACGCCGACTTCGCCGTCCTCGCACCGGACGAGACCTTCACCGTCGACCCGGCCGCGCTCCAGCACCGCAACCGCGTCACGGCGTACGCGGGCAGGACTCTCAGCGGTGTCGTCAGGTCCACCTGGCTGCGGGGCAAACGCATCGTGGCCGACGGCGAGTTCACCGAGCCGACGGGACTCCTGCTGACCCGCCACCCCTAGCGGCACCAGCACGCACCCGCACCACTACGCACCCGCACCGCACCCGCAGCGGCCGACCCCGAAAGGCAGACCTGATCATCGTGACGGCGCAGCAGCCATCCGCCCGTTTCACCGGCGACGCGAACCCCTACGGAGGCGGCGACCCGTACGCGGACTACCGCACCGCCGACTTCCCCTTCACCCAGTACGCCAACCTCGCCGACCGGCAGCTCGGCGCCGGTGTCATCGCCGCCAACGACGAGTTCTTCGCCCAGCGAGAGAACCTTCTGGTGCCAGGTCCCGCCGAGTTCGACCCCGAGCACTTCGGTCACAAGGGCAAGGTCATGGACGGCTGGGAGACCCGCCGCCGGCGCGGTGCCTCCGCCGAGCACCCGTGGCCGACCGCCGAGGACCACGACTGGGCCCTCGTCCGCCTGGGCGCGCCCGGCGTCGTCCGCGGCATCGTCGTCGACACGGCACACTTCCGCGGGAACTACCCGCAGGCGGTGTCGGTCGAGGGCGCGTCCGTCCCCGGCTCACCCTCCCCCGAGGACCTGTTGGCGGACGACGTGAAGTGGACGACGCTCGTCCCGCGCACGGCGGTCGGCGGCCACGCGGCCAACGGGTTCGCGGTGTCGGTGGAGCAGCGCTTCACCCACCTGCGCGTCAACCAGCACCCCGACGGCGGCATCGCGCGCCTGCGCGTCCACGGCGAGGTCGTACCGGACCCCAGGTGGCTGTCCGTGCTCGGCACCTTCGACGTCGTCGCGCTGGAGAACGGCGGCCACGCCGAGAGCGCCTCGAACCTCTTCTATTCGCCTGCCTCGAACACCATCCAGCCGGGCCGCTCCCGCAAGATGGACGACGGCTGGGAGACCCGTCGCCGCCGTGACCATGGCAACGACTGGATCAGCTACCAGCTGGCCGGCCAGTCCCGGATCCGCGCGATCGAGATCGACACGGCCTACCTGAAGGGCAACAGCGCGGGCTGGGCGGCGGTGTCGGTGAAGGACGGCGAGGACGGGGAGTGGCGGGAGATCCTGCCCCGTACCCGCCTCCAGCCCGACACGAACCACCGCTTCGTCCTCGACACCGCCGCGGTGGGCACCCACGCGCGCGTGGACATCTTCCCGGACGGCGGGATCTCGCGCCTGCGGCTCTTCGGCTCCCTGACGGAGGAGGGCACCGCACGACTGGCGGCCCGCCACCAGGAGCTGGGCGGCTGACGGGGGTGCCTCCAGCTTTCAGCCCGTCCGACGTTTGAGGACGAGCGCGAAGCGCGAAAGGGGGGTCTGGGGGCGCAGCCCTCAGATACGGGACGGGAAGGGGCGGAGGGGGCGAGAAAACCCCGCACCTACGCCGCGTGCCCCCCGTCCACGGAGAACTCCGCCCCCGTGACGTACGTGCCCTCGGCTCCCGCCAGATACGCGATCATCGACGCCACCTCCGCCGCCGCACCGAAACGCCCCAGGGCGGTCATCGCCGCCTGGCTCGCCGCGTACGGCCCGTCGGCCGGGTTCATATCGGTGTCGATCGGGCCGGGGTGCACGATGTTCGCTGTGATCCCACGATCACCAAGCTCTCGTGCGAGCGCCTTCGTCAGGCCGATCAGCGCCGACTTGCTCATCGCGTACAGGGTCCCGCCCGGCCCTGGTACCCGCTGGCTCATGCACGTGCCGATGGTGACGATCCGGCCTCCACGCTCCATGCGTGCCGCCGCGGCCTGGGAGGCCAGGAACACCCCGCGGACGTTGACGGAAAGGACCCGGTCGACGTCCGCGAGGGACAGCGAGTCCAGCGGACCCAGCAGCCCGACGCCCACGTTGTTGACCAGCACGTCCAGCCGTCCGAACACCTCGGCGGTCCTGCGCACCGACTCGACGGCCTCCGCGGGGTCCGCCGAGTCCGCCCGCAGAGCGAGACCACGCCTGCCGAGCGCCTCGATCCGCCGTACGACCTCCTCGGCGGCCTCCTTCTCCCGTACATAGGTGATGGCCACATCGGCGCCCTCCTGGGCGAGCCGCAGGGCTGTCGCGGCTCCGATGCCCCGGCTGCCACCGGTCACCAGGGCCGCCGCGCCGGTCATGTTCTCTCGTGAACTCATGGATCCATCCCACCGGACGCGGCGCCCGGTTGCTGGCGGTAAACAGACGACGCGTTTGGCGGCTACCGACCCCGGGGGGCAGGCCGGGAACCCGTCTCTCGTCCGCCACCGTCCGCCACCCAGAACGGTGTAGCCCTCACGCACCTGCGCCGGTACGGTGATCGTTCCCTGTGGGAGCCGCCGACGTCTCCACGCCCGCCGGTCTTCCGAAGACCGCCGAAGTCCGCCGGAGACCGCTGCCATGACGTCGATCGCCCTACCCGGCGCGCTCGTGCCCCGCCGAGCCTGGCTCACCGACCTGCCCGTGCTGTTCGTGGCGGTCGTCTGGGGCGCCAGCTATCTCGCGGCCAAGGACATCACCACCGCGCGGACGGTGATCGCCGTGCTGGTGCTGCGTTTCGCCGTCGTGCTGCCGGTGCTGGTGGTCGCCGGGCGGCGTTCGCTCCGGGCCCTGACCGCCGCGCAGTGGCGGGGCGCCGCCCTGCTCGGACTGATCCTGAGCGGGATCTTCCTGCTGGAGACGTACGGCGTCGTCCACACCTCGGCGACCAACGCGGGCCTCATCATCAGCCTCACCATGGTCTTCACGCCGCTCGCCGAGGCGGCCGTGACCCGCGTCCGGCCGCCCCGGGCCTTCCTCGCCGCGGCCGGGATCTCCGTGCTCGGCGTCGTCCTGCTCACCCAGAGCGGCGGCTTCACCAGCCTCTCGTCCGGCGACCTGCTGATGCTGCTCGCGGCCCTCGCCCGCACCGTTCACGTGCTCGCCATGTCACGCGTCAAGTCCGTCCGGGGCGCGGACGCACTCCCGCTCACCACCGTCCAACTGGGCTCCGCCGTCGCGGTGTTCGCAGTGCTCGCGGTGTTCGCGGGAGGGTCCGGCAGCACACCGTGGCACGCGGCGACCGACTTCGGCGCGCGGGAGTGGGCGGGGCTGCTGTTCCTCTCCGTGTTCTGCACCCTCTTCGCCTTCTTCGTGCAGATGTGGGCCGTACGCCGGACCTCGCCGTCCCGGGTCAGCCTGCTGCTCGGCACCGAGCCGCTGTGGGCCGCCGCGGCGGGAATCGCCCTCGGCGGCGAACGCCTCGGCGCGCTGGGTCTGCTGGGCGGCGCCCTGGTACTCGCAGGGACCGGATGGGGACGCCGGGCGGCGGGCTGATGCCCGGAGAAGTCGTCCTCGGACGTGAAGTGGTCAGGCGGCACTCCAGCGTTGGTTGTCACGGCCGTTGCATTCCCAGAGCACTACCCGGGTGCCGCTCGCGCCGCCGAAGAGGTCCAGGCATTTGCTGTCCGGCCCGGAGACCAACGCCTTGCCGGAGAGGGCGATTCGCTGGGCGGAGGACTGATCGCAGGTGGACAGGACGACCGGGGTCCGGTCCTCGGCTCCGGTGACGGTCGCGCAGAGGCCGCCCTGCCGCAGGCTTCCGGCGGCTCCGGGACTCCAGGACTGGCCTGCCGAACCGTCGCAGGCGGAGGCCACGAGTTCCGATCCCGGTCCCGAGCCGGTCAGACACTTGCCCGCGGCCTCGACGACCAGAGCGACGCCATTCCCCGAGGCCGAGCCGCTGTCATCGCCGCCGCCCGGTCCGGAACCGTCCGATGTCGGCGACGCGCCGGACTTGGCCGAGGCGGCGGCCTCGCTCGGCCGGGGCGAGTCCTGGGCGTTATTGCCCGGTGACGAAGTGGGGACGGCGGAGGGAGGCGTCACCAACGCCGCGTCCGGAACTCCCGGTCGCGGCGACTGGCTGCCGACTCCGCTGTCCCCGCTGTCGGACCCTGGGAGTCCTTCGGCGGGGGCTTCCGCCCGACTGCTGGAGCTGTCGGGGCCCCCGCCGGTCGTTCTGGCCACCCCCGCGACGATGACGCCGACTGCCGCGCCGACCGCCGCGGCCAGGATCCAGTTCCGGCGTCCTGAGAACGCCCAGCGGGGGGAAGCGGCCGGCGACAGCCCGTCAGCCGGCTCCTCGGGTGACCGCGGGAGTCCTGCGCCCGCGAGACGCTGCTCCGACGCGTCGTTGCTTCGTCCGGGTCCGAGTGGCTGTGAGCCGAGGTGCCCGGTGACATCCCGCTCCGGCAGCTCTGACATGCGGTTGTGCTCCTTGAACGTGAGGCGAGCCCGGAGGGCATGCTCCGGAACGAGAGGGCGGCCAACGGATCAGTCCCTATTGAATGGCCGCCCGCGCTGCCAAGGAAGGCGAACACGCCGTAGAGGGAGGCTGGTTGGCGGGCTTGGTTCGCGGAGCGGGTCGCACAGGCCGACGACCTCGATGGGGACGCCGATGGCGAAGTTAACTCCCGGAAAACTCATCGGACTCGGCGGGAGAAATTACTTGACGTGTCCTTGACATGCCTAGGTCTACGCGCGTCATCCTAGGTCCATGAGATTCCCCCCACGCACCACCCGCAAGGGCGCGGTCGTCGCCCTCATGTCCGCCCTGCTGGTCGGCGGTGCCGCCGCGGTACCGGCCGACGCGGCGGCCACCGCCGTGGGCAGCGTCTGCTACGGAGCGCTGCCGTCGCAGGCCTACACCACGCTCCGCCTGATCGACTCGGGAGGACCCTTCCCGTACTCGCAGGACGGAGCCGTCTTCCAGAACCGGGAAGGCATCCTGCCCTCGCAGTCCACCGGCTACTACCACGAGTACACGGTCGTCACGCCCGGCTCCTCGACACGCGGTGCCCGCCGCGTCGTCACCGGCAACAAGACGAACGAGGACTACTACACCGCGGACCACTACGTCACGTTCAGGCTGATCAACTACAACTGCTGAACCGAGGACGATCCGGGGTGACCCGGATGACCCGGATGACCCGGATGACCCGGATGACCCGGATGGCCCGGGTGATCCGGTTCGCCCTCGCCGGAGGTCCGGTCGGTGCTCAGCCGGGCTTCCGGCTCTCCGCGGCGGCGAACAGCGCGAACGACAGCACGAGCAGAGTGACACTCACGTAGATCTCGGAACCGTCGAAAACACCGAGCCGCTGCACGAGGCCCCACCCCCGTGGCCAGCCGGTGATCGTGTGCAACAGGCCCAGAGCGCCCTGGACCAGGGCGACAAAGCCGAGAACCTCCAGAAACTGCTTCATGGAGAAGATCCTCGCCCCGCGGACCCCCCGAGCTCATCGGCCGCGGGGCGAGGCATGCCCGACCTAAGTGCGGGCCGCGCGGGCGGGCGCGGGACCAAAGTCTGAAGCGGTACGACTTTGGTCGGTGATCCCGGTCGCTGGGAGGTGGGCGGAGGCATGGCTGCGTAGATTTGTCGACCATGAGTGGTGACGGTCCGGCGCGTGCGCCAGGAGATCTTTCCCGATCGGCGGCGGCGCCGCAGACGCGGGCGCCCGCCGGGTCGGCGGCGGCCGTGTCCGGAGCCTCCGGCGGGTCGAGCGCGGGGGTGTCCGAAGGCCTGGGCGCCAGTGTGGGTACGGCGGTGTCGGGGAACCTGGGCGTCGGTGAGGCCCCGGCCGGGGCGCGGTGGCTGCCGGGGCGGCCCTGGTTGCTGCCGTCGGCGGTCGCGACGGAGTTCGGTCAGGTGCGGGTCGACGGGAAGGGGCGCCCGCGGCGCACCGCACGCGACTGGGCCGTGGACTTCAGCTGCTTTGTGATCGCCGTCGTGATCGGCCTGCTCGGCGCGGACGCGACGTCCGGCGACCCGAACATCCCGCACGTCCTTCAGGTCGCCGACCAGTGGATCGGCGCCTTCGCCTGTGCTGCCGTGTGGCTCCGCCGGCGCTGGCCGGTCGGCCTCGCGGTGGCGATGGTCCCCGTCGGTTTCATCTCGAACACCGCCGGTGGCGCCGTTCTGGTCGCCCTCTTCACGGTCGCAGTGCACCGGCCCTTCAAGTACGCGGCCTGGACCGGCGGCGCCTCCGCCGCGCTGAGCTTCGTCTTCTTCTGGCTGCGCCCCGACCCCGACCTGCCGTACGGCTGGGTCGTCGCCCTCACCGTGCTGCTCAGCGGCTGCGTGGTCGGCTGGGGCATGTTCGTACGGTCCCAGCGGCAGCTCATGCTGAGTCTGCGGGACCGGGCGCGGCGGGCCGAGACGGAGGCGGCGCTGCGGGCCGAGCAGGCGCAGCGGCTCGCCCGCGAGGAGATCGCGCGCGAGATGCACGACGTGCTCGCGCACCGGCTCACCCTGCTGAGCGTGCACGCGGGGGCGCTGGAGTTCCGGCCGGACGCGCCCCGCGAGGCTGTGGCACGGGCGGCCGGGGTGATCCGGGAGAGCGCGCACGAGGCCCTGCAGGATCTGCGGGAGATCATCGGGGTGCTGCGGACGGGGGACTCCGACGAGGCGGGGCGGCCGCAGCCCACCCTCGCCGCGCTGGACGGGCTGGTCTCCGAGTCCCGCTCGGCGGGCATGAAGGTCGCCCTCGACAACCGGGTCGGTGATCCGGCGACCGTCCCCGCGTCCGTCGGCCGCACCGCGTACCGGATCGCCCAGGAGGGACTGACGAACGCGCGCAAGCACGCGCCGGGCGCGGAGGTGACGGTGTCTCTCTCGGGCGTTCAGGGGGAGGGCCTCACAGTGGTCGTGCACAATCCGGCGCCGCCGGGGGAGGTTCCTCATGTTCCCGGATCGGGGCAGGGGCTGATCGGACTGACCGAGCGGGCGACGCTCGCGGGTGGGCGGCTTTCGCACGGGGGTGTGGGGCGTGGGGGGTTCGAGGTGCGGGCGTGGTTGCCGTGGGCGGCCTGACGCTGGGTGGGCCTGCCGGTGGGCGCCCGCCCGGCCGGTGGTGTGGCGGGGGCGTGCCGGTAAGTCCCCACCCGTCGCCGCCGGATCAGACGTCGGGCGAGCACGAGGGCCGTCCGGTGACGCGAACGTACGCGACGGGCATGTGGACGTACCGGCACGCCCCCTTCCGCCGTCGTGCGGTCGCGGGCGTTGAACTGCCCTGCCGCGTCACTACGGTTGGGCCATGACTGTGATCCGACTGGTTCTTGTCGACGACGATCCGCTGGTGAGGGCCGGGCTGTCCTTCATGATGGGGGGCGCCGACGACATCGAGATCGTCGGCGAGGCCGCTGACGGGAGTGAGGTGGCGGCGGTCGTCGACCGCTGTCGGCCGGACGTCGTCCTCATGGACATCCGGATGCCGAAGGTGGACGGACTCACCGCCACCGAGGAGTTGCGCGCCCGCGAGGACGCTCCCCAGATCATCGTGCTCACCACCTTCCACGCCGATGAGCAGGTACTCCGGGCGCTGCGCGCGGGTGCGGCCGGGTTCGTTCTGAAGGACACCCCGCCGACGGAGATCCTCGCGGCGGTACGACGGGTCGCGGCCGGCGATCCCGTGCTGTCGCCCACCGTCACCCGCCAGTTGATGGCCCACGCCGCCGGATCCTCCCTCGACACCCGCCGTTCCGGGGCCCGCACGAGGATCGCCGCGCTGAACGACCGCGAGCGCGAGGTCGCCGTGGCGGTCGGGCAGGGCAGGGCGAACGCCGAGATCGCCACCGGGCTCTTCATGAGCGTCGCCACCGTCAAGACCCACGTCTCGCGCATTCTGGCCAAGCTCGGCCTCAACAACCGTGTGCAGATCGCCCTGTTGACGTACGACGCCGGGTTGCTCGACGAGGAGGAGGAAAGGGGCGGGCACTAGCCGGGCGGCCGGGGCGTTGCAGGAGTGGAGGGGGAGACTTATGGCGGAAGTGATCGATCTGGGGGAGTACGGGGCGCGGTTCAGGGAGGATCCGCATCCGGTGTACGCCGAGTTGCGGGCGCTCGGACCGGTGCACCGGGTGCGGTTGCCGGTCCTCGACGCGCACCACGAGACCTGGCTCGTCGTCGGCTATGAGGAGGCGCGCGCCGCGCTCGCCGATCCGCGACTGGCCAAGGACGGGGAGAAGATCGGGGCCAGGTTCCTCGACGAGGAGCTGATCGGGAAGTACCTGCTGGTCGCGGACCCGCCGCAGCACACGCGGCTGCGGGCACTCATCGCGCGCGAGTTCACCATGCGCCGCGTGGAGACACTGCGGCCGCGCGTCCAGGAGATCACCGACGAACTGCTGGACGCGATGCTGCCGCGCGGGGGCGCCGACCTCGTGGACTCGCTCGCCTATCCGCTGCCGCTCACCGTCATCTGCGAGTTGCTGGGCGTCCCCGAGGTCGACCGGGCAGCGTTCCGCGCGCTGTCGTCCGAAGCGGTCGCGCCCACCAGCGCGAGTGGTGAGTACGAGGCCTTCGTCCAACTGGCCGCGTATCTGACCGACTTGATCGAGGACAAGAGGTGTTCCGCCCCGGCCGACGATCTGCTCAGCAGTCTCATCCGCACGACCGCGGAGGACGGCGACCGGCTCTCGCCGCAGGAGTTGCGAGGCATGGCCTTCGTGCTGCTCGTCGCCGGACACGAGACGACCGTCAACCTCATATCGAGCGGCGTCCACGCGCTGCTCACCCACCCCGGCCAACTGGCCGACCTGCGCGCCGACATGACGCTCCTGGACGGCGCGGTGGAGGAGACGCTCCGCTACGAGGGCCCGGTGGAGAACGCGACGTTCCGGTATGCCGCCGAGCCCTTCGACATCGGCGGCACCGTCATCGGAGCGGGCGACGCGGTGATGATCGGCCTCACCGCCGCCGACCGCGACGGGGTGCGGTATCCGGCGCCGGACCGCTTCGACATCCGGCGCGACACCCGCGGTCACCTCGCCTTCGGGCACGGCATCCACTACTGCCTGGGCGCGCCGCTGGCCCGCCTGGAAGGCCGTGTCGCCCTTCGCTCCCTGCTGGAGCGCTGCCCGGACCTCGCACTCGACGGTCCGCCCGGCGACTGGCTGCCCGGCATGCTGATGCGGGGCGTGCGCAGCCTCCCCGTGCGCTGGTGAGCCCAAGGGGTGCCCGCCCCTCGGTGCGGCTGCCTACGCCCGAGGGACCCGCGGTCAGTCCCGTCCGCCGGGAATCTCCGCCAGCCGCACCATGCGCCGTTCGGCCCGTGAGAGCTCGCACGCCTCGGCGATGCGCAGGGCGTGCAGGGCCTCACGGCCGTCGCACGGGTTGGAGCGTTCGCCGCGGACGACCTCCACGAAAGCGGCGAGTTCGGCCTCGTAGGCGGGGCCGAAGCGCTCCAGGAAGCCCATCCACGGCTTGTCGGCGGCCGGCGGCCCGTCCGGTTCCGTGGAGGTGATCGGCGTACGGTCGTCCAGGCCGACGCCGATCTGGTCCAGCTCGCCGGCGAGCTCCATGCGCACGTCGTACCCCGCGCCGTTCAACCGGGTCGCCGTGGCCGTGGCGAGGGTGCCGTCGTCGAGGGTGAGGACGGCGGCGGCGGTGTCGATGTCCCGGGCCTCGCGGAACATCGCGGGTCCGGCGTCCGACCCGGTCGCGTACACCTCGACGACCTCCCGGCCGGTGACCCAGCGCAGTATGTCGAAGTCGTGGACGAGGCAGTCCCGGTAGAGGCCGCCGGAGAGCGGGAGATAGTCGGCCGGTGGAGGTGACTGGTCGGACGTCATCGCCCGGACGGTGTGCAGCCGCCCAAGCTGTCCGGACCGCACCGCCTCGCGCGCCGCCGCGTAGCCCGAGTCGAAGCGACGCTGGAAGCCGAGCTGGAGTACGGTTCCGGCCGCGTCGACCTCGGCGAGCGCGGCCAGCGTGCCCGGCAGGTCCAGGGCGATGGGCTTCTCGCAGAAGACCGGCAGTCCGGAGCGTGCCGCCCGGCCGATCAGTTCGGCGTGTGCGGAGGTCGCCGCGGTGATGACCACGGCGTCCACCCCCCAGGTGAAGATCTCGTCGACGCTGGGGGCCGCTGTGGCACCCAGACGATCCGCGAGCTCCTGAGCCCGTGCGGAGTCCGCGTCCGTGACGATGAGAGAGCCGACCTCGCGGTGGCGGCTCAGGGCGGTCGCGTGGAATGTACCGATACGACCCGTTCCGATGAGTCCGATGCGCATGGCTACAAACTGACGGTGGACCCGGCATGCTGTCAATGGTTTGTCCGGACAATCGAACTTCACAACTTCCCGTCAACATCTCACGGAGCTACGCTCGGGCCGTGCCGAAACCAGATGTGGATCCGACCGTGTCGCTCCAGCTCAGCGTCGACCGCAGCAGCCCCGTTCCGCTCTACTTCCAGCTGTCCCAGCAGCTCGAAGCGGCGATCGAGCACGGAAAGCTGACCCCGGGCAGTCTGCTGGGCAATGAGATCGAGCTCGCCGGACGCCTCGGGCTGTCCCGGCCCACGGTCCGCCAGGCCATCCAGTCCCTCGTCGACAAGGGCCTGCTCGTGCGGCGCCGAGGCGTCGGTACCCAGGTCGTACACAGCCAGGTCAAGCGCCCCCTGGAACTGAGCAGCCTGTACGACGACCTGGAGGCCGCCGGGCAGCGTCCGGCGACCCGGGTGCTCGTCAACATCGTCGAACCGGCGTCCGCCGAGGTCGCGGGCGCTCTGGCGGTGGCCGAGGGCAGCGACGTGCACCGCGTCGAGCGGCTGCGGCTCGCACACGGGGAGCCGATGGCGTACCTCTGCAACCATCTGCCGCCGGGGCTGCTGAAGCTCGACTCCGCCCAGCTGGAGGCCACCGGCCTGTACCGCATGATGCGGGCCACCGGCATCACCCTGCACAGTGCCCGCCAGTCCATCGGTGCCCGCGCGGCCACCGCGGTGGAGGGCGAGCGGCTCGGCGAACCCGCCGGGGCGCCGCTGCTCACCATGCAGCGCACCACCTTCGACGACACCGGCCGCACGGTCGAGTTCGGGTCCCACACCTACCGGGCCTCGCGCTACTCGTTCGAGTTCCAGCTCCTCGTACGACCGTGACCCGCGGCCGGGACGCGGGGCCGGGACGCGGGGCGGGCGGGGAATCCCGGGACTCGCTTCGGCCAAGAGCCAATCTCAATCGTAAGAATGTTCTGACAATTTCATTGACTGGTGCGCTGACCCGGAGCTAGAACTCCCCACAGCCGCAAAGGGGCGGCGGGAGAGAGGGTGGTCCCACCATGCGTACAGCCCGAACAGCAGCAGCGCTGATAGCTGTGATCGCGCTCGCGGCCGGGTGCAGCAGCTCCGGCGGCAAGGACTCCGAGGACTCGGCGAGCGGCAGCTCCGGCGGCAAGGCCGCGGGCACGCCCCGCCTGAAGATCGCCATGGTCACTCACTCCGGTGAGGGCGACACCTTCTGGGACATCGTCCAGAGCGGTGCCAAGCAGGCGGCGAGCAAGGACAACGTCGAGTTCCTGTACTCGAACGACAAGGAGGCCAACGGGCAGGCCCAGCTCGTCCAGGCCGCGATCGACAAGAAGGTCGACGGCATCGTCGTCACCCTGGCCAAGCCCGAGGCCATGAAGGACGTCCTCGCCAAGGCCGCGCAGGCGGGCATCCCGGTCGTCACGATCAACTCCGGCGCGGAGTACTCGAAGGAGTACGGGGCGCTCGTGCACTTCGGCCAGGACGAGTCGGTCGCCGGCGAGGCCGTGGGCGAGGAGCTGAACGGGCGCGGTCTGAAGAAGGCCGTCTGCGTCATCCACGAGCAGGGCAACGTCTCCCTCGAGCAGCGCTGCGCGGGCGTGAAGAAGACCTTCAAGGGTTCCCTGGAGAACCTGAACGTCGACGGCACCAACGCCCCCGCCTCCCAGTCCTCCATCGAGGCCAAGCTCCAGGCCACCGCCGACATCGACGCCGTCGTCACACTGGGCGCGCCGGTCGCCGCCATCGCGGTGAAGGCCAAGGAGGACGCCGGCAGCAAGGCAGAGATCGCGACCTTCGACCTCAACGCCGAGGTGGTCAAGCGTCTGAAGGCCAAGGAGGTCGGCTTCGCCGTCGACCAGCAGCCCTACCTCCAGGGCTACGAGGCCATCGACGAGCTGTGGCTCTACCAGACCAACGGCAACGTGCTCGGCGGCGGCCAGACCGTCCTCACCGGGCCGGCGATCGTCACCGAGAAGGACGTACCGCAACTGGAGAAGTACACCGCGCGCGGGACCCGCTGATGGGGTGCATGATCCCCGTGGTCGATACTTGGTCGTTCGGTGCCGGCGACATGCCGGCCCCCGGGGCCTACGGGACGGCCCGCCGGGCCGCTCCGCGGGCCCCGGCGCACCAAGCGGCACAGCAAGAAGGGCACGGCCTCGTGGCACGGACTCGGACCTGGGTAGGCATCGCGCTCGCAGGGGCACTGGGAGTGTCCCTCGCGGGATGCAGCAGCACCGGCGGCAAGCGGGCCGAGAACGCCCGCGAGGCGGCGTCGGCCCAGGGCAAGGCCGCGGTGAACACGCCCGAGTGGACCTTCGCGATGATCACCCACTCGGGTGATGGCGACACCTTCTGGGACATCGTCCAGAGCGGTGCGAAGCAGGCCGCCGTCAAGGACAACATCAACTTCCTGTACTCGCACGACGACGAGGCACAGCAGCAGGCGCAGCTCGTCGACGCCGCGGTCGACAAGAAGGTCGACGGCATCATCGTCACGCTCGCCAAGCCCGACGCCATGAAGGCGGCACTCGCGCGAGCCGAGAAGGCCGGCATCCCCGTGATCACGGTGAACTCCGGCTCCGAGGAGTCCAAGGAGTTCGGCGCGCTCACCCACATCGGCCAGGACGAGACCATCGCCGGTGAAGCGGTGGGCGACGAGCTCAACGAGCGGGGCAGGAAGAAAGCCCTGTGCATCCTGCACGAGCAGGGCAACGTCGGCCACGAGCAGCGCTGCGCGGGCATCAAGAAGACCTTCGAGGGCACCATCGAGAACCTCTACGTCACCGGCACGAGCATGCCCGACGTGCAGTCCTCCGTCGGCGCCAAGCTCCAGGCCGACAAGTCCATCGACACCGTCGTCACGCTCGGCGCCCCCTACGCGGACACCGCGGTCAAGGCCAAGGCGGACGCGGGCAGCAAGGCCGAGATCGACACCTTCGACCTGAACGCGAAGGTGGCGACGGAGCTCAAGGACGGCACCCTCGGCTTCGCCGTCGACCAGCAGCCCTACCTCCAGGGCTACGAGGCCGTGGACCTGCTCTGGCTCTACAAGTACAACGCCAACGTCCTCGGCGGCGGCCGGCCGGTCCTCACCGGACCGCAGATCATCACCAAGGACCAGGCCGCCGAGCTGGAGGAATACACCGAGCGGGGAACCCGATGACCGCTACAGCACCCGCGCCCACGCCGTCGCCCGGCGCGAAGACCGACGAACGCCTCCTCAAGAGCTCGCCGCTGCGCAAACTCATGGGCCGCCCCGAGCTGGGCTCGGTGGTCGGCGCGATCGCGGTCTTCCTCTTCTTCGCGATCTTCGCGGACAGCTTCGTACGGGCCGCCAGCCTCAGCACGGTCCTGTACGCCTCCTCGACCATCGGCATCATGGCCGTACCGGTCGCACTGCTGATGATCGGCGGCGAGTTCGACCTGTCCGCGGGCGTCATGGTGACGTCCTCCGCACTCGTCTCCTCGATGTTCAGCTACCAGATGACCACCAACGTCTGGGTCGGCGTCTTCGTCTCGCTGGTCGTCACCCTGGCGATCGGCGTCTTCAACGGCGTCCTGCTGACCCGCACCGACCCGCCCAGCTTCATCATCACGCTCGGCACCTTCCTGATGCTGACCGGCATGAACCTCGGCTTCACCAAGCTGATCAGCGGCACGGTCTCCACCAAGTCGATCTCCGACATGGAGGGCTTCTCCTCCGCCAAGGACGTCTTCGCCTCGACGATCACCATCGGAGGCGTCGACTTCAAGGTCACCATCCTGTGGTGGCTGGCCCTGATCGTCGTCGCCACCTGGATCCTGCTGCGTACCCGCATCGGCAACTGGATCTACGCGGTCGGCGGCGGCGAGGAAGCGGCCCGCGCGGTCGGCGTGCCGGTCAACAAGACGAAGATCGGCCTCTACATGGGCGTCGCCTTCGGCGCCTGGATCTCCGGCCAGCACCTGCTGTTCTCGTTCGACGTCGTACAGTCCGGCGAGGGCGTCGGCAACGAACTGACGTACATCATCGCGGCCGTCATCGGCGGTTGCCTGATCACCGGCGGCTACGGGTCCGCGGTCGGCGCGGCGGTCGGTGCCCTGATCTTCGGCATGGTCAGCAAGGGCATCGTGTTCGCCGAGTGGAACCCGGACTGGTTCAAGTTCTTCCTGGGAGTGATGCTGCTCCTGGCGACCCTGCTCAACCACTGGGTCCGCAAGCGCGCGGAGGCGACGAAATGACGACGGACGCGGAAAAGAAGACGGACGCGGCCGCCACGGAACGTGCGGCACTCGTCGAGCTCGACGACGTCAGTAAGTACTACGGCAACATCCGCGCCCTCGAAGGCGTCTCCCTGGAAGTCCACGCGGGCGAGATCACCTGCGTGCTCGGCGACAACGGCGCGGGCAAGTCGACACTCATCAAGATCATCGCGGGTCTGCACCAGCACGACGCGGGCACGCTGCGCATCGAGGGCGAGGAGACGCGTCTCTCGTCCCCGCGCGAGGCCCTGGACCGCGGTATCGCCACGGTCTACCAGGACCTCGCCGTCGTCCCGCTGATGCCGGTCTGGCGGAACTTCTTCCTCGGCTCCGAGCCGTCCAAGGGCGTCGGCCCCCTCAAGCGCATGGACGTCGAGTTCATGCGCCGGACGACCCACGCGGAACTCCTGCGCATGGGCATCGACCTGCGCGACGTCGACCAGGCCATCGGCACTCTTTCCGGCGGCGAACGCCAGTGCGTGGCGATCGCCCGCGCCGTCTACTTCGGCGCCAAGGTCCTCGTCCTCGACGAGCCCACCGCTGCCCTCGGTGTGAAGCAGTCCGGGGTGGTCCTCAAATACGTGGCCGCCGCACGGGACGCCGGCCTGGGTGTCGTCCTGATCACCCACAACCCGCACCACGCGTACCTCGTGGGTGACCGCTTCGTGCTGCTGAAGCGGGGCGCGATGTCCGGCAGTCACCTGCGTGACGAGATCACACTCGACGAACTGACCCGCCAGATGGCGGGCGGGAACGAGCTGGACGACCTGCGTCACGAGCTGGAACGCACCACCTAGGGAGGCACGGGGGCCGCGCGACCGGCCGCAGCGGGCCCGCGGTGTACGGATCGGCCCAACGCCTCCACGGTCTCCCACCGTGCAGGCCAGCGCGAGCGTAGGGCAGAATCGGCGCGATGAGCACCTACCGCGACCTCGCACACCGCGGCTCCGCGCGGGCCACCGTCCTGCGGACCGTGGGAACGCGCGAGCGCCGTTCCCACCTGACGGCCCCCCGCGTTCCCACCGTCGGCATCGACATCGGCGGCACGAAGGTGATGGCCGGTGTCGTCGACGCCGACGGCAACATCCTGGAGAAGCTCCGCGCCGAGACGCCGGACAAGTCCAAGAGCCCCAAGGTCGTCGAGGACACCATCGTCGAGCTGGTCCTGGACCTCTCCGACCGGCACGACGTGCACGCGGTCGGCATCGGCGCGGCCGGCTGGGTCGACGCCGACCGCAACCGCGTTCTGTTCGCCCCGCACCTGTCCTGGCGCAACGAGCCCCTCCGGGACCGTATCTCCAGCCGCCTCGCCGTCCCCGTGCTGGTCGACAACGACGCCAACGCCGCCGCCTGGGCCGAGTGGCGCTTCGGCGCGGGCCGCGGCGAGGACCACCTCGTCATGATCACGCTGGGCACCGGCA
Organism: Streptomyces sp. NPDC050535; assembly: GCF_044457665.1. Classification (NCBI taxonomy): domain Bacteria; kingdom Bacillati; phylum Actinomycetota; class Actinomycetes; order Kitasatosporales; family Streptomycetaceae; genus Streptomyces; species Streptomyces sp. NPDC050535. Next base: position 536,873 of record NZ_JBITHE010000001.1, read on the forward strand.
TCGGCGGCGCGATCCTGGAGGACGGCCAGGTCAAGCGCGGCAAGTTCGGCGTGGCGGGCGAGTTCGGCCATATGCAGGTCGTGCCCGGCGGACACCGCTGCCCGTGCGGCAACCGCGGCTGCTGGGAGCAGTACAGCTCCGGCAACGCGCTGGTCCGCGAGGCCCGCGAGCTCGCCGCCGCCGACTCCCCGGTGGCGTACGGAATCATCGAGCACGTCAAGGGCAGCATCGGCGACATCACCGGACCGATGATCACCGAACTGGCCCGCGAGGGCGACGCCATGTGCATCGAGCTGCTCCAGGACATCGGACAGTGGCTGGGCATCGGCATCGCCAACCTGGCCGCCGCCCTGGACCCCTCCTGCTTCGTGATCGGCGGCGGTGTCAGCGCGGCCGACGACCTGCTGATCGTCCCGGCGCGGGACGCGTTCCGCAGGCACCTCACCGGTCGCGGCTACCGCCCCGAGGCCCGCATCGCCCGCGCCCAGCTCGGCCCCGAGGCCGGCATGGTCGGCGCCGCCGACCTCGCCCGGCTCGTCGCCCGCCGCTTCCGCCGCGCCAACCGCCGCAGAGTGGAGCGCTACGAACGGTACGAGCGTTACGTGGACTCCCTCCGTACGTCGCAGGACTCGCTGTGACGGCCTCCCTGCCGCGCCAGGCCTCGCCGCCCGACGAGCCCGGACGTCCGCCGGAGGACCCGCGCCACAAGTTCCGCCGCCGCGCGCTCACCCTGCTCATCATCGGGCTGCTCATCGGCGTCCCGGCCGGCTATCTGGTGATCTCCGCCAACCAGAGCCGCGACGCGGGCAAGCAGAAGGAGAAGAAGTACTCGGCGACCGGCCTCACCATGGGCTGGCCGTCGCGCGTCCAGCGCCGCCTCTACCAGGTCACCATCCCGGGGAAGTCGACCGACGTCGCCTACTACGAGACGAACAACTGGAAGACCAGCCGCCTGTACGTCCAGTTCGGCACCACCAGCGCGGGCCTGGACAGGTTCCTGGGCTACGTCGGTACCACCCGCGCCGCCCTCCAGACGGACGAACTCACCATCAACGCCCGCGACCAGGAGGTCGTCGGCTGGAAGTTCACCGGCCCCGGCCCGTGGTCGAGTCTCGTCCACAAGCAGAAGGCCCCGGCACCCACCCAGGACATCGTCGTGAACCTGGCCAACCCCGAGCACCCCATGGTGTACGTGGTCTCGCGCACCACTCCCTGACGGGTGCCGCCGCTCACCGGCGCTGTCGCCGAGGCCGACTGTCAGACCCCGCCCGTAGAGTCGAAGACAGCTGATTCGACCGAAGGGCGGGAGGTGACCGGGCGTATGAGGGACGGAACGGACACGGCTGCCCAGCGGGCCGTCCCGGTGCGGCTCGCCGCCGTCTTCCTGCCCGCGCCGCTGCCGCGCGAGGGGCGGGTCGCCTTCTGGGATCCGGAGGGTGAGCCGCTGCCGGCCGGCGCGGGCGCCGACGGACGGCCGTCGTACGCCGGAAGCACCGAGTGGGGAGCGTCCGGCGAGCCGGCCGAGCTGACGGTCGTACGGGCGCACGGCTCCGGAGCCCGCAGAGGCACCGTCCCCGCCCTTACCCTGCCGATCGCCGACGCCCTGCCGCTGCTCGCAGGGGCGCGCCGCCACCCCGCCGCGCATCCCGCCACGGCCTGCTGGGGTGCGGCCGCGCTGCACGCCCTGCGGCTCGTCGCGCGCGGGCGGCTGCTGCCGGGCCTGACCGCCGACGGCTTCGACGCCTGGCGCGCGGGCCCGCTGGACCCGGACGACATCGCCCACCTGAGGGCGGTGGCCGCGGCCCTGCCCCACGAAGGGCATGCCGTCCCCCTCCCCGGCAAGGGCCCACTCCGGCTGCCGGAACCGGAAGCGCTGATGCGGTCCTTCCTGGACGCGGTCGCCGACACCCTGCCGCGCACCCCGGCCGCGCAGTACACCTCGGGCAAACCGTTCGCGGCCATGGCACCGCAGCGGCTGCCCGGCGGCCACGACTGGGCGGCGGAGGTCGCCGCCGGCATGGACGCGGGCGTGCGGATCTCGCTGCGCCTGGACCTGTCCGCGTACCAGCTCTTCGACGACGGCGAGGGAGCGCGCCGCGCGGGTGCCGCCGTCGTGCAGGTGCACAGCCTCGCCGACCCCACCCTCGTCGTCGACGCCGCGGCACTGTGGGCGGGCGAGGCGGACGCGGTGTTCGGCGCCCGCGCGCGCGTCGACGCCGCCCTGGCCGTCCGTCGGGCGGCCCGCGTCTGGCCGCCTCTCGACCGGCTGTCCGAGCAGGACGTACCCGACGTACTCGCCCTCTCCGAAGAGGAGTTGTCCGACCTGCTCGGCGTCGCCGCTAACCGGCTCGGTGCGGCCGGAGTCGCCGTGCACTGGCCCAGGGACCTCGCCCACGACCTGAGCGCGGCGGCCGTGGTGCGCTCGGCACCCGGATCGGCCACGGACGGCACCGGGTTCTTCGAGAGCGAGGAACTGCTCCAGTTCCGCTGGCAGTTGGCCCTCGGCGGCGACCCGCTCACCGAGGCCGAGATGGACACACTGGCCGAGGCCCACCGTCCTGTCGTACGACTGCGGGACCAGTGGGTGCTGGTCGACCCGGCCCTCGTCCGTAAGGCCCGCAAACGTGAACTGGGCCTGCTCGACCCGGTCGACGCGCTCTCCGTCGCGCTCAGCGGCACCGCCGAGGTGGACGGCGAGACGGTCGAGGCGGTGCCGGTAGGCGCACTGGCCGTGTTGCGCGACCGTCTCACCGCCGGCGTGACCCCCGTCGAGCCACCCCCCGGTCTCAACGCGCGGCTCCGGGACTACCAACTCCGGGGCCTCGGCTGGCTGGACCTCATGACCTCCCTCGGCCTCGGCGGCTGCCTCGCCGACGACATGGGGCTCGGCAAGACCGTCACGCTCATCGCGCTGCATCTGCGCCGGGCCCGCAGCGCACCGACCCTGGTCGTCTGTCCGGCCTCGCTGCTGGGCAACTGGCAGCGGGAGATCACCCGTTTCGCGCCAGGTGTCCCCGTCCGCCGTTTCCACGGACCCGACCGCACCCTGGAGGACCTCGACGGCGGCTTCGTCCTCACCACCTACGGCACGATGCGGTCGGCCGCCGCCCACCTCGCCCAGCAGAGCTGGGGCATGGTCGTCGCGGACGAGGCCCAGCACGTCAAGAACCCCTACTCGGCGACGGCGAAGGCGCTCCGGACCATCCCGGCCCCCGCGCGCGTGGCGCTGACGGGCACCCCCGTGGAGAACAACCTCTCCGAACTCTGGGCCCTGCTCGACTGGACGACCCCCGGTCTGCTCGGTCCCCTCAAGTCCTTCCGCGCCAGGCACGCGCGTGCCGTGGAGAACGGCGAGGACGCGGAGGCGGTGACCCGTCTGGCCCGGCTGGTCCGTCCCTTCCTGCTCCGCCGCAAGAAGTCGGACCCCGGCATCGTCCCCGAACTCCCGCCCAAGACGGAGACGGACCACCCGGTCCCGCTGACCCGCGAACAGGCCTCGCTCTACGAGGCGGTGGTCCGCGAGTCGCTGCTCGCCATCGAGACCGCCGACGGCATCGCGCGACGGGGCCTGGTCCTGAAACTCCTCACCTCCCTCAAGCAGATCTGCAACCACCCGGCGCTGTATCTGAAGGAGGACGCCCGCGCGGCCGCTCACGGACCCGCCGCCCGCTCAGGCAAACTCGCCCTGCTCGACGAGCTGTTGGACACACTGCTCGCCGAGGACGGCTCGGCACTCGTCTTCACGCAGTACGTGGGCATGGCTCGCCTGATCACCGCCCACCTGGCCGCCCGCGCGGTCCCCGTGGAACTCCTGCACGGCGGAACCGCGATCCCCGAGCGCGAGCACATGGTGGACCGTTTCCAGAGCGGTTCGACACCGATCCTGGTGCTCTCCCTCAAGGCCGCGGGCACCGGCCTGAACCTCACCCGGGCCGGCCATGTCGTCCACTTCGACCGCTGGTGGAATCCGGCCGTCGAGGAACAGGCCACCGACCGCGCCTACCGCATCGGCCAGACCCAGCCCGTCCAGGTCCACCGGCTCATCACCGAGGGCACGGTGGAGGACCGCATCGCCGAGATGCTCGAAGCGAAGCGGGCCCTCGCGGACGCGATCCTCGGGTCCGGCGAGGCGACTCTCACCGAGCTGACCGACCGCGAGCTGTCGGACCTGGTGTCCCTTCGGAGGTCCGAGTGAACGCCGACGAGGAGGAGACGACCCCGGGGGCCGAGGCCGCGGGCACGGATCAGTCGCCCCCCGCGGAGGGGACACGCCCTGCCGACGCGGCCCGCCGGGCTCTGCGGGCCGCGCGGGAGCGTGAGGTTCGGGGGGAGGGGTCGGCCGACGCTGAGCAGGGGCGACCGGGCCGGCCGGAGGAGTCGGATGAGGTGGTTGGGCGGGGCCCGGTCGATCCGCGCCCTTCACAGGTGTCCTCCCCGGGGGCTCGACCGGGGGATGTGGCACGTGAGGCTCTGCGGCGGGCCACGGCGGCGGCGACGCCGGCAGGGAGGCGTATGGGTGCGGATGAGGTGGCGGGATCCGAGGGAGCCACTGCGGACTCCGGCCAGATGCCGCCTCCCGCCGACGGGCCTTCTGCCGGGGCAGGGACCGACACCGGGACCGGGACCGGGACCGGGATCGGGACCGAGGCCGGGGGAGAGGCCGGGGGAGAGGTCGATGCGGGGGCAGAGGTCACCCCGACGGGTGGTCCTGCCGCAGGGGGGTCGCGTCCGGGAGACGTCGCGCGTGAGGCGTTGCGCGCCGCGCGGGGTGCGACCGCGGCGAGGCAGGCGCGGGCAGGCGCGGCCGGATCGAAGAGAGTAACCAGCCCTGACAGCAGCGGAGTTGAGGCAAGGCGCCGGTCCACCGACCCCACGACCGCCCCCTCCAGGGCTGGGCGGAACACTCGCGATCAGAACCGCCGAACCCAGGCGCAGGACCTACGCGATCTACTCGCCGGAGCCTTCCAACTGCCCTCCGACGCGGACCTGTCCGACGTGGCACCGCTCGACGCGGCAGGGTCCGAAGCGGCATGGTCCGACGAAGCACGGCCCGACCCGGCATCACCCGACGCGCCGGCCACCGACGCATTCGCCCTCGACGCCGGCCAGGCGGCGAGACGCCCTGGAGTGCCGGCGCATGACCAGCCCGAGGCAGGCTCAAGTCCAGGCGCGGCGGAGCTCGATGCCGGAGCCGCCGTGCCCCCGGAGACGTGGCCGCCGTCCGAGCGGGGAACAGCGGACCGGCGTTCGGCTCGATCGGGGGAGGCGTCGGTCGGGCTCCCGGACGCGTCGCCACTGCCCGTGCGGGGAGTTGTCGCGGACCGGCGTCCGGCCCAGCCCGGGGACGCGTCCGGCGCCCACCCGGATTCGCCGCCCCCACCCGACCGCGAAACGCTTCCGGACCGGGCCCCGGCGCAACCCGGAGACGCGGCCGGCGTCTCCTCGGGCGCACCGGCCTCGCCCGCGCGGGCGGCGACGCCGGACCCGTATGCCGCACAGGCCGCCTCGCCCGAGCGGCCCGCGGGCATCGCCACTCGGCTCCCGCGGTCCATGGGATCCCCGGGCCGCGACGGCGAGTTGCGGCGTACGTTCGAGGCCTTTCCGGCGCGGGCGTCGGATGCTGACGGCTTCGCGGAGACGTGGTGGGGGAACGCGTGGGTGCGCTCGCTGGAGGAGGGAGCGCTCGATGCCGCGCGGCTCGCGCGGGGGAGGACGTACGCCGGGCGCGGACACGTGGACGCGATCACGGTGACGCCGGGACTGGTGCTCGCGTACGTGCACGGGAGCCGGCCGCGGCCCTACCGCGTCCAGGTCGGGGTGGGGACGCTGTCCGACAGTGACTGGGACCGTTTCCTCGACGCGGTCGCCGAGCGGCCCGGGGACATCGCCGCGCTGCTCGACAAGGAGATGCCCAAGTCGCTGGCCGAGTGCGGGGTCGCCCTGCTCCCCGGCCCCGGCGAGCTCGAACCGCACTGCGGCTGCCCCGACTTCGGGCACCCCTGCAAGCACGCGGCCGCCCTCTGCTACCAAACCGCGCGGCTGCTGGACGAGGACCCCTTCGTGCTGCTCCTGCTGCGCGGGCGCGGCGAACGCGAGCTGCTCGACGAGCTGTCCCGCCGCAACGCGGCCAGGATCGCCCGCGCCGCCCAGGACCAGGAACCCGCCCCCCTCCCCGGTGTCCGCGCCCGCGACGCCCTCGCCCGGCGCGTACTGCCGCCTCTCCCGGCGCCGCTCCCGCCGCCCGCGCACCCCGAGCAGCCGCCGACCTACCCCGGCGCGCCGGGCGGGCCGGACCCGTTCGCGCTGGACCAGCTGGCCACCGACGCGGCGGCTCGCGCGCACGCGATGCTCACCGCGGGCCGCGATCCGGTCGCGGAGCTGACGCTCTGGCAGGACGCGGTGCGCCTCGCCGCCGCCCGGCCCGGTTCCGGTCTCACCGCCACGACCCGCACCCTCTACGCCTCACTCGCCACCGCCGCCGGACGGACCCGGGCCGACCTGGCGCGGGCGGTCGCCGCCTGGCGGCAGGGCGGCTTCGAAGGGCTCGCCGTCCTCGAAGAGCCGTGGGACCCGCCCGCGGGCCGCTTCGACCGGGCCCGCCCGCTGCTCCTCGCCGCCGACCTCCCCGCCTTCCGCCCCTGGCGCAACCACCTCACCCACCCACGAGGCCACGCCCAGCTCCGCCTCGGCCACAGCGGTCTCTGGTACGCCTACGAATCCGAACCGGGCCAGGACGACTGGTGGCCCCGCGGCACCCCTGACCTCGACCCGGTCGGCGCGCTCACGGGCCTCGGCGCATCCGGCGACCTCTGAGCGCCTCCCCGACATGGGCGCTCCTCCCGCACGCCCTGCCCGCCCCGCACCCGCCGCCCACCAGTTGCCGCTCCAGAACACCGACTGCATTGATTCCCCGGCGAGTTGGCGGCCGGGCTCGTACCATGGCGTTCATGTTCCTCAGCGACCACCGCCCCGCCCCGCGGTCCCGCGCGCGTTCGTCGCGCGGTTGTTGTTGTTGCTGATCCTCGCCAAGGACTCCGTCCTTGGCACGGCCGTCGTGGTCCCACTGCCGACGCCGTAGTTCCTTCGCGGTTCCGGCGCCCCCGGGTGCCGTCCCCCTCGCACGGTCGCGGCAGGCCCCGCCGTGTCCCGCGCGCTCGCCTCCCGCCCCGAAAGGCAGGGCCCTTCCATGCCCCGGACGCCTCACCTCCCGCACGACGAATCCGCCTACGACCGTCGCAGACTCCGCCAATGGCTGGCGGGAGACGCCCGGGCCGACGGAGTGGACCGCCGCGACCTGCTCAGGCTGCTCGCCGCGGCCGGACTCACCGCGACCGTGCCCTCGGCGTTCGGCGCGCCCGCCGCGGCCGCCGCCGGGACGTCGGTGACTCCCGCCGCGACCGTTCCCGGCATCGTGAAACCCCTCCCGGACGACTGGTTCACGGCCCGCGGTACCAACGCCGAGACCAAGTTCGCGTCCCTCGCGGGCACCGGCTACCACACCCCCAACGACCACTTCTTCGTACGCAACCACACGGCCACGCCCCTCCTGGACGCCAAGACATGGACCCTCACACTCTGGGGAGACGGGCTCGCACGCGAGGAGCCGGTCGAGTTCACCCTCGGCGACCTGAAGCGGCTCCCCGCCACCACCCGCACCGCGTTCGTGGAGTGCGCGGGCAACGGCCGCAGCTTCTTCACGACGCAACAGGGCCAGCCGGTCAGCGGCACCGCGTGGACGCTCGGCGCGATCGGCACGGCCCGCTGGAAGGGCGTACGGCTGGCCGAGGTACTGCGCAGGGCCGGGCTCACGGACCGGGCCGTCGACGTCCTGCCGCGTGGCCTGGACGCCGAGTACGTCACCGCCGACGGCACCAACCTCGGTCATGTCCGCCGCCCGCTGCCGCTCTCCAAGGCGCTGGACGACGTACTGCTCGCCTACGAGATGAACGGCGAACCGCTGCCCGCGGACCACGGGCACCCCGTTCGCGTCCTCGTGCCCTCCTGGGTGGGAATCGCCTCGATCAAGTGGGTGGGCGACATCGAGGTGTCCGCCCAGCCGCTCTACTCGCCCTGGAACACCGACTTCTACCGGTTGTTCGGCGCCGCCCACCCCGAAGGCGGCAGCGCGCCCCTCACCCGGCAGACCCTCAAGAGCGCCTTCGAACTCGGCTGGAACGCGAGCCTGGCCGCCGGTACCCGGCATCGGCTCACCGGCCGTTCCTGGTCCGGCGGCCGTGGCGTCGTGCGCGTCGAGGTGAGCACCGACGGCGGCGCGAACTGGCGGCGGGCCCGGCTGTACGACGCCCCGAGCCGCACCGGCTGGGTCCGCTGGTCCACCGACTGGCGTCCGGCGACTCCAGGGGCGTACACCCTGCTGGCCCGCGCGACCGACACCACGGGCCGCACCCAGCCGGAGACGACCGTCCCCAACACGCAGGGCTACCTCTTCGACGCGGTGGTCCGGCATCCCGTCCAGGTGTCCTGACCGCGAGTGGCCGTCCCGTCACCGGAGGCGGAAACAGGTACGAATAGGTACGTGACAAGGGGGAATCCGTCGTTGAGAAGCCACGACGAGAGGCACGCCTGCGATGCTCGAACCTGATCCGATGCTCCTGCGGATTCTCCTCGCGCGCTACGCGGAGGCCCGCTTCGCGCACGCGCACAGCGTGAACGCGCGCACCGCCGCGGCCCTCGACGAGGTCGCCCACACGCTGTGTGCGGCGACCGCGTCGGCCACGGTGGAGGAGGCCATCGCCGCCGCGGACGCGGTTCTGGAATCCGCCCGGAACGGCAGCCGCGCCCTCGCGGAAAACCCGCGGGCCGAGCTCGCCGCGACCTGAGAGCCGGCGGCTCAGCAACTCCTCGACGGCTCCCCGACATGTGCGGCTGAGTCACGCCGGAGTCGTTCCGACCGCATGGCCCGGATCATGAGGGCCTTCGAAGCCTTCGAACGCTACGCGGCCGTCGCCGACGACCTGACGTCGGTGAGCGGCAAAGCCTCCCGGACCATCCCGCGTCGAGGACGTGGCCGGTGACATCGTGGGCCATGAGCCGCACCTGGGACTCGTTGCGGTCAACGATGAAGGCGGAGTCGCCAAGCCCGTGGAGGTCCGGCACGACGACGGTGTACCGCGGCGTCGGCTTCGGGACGAGGTGCCGCCGGTGGCAGCCGGTCCTGGGGACCGACCCCGTGCAGCAGCACCACCGCGGGGCCGGACCCGGCAGTCCGGTAGCGCAGGCTCGTCCCGTTGACGGCGGCGCGACCCGTCCGGACCGGGTCTCCGCGGTGGTCGAGAATCATTGTCCCGTCCGGTCAGTCGCGTCGGGATCCGACAGCTCGACGACAAGCCGGCCGAGCTCGCCGCCCCCAACCGCCGTACGGACACGGGAGGTGTTCGGGCGCAGGACGACGTTCTCCGGGTAGAGCCGGCCGAGCAGCGCGAGGACGACGAGGCCGTCCTGACCAGTGGCGTCCAGGGTGACCTCGCCGCTCCGCGTCCACACCAGCCCCGGGGCGCGAAGTGCCGGCCGGAGATGGGCGGTTCGGGATCCGGGGTCGGCGGGCGCACCGTCCGCGGTCACCTCCTGGCGGCGGGTGACGCGACGGGCGAAACGATGGCCGCGCAGGGCCTGGCCGAGGTCGACACGGGCCATGGTGCCGTCGTCGTCGGTGACTTCGAGGTGGGCGGTGCGGGCCCCGTCGGCGACCGGCCCGAGGACGGTACGGGCGGTGAGCGGCCCCGCCCCGGCGGTCGCGGGCGGCAGCTCCTCGACGGGCGTGCGCGGTGCGGAGTAGTAGTCCTGTACCCCGGGCAGGTACGAGACGGTCTCCTCGACCGTCGTGCCTGGGCGCCAAGTCAGCAGGTATCGGGACGCGTTGAGGGCAGGCTGATCGAGGACGGCGGGCAGGACGGTGCCGCCGGCCGTGTCGAAGCCGTAACTCGCCGGGCGGATGCCGCCGGTGCCGCCGGTGACGGCGTGACGGGCGAAGTCGACGACGCTGCTGTGCCGGATCTGCCGGACCAGGAGTTCGGTGAGGAACCCGTCGCGGGCGGGTTCGAGGTGCCGCAGCCCGGCCGGGGTGATGCGCAGGGGGACGTCCTGCCAGTTGGTGAAGGGCAGCAGAGCGTCGCGCAGCAGGACCACTTGGTGCAGCCACTCGTTGTAGAGCTGCATCGTGACCGGTCCGCCGCGCCGGCGGAGGAGCAGATCGGCCGCGGCAGGGGTGAGGAGATGGCCGTAGCAGTGGCTGCGCACGACCAACGGGCCCGCGGGCAGCGGTATCCGCTCGGTGAGCAGCCGTTCCAGGGCGGCGGTCGCCCAGGACGCGAGCTCCCGCCCGACCGACTCGGCCTGCGCGCCTAGTTCGCGCGCGGCCGGGGCACTCTCGGGGCCCACGGCCAGCGGTAGGGAGGTCTCCCGGGTGCCGAGTCCGAGCGTCGCGCGGATCTGGGCCTCCAGCACCTCGCCGTCGGCGCTCGTGAGGGCGTTGTCGTCGATGACGCCCTGGAGCAACGGCTCGGTGGCGGTGAAGAACTGACGGGCCGTCATGCTGCTGCCGGCCGCGGGAAAGGTGTTCCAGCGACTGCCGCCGAGGGCGGGAGTGGTCAGGGATGGTGCGGGGGGCATGGGGCCTCCGTCGTCGTTCGAGAAGGGGTGGGTGCCGCCGGACCCCGTACCTGCTCGGGATCCGGCCGCTTTTCTGGATCGTGCGATACAGATTCTGGGCGCGAAAAAATCAGTCGAGGGCGCCCAGGGCGACCTCCACGAGGGGTTCGAGAGCGCGGACGTCGGGCGAGATCTTCGAGGAGACCAGCAGCCCGTTGAGGAACGTGACGAGGAAGCCGGCCAGGGTGTGGGCGTCGTGCCGCACCGTGACCTCGCCCCGCCCCTGCGCCACACGCAGCACGTCGGCGAGCGCGTCCCGGCCGGCGTCCTGCATTTCCCGGACGGTGCGCCGCGTCGTCGGATCCCGCGGCAGGCGCTCGCACGCGGCGTTGACCGCCAGGCAGCCCCGGCCGTCGCCTTCGGCGGCGATCCGGACCCGTTCGACCAGCATCGTGCGGATCGCCGACCTGGCGTCCGCTCCTTCCTCCAGGCTGCGCAGGGCGGCCGCCGCCAGGGTCGTGCGGTAGTGCTCCAGGGCGGCTCGGTAGAGGCCGTCCTTGTCGCCGAAGGCGGCGTACAGGGATCCCTGGCCGATCCCCAGGTGCTGCGTCAGGTCGCGCACCGACGTCGCCTCGTAACCCCGCGACCAGAACAGCTCCATCGCGCGGCTCACCGCCGCTTCGGTGTCGAACTCCCGGGTCCTCGCCATGAGCCGACCGTAACCTATCTGGATCGTACGTTCAAGAAAAGGCGTCCTCCACCCTGTCAGACGTACTCCCGAATCTGACCGACGAACTCCCGAACTGCCGGAATCCCGTGCGCTCGTACGACAAAATCCTCAACGGAACGCCGGCTCGTCGTCCGCTGAAAGGACTTCCCCCATGCGCACCGTGCTCCGTCCCGGGCTCGCGGCAGCAGCGGCCCTCTGTCTCTCGCTCGTCGCCGGCCCCGCCCACGCGACACCTCCCGGCCCGGGAGTCACCGGCAGGGAGATCGCGCGGACCACCGTCGGCGACACGGACTACATCCTGCGGGAGATCACCGTCCCGGCGGGCCGGAGCACCGGCTGGCACTATCACGACGGCACGCTGTACGGCCTCGTCGAGGAGGGCACCCTGAGTCACTTCGACTCGGACTGCGCGCCCGACGGCGTCTACCGCGCCGGCGCCACCCTCACCGAGCCCTCCGGCGCCGGCCACGTGCACATCGGCCGCAACCTCGGGACCACCCCGCTGGTCCTGGACGTCCTCTACGTCCTGCCGCACGGCGCACCCCTGTCCGAGGACGCCCCCAACCCGGGCTGCGACTTCCAGTGACACCGGACGTGGAGGATCTGCGTCCAGCCGCCGAAGCCTGGAGAGGTTTCGCGAGCGTCGCGACCCCCTCCTGTGAGGAAATGTGAGATGTGGGAGCGTGAGCGGGTGAGTGATACGAACACCGAAACCCTGCAATACCGCTTTGACGGGCCGGAAAACGCCCCGGTCCTGATCCTGGGCCCGTCCCTCGGCACCACCTGGCACATGTGGGACCGGCAGGTTCCGGAGCTGGCGAAGCACTGGCGGATCTTCCGCTTCGACCTGCCAGGACACGGCGGCGCGCCCGCCTACCCGGCCGGTTCGGTCGCCGAACTCGCCGAGCGGCTGCTGGTCACGCTCGACGGGCTCGGCGTGCAGCGCTTCGGTTACGCGGGGTGCGCCTTCGGTGCCGCCATCGGGATCGAGCTGGCGCTGAGCCACCCGGAGCGGCTCGCCTCGCTCGGGGTGATCGCCGCCTCGCCGCGTTTCGGTACGGCGGACGAGTTCCGGCAGCGCGGTGTGATCGTACGTACGAACGGGCTCGACCCGATCGCCCGGATGTCGCCCGAGCGCTGGTTCACGGAGGGGTTCGCCGCCACTCAGCCCGCGATCACCGAGTGGGCCGTGCAGATGGTGCGCACCACCGACCCCGGCTGCTACATCGCCGCCTGTGAGGCGCTCGCCGCGTTCGACATACGGGCCGAACTCGCCCGCATCGGAGTGCCGACCCTCGTCCTCGTCGGCTCGGACGACCAGGTCACCGGGCCGGCCGAGGCCCGCACCCTGGTCGCCGGAATACCGGACGCCCGGCTCGCCGTCGTACCCGGCGCCTCGCACCTGGTTCCCGTGGAGCAGCCGGCCGCGGTCACCGACCTCCTCGTACGGCATTTCTCCAGTGCCTGGCAGGCCGCCTTCGGCACCTCGACGGGCCAGACGGCGATCCCGGCGGCCCCGGTCAAGCAGGTCCTCTCGCCGGCTCCGTCGGCGTCGCCCGTGGCGGAGATCGCGCCGCCCGTCGCACCGGCCGAGGGCCTGGGGCGGCCCGATCCGTACGACGCCGGGATCAAGGTGCGCCGCGAGGTGCTCGGCGACGCGCATGTGGACCGGGCACTCGCCTCGGCGGACGAGTTCTCCGGGGACTTCCAGGAGTTCGTCACCCGGTACGCCTGGGGCGAGATCTGGGACCGGCCCGGGCTCGACCGGCGCTCGCGCAGCTGTGTCACGCTCACCGCGCTGGTCGCGGGCGGTCACCTGGACGAACTCGGCTTCCACATCCGCGCCGCCCTCCGCAACGGCCTCACCCCGGTGGAGATCAAGGAGGTGCTCCTCCAGACGGCCGTCTACTGCGGCGTACCCGCCGCGAACAGCGCCTTCAAGGTGGCCCAGCAGGTCATCCGCGAGGAGACCACGCCCGAGGAGTGACCGCGCCCGTGATCTTCATCCTGGCAGCGGGACCACCAGCCTGAGCGGCCCGTCGCCGCGCCGACGGGGGCAGGATGGAGTCATGACCATCATGAAACTCACCAAGAAGACGCACGCCTGCGTCCGCCTCGAGAAGGACGGGCGCACGCTCGTCATCGACCCGGGCACCTTCAGTGAGGAGGACGCCGCGGTCGGCGCGGACGCGATCCTGATCACCCACGAGCACCTCGACCACTTCAACGAGGAGCGGCTGCGGGCCGGTCTCGAGGCCAACCCGGGCGCCGAGCTCTGGACACTGAAGGCGGTCGCCGACCAGATCTCGGCGGCGTTCCCGGGGCGCGTGCACACGGTCGGACACGGCGACACGTTCACCGCCGCGGGCTTCGACGTCCAGGCGCACGGCGAACTGCACGCCGTGATCCACCCGGACATCCCGCGCATCACCAACGTGGGCTACCTCATCGACGGCGGCCGCGTCTTCCACCCGGGCGACGCCCTCACGGTCCCCGACCACCCGGTCGAGACGCTGATGCTCCCGGTCATGGCCCCCTGGAGCAAGATCTCCGAGGTCATCGAGTACGTCCGCGAGGTCAAGCCGCAGCGCGCGTACGACATCCACGACGCCCTGCTCACCGACCTCGCCCGGCCGATCTACGACAACCAGATCGGCGCGCTGGGCGGCTCCGAGCACCTGCGGCTCACGCCGGGAGCGTCGGCGGAGGTCTGAGCCGGTCGGAGCGGTCGCCGTGCGGCACCTCCGGGCCCGTTGTCGTACCCGCCCGGTAGGTTGTGAGTCATGCGCATCGCCACCTGGAACGTGAACTCGATCACCGCCCGCCTCCCGAGGCTGCTGGCCTGGCTGGAGAGCAGCGGCACGGACGTGCTGTGCATCCAGGAGACCAAGACCACCGCCGAGCAGTTCCCCACGGACGAGCTGCGAGAGCTGGGCTACGAGTCGGCGGTGAACGCCACGGGGCGGTGGAACGGCGTGGCGGTGGTCTCCCGAGTGGGCCTCGAGGACGTCGTCAAGGGCCTGCCCGGCGATCCCGGGTTCGACGGTGTCCAGGAGCCCCGCGCGGTCTCCGCGACCTGCGGCGCGGTCCGCGTGTGGTCGGTGTACGTGCCGAACGGACGCGAGCTGGACAACCCCCACTACGCGTACAAGATCCAGTGGTTCGAGGCACTCAAGGCGGCGATCGCGGGCGACGCGGCGGGCAGCCGGCCGTTCGCGGTGCTGGGGGACTACAACGTCGCGCCGACGGACGAGGACGTCTGGGACATCGCCCTCTTCGAAGGCGCCACCCACGTCACCCCGGCCGAGCGCGCCGCCCTCGCCGCCCTGCGCGAGACGGGCCTCACCGACGTGGTCCCGCGCCCCCTCAAGTACGACCACCCGTTCACCTATTGGGACTACCGCCAGCTCGGCTTCCCGAAGAACCGCGGCATGCGCATCGACCTGGTCTACGGGAACGAATCGTTCTCGAAGGCCGTCACCGACGCGTACGTGGACCGCGAGGAGCGCAAGGGCAAGGGCGCCTCGGACCACGCCCCGGTCGTGGTGGACCTGGACGTGTGAGTGGGCCGTCCACGGCCTTCGGCGGCTGATCTCCCTTGCTCGGACGGGCACTTGGGGCGGGGGCTGCGCGGCAGGGAACGCCTCTCGAACAGGCGACCCCGCGCGCCTGTGGTGCGCACGGTGACGTGAATGACACGCTGGGCTGATGAACATCCCTTTCCTCGGCAACTGGCGCAAGAAGCGTGACCCCGCCTTCGGCGTCGCGGTGTTCTCCGACGGAGAGACCGACTCCGAGGGAGTCTCCGAACTCCTCTCCGAATGCGATCTGCTGCGCTCCCAGGCGGAGTTGGCGGGAGTCGAACTCGACGACTCCGTCGCCTCGTTGGAGGCGCTCGACCAACTCCTGCCCCGCTGGCGGGACGACGAGGAGAGCCTGCCGTGGCTCGGCAACGACGCCGGTCTCTACGTCGGCACGGTGATCGTGCGCACCGTCCCCGGAGCCGTCTGGCAGATCTGGCCCAACGGCCATCCCGTGGTGCGGCTGACGTCCGGCCGCGAGTTCGACGTGGTCGCCTCCGGCCACACCTGGGCGTCCAGTGGCGAGCCCGAACTCTCGCAGCTGTACGCGGAGGTGTCCGAGGGGTAACCGCACAATACGGCTAATGCCCGGAAAGTGCGTGTCGCGCAGTAAGTCCATTGTTGTCCGGATAGTTTGCGGCAACCGCGACACAGCTGAGAGTGGGTAGGGCCGGGCATGGCTGTCGATCCGTTGATCGAGCTGCATGACGTGAACAAGTACTTCGGGGAGTTGCATGTCCTTCAGGACATCAACCTCACCGTCGGCAAGGGGGAGGTGGTCGTCGTCATCGGCCCGTCGGGGTCGGGCAAATCGACACTGTGCAGGGCGATCAACCGGCTGGAGACCATCGCGTCGGGGACGATCAAGCTCGACGGCAAGCCCCTCCCGGAGGAGGGCAGGGCCCTCGCCCAGCTCCGCGCGGAGGTGGGCATGGTCTTCCAGTCCTTCAACCTCTTCGCCCACAAGACGATTCTGCAGAACGTCTCGCTCGCCCAGGTCAAGGTCCGCGGCCGGAAGCGGGAGGAGGCCGACAAGCGCTCCCTGGAGCTCCTGGACCGCGTGGGCCTCGCCTCGCAGGCCCCGAAGTACCCCGCGCAGCTCTCCGGCGGACAGCAGCAGCGCGTGGCCATCGCCCGCGCCCTCGCCATGGATCCCAAGGCCCTGCTGTTCGACGAGCCGACCTCGGCGCTCGACCCCGAGATGATCAACGAAGTCCTCGAGGTCATGCAGCAGTTGGCGCGCGAGGGAATGACGATGGTCGTCGTCACCCACGAGATGGGCTTCGCGCGCTCCGCCGCCAACCGCGTCGTCTTCATGTCCGACGGCCGCATCGTCGAGGACCGCGCCCCGGAGGAGTTCTTCACCAGTCCGCGCAGCGAGCGCGCCAAGGACTTCCTCTCCAAGATCCTCAAGCACTGAGCGGGGGAGCGCACCGCATGATCCGTACGACACGTGTGTGCCGTGCCCTCGTGGCGCTCACGGCACTGATCGCCACAGCCGTGGCCTGCGGCAAGGAGGGCAGCCCGCCCGCCAAGGGGCCCGCCGCCGGCGAACTGCCCGACTACCAGGTCGTCCAGGGCTTCCAGCTCCCCTCCTCGCCCACCTGGGAGCGCGCCAGGAAGCGCGGCCACCTCACCGTCGGTGCCAAGGAGGACCAGCCCTATCTGGGCGAGAAGGACCCGGCGAGCGGCGCCTACTCCGGCTTCGACATCGAGATCGCCAAGATGATGTCGGCCTCCCTCGGCTTCGCCCCCAGGTCGGTCCACTTCAGGACGATCGCCTCCGCGAACCGCGAAACCGCCCTGCAGAACGGCCAGATCGACTACTACGTCGGCACCTACACCATCAACGACCTGCGAAAGAAGCTGGTCGGCTTCGCGGGCCCGTACTACATGGCGGGCCAGTCCCTGCTGGTGCGCACGGACGAGAACGACATCCACGGGCCCCAGGACCTCGCCGGCAGGACCGTCTGCTCGGCGGCCGGATCGACCCCGTACCAGCGCATCAAGTCGGACTACCCGAAGGCGAAGCTCGTCTCGTACGACACGTACTCGGTCTGTGTCGACAACCTGCTCACCTATCAGGTCGACGCCGTCACCACCGACGACGCCATCCTGATCGGCTACGCGGCGAAGGTGCCCGACGAACTCAAGGTCGTCGGCAAGCCGTTCTCCGAGGAGCCGTACGGCATCGGCGTGCCGCGCGGCGACAACGCGCTGCGGTTCGCGCTCGACGACGCGTTGGAGGCCCGCGAGAAGAACGGCGACTGGAAGAGGGCGTACGAGGCGACGCTCGGCCTGTCCGGCGTGCCGGCGCCCACCTCGCCCAAGATCGACCGCTACCAGGGGGGTTGAGGCCGTCGTGAACGTACTGACAGACAACTTCTCCACGTTCGGCGACGGGTTCCTC
Organism: Streptomyces sp. NPDC050535; assembly: GCF_044457665.1. Taxonomy (NCBI): domain Bacteria; kingdom Bacillati; phylum Actinomycetota; class Actinomycetes; order Kitasatosporales; family Streptomycetaceae; genus Streptomyces; species Streptomyces sp. NPDC050535. The sequence continues at coordinate 554,202 of NZ_JBITHE010000001.1, forward strand.
GGCACCGTCGAACTCACCGTCTACGCCTCGGTGCTGGCCCTCGCGCTCGGCTTCGTGATGGCGTCGTTCCGGGTCGCCCCGGTCGGCTCCCTGCGGGCCCTGGGCACGGCGTGGGTGACGGTGCTGCGCAACACCCCGCTCACCCTGCTGTTCTTCGCGGTGCTGCTCGGCCTGCCGCGCTTCGGACTCGTGCTGCCCTTCGAGGTGTTCGCGATCCTGGCGCTCGGCTGCTACACCTCGGCGTTCATCTGCGAGGCCCTGCGGTCGGGCATCAACACCGTGCCCAAGGGGCAGGGAGAGGCGGCCCGCAGCCTCGGTATGACGTTCAGCCAGACCCTGTCTTTGGTGGTGCTGCCCCAGGCCTTCCGTTCGGTGATCCCGTCGGTCGGCTCCACCCTCATCGCGCTGGCCAAGAACTCGGCGATCGCGGGGGCGTTCAGCGTCACCGAACTGCTCGGCACGTACAAGATCCTCAGCGAACTCGGCTACAGCATCGTCTGGACCTTCGTCTGGATCGCCGTCGGCTACCTGATCGTCACCCTTGCCATCAGCGCGGTTTTCAATGTCCTCGAAAAGCGCTGGGGAGTCGCCCGATGACCGCCACCGCCACCGAATCCACCGCCCTCTACGACATCCCGGGGCCCAAGACCCGTCAACGGCACCGGATGTACGGGATCCTGTCCACCGCCGTGATCCTGGGGCTCATCGGCTGGATCCTGTATCTCCTGTTCGACACCGACCAGTTCACGTACACGAAGTGGATGCCCTTCGAGTACAAGGGCATTCAGGAGCTGCTGCTGAAGGGTCTCGGAAACACGCTCAAGGCCTTCGCGATCGCCGCCGTGCTGTCGCTCGTGCTGGGCACGGTGCTCGCGACCGGCCGGCTGTCGGACCACCGGCCGGTGCGCTGGGTCTCCACGCTGCTCGTCGAGTTCTTCCGTGCCATGCCCGTACTGGTGATGATCTTCTTCATCTTCGTGGCGCTCAAGGTGCAGCCGCTGCCGGCGCTGGTCGCCGGGCTGACGCTCTACAACGGCTCGGTGCTCGCCGAGGTCTTCCGTTCGGGTGTCAACGCCGTCGAACGCGGCCAGCGGGAGGCGTCGTTCGCGCTCGGCATGCGCAAGAGCCAGGTCATGTCGTACGTCCTCGTGCCGCAGGCCGTACGGTCCATGCTGCCCACCATCATCAGCCAGCTGGTGGTGGCCCTCAAGGACACCTCGCTCGGCTATCTGATCACCTATGAGGAGTTTCTCCATGCCGGGAAGCTCATCGCGTCGAACCTCGACTACGATTTGCCGTTCATCCCCGTGGTGATGGTGATCTCGCCGATCTACATCGGGATGTGCATGCTGCTCAGCTGGTTCGCCCAATGGGTGTCCCGGCGGGAGCAGCGCAGTCCCAAGACCGAGGCCGTGGACGTGGCACCGGCCGAACCAGGGACGCTGCTGCCGGGTGGGGGTCCCCCCACAGCCCCGAGGAAGTAGGGGAGCAGCAGCTCACAGGGCCAGACCCGACCGGCGGCAGCCGGAGATCACTTGCGCAGGGGCACCGACACATACGACGGGTCGTGCTCCGGCGAGGAGAAGGTCAGCTGCGCGCCGGACGGGTTGTGCTCGATGTAGAGCGGGTCGACCGTGTCGACGACCAGGGCGAGACGATGCCCTGCCGGGATGTCGTAGGCCGTGGAGAAAAGCTCCAGGTCGACGCCGAACGGCTTGCCGGGCGTCTGCCCGTGGAAGGTGTACGGCGCGTTGCTGACCAGCTTGCCGAGGCCGAGCGGGCCCACGTCGTAGAGGTACGCGACGAGGGTTCCGCTCTCCTTGGTGCCGGTGACCGTGGTGTGCAACTCGGCGGTGCCGCGCACCTCTTGGACACTCGTGTACCTCTCCGACTGCCAGACGGCCGCCCAGCGGCGCGGGAGCAGCGGGATCGACGCCGTCGGGGGCGACTGGGCGAGCTGGTCGAGGATGCTGGAGAGGAAGACGACGCCGCCGTTCGCGCCCGAGTCGACGTTCGCGCGGATCGTGGTCGTGCCGGCCAGGGCGATCTTCCTCGAGGTCGCGCCGACCGACTTCCAGTCCGGGTAGCCCTCGTAGCCGCCTGTGGAACGGGACTTGAGCCGGACCGGCTGCTCTCGGTCGATTCCGTTGTCCTCGCCCTTGAGGTAGTGGTCGAACCAGCGGCCGGTGTCCGTCCACACGTCGTTGGGGAGTCCGAGGAGGCCGGTCGCCTCGGCGGTGGCGTGGTCGCCGGGGCGGAACTCCAGGCGCTTGGGGCCCGTCAACCGCTCGTAGAACGAGGCGTATTGGTTGGGCGGGAAGATCGTGTCGCCCCAGGCGTTGGCCATCATGATCGCGGCGCCGTTGGCGTTGATCCGGTCGACGTAGGTTTCGGGGGAACGTTTCTTCCCCCAGTCGAGGATCGCCTGTTCCCTGGAGAGGTCGGAGGCGAAGAAGTCCTTGAACACCTGCTGGAGTTCGGCGCTGGGGCGGCCGGTGAGCGAACCCGCGCCGTTGAGCAGGGCGGCCGCCTGGGAGTGCTGGGTCCGGCCCGAGTAGATCGAGTCGATCAGGTCGGCCCAGCCGCTGAGGGCGGCGACCGCCTTGATCCGCTTGTCGTGCGCGGCGGCGAGCAGGCTGATGCCGGCGCCGTACGACACGCCCGCCATGCCGACCCTCGCCGCGTCCGCCGGGGTGTTCGCGAGCGCCCAGTCGATCACCTTGGACGCGTCGGCCGTGTCCGGTGGGCCCGCCACCTCTATCTCCCCGCCGGACTGCCAGAAGCCGCGGACGTTGTAACTGACCACCACATAGCCCGCGTTCGCCAGCTTCTGGGCCTGTGCGAGGTACTCGACCTGGGGCAGGCCCCAGCTCGTGGGCAGCACGAGGAGCGGGTAGGCGCGGGCGTCGTCGGCGCCCGCCGGGGTGACGACGTTGGCCTTGAGGAGCGTGCCGCCGTCGCCGGCGATGTCGACGAAACGGACACCCGCCGTGGTGGAGGCCTGGGCGGCGGGGGCCAGGCCGAGGGTGGTGCCGGCGATCAGGGTCGCCGAGACGACACCGGTGGCGGTGGTACGCAGGGCTTTGCGGGGGTGTCCCACGGTCACTCCTCACTCGTGTAAGTGGAAAGTGACCCGACGGTAACCTCGGGCTCTTACCGCAGGTAACCCGTCGGTAAGTTACGTGCCAGTAACGATCGTTGAACAGTGATCGGGACTAGGAGGTGCGAAGCGATCGGGCCTAGGAGGCGCGATGGGAGTTCTTGGCCGAGGTCGCCTCCGGAATCGGGGTCTGCGCCGCGCGCGTCACGTCCGCGACGAGCTCGACGACGTCGGGGCCGTACGCCTGCGAGTTCACGATCTTCAGGAGCAGCACGAAGGAGTTGTTGCCGTGCTTGCGGGCGAGCCGCTCATGGTTGCGGGCCAGATAGCGGGAGGCCGCCTGGTTGGTGATCGCCCGCTGGCCGCAGAACAGGAACACGGGCCGCGCCGTGTTGCCCGCGGTGAGCCGGGCCAGGATCGCGTACTCGCCCCTGCCCGCCTCCAGCCGGTAGCGCTCGGTGCCGACCTGGAAAGCGCCGCGGTCCGGGCCGGGTTCGGCGTCGGTGTTGACGCGTATACCCGGCAGCAGGGAGTGCAGATGCGCGGCCATCCGGCGGTTCGACGACGGTCCGCCGACACAGAACTCGGTGCGTTCCCCGAAGCCCTGCTGCGCCGCGTCGTGCGCGATCACCTGCGCGTGCGCGCCGCAGTCCTTGATCAGGGCGGAGAGTTCGAGCAGGGCGAACACGTCGTGGCGCATCACGGTGAGCTCGGGGCCGCCCGCCTCGCGGTTGACCACCAGGAGCGACTCGGAGTTGGCGGGGAGTCCGAAAAAGGCCTGCTTGCGGCGGAGTTTGCGCTTCCACAGGTACGTACGGGCGAGCCAGCCGAGCGCGGCGCTGATGCCGGCGGCGAGCACGCCCAGGACGAGGTTGCGCACGTCGTCATTCATGGGCGCGCATGCTAGCGGGAATGCGGAATGGTGTTCGAGGGGGTCCTGACGGGAACGCCGCCCTGAAGTTACGCTGCGCGGACGGCTGTTGACTGGAGGTACGGATGCGTCGCCCTGTTGCGCGGAATCTGGCGGTCTTGGCGGTTTCGGCCGCGGTGGTGTCGGTCGGCGCGGCAGCACCGCCGTCCGCGACCGGCGGCGAGGGCGCGGTGAAGAAGGTGCCGGTCGCCGTCGGCTACGGCGGTGCGGTGGCCAGTGTCGACGCGGACGCCTCCGCCGCCGGTATCGAGGTCCTGAGGAAGGGCGGCAACGCGGTGGACGCCGCGGTCGCCACGGCGGCGGCCCTCGGGGTCACCGAGCCGTACTCGTCGGGCATAGGCGGGGGCGGCTACTTTGTCTACTACGACGCCAAGTCCCGCAAGGTGCACACCATCGACGGCCGGGAGACGGCCCCGCTGACCGCCGACTCGGGGCTCTTCCTGGAGAACGGGCAGCCGATCGCCTTCGCGGACGCCGTCACCAGCGGACTGGGTGTGGGCACGCCGGGCACGCCCGCGACCTGGCAGAGGGCGCTGGAGAGCTGGGGCAGCGAGCGGCTCGGTACGGTGCTGAAGCCCGCCGAGCGCCTCGCACGCGACGGCTTCACCGTCGACGCCACCTTCCGCTCGCAGACCGAGTCCAACGAGGCCCGGTTCAGGAACTTCCCCGACACCGCCGAGCTGTTCCTTCCCGGCGGCTCGCTACCGGTGGTCGGCTCGACCTTCAGGAACCCCGATCTGGCCCGCACGTACAAGGAGTTGGGCAGGAAGGGCGTCGACGCGATCTACGACGGCGACCTCGGCCAGGAGATCGTCGACACGGTGAACAAACCGCCGGTGGACCCGGGTTCGGGCTACAACGCCCGGCCCGGCGAACTGTCGCTCGACGACCTCGCGGCGTACGAGGCGAAGCGGCAGGCGCCGACGAGGACCTCGTACCGCGGTCTGGACGTCTACTCGATCGCCCCGTCCTCCTCCGGCGGCACCACGGTCGGCGAGGCGCTCAACATCCTTGAGCGGACCGACCTCTCGAAGGCGAGCGAGGCGGAGTACCTGCACCGCTTCATCGAGGCGAGCCGGATCGCGTTCGCCGACCGGGGGCGCTGGGTGGGGGACCCCGCCTTCGAGGACGTACCGACGAGGGAACTGCTGTCGCAGAAGTACGCCGACTCGCGGGAGTGCCTGATCAAGGACGACGCGACCCTGACGAGCCCGCTGGCGCCGGGCGACCCGCGTCACCCGGCGGCCTGCTCGACGGCCGGTACGGCGGCCCCGACGACGTACGAGGGCGAGAACACCACGCATCTGACGGTGGCCGACAAGTGGGGCAACGTCGTCGCGTACACCCTGACCATCGAGCAGACCGGCGGCAGCGGCATCACGGTCCCCGGCCGCGGCTTCATCCTCAACAACGAGCTGACGGACTTCTCCTTCGCCCCGGCGAGCCCGGCGGTGCCCGACCCGAACCTGCCGGGTCCCGGCAAGCGGCCGCGCTCCTCCATCTCGCCGACGATCGTGCTCGACCAGCACGGCAAGCCGGTCGTGGCGCTCGGTTCGCCGGGCGGCGCGACCATCATCACGACCGTGCTCCAGACCCTGACGGGTGTCGTCGACCGTGACCAGCCGCTGGTGGACGCGATCGCCGCGCCGCGCGCGAGCCAGCGCAACCAGACCACCACCGAACTCGAACCGGGCCTGTGGAACAACCCGTTGAAGGCTCAGCTGGAGTCGGTCGGCCAGGCCTTCCGGCAGAACCCCGAGATCGGCGCGGCGACGGGCGTACAACGGCTGCCGAACGGGAAGTGGCTCGCGGCGGCCGAGACGGTACGGCGGGGCGGCGGGTCCGCGATGGTGGTGCGGCCGGCGTCGTAGAGGAGCCGAGGCGGTGGGGCGGGGCGGTCGGCGCCCGCCCCGCTGTCGCGACCGCCCTCAGCGCGCCGTCAGGATGCGGGGGCCCGCGTCCGTGATCGCCACGGTGTGTTCCGCGTGGGCCGCGCGGGAGTGGTCGTTCGTGCGGAGGGTCCAGCCGTCGGGGGCCGCGTGGAAGCCGTCGGTGCCGCCGCCGATGAGCATGGGCTCGATGGCGATGACCATGCCGTGGCGCAGCGGGAGCCCGCGGCCGGGGCGGCCTTCGTTCGGGACGGGCGGGTCCTCGTGCATACGGCGGCCCACCCCGTGGCCGCCGAAGCCCTCCGGGATGCCGTACCCCGCGGTGCGGCACACCGTGCCGATGGCGTGCGCGATGTCCCCGATGCGGTTGCCGACCACGGCGGCCTCGATGCCCGCCGCGAGGGCGCGCTCGGCTGCCTCGATGAGGCGTACGTCGGCGGCGCGCGGCGTCCCGACGGTGAAGCTGATCGCCGAGTCGCCCACCCAGCCGCCCAGTTCGGCGCCGAAGTCGATGGAGACCAGGTCGCCGTCGCGCAGCCGGTAGCCGGTGGGGATGCCGTGCACGATGGCGTCGTTCACGGAGGCGCAGATGACCGCGGGGAACGGGACGGGCGCGAACGAGGGGTGGTAGTCGAGGAAGGGGGAGCCCGCGCCCGCGTCGCGCAGGACCTGGTGTGCGATCTCGTCCAGTTCCAGGAGTGAGACGCCCACGTCGGAGGCCTCCCGCACCGCTGTCAGGGCCCGGCCGACCACCTGGCCCGCCTCGTACATCTCGTCGATCGACGTGTCCGTCTTCAGTTCCACCATGCCAATTACTATACCGGGATTAGAATGGGGGCATGGTGCGTAACCCCTTGACCCCCGAAGAGCACGAGCGCGGCGAGCGGCTCGGGCGGCTGCTGCGTGAGGCTCGCGGTGGGCGGAGCATGGCGCAGGTCGCGGCGCACGCCGGGATCTCCGCCGAGACGCTCCGCAAGATCGAGACCGGACGGGCGCCCACTCCCGCCTTCTTCACCGTGGCGGCGCTCGCCCGTGCGCTCGGGCTGTCCATGGACGAACTCGCGGGGGAGTGCGTGCCGGCCGTGGTGTGACCCGTCCGCCGTCGCCACCTGGCATCGGATGCCCGGGCAGACCGGGAAATCGCCTCAACTCCCCTTGAGGTCACAGCACTCTGCGTCCGGTCCGAAAACTCCTCGTAGCCGTTCCGTAACACGGAGGGTGTTTTCTACCGGATCAGAACACTCCAGTCTGGCGGGAGTTGTGTGATGGCTGTGGAACAACTCCCGTTGCAGGTGGGGGAGTTCGCTGGGTTTCTGAACGCGCTGATGGAACGGCTCGACCAGGGCGGTGGTTGGTGCGGAGTTTTCTGGCAGCGTGATCCGGACGGCATGCGGGCCTGCCTCGGCGGGTGGGAGGTGCCGCCGTGGGATGTCGTGGAGGCGCTCCTCCAGGATGTCGCGGCCGAGTACGGAGACCGTGCCGCCGCCCAGGAGAGCGAGCGGGCCCGCGCCCTGCACGGTGCCTCGCTCGCCGCGTACGACGCCAGGCCCGGCGGTCGCGACGCGCTCAGCGACCGCCTCGACGTCGTTCTCCGCGAACAGCGCTACGCCGCCGAGCGCCAGGCGGAGCTGAACCGGCTGCTCCGCTCGGCCGGCTCCCGGCAGGACGTCGAGTCGATCCGCCTCGACCTCGCCTGGGCCCACGACGACCACGAACGCGCCACCGCACGCTGCGCGGAGATCCGCCGCCGAATGGAGAGCCTCGACCGGAGTGCCCTGGACTTCACGACCGGTTCCGGCGGCTCCGGGAACCAGGCGGGCCGGGACGGCGCGGAACAGCCGTCCGGCCCGGCCGTTGTCCGGCAGGGGGACGGGGAGCGGCCCTCCGAGGCGAGTCGCGGGGTGCTGGGATCCGGGCGGGCGGCTCGGCGCCGCTCGAGGGTCCCGGAGCAGGCGGGGCCGCGGTCGCCGTCCGCCGATCCCGGGACCCAGGACGCCGACCGGGCGGCCTCCCGCGCCGACGCGTACGGCTCCACCACGAACACTCCCGCCGCCGGGAACCCGAATGCGCACGCCCCGCACGACCAGCACGAAGCCGCGTACGCCCCCGGCACGGGCGGTCACTCGCAGCACGACGCCGGGTACGCCAGTGACGGCGCCGGCCCAGACGCGTACTTCCGGCGCGAAGGCGCGTACGCCACTGACGGCGCCGGCCCGGGCGCGCAAGCCCACCGCGACGCCGTGTACGCCACCATCGCCCGCCCCGACGACGGGCCCCGCCTCGACGACGGCCGCCGCGCCGCCGCTTACGCCCCCACCCCCCGCCCCGACGACGGGCCCCGTCTCGACGACGGTCGCCGCGCCGACCCCGCGCGGCGCGACGGCGTACACGCCTCCGCCGCCCAGGCCGGCACCTCCCGCGAACCCGCCGCGGAGTCCGACGGCCCCGAGCCCCCGGCCGAGGACCCCGCGCCCCCCACCGCCAAGCAGCGCTCGAAGCGCCGTACCCGAGGCAGTGCCCGTTTCGCCGGAATGTTGGAGCCGGAGGCGGAGGCGGCTGCCGGGGGCGTCCCGGAGACGGGGGTGCCCGCCGTGCCCGCACGGGCCGCGAAAGGCCGTCGTACTCCCCGTGGGGCCCGTTTCGCGGGAGTCGCCGCGGAGGGGGAGCCGCCGCGGCGGGTGCCGCTGGACGACGACACCCGGCGGGACACCGTCGAGACGGTGGGAAGGCTGGTCCGGCTCCGGAACGAGCGCCGTAGCGGCGAGGCGCACGCCGTGCTCGTGGAAGCCGCGGGCTGGCCGGCCGCCCGGTTCCCGCTGCTCGCCGCCGAACTGCACCGCGCCGGCCTCGACGCCGACTGGGCCACCCTGCTCTGGGAGGCCGCGTCGCTGCCCGCCGACCGGCTGGTCGCCGCCGCCGACGCGCTCGTCGCGGCAGGCCGCACCGCCGACGGGCAGCAGATGCTGCGCCAGGGCGTCTCCCGGCCCGCGCCGGAGATCGGCGCCGCCGTACTGCGTCTCACCGAGCAGGCCCGCCACCGGGAGATCCGCGCGCTCCTCGGCGCGTACGTGCGGATGCGCACCCCGGAGGAGTCGGCCCGTAGCGCGGAAGCGGATCCACAGCGGCTGGTGCCGCTCCTTCTGGAGGCCGCGAAGGGGGTGTCCGAGGAGCGGCACCGGGATGTCGTGCACGCCCTGCGGGTCGCCGGGTTCACCGCCTGACCGGTCCGGCGCGCTCACCCACAAGGGGTGCGAAACGTGATCGACTCAGCGGGTTAACGACGATGGTCTTGGCAACGCTGTTCAGTGGGCTTACTTTCGAGCCTCTACCGCCTTTGTCTACGGGCGTAGAAGCTCTCTGACATCCCTGTCGAAGGAGCAGCTCATGGCCAACGTCGTACGCGCCGCTCTCGTCCAGGCCACCTGGACCGGCGACACCGCATCCATGGTCGCCAAGCATGAGGAGCACGCCCGCGAGGCGGCCCGGCAGGGCGCCAAGATCATCGGCTTCCAGGAAGTCTTCAACGCCCCCTACTTCTGCCAGGTCCAGGAACCCGAGCACTACAGCTGGGCGGAGCCCGTGCCCGACGGGCCCACCGTCACCCGGATGAAGGAGCTCGCGCGCGAGACCGGCATGGTCATCGTCGTGCCCGTCTTCGAGGTCGAGCAGTCCGGCTTCTACTTCAACACCGCGGCGGTGATCGACGCCGACGGCAGCTACCTCGGCAAGTACCGCAAGCACCACATCCCCCAGGTCAAGGGCTTCTGGGAGAAGTACTACTTCAAGCCGGGGAACCTGGGCTGGCCCGTCTTCGACACCGCGGTGGGCCGCGTCGGCGTCTACATCTGCTACGACCGCCACTTCCCCGAGGGCTGGCGGCAGCTCGGTCTCAACGGCGCCCAGCTCGTCTACAACCCGTCGGCGACCTCCCGCGGCCTCTCCTCCCACCTCTGGCAGCTGGAGCAGCCCGCCGCGGCCGTCGCCAACGAGTACTTCATCGCCGCGATCAACCGGGTCGGGCAGGAGGAGTACGGGGACAACGACTTCTACGGCACGTCGTACTTCGTCGACCCGCGCGGGCAGTTCGTCGGCGAGACGGCGAGCGACAAGACCGAGGAACTCGTCGTCCGCGATCTCGACTTCGACCTGATCGAGGAAGTGCGCCAGCAGTGGGCGTTCTACCGCGACCGGCGCCCCGACGCGTACGAGGGGCTGGTGCGGCCGTGACCGACCTCTACGCACGCCACCAGGCCGTCCTGCCCGACTGGCTGGCCCTCTACTACGAGGACCCGATCGAGATCACCCACGGCGAGGGCCGGCACGTCTGGGACGCCAAGGGCAACAAGTACCTCGACTTCTTCGGCGGCATCCTCACCACGATGACCGCGCACGCGCTGCCCGAGGTGACGAAGGCGGTGAGCGAGCAGGCGGGGCGGATCATCCACTCCTCCACGCTGTACCTCAACCGCCAGATGGTCGAACTCGCCGAGCGCATCGCCCAGTTGTCCGGCATCCCGGACGCGCGCGTCTTCTTCACGACCTCCGGCACGGAGGCCAACGACACGGCCCTGCTGCTCGCCACCGCCCACCGCCGCAGCAACCAGATCCTGGCGATGCGCAACAGCTACCACGGCCGTTCCTTCACCACGGTCGGCATCACCGGCAACAAGGGCTGGTCGCCGACCTCGCTCTCGCCGCTCCAGACACTGTACGTCCACGGCGGCGTCCGCACCCGCGGCCCGTACGCCGCTCTCAGCGACGCCGAGTTCATCGCTGCCTGCGTCGCCGACCTGGAGGACCTGCTCGGTCATGTGCGGCCGCCCGCCGCCCTGATCGCCGAGCCCATCCAGGGAGTCGGCGGTTTCACGGCACCGCCCGACGGTCTGTTCGCGGCCTTCCGCGAGGTGCTCAAGGAGCGCGGCATCCTCTGGATCTCCGACGAGGTACAGACCGGCTGGGGGCGGACGGGCGAGCACTTCTGGGGCTGGCAGGCGCACGCGGCCTCCGGCCCGCCGGACATGCTCACCTTCGCCAAGGGCATCGGCAACGGCATGTCCGTCGGCGGCGTCGTGGCGCGCGCCGAGATCATGAACTGCCTGGACTCCAACTCCATTTCGACCTTCGGCGGCTCGCCGGTCACGATGGCGGCGGGCCTGGCGAACCTCTCGTACCTCCTCGAACACGACCTCCAGGGCAACGCCCGGCGCGTCGGCGGTCTGCTCATCGAGCGGCTGCGGGCGATCACCGCGCGACTGGACGGCGTACGGGAGGTCCGGGGCCGCGGGTTGATGATCGGCATCGAGCTGGTCAGGCCCGGCACGGACGAGGCGCATCCCGAAGGCGCCGCGGCCGTGCTCGAAGCGGCCCGCGCGGAAGGCCTGTTGATCGGCAAGGGCGGCGGTCACAACACCAGCGTGCTGCGGATCGCTCCGCCGCTGACCCTCACCGTCGCGGAGGCGGAGGAGGGCGCGGCGATCCTCGAGCGCGCGCTGAGGTGTCTCACCCCGTAGGACCGAGTAAGGGAACGCCGCCATGACCACCGCCCTGGAACCAGCCCTCTCGGTACGCCAGGTCCTCACCATGGACCGGGTGCTCGCCGGAGAGCCCGAGGTGGTGGCCGGCGCGAGCCATCTCGACCGGCCCGTGCGCTGGGTGCACGTCGCCGAGGCCGCCGACGTCGGTGTGATGCTCACGGGCGGCGAGATGGTGCTCACCACCGGAGTGCTGCTCGCGGGCGACCCGGAGGCGCAGGCCGAGTACATCCGCTCACTGCACCGCGCGGAGGCCGCGGCCGTCGTCCTCGGACTCGGCCGGGCCTTCCCCACGCCGCCGGACGTGATGCGCAGGGCGGCCGAGCGGTGCGGGCTGCCGATGGTGGTGCTCCACCGGCCCTTCCCCTTCGCCGAGTTGACGGAGGAGGTCCAGTCCCGGCTGATGCGGAGCAAGTTCGCGGCGGTGAGCCTGTCCGAGGCGGTACGGACCGCGCTGACCGGACTCATCACCTCGGGAGCGCCGCTGCAACGGATGCTCGACGAGATCGCCGGGCACGCCGCCTGTCCCGTCGTCGTCACCAACCTCGCCCACCGGGTCCTCGCCACGGCGGGGGAGCGGTCCGCCGTGGACGACGTGCTGCGCGACTGGGAGCGCATCTCCCGCCAGGCGGGCGGCAGCGAGGGCGACGGGTGGATCAGGGCGGAGCTGGGTGGGCGCGGCGAACGCTGGGGCCGGATCGTGCTGTGCGGCCACCGGGGTGAGGCCGCCACCGGGCGGCTGCTCGCCGACCGGGCCGCCGAGGCGCTGGTCCTGCACCGGATGCTCGGCGGCTCCACGCACACCTGGGAGGAGCAGTCCGCGCAGAGCCTGCTGACCGATCTGGTGAGCGGTGTCGTACCGGCCAGGCAGCTGTTGCCCAGGGCGCGGGCGGCCGGGCTGCCCGTCAACCGGCGCACGTTCGTGCCGCTGGTGGTGCGGGACGGCGACCCGGCCCAACTCGACCGCGTACTCAGGCTGCTGGGGCTTCCCGGGCTGGTCGCCGAGCTCGCGGACGGGGCCACCGCCGTGCTGCTCAGCCTCGCCAGGGACCAGGACGCGGAGGCGCTGACCACGCACCTCGCCGCACGGCTGCGGCACGAGACCGGGGCTCCCGCGACCGTGGCCGCCGCTTCCCCCCGTACCGACTGGGACGACGTGTGCGCGGGCCTGCGCGAGGCCCTGCACGTCGCCGAGGCCGCCGCCGACGCGCCCGCCGGGCTGGACCAGCCGGTGCTCGTGCGGCTGCGTGACGTCCATCTGCGCGGCCTGGTGCGGCTGTTGCGCGACGACCCGCACGTACAGTCCTTCGCCGAGCGGGAGTTGGACGGGCTGCTGTGCGGTGCCGACGCCGAGGCGGAGCTGCTGCCCGTGCTGCGGACGTATCTCGCGACCGGCCGCAACAAGTCGCGCACCGCGCAGCTCCACCATGTCAGCAGGCCCGCGCTCTATCGCCGGCTGGAGGCCATAGAGGCCCGGCTCGGCGTCGACCTCGACGACTTCGAGCAGGCCGCCTCCGTCCACATCGCGCTGCTCGCGCACGACGCCCAACAGAGGTGAAACGCCGTGGAAAAGTGCGGGAAACACCCGCGTACGGGCCGGGGTGACACGGTGCAACGCCCGGCGTCCGCAGACGTGACACGGTGCAACTCAACCCCGGCCCCAGGACTTCCTAGGCTCCTCGCACACCGAGCGACCGGAGGTCCCGATGAGCAGAGTGATCCGAGCCGCTGTCTTCCAGACCGCGTGGACCGGCGACAAGGAGTCGATGATCCAGGTCCACGAGCAGGCGGCCCGCGACGCGGCCGCGCAGGGCGCACAGGTCCTGTGCTTCCAGGAGCTGTTCTACGGACCGTACTTCTGCCAGGTCCAGGACAAGGCGTTCTACGCGTACGCCGAGCAGATCCCCGAAGGCCCGATCGTCCGGCGCTTCCAGGCGCTGGCCAAGGAACTGGGCATCGTCCTCGTCCTGCCGATGTACGAGGAGGAGCAGCCCGGCGTCCTCTACAACACCGCGGCGGTGATCGACGCCGACGGCTCCTACCTGGGCAAGTACCGCAAGACCCACATCCCCCAAGTGCCGGGATTCTGGGAGAAGTTCTACTTCCGGCCGGGCAACTCCGGCTGGCCGGTCTTCGACACCGCCGTCGGGAGGATCGGTGTCTACATCTGCTACGACCGGCACTTCCCGGAGGGCTGGCGTGCGCTGGGGCTCGCGGGCGCCGAGATCGTCTTCAACCCCTCGGCCACCTCGCGCGGTCTGTCCGGCTACCTGTGGCAGCTGGAGCAGCCGGCCGCGGCCGTCGCCAACGAGTACTTCGTGGGCGCGATCAACCGGGTGGGCGTCGAGGAGTACGGCGACAACGACTTCTACGGGACCTCCTACTTCGTGGACCCGGAAGCCCAGTTCGTCGGCGAGGTGGCCGGCGACAAGGAGACGGAGCTCGTCGTCCGGGACCTGGACCTGGCCAAGCTCCGCGAGGTGCGCGACCGGTGGCAGTTCTACCGGGACCGCGCGCCGGGCGCGTACGGGCCGCTGACGGCTCCGTAGCCGCTTCGGACCCCGCGGGCCCGGCTCACGGGGGGCCGGGCCCGCGGCACCGACTTCGTTGTGCGGAAACAGCGTTGACCTCAGCCATTAACAGCTGCGGTATTCCCTCAGTGCACGCACGACCGGAAGGAGAGGGAGCATGAGCCGAACCGTCATCAGGGGTGGACTCGTCGTCACCGCGTCCGACGAGATCCACGCCGACGTCCTGATCGAGGACGGCCGGATCGCCGCCCTCGCCGCGACCGGCACCCCGGCGGCCGACGCGTGGACGGCCGAGCGGGCCATAGACGCCACCGGGAAGTACGTCATCCCCGGCGGTGTCGACGCGCACACCCACATGGAGCTGCCCTTCGGCGGCACCTTCGCCTCCGACACCTTCGAGACGGGCACCCGGGCCGCGGCCTGGGGCGGCACCACCACCATCGTCGACTTCGCGGTGCAGAGCGTGGGCCACTCCCTGCGCGAGGGCCTCGACGCCTGGAACGCCAAGGCCGACGGCAAGTGCGCCATCGACTACGCCTTCCACATGATCGTCTCCGACGTCAACCAGGAGACGCTCAAGGAGATGGACCTGCTGGTGGAGGAGGGCGTCACCTCCTTCAAGCAGTTCATGGCCTACCCCGGCGTCTTCTACAGCGACGACGGCCAGATCCTGCGCGCCATGCAGCGCTCCGCCGAGAACGGCGGCCTGATCATGATGCACGCCGAGAACGGCATCGCGATCGACGTCCTGGTCGAGCAGGCGCTCGCGCGGGGGGAGACCGATCCCCGCTTCCACGGCGAGGTCCGCAAGGCGCTTCTGGAGGCCGAGGCCACCCACCGCGCCATCAAGCTCGCGCAGGTGGCCGGCGCTCCCCTGTACGTCGTGCACGTCTCGGCGCAGCAGGCTGTCGCCGAGCTGGCCCGGGCGCGCGACGAGGGCCTGAACGTGTTCGGCGAGACCTGCCCGCAGTACCTGTTCCTGTCGACGGACAACCTGGCCGAGCCCGACTTCGAGGGCTCGAAGTACGTGTGCAGCACGCCGCTCCGGCCCAAGGAGCATCAGGCGGCCCTGTGGCGCGGACTGCGCACGAACGACCTCCAGGTCGTCTCCACCGACCACTGCCCCTTCTGCTTCGTGGGCCAGAAGGAGCTCGGACGCGGCGACTTCTCGAAGATTCCCAACGGGCTCCCCGGTGTGGAGAACCGGATGGACCTGCTCCACCAGGCGGTCGTCGACGGGCACATCTCGCGCCGCCGCTGGATCGAGATCGCCTGTGCGACGCCGGCCCGGATGTTCGGCCTGTACCCGAAGAAGGGCACCATCGCGCCGGGCGCCGACGCCGACATCGTCATCTACGACCCGCACGCCGAGCAGGTCATGTCGGTCGAGACCCACCACATGAACGTCGACTACTCGGCGTACGAGGGCAAGCGCGTCACCGGCCGGGTCGAGACGGTGCTCTCGCGCGGCGAACTCGTCATCACCGAGCGGGAGTTCACCGGGCGCGCGGGACACGGCGCCTACACCCCCCGGTCCACCTGTCAGTACCTTCTCTGAGCGACCAGGAGCGGCGCCATGGACTTCGGACTCGTCCTGCAGACAGACCCACCCGCCTCCCGCGTCATCGACCTGATGAAGCGGGCCGAGGCCAACGGCTTCACGTACGGCTGGACCTTCGACTCCGCCGTGCTGTGGCAGGAACCCTTCGTGATCTACAGTCAGATCCTCGCGAACACCGAGAAGTTGACGGTCGGCCCGATGGTCACCAACCCGGGCACCCGTACCTGGGAGGTCACCGCCTCCACCTTCGCGACGCTCAACGACATGTACGGCAACCGCACGGTGTGCGGCATCGGACGCGGTGACTCGGCGATGCGCGTCGCCGGACGCAAGCCCAACACCCTGGCCCGCATCAGCGGCGCCATGAAGGTCATCCGGGCCCTCGGGCGTGGCGAGGAGGCCGACCTCGGCGGCACCGTCATCAAGTTCCCCTGGGTCAAGCCCGGCGCCGAACTCCCGGTCTGGATGGCCGCGTACGGACCCAAGGCCCTGAAGATGACCGGCGAGGAGGCCGACGGGTTCATCCTCCAGCTCGCCGACCTGTACCTCACCGAGTACATGGTCAAGACGGTGAAGGACGCGGCAGCCGAGGCGGGCCGCGACCCGTCCGACGTCAAGATCTGTGTGGCCGCGCCCGCCTACATCACCGCGGACGACTCACCCGAGGCGCTCGCCCACGCCCGCGAACAGTGCCGCTGGTTCGGCGGCATGGTCGGCAACCACGTCGCCGACCTCGTGTCCAAGTACGGGGAGCACTCCGCCGCCGTACCCGACGAACTCACCGACTACATCAAGGCCCGTGAGGGATACGACTACTCGCACCACGGCCGCAGCGACAACCCCGACACCAAGTTCGTGCCCGACGAGATCGTCGACCGGTTCTGTCTGATCGGCACCGCCGAGCAGCACATCGAGAAGCTGAACGCGCTGCGCGCGCTGGGCGTGGACCAGTTCGCGGTGTACGACATGCACGACGCGCAGGAGGCCACCATCGACGCCTACGGGACGAAGGTCATCCCCGCCCTCAACGCACTCTAGAAGCAGGGCCGTTGAGGCCCGCGAGCAATTCCCCCGTTCTCCCCTTCCCGCCGTCCCGGGAAGGGGATCAGGGCGCTTCCCCGGTGCCCCCCCCAAGTCGCCCCGCACGGCCTTTCCCGCCACTCCTCACTTGATTGGCCTGCCCATGACCGACACCGTCCCCACCGACAGTCCGCCGCCCGCCGCCCAAGTCACGCTCCCCGACGGCCGGGTGGAGATAGCCCCCGGCGCGCCCGTGCCCAGCGGTCCCTACGCCAACGAGGACCTGCTGCCGGTCCCGATAGAGAAGCGCACCTGGACCACGTACAACTTCTCGGCGCTCTGGGTCGGCATGGCCCACAACACCGCTTCCTGGACTCTGGCCTCCGGTCTGATCGCCGTCGGCATGGACTGGAAACAGGCCGTGTTCACCATCGCGCTGGCCAACCTGATCGTGCTGGTCCCGATGCTGCTCACCGGGCACGCGGGACCCAAGTACGGCATTCCGTTCCCGGTCTTCGCCCGTGCCTCCTTCGGTGTCCGGGGCGCCAACCTGCCCGCTGTCGTAAGGGCGTTGGTGGCCTGCGGTTGGTTCGGCATCCAGACCTGGATCGGCGGTGAGGCGATCTTCTTCCTCGCCGGGAAGCTCTTCGGCGACAGCTGGGCGAACGCCGGCCACATCGGCGGCTACGCCTGGACCATGTGGCTGTCCTTCGCGATCTTCTGGGTGCTCCAGGTCGCCATCATCTACCGGGGCATGGAGACGATCCGCCGCTTCGAGAACTGGGCGGCGCCCTTCGTGCTCGTCGGCGCGGGCGTGATGCTGTGGTGGATGAGCGACAAGGCGGGCGGCTTCGGACCGTTGCTCGACCAGCCGTCCAAGCTCGGCTGGGGGCCCGACTTCTGGACGCTCTTCGCCCCCGCCCTCATGGGCATGATCGGCTTCTGGTCCACGCTGTCGCTGAACATCCCGGACTTCACCCGGTACGGCAGGAGCCAGAAGGCGCAGACCTGGGGGCAGGCGCTCGGCCTTCCCACCACGATGACGCTCTTCGCCTTCCTGTCCGTGATGGTCACCTCCGGTTCCCAGGCGGTGTACGGCGAGGCGATCTGGGACCCGGTCCAGCTCGCCGCCAAGACGGACAACGTCTTCGGCATCATCTTCGCGCTGGTGACGGTTCTGGTGGCGACCCTGTCCGTGAACGTCGCGGCCAACCTGGTCTCGCCGGCCTTCGACTTCTCCAACATCGCGCCCCGTAAGATCAGTTTCCGGGCCGGTGCCCTCGTCACCTGCGTGCTCGGCGTGCTGATCTTCCCGTGGAAGCTGTACTCCGACCCGCAGGGCTACATCTTCACCTGGCTCGGTCTCGTCGGCGGTCTGCTCGGCACGGTCGCCGGCATCCTCATCGCCGACTACTGGATCCTGCGCCGCACCAAGCTCGACCTCGCCGACCTCTACAGCACGGGCGGCCGCTACTGGTACGACGGCGGCTGGAACTGGCGGGCCGTGGTCGCCTTCGTCACCGGCGGCGTACTGGCCGTCGGCGGCGCCGACTTCCATCCACTGATCGACGGACGGCCCATCCCGGCACTGGACGCGCTCGCCGACTACGGCTGGGCGGTCGGCCTCGGGACGTCGATGGTGCTGTACCTGGCGCTGATGCTGGCGCGAGGGCGGGGGAAGACGACTGTCTGATTCAGGGCCACTTGGGTGGGGCCGACCGTCTGACGGCGGTCGGCCGCACCCATCCGGTCAGCCGCACCCATCGGGTCAGCCTCGCCATTGCCGCTCTGCCCCGCGGGTTCCTGCTCGGTGCGCTATTTCTTCTCCAGCGCGGCTACGGCTTCCTTGGCGGCGCTGATGGCACCCTTGTTGATCACGTCCGCGCTGGGTGCCTTCTTCGACTCGAAGTCGCTGCCGTTGTACGTGATGAGGACCAGCGCGTTGGAGGCTCGCACGATCACCACTCCCTCGCGGGTCTGCTGCTTGTCCTCGGTGGTGAGGTTCACGACGGAATAGCCCGAGTCGCCGACGCCGGGGACCGCCCCTCCGCCGCTCTTGTCCGCGACGCGCTCCTTGTAGGACTTCTCGGCGGCCGCGTCCGACTCCTTGACCTCGTACGAGACGTCCAGCCAGCGGTAGTCGAACCCCTTCAGGGCGTTCCAGGAACAGGTGCGGCGCACCGACTTGTCGGTCGACGCGATCTCCTGACCGGCCGTCTTGGCGCCCGGGACCAGCGACTTGATCGTCTTGTCGGCCACGCTGTCGCAGGGCGCGGGGGCGGCGGCGTACGTCTTGGTGGCCGCGGAGGTCGACGGCGCGGACGACGACTCTGTCGGCTTCTGCGGCGATTTGTCCTCGGCGGCGGTCGGGGTCGCGGCGAGCGGACCGGTCGTCAACGCCCAGCCCGCCGAGGCGAGCACGACGACCGGCAGCAGACGCGCGGTGAGAGCGAGCGGCAAAGGAAGAGAACGCACGGCGCACTTCTCGTGGGGGACGGTGCGGAGATGGCCCGCACTGCGGACGGGACGCCAGTGTCACACGACTCCCTGTGGGGCGGAAGCCCGAACTCGCTCCGTGCCTGTGTGGTGACAGTGACTCGCTGTTGACGGCCTGTGCGCCCCCGGCGTCGGCGCGGGCCGCGGCGGGGCATGCGGACCGTGTCCGTCCTCCCGCGCTGAACTGGCGCGCGGGCAGAGGGAGTTGCGGGGGCGCGCCTCTCGTCGGGGCCGCGTGCCATGATCGGCGGGTGAGCGCGATACGCCTGAAGTCGACCCGTGGAGCGGCCCTCGTCTGTCTGGTGGCGCTGGCCGTGAGCGGCTGCGGGCTCTCCACCGAGCTGGACCGCGAGCTTCACCCGGATGGCAGACCCAGTCCGGAGAGCGAGCCCGGCCCGGCCGCGACACGTGCCGTCGAACCACCCGAGTCCGGCTCGCCCGCACCGTCCCCGCCGGTCCAGGCGGCGAGCGGCTGCCCGTCGTCCGGTCTGCGATTCGGGGTCGGCCCTGTCGACGGGGCGATGGGGCTGCGGTCCATGACGCTCACCATGACCAACTGCGGCGAGCGGCCGTACGAGCTGGACGGCTACCCCTCCGTCACCGTCCTGGACGAGGCGGGCGAACCGTTCCCGGACGTCCGCACGGCCGAGGGGACGGACGAGGTGCCCATGGCGTCGGACCGGAGCGAACCCGAGCCCTTCACGCTCGGACCCGGCGAGACCGCCCAGGCGGGGCTGCTCTGGCGGATGGCGGCCGAGGACGGTACGTACCTCCGCGTCGCGCCGGACAAGGAGCGGGACGCCGTGAACGTGCGCCTCGACGACCCTCTCGACATCGGCCCGGAGAACGTGCTGGGTACGACGCCGTGGGTCCCGGCGTTGTAGCGGGCCGTCCTGACGGCGGGAGTTACGGCACCCTGCCGGTCCACTCCGCCGAGCCGAACTTCGTCCGCGCGAGTTCCTCAGCGCGCGCCAGCTCCCCGGGTGTCACCTTGCCGGCCGACAGCCCGTACCGGCCACGGAACGAGTCGGTCATCCTCTCGATGACCGCCTCGCGGGCCAGCCCGGTCTGCCGCCGCAGCGGATCCACCCGCTTCTTCGCGCTCTTCGTGCCCTTGTCGGAGAGCTTCTCCCGGCCGATGCGCAGTACTTCGAGCATCTTGTCGGCGTCGATGTCGTACGCCATGGTCACGTGGTGGAGCACCGCGCCGGGCCCGCCGCCCGGGCCGACCGTCCGCTTCTGCGCGGCGCCCGCGACCTTCCCGGCCTCCGTGGCGATGTCGTTCAGCGGCTGGTACCAGGCCTTGACGCCCATGTCGCCGAGCACCCAGTCGTCGAGGTAGGCGTAGCTGTCCTGGAACGACAGCCCCTGGACGAGGGACTCGGGCACGGAGAGCGAGTACGTGATGGTGTTGCCCGGTTCCACGAACATCGCGCCGCCGCCGGAGATGCGCCGTACGACCTCGATGCCGTGCCGCGCGGCGCCGGCCGGGTCGACCTCGTTGCGCAGTGACTGGAAGCTGCCGATGATCACGGCGGGCGCGGCCCACTCCCACACGCGCAGCGTCGGGGGCCGGTGGCCCGCGGCGACCTCGGCGGTCAGGACCTCGTCCAAGGCCATGTGCAGGGCGGGGGACTGGGGTCCCTCGTGGATCAGCTGCCAGTCGTAGTCGGTCCAGTCCGTGGCGTGCGCGAGCGCCCTGCGTACGGCGATGGCGATGCCCTCGGAGGTCAGGCCGTACATCACCGTCCCCTCGGGCAGGGCGGCGTCGACACGGGCGGCCAGTCCTGCCGCGTCGGTGTCCGCCGGGGCGCCGTTCAGCGCGTCGTCGACGGCGTCCAGCGCCTCGTCCGGTTCGAGGAAGAAATCGCCCGCCACGCGCGCGTGCCGCAGGACTCCGCCCTCGACGTCCAGGTCGACCACGACGAGCTTGCCGCCCGGGACCTTGTACTCACCGTGCACCGATCCGCCTCCGTATCCGTTCCACGAGGGGCAACGCCGGCCTCGGATGATTGATTCCGGCAGGGTGGCGCCCTCGGCGGTTCGCCGAGGAATCCTTATTGCATGGTGTCTGCAATAGCGGATCTATTGCAGAGAGGTCGTGCGTCGGGTGACACTGAGGCCCGGGTGCGGAGCGCGTCCTGCCTGACGCGTCCGAGTTCCTCGGGCATCGCTCCGCACCCCCTTCTCGCCCGGCTGCCCGACTCCGGTTCGGACGCGGGCGTGGGCCTGCGATCAGCGGAGCACTAGCCTGGTCCGGCCCATGTGCCGAAACAGCGAGGTGCCCGTGTTCACGACCCGCCCCACCCTCCAGGGCACCTTCGGCATGGTGTCCTCGACGCACTGGCTCGCCTCGCAGTCGGCGATGGCCGTCCTGGAGGACGGCGGCAACGCATACGACGCCGCGGTCGCCGCCGGCTTCGTCCTGCACGTCGTCGAACCACACCTCAACGGACCCGCGGGCGAGGTCCCCATCATCGTCGCGCCCGCGGGCAGCGAGGTACGGGTGCTGTGCGGACAGGGCGTCGCGCCCGCCGGAGCGACGATCGCCCACTACCGGGGACTCGGTCTGGATCTCGTACCCGGTACCGGGCCGCTCGCCGCCGCCGTACCCGGCGCCTTCGACGCCTGGATGCTGCTCCTGCGCGACCACGGGACGAAGTCCCTCGCCGACGTCCTGAAGTACGCCATCGGGTACGCGGAGGACGGGCACGCGCCCGTGGAGCGCGTCGGCGAGACGGTGGAGGCCGTGCGCGAGCTCTTCGAGACGGAGTGGACCTCGTCGGCGGAGGTCTACCTGCCGGGCGGCAGAGCGCCCCGCCCCGGCGAACTGTTCCGCAACCCCGCCCTCGCCGACACCTGGCGACGGCTGCTCGAAGAGGTTTCCGACGACCCGGAGGTGTCCGCCGCGTCCGGGGTCTCCGGGGAGGCGGAGCGGGTGCGGCAGATCGAGGCCGCGCGCGAGGTGTGGCGTTCCGGCTTCATCGCCCAGGCGCTCGTACGGCAGTCGCGGCGCCCCGCCATGGACACCAGCGGCGAGCGCCACGCCGGCACGTTGACGGCCGCCGATCTGGCCTCCTGGTCCGCGAGTTACGAGGCTCCGGCGACGTACGACTGGCGAGGCTGGACCCTCTGCAAGGCGGGCCCCTGGAGCCAGGGCCCGGTCCTGCTCCAGCAGTTGGCCCTGCTGCCGCCGCGACTGCCGCGATACGGCTCCGCCGACTACGTCCACCTCCTGATCGAGGGCTGCAAGCTGGCCATGGCCGACCGGGAGGCCTGGTACGGGGACGCGGCCGAGGTGCCGCTCGACGCGCTGCTGTCGGAGCCGTACAACACCGCCAGGCGCGCGCTCGTCGGCGACAAGGCCTCCTACGAACTGAGCCCCGGCAGTCCCGGCGGGCGGGTGCCACGGATGAGCGGGCACGCGCGCGTGGTGGCCGCCGGCGAGCCGGGCTTCGACGCGCTCGCGGCGCCGGGGGCGGGCGAACCCACGGTGACCCGGGCGGCCACGGACCCCGGGGTGGCGCCGGACGGCGGCACCCGCGGCGACACCTGCCACCTCGACGTCGTCGACCGCTGGGGCAACATGGTCGCGGCCACGCCCAGCGGCGGCTGGCTGCAGTCCAACCCGGTCGTGCCCGAACTGGGCTTCCCGCTCGGCACCCGGCTCCAGATGGCCTGGCTGGAGGAGGGGCTGCCCAACTCCCTGACGCCGGGCCGCCGTCCGCGCACCACGCTGACCCCCTCGCTCGCGTTGCGCGGCGGAGTGCCGGTCATGGCGTTCGGCACACCCGGCGGTGACCAGCAGGACCAGTGGCAGACGCACTTCTTCCTGTCCGTGGCGCTCCGCGCCGAGGTGCGCGGCGGCCTCGACCTCCAGGGCGCGATCGACGAGCCGAACTGGCACAACGACAGCTTCCCCGGCTCCTTCTACCCGCGCGGCATGCATCCCGGCAGCGTCACCGTCGAGTCGCGCATGGACGCGGGCGTCGTCGAGGAGCTGCGCCGCCGCGGGCACGACGTCCAGGTCGGCGAGGCCTGGTCGGAGGGCCGGCTGTGCGCGGTCGCACGGGACCCGGACACGGGAGTGCTGTCGGCGGCGGCGAATCCGCGGGGGATGCAGGGGTACGCGGTGGGACGCTGATCCGCGTACCCTCGACTCCCACGCACCCCAGCGCGGCGCACACTCTCCGTCACCGCGCGCTCCGGGAATTCACGGTGAATCCACCCGGAGTGCACCCGTCCGGTGAGGATTGTCAGCGACGCGTGCTGTCATGGAGTCATGATCGTAGACATCGAAACCATCGACGAGTTTCTCTCCCGCCGTACGACCGACGTCGAAGAAGCGGTCCGGAAGGCTGCCGCCGCCGAGATCATGCCGCGCTTCCGGCAGCTCGCCGCGCACGAGATAGACCAGAAGACCGGCCCGCACGACCTGGTGACGGACGCCGACCGCAAGGCCGAGCAGTACCTCACCGAGGCTCTCACCGCGCTGCTGCCCGGCTCAGTGGTGGTCGGCGAGGAGGCGGTGCACGCCGATCCGGCGACCTACGACGCGATTCGCGGCGCCGGGCCGGTCTGGATCGTCGACCCGGTCGACGGGACACGGCAGTTCGTCCACGGCGACCCCGGATTCTGCACGCTGGTCGCGCTCGCGCTGGACGGCGTCGTACGCGCGTCCTGGACGTTCGCTCCGGCGCGCGACGAGTTCGCCACCGCGGTACGCGGCCGGGGCGCCGTACTCGACGGCGTGCCCCTGCGTTCCGGCTCGCCCACGCCCGGCCGCGACCTCGACATCGCCACCTCGCACCCGGACTTCACCACGGACGCGCAGAAGCGCGCGCTCGTCGGTCTGTGGGCCGACGGCGTCGTCACCCGTCCGTGCGGCTCCGCCGGCCTGGAGTACCTGGCCGTCGCCCGCGGCGAGTTGGACGCCACGGCCTTCTCGTGGGAGGCCGCCTGGGACCACGCGGCCGGCCTGCTCCTGGTCGAGGAGGCGGGCGGTACCCACCTGACTCTCGCGGGCGAGCCGTTCCGCGTCACCGGAGGCAACACGATGCCGTTCACGGCGGCCCGCGACGAGGCCACGGCCCGCCGGGTGGTGTCGCTGCTGACGGGCGGAAGCTGAGCCGGGGCGGGCTGCGTCGGGGGGATGGAGGAAGTTCGGGCGGGTCTGTGTCGGGGAATCGCCGGAGTTCGGGCGGCCTGCGCCGGGGGGATCGCCGGACCCCGGGCGGCCCTGCGTCGGGGGAATCGCCGGAGGCCGGGCGCGCTGTGTCGGGGGATCGTTTGAGTCCGGGCCCGCGGAGCGGCGGTATCCCAATCGCCCGCGCTGTGAAGGCTGTCAGTCCCCCGGCATATCCTGATCCCAGTGGCCATCGGCTGACAAAGGAGTCCGAAGGTGCCGTCGATGCTCGATGTGGTCGTGGTGGGTGCGGGTCCGAACGGACTGACGGCCGCCGTGGAGCTGGCCCGCCGCGGCTTCTCCGTGGCCGTGTTCGAGGCGCGCGACAGCGTGGGCGGCGGAGCCCGCACCGAGGAGCTGACACTGCCCGGCTTCCGGCACGACCCGTGTTCGGCGGCCCACCCGCTGGGCGTCAACTCACCCGCGTTCAGGGCGATGCCCCTGGAGCGGTACGGCTTGGAGTGGCTGCACGCCGAGCTGCCCATGGCGCACCCGTTCTTGGACGGCACGGCGGCCGTGCTCTCAAGGTCCGTGGCGGAGACCGCCGCCTCGTTCGGGCCCCGCGACGCCGGTGCGTACCGCCGCCTGGTCGCCCCTTTCCTGCCCAAATGGGACACGCTGGTCCACGACTTCATGTCGCTGCCCCTGACCGCGCTGCCCCGCGACCCGGTCACCCTCGGCCGCTTCGGGCTCGTCGGGCTGCCGCCCTCGACCTGGCTGATGCGCCGCTTCCGGGACGAGCGGGCCAAGGCGCTGTTCTCCGGGCTCGTCGCCCATGTCATGGCCCCGCTCGACGGGATCGCGACCGGTGCCGTGGGCCTGGTCTTCGCCCTCGCCGCGCACGCCCGCGGCTGGCCCGTCGCGCGCGGCGGCTCCCAGTCCATCTCCGACGCGCTCACCGCGTACCTCAAGGACCTCGGCGGCAGTGTCCACACGGACTACGAGGTCAAGCGTCTCGACGATCTGCCGCCCGCGCGCGCCTACGTCTTCGACACCTCGCCCACCGCGCTGTCCCGCATCGCCGGCTTCGGCCGCTACTACGAGCGGTATCGGTACGGAGCGAGCGTATTCAAGATCGACTACGCGCTCGACGGCCCCGTGCCGTGGACGGCGAAGGAGGCGCGCACCGCCGGGACCGTGCAGGTCGGGGCGAGCCGCGCGGAGATCGGCAGCGCCCTGCGGGCGGCCTCGCGCGAGGGCCGGGCACCCGACGCGCCGTTCCTGATCACCGTGCAGCCCGGCGTCGTCGACCCCTCCCGGGCGCCCGCGGGCAAGCAGGTCTTCTGGGCGTACGGACACGTTCCGAACGGCTGGACGGGGGACCTCACGGACGCGATCGAGCGCCAGCTCGAGCGCTTCGCGCCGGGCTTCCGCGACCGTGTCCTCGCCCGCGCGACAGCCGGCCCGCCCGAACTCGCCGCCCGCAACGCCAACTACGTGGGCGGCGACATCGGGTCCGGCGCCGCCGCCGGACTCCAGCTCCTGCTGCGTCCCAGGCTCTCCCTCTTCCCCTACAGCACCCCGCACCCGGCCGTCTTCATCTGTTCCTCGGCCACCCCGCCGGGCCCCGGCGTCCACGGCATGTCGGGGCACAACGCGGCGAAGGCGGTATGGCGCAGGCTGAGGCAGTCATGACCACGATCACGCTGGTGCGGGGCGACATCACCCGGCAGAGCGTCGACGCCGTCGTCAACGCGGCGAACTCCTCGCTGCTCGGCGGGGGCGGCGTCGACGGCGCCATCCACCGCAGGGGCGGCCCCGCCATCCTCGCCGAGTGCCGCGAGCTCCGCGCCTCCCACTACGGCAAGGGCCTGGCCACCGGACAGGCGGTCGCCACCACGGCCGGTGAGCTGGACGCGCGCTGGGTGATCCACACCGTCGGCCCGGTGTGGCAGGGCCCGGACAGCGACCCCGCGCCCCTTGCTTCCTGCTACCGGCAGTCCCTCCGGGTGGCGGACGAGCTGGGCGCGCGCACCGTCGCGTTCCCCGCCATCTCGACCGGTGTCTTCCGATGGCCGACGGAGGACGCCGCCCGCGTCGCGGTCGAGACGGTCAGGGAGGCACGTACGACGGTCGAAGAGGTCAGATTCGTCCTCTTCGACGAGCGCGCCTACGACGCGTTCGCCGAGCAGGTCCGCTGACCCGCCCCCCGGACGGGGCGACGAGCGGCCGGCGGAAATTGCCGGGCGTCGAAGACGGCTTCCGCAGTACGGTCCCGCTGTGACCGACGAGGACGGGTATTTCGGGGAGAGCGTCGCGGCGACCTACGACGAGTCGTCGGGGCGGGAGTTCGAGCCGGGCGTCGTGGGGGCGGCGGTCGACTTCCTGGCGGGGCTCGCCGGCGGCGGCCGGGCCCTGGAACTGGGCATCGGGACGGGGCGCGTCGCGCTGCCGCTGGCACGCGGGGGAGTTCCGGTCCACGGCATCGACATGTCACGGGCGATGGTCGACCGGCTGCGCGCCAAGCCGGACGGCGACACGATCGGGGTGACGATCGGCGACTTCGCGACGACGAAGGTGGAGGGGGTCTTCTCCGTCGCCTATCTGGTCTTCAACACGATCATGAACCTGACGACGCAGGCAGCGCAGGTGGACTGCTTCCGCAATGTCGCGGCCCACCTCGAACCCGGTGGCCGGTTCGTCATCGAGGTCATGGTCCCCGAACTGCGAAAGCTCCCTGCGGGACAGACCGTCGTGCCCTTCCACGTCGGCCCGACGCGATGGGCGTTCGACGCCTACGACGTGGCCACTCAGCGGGTGAGTTCGAACTACGTCGAGGTCGTCGACGGGCACGGTGAGTACCGGTCGATCCCGTTCCGCTACGTCTGGCCGGCGGAACTCGACCTGATGGCTCAGCTCGCCGGGCTGCGCCTGTGCGAGCGCTGGGAGGGATGGACCCGGGAACCGTTCACCAGCGAGAGCGGCCGGCATGTCTCGGTCTGGGAGAAGCCCGCCGCGTAGCCGCGCGGACGGTCGGCGCCGGAGCCGGTCGACAGTCGGCCGGGAGCCGCCTGGCTCGTTGTCCTGGTGGTGTGGAAGGCCGGCCGCGTCGAGGAGAAGCGGACGGCCGGACCGCGCCCGCTCCCGGCGGACGGTCCTCGCCGCGCTGAGGCGGCCGGCCATTCCCCCGGGAGGCGGCGCGGCCGGCCACTCCGCGCGGGAGGCAGCCGGACCCCAGTCCGTCGTTCTGACGACCCCCGGAGGGGTCTCCAGCTGAAGCTGCCCCGCGCCTCCGGATGCCGCACCCGCCCTGCACCTCTGAGCAGTGCGCGATAATTTGTCCTTGATTGCGCAGAGGCTCTTCGGCCTGTGGCGGTGAAGGGTGGACGATGGCCAGGACGTCGCACGTGGCGGGTGCCGCCACGGTCGCCCGTCGGGCCTGCCCGTGGCACGTCATGGGTGAGCCGCCGGTCCGCGCCGGGGGAGGCCCGGCGACATGAGCGCTCCGCCGACCGCCCCCGCGACATCGAATCCGACCGTCGGCAGACGGGTCTCCTGGCAGGCCGGGGTCTCGCTCCTCGTGGTGCTGGGCGCCTTGTACCTCGCGCGGCGCCACTGGCCGGTGATCGAGGCGGGAGCCGTGCGGCTGGCCGGCGCCGACCGCGGCTGGCTGCTGGTGGCGAGCGCCGCCACCGTGGCTACCTGGGCGTGTTCGGCACTCGCCCAACAGGGGGCGGTGGCCCGGCCGTTGCCCGCGCGGCGACTGGTGGCCGTGCAGTTCGCGGCGTCCGCCGCCAACCATGTGCTGCCCGCCGGCCTGGGCGCGGGCGCGGTCAACCTGCGCTTCCTGAACCGGTGCGGGCTGCCGCTCGCCCGGTCGGCGACAGCCCTCGCGGTCAAGGCCACCTCGGGAGCCGTGGCGCGCGGCCTCCTGATCGCCTCCCTCGCGCTGGCCTGTCCCGGCGTACTCCACATTCCGCACGTTTCGGCGACGCCGGTGGCGGTCGCGCTCGCGGTGGTCGCCCTCGCCGCGGTGCTTCTGAAGGGGCCGCTGCGGCGCGCCCTGCGGGCCGTGCTGGCGGATGTCCGCGCCGTGCACGAACTCCCCGCGCGGGCCGCCGCGTTGTGGGGCGGCTCGCTCGCCTTCGCCGGCCTGCACGCCTCGGTGGTGATCGCCGTGTCCCAGGCCATCGATCTGCCGCTGCCCCCGGTCCAGGTCGCCCTCGCCTACCTCGCGGCGAGCAGCGCCGCCGTTCTGCTCCCGACCCCCGGCGGACTCGGCTCCCTGGACGCCGCCCTCGCCCTGGCCCTCACCCTCGCCGGAGCACCGGCAGGCGCGGCGGCATCCGTCGTCCTCGGCTACCGGCTCCTGACCGTGTGGCTGCCCCTGCTGCCGGGACTGCTGGCACTGGGAGTGCTGGTACGCCGCCGGGTGGTGTGAACGTCCGCATGGTCATCCGGCTGACAGCAGCCGACAGCAGCCGACAGCAGGGGGCGTAAGGGCTGATGGCCGGTCCCAGGACACGTCAGCTTGATGTCGGATTCCCGCCAGCCCCGGCCTCGCGCGTGCCCGATGCTTGAGGCATGAGGAACGGGATGCACACCGACACGGAACGCTGTGTGCGCGCGGTCCAATCGAAGGACGCGCGCTTCGACGGCTGGTTCTTCACGGCGGTCGTGACCACGCGGATCTACTGCCGGCCCAGTTGCCCGGTGGTGCCGCCGAAGCCGGAGAACATGACGTTCTACCCCAGCGCGGCGGCCTGCCAGCAGGCCGGATTCCGGGCCTGCAAGCGCTGCCGCCCCGACACCAGCCCCGGCTCGCCGCAGTGGAACCAGCGCGCCGACCTCGTCGCCCGCGCCATGCGCCTGATCGGCGACGGAATCGTGGACCGCGAGGGCGTACCGGGACTCGCCACCCGGCTCGGCTACAGCACCCGCCAGATCGAGCGACAGCTCCTCGCCGAGCTCGGTGCGGGCCCGCTCGCCCTCGCCCGGGCCCAGCGCGCCCAGACCGCGCGGCTGCTCATCGAGACCACCCCGCTTCCGATGGCGGAGATCGCCTTCGCGGCCGGGTTCTCCTCGATCCGTACCTTCAACGACACCGTCCGCGAGGTCTTCGCGCTGTCACCGAGCGAGCTGCGCGCACGGCTGCCCAGGCAGAAGGCAGGCGCCGCCACTCCGGGAGTGCTGAGTCTCCGGCTCCCCTTCCGCGCTCCGCTCAACCCCGACAACCTCTTCGGCCACCTCGCGGCGACCGCCGTACCCGGCGTCGAGGAGTGGCGGGACGGCGCGTACCGGCGGACCCTGCGCCTGGCCTACGGCCACGGGATCGTCGGGCTCACCCCGAACCCCGACCACATCGCCTGCCGCCTCACCCTCAGCGACCTCCGCGACCTGCCCGTCGCCATCAGCCGCTGCCGCCGCATGCTCGACCTGGACGCCGACCCGGTCGCAATCGACGACCAGTTGCGCACCGACCCGCTGCTCGCGCCGCTCGTCGACAAGGCTCCGGGCCGCCGGGTGCCGCGCACTGTCGACGGGGACGAGTTCGCCGTACGGGCCGTGCTGGGCCAGCAGATCTCCACGGCCGCCGCCCGTACCCACGCGGCGCGTCTGGTCACCGCGTACGGAGACCCGGTGGACGATCCCGAGGGCGGCCTCACCCACCTCTTCCCGTCCCCCGGGTCGCTCGCCGCGCTGGACCCCGAGTCCCTCGCGATGCCGCGCACCCGCCGCGCCACCTTCACCACGCTCGTACGTCAACTCGCCGACGGGTCAATCCACTTGGGCATCGACAGCGACTGGGAGGAGACCCGCGCCCGGCTCCTCTCCTTGCCGGGCTTCGGCCCCTGGACGGTCGACGTCATCGCCATGCGCGCCCTGGGCGATCCCGACGCCTTCCTCCCCACCGACCTCGGAATCCGGCGCGCCGCACAGGAGTTGGGCCTGCCGTCCACTCCGGCCGCACTCACGGCACGTGCGGCGGCGTGGCGCCCCTGGCGGGCGTACGCGGTCCAGTACCTGTGGGCGACGGACAGCCATCCGATCAACTTCCTTCCGGAGTAGGCCCGTACGAGACAGCCGTACGAGGATCCACAAGCAGAGCTGAGTAGTTATGCCCCCCGCACAAGGACGATTCATGAAGCGTCACACCGTGATCGACAGCCCCTACGGACCTCTGACCCTCGTCGCCGACGAAGGCGCCCTCTGCGGCCTCTACATGGTCGGCCAGCGCCATCGCCCCCTTGAGGAGAGCTTCGGCGCACGCGACGACGACGCACTCTTCGACGAGGTGTCGGACCAGCTCGCGTCGTACTTCGCGGGCGAGTTGAAGGAGTTCGACCTGCCGCTGCGGCTCGACGGCACGCTCTTCCAGCAGGGTGTCTGGGAGCAACTGCGGACGATTCCCTACGGCGAGACCCGCTCCTACGGCGAACTGGCCGCGAACCTCGGCAACTTGGGAGCCTCCCGCGCGGTGGGCCTCGCCAACGGCAAGAACCCGATCGGCATCATCGTGCCCTGCCACCGCGTCGTCGGTGCGAACGGCAGCCTGACGGGATACGGCGGCGGGCTCGACCGCAAGCAGCGGCTGCTGGACTTCGAGAGCGGCGCCGCCCTCTTCTGAGCGCCCGTGAACAGGGCTGGACGGTCAGAGGAGAGCGGAGCCACGGCCGTCCCCGTACCCTCGACCTCGCCCCGTCGGATTCCTGGTCGCCACCGGTCAGTTCCTCACCCGTCACTCTCGTTGCCCAGCCGGCGCAGCAGTTCGGGCAGGGCGGTGCCGATGGGCTGCCGGATGACCTCGTCGGCGCGATCGTCGTACGGCGTCGGTTCGGCGTTGACGATGATCAGCCGCGCCCCGTGGTCCGCGGCGACCCCGGCGAGTCCGGCCGCGGGCTGCACCTGGAGGCTGGTCCCGACGGCGATGAACACCTGGCACGCCTTGGTGATGGCGAGGGCCTCGCCGAGTACGACGGGGTCGAGCCGCTCGCCGAACATCACCGTCGCCGACTTGAGGATGCCGCCGCACCTCAGGCACGCGGGGTCGCCCTCACCGGCCTCGACCCGCGCGAGCGCGTCTTCCATCGGCGCCTTCGCGTGACACTCGGTGCACACCACCGTCCGCGCCGTGCCGTGCAGTTCGAGCACCTTGCGGGCCGGCGTCCCGGCGAGCTGGTGCAGCCCGTCCACGTTCTGCGTGATCACCCGCACCGGCACCCCGGACCGCTCCAGCTCCGCCACCGCCCGGTGCGCCGTGTTGGGCTCGGCCCGCAGCGCCTGGTTCTTCCGCCGCAGCTGCCAGGACCGGCGCCGGATCTCCGGATCACCCATGTAGTACTCGTACGTCACGAGCTTCTCGGCCTCGGGATCCTTCCGCCACAGGCCGTTCGGGCCGCGGTAATCAGGGATGCCGGAATCGGTGGAGATGCCGGCTCCACTGAGGATGGCGACGAGAGGCCTGTTCATGGGCCGAGGGTAGGACGTCCGATCGACGTGGGGCGAGGGGGGTGGTCTGCGAAAGCGACTGCCAAGGGCCGGTGATCGCGCGGGTGTCAGGGTCCCGCCATGGCCGAGGTCACTGTCTCCCTGGCCGACGGCGGGAGTGGCAGCCCCCGGAATGCCGTCGAGCTCGTTGTGCGTGACTACATCGCGTACGGGCACCGCGCGGAGTCATTCCGCCCCGGCCCGCCTCGCGAAGTCAGCCGACGCGCTGCCCGTTCTCCAGCTCCACCGTTCCCGTGCCCTCCGTCAGGACATCGAGCGCGGCGACGACGCGAAGGCCCAGCTCGCCCGGCAGGTACCCGGCAAGGTCCTCGCGCGCGACGAGACGCCAGGACAGGAGCTCCTCCTCCTGGATCCGGATCGCCGCGAAGTCCTCCGTGGTGAGTACTCCGCCGTCGTACAGATAGGCCACCAGCGGGGGTCGCGCCGCGCCGTGCACCCAGTCCACGGCGAGCAGCCGTCCGAGTTCGACGTCGAGGCCGATCTCCTCGGCGGTCTCCCGGCGGGCGCCCTGGCGCGGAGTCTCCCCGTCGTCCGATTCGACGGTGCCGCCCGGAAGCGCCCAGCCGTCACGGTAGTTCGGCTCGACCAGCAGGACGCGCCCGTCGGTGTCACGGAAGAGGGCGGCGGCCCCGGCGAGGACGCGGGGGAGGCCCGCGATGTACGTGGCGAAGTCTTGAGTGGTCACCCACGAAGGGTAACGAGCAGATTGCCCGCGATCCGGCCCGGCCGGTCCCCGTGGACGCGGTCGGCGAGCTCGGTGCCCACAGGGTCATGTCCGGTTCACCGGTTCCGGACGGTCGGACGCGGCGTTCCGCGAGGTGGCCGGGGCATGACGGCGGGGGCTTCCTCCGGTTAAGGTCGCAGCGGCGCGACTGCCTTGACGTGAGCAAGGCTCGAAAGCAAGGGGATGCAAGGTGGCGGACGCTGCTGTGAACCGGACTCGGCAGGCGGCTCGTGTGCTGATCGCCGCGGACAAGTTCAAGGGAACGCTGACGGCCGTGCAGGTCGCCGAGCGGGTGACAACCGGGCTGCGCCGCGTCGCGCCGCACGTCGAGGTCGAGGCTCTGCCGGTGGCCGACGGCGGCGACGGGACCGTCGACGCCGCTGTGGCGGCCGGATTCGAACGACGTGAGGTGCGGGTCGCCGGTCCGCTCGGTGACGAGGTCACGGCGGCGTACGCGCTGCGCGACGGCACGGCGGTCGTGGAGATGGCCGAGGCGAGCGGTTTGCAGCGGCTGCCCGCCGGGGTCTTCGCGCCGCTCACGTCCTCGACGTACGGATCGGGCGAGCTGCTGCGGGCCGCGCTGGACGCCGGGGCCCGGTCCATCGTGTTCGGCGTGGGCGGGAGCGCCACCACCGACGGGGGCGCCGGCATGCTGTCCGCGCTCGGTGCGCGCTTCCTGGACGCGGACGGCGAGCCCGTCGCGCCCGGCGGCGGCGCCCTCGGCGACGTGGTGACCGCGGACCTGTCCGGCCTCGACACCCGGATCTCCTCGGTCGACCTCGTCCTCGCCTCCGACGTGGACAACCCGCTCACCGGCCCCAAGGGCGCCCCCGCCGTGTACGGCCCGCAGAAGGGCGCGAGCCCCGACGACGTGGCCGCCCTGGACGCGTCCCTCGCCCACTTCGCCGCCGTACTGGAGAAGGCCGTCGGCTCCCGGGCCGCCGAGTACGCGGCGGCGCCCGGCGCCGGCGCGGCGGGCGGCATCGGGTACGGCGCACTCGTGCTCGGCGCCCGCTTCCGGCCCGGAATCGAGGTCATGCTCGACGTCCTCGGCTTCGCGCCCGCGCTGGAGCGCGCCACGCTGGTCATCACCGGCGAGGGTTCCCTCGACGAGCAGACCCTGCACGGCAAGGCACCCGCCGGGGTCGCCGCCGCCGCCCGCGCCGCGGGCAAGGAGGTCGTCGCGGTCTGCGGCCGGCTTGCCCTGCGCCCGGAGGCCCTCGGCAAGGCCGGCATCCGCCGCGCGTACCCCCTCACCGAGGTGGAACCCGACATCGCGAAGTGCATCGAGGACGCGGGACCGATCCTGGAGCGGGTCGCGGAGAACATCGGCCGCGATTTCCTCAACTGAGCTCAGCTCAACCACGCCGGGCGCGGTCCCAGGAAGGGGCGGAGGGGGGGAGGGAACCCCTCACCGCCCCACCCCCGGTAACCGGTACGCGTCCAACGCCAGCGTCATCTCGATCAGATCCCGGGGCCGGGCCAGCGACCGCGAGGTGAGCTGCTCCAGCCGCCGCAGCCGGTTGAAGACGGTGTTCCGGTGGCAGTACAGCCGGCTCGCGGCCCGACCGGCCGAGCCCTCACAGGCCAGCCACACGTCGAGCGTCTCAAGGAGCACCGCCCGGTCGCCGGGCTCCAGCTCGAGCAGCGCCCCGAACACGTCCGCCACCAGGCGCCCCGCCAGCTCCGGCTGGCTCACCACGAGCGCGGTCGGCATCCGCTGGTCCAGCCGTACGACGTCCCTGGCGTCCGGCGGGCAGGTGCGCAGCGCCAGCTCGGCGAGCCGCCGGGCCCGGCCCAGCTCGGCGAGCCCGGCCACCACCGGACTGATCCCGCCCGGCCCCTGACACCGTCCGTCGAGCAGCTGGGCCACCGCGTCGAGCCCCTGCCCGGCGTCCAGCGCCACCACGCCCACCTCGCAGTCCGCCCGCATCCGCCAGATGAAACGCAGCCCCGCGCCCAGCAGCGGCCGTGAGCAGGTGTCCCGGCCGTCATGGCGCTCGGCACGCAGCACCACCACGGCGTACTGCCCCATCTCCGGCAGATCGAGCCCGGCGGCGGCCCGTGCCGCGAGCCCGGGCGACTGCTGCCCCTCGAGCAGGGCGTCGAGCAGAGCCTGCAACTGCTCGTCCGTGCGCCGCCGCAGCTCCGCCTCGGTGGACCGGTACGCCTCCGTGGCGGCCGTGGCCTGCGCGTCCACCGCGGACCACACCATGGTCGCCGAGCGCATGAGCATCGAGATCCGCTCGGGCGCCAGCCCCACCGCGCCTTCCATCAGCGCGTCCCAGACGAGATAGCCCGCGGCACGGTAGGAGTGCACGAGCAACTCAAGCGGAAGCCCCTGCTGGGCCCGCCGTCGCCCGGTGTCCTCGGCGTGTTCCAGATCGCGGCGTGGCGAGTCCCGCGGCGCGGAGAGCGTCTGGATGCCGACGCGCATCGCGGCTTCGGCCTCCCGCCACTGCTGGTCGTGCGGCAGCACCTGTCCATAGACGGGGGAGTATTCGGTGAGCTGCCGCAGATGCTCGTCGACGAGCTCGGGCAGCCGTTCCAGCAGAGTCGTGCAGGACTCCGCGAGCAGCTTCCAGTCATGACCGGTCCGCGGTCGGCGCCCTCCCATGGCCGGAGGATGTCACCCGGACGGCACCTTCGACAGGCCCCTGACACGCGGTCTTGTGCGCGTGCACAACGGCCGGCCACCACCTCTGGGCACCCGCCGCGTTTCGCCCGAACCCCGTGGACGGGCGCCTGGACCAATGCTGAGGTGAGCGCCACACCGAGTGAGGAGATGGGGAGGTGGCAAGGTCATGAGCGGTTCCGCTCTGCTCGTAAGGGACCTGTCGGTCGGCTACGGCCCCGTACGCGCACTGCGCCAGGTGTCTCTGGAGGTACCCGAAGGAGCCGTGGTCACGGTCCTCGGCAGCAATGGCGCCGGTAAGTCGACACTGCTCCGGGCGATCTGCCGGACGCTCTCCTTCCACGGGGGAGCGGTGACCGGCGGCACGATCGGTCTCGGCGGACAGCCGCTGGACCGGTTCTCCGCGGACCGGGTGGTCGCCGCCGGAGTGTCCCAAGTGCCCGAAGGGCGAAGGGTGTTCGCCCGGATGACGGTCGCGGACAATCTGCGGGCCGGGGCGCTCGGCGCCGCGGGCGGCCGGGAACGGCGGGCGCGGGCGCTGCGCCGTGTGCACGACCTGTTTCCCGTACTCGCCGAACGCGCCCAGCAGCGCGCGGGACTCCTGTCCGGCGGGGAACAGCAGATGCTCGCGGTCGCGCGGGCCCTGATGGCCGCGCCCAAAGTGCTGCTGCTCGACGAACCCTCCCTGGGGCTCGCCCCGTTGATGGCCCAGCGGATCGCCGACACCGTGCGCGAGATCAACGCCCAGGGCACCTCCGTGCTGCTCGTCGAGCAGAACGCGGCGCTCGCCCTGCGGCTCGCGTCGCGCGCGTACGTCCTCGAAGTCGGCGAGGTGACCCTCTCGGGCGCGGCCGACGAACTCGCCGCCTCCGACGAGGTGCGCCGCCGCTATCTGGGCGTGGTCGACGAGGACGCGGCGGCCGACGCCGCACCGGCGCGCGGCACCCTGCCGACACTGTCCCGGTGGGAGGGGTGAATCCCGTGCCGGACGTTCCGGCCCTCGAAGTGCGGGACTTGACGGTCCGTTTCGCCGGCCTGACCGCCCTCGACAACGTGAGCTTCACCGTCCGCCCCGGCACCGTCCACGCGCTCATCGGTCCCAACGGCGCGGGCAAGTCCACCTGCTTCAACGTGCTGTCGGGTGTCTGCCGGCCCGCCTCGGGCAGTGTCCGCTTCGGCGACCAGGAGCTGACCGGGCTGCCTCCGCACCGTATCGCGGCCCTCGGCGTCGCCCGGATCTTCCAGAACCTCGCTCTGCCGCCGCACGCCACGGTCGAGGACAGCCTGTTGCTCGGCCGGCACCGGCTGACCCGCAGCGGCTTCGTGTCCGCCGGACTGCGGCTCCCTTCGGCGGCCCGCGAGGAGCGCCTGCACCGCGAACGTGTACGTGAGATAGCCGAGTTCGTGGGTCTGGAGCAGCAACTCGGCCGTCCAGCGGGCTCGCTCCCGTACGGGCAGCAGAAACTCGCCGAACTCGCCCGCGCGTTGTGCATGGAGCCCCGGCTCCTGCTCCTCGACGAGCCCGTCGCGGGCATGACCGCCGACGAACGGCGCCGCACGGCCGCGGTCGTCGCGGGCGTCCGCGACAGCCTCGGCATCTCGATCGTGCTCGTGGAACACGACATGGGGGTGGTGATGCGGCTCGCGGACGCCGTGACCGTACTGGACTTCGGCCGCCGGATCGCGGACGGCGCCCCCGTCGACGTACAGAACGATCCGGCGGTCGTACGGGCCTATCTGGGCGAGCGCTCGGACGACGAACCCGCGGACGGGCAGCCCGTCGAAAGCCACCGCCACCGAACCGACGGCGAGGAGACCGCCTCATGAGTACCTTCGCCGAACTCCTCCTCAACGGGCTCTCGTTGGGATCCGTCTATGCCCTCATCGCCCTCGGCTTCGTCGTCATCTTCCGGGCCACCGAGGTCGTCAACTTCGCGCACGCCTCACTGCTGCTGGCGGGCGGATACGTCACCGCGACCCTCCACGACGACATCGGCTTCTGGCCCGCGCTGCTCGCCGGAATCCTGGGCGCCGCGCTGGTGGGGGCGGCGGTGGAGTTCCTGGTGATGCGCCGCTACCGGGGGTCCGACCAGAGTGTCCTCGCCATCGTCACCATCGGCGTCGACATCCTGCTCACCACCGAACTGACCCGCAGGATCGGCACGGACGTGCTGCCGCTCGGCGACCCGTGGGGCACCGCCGTGCTCACCGTCGGGCCGGTCTCCCTCGCGCACACCCGGATCGCCGCGTTCGTCGCCGCCGCCCTGCTCATCACAGCCTTCCTGCTGGCCTTCCGGTACACCTCCTGGGGCGTGGCGATGCGCGCCGCCGCGGAGAGTCCGGAGACCGCCGCCCTGATGGGCGTACGGCTGGGGCGGGTGTCGCTCAGCGCCTGGGCGGTGGCCGGCGGACTCGCCGCCGTCGCCGCCCTGTTCCTCACCGTCTTCCCGACCCCGGGCCTGGAACGGGCCACCTCGCTCGCCGCGCTGAAGGCCTTTCCGGCCGCGATCCTCGGGGGTCTCGACTCCACGACGGGCGCGCTGGTCGGCGGCCTGCTCGTCGGGGTAACGGAGTCCCTCGCCACCGGCTACCAGAGCGATCTGACCTTCCTGGGCAGGGGACTCGGCGATCTCGCCCCGTACCTGGTGATGGTCGCGATCCTCCTCATCCGGCCCGCCGGGCTCTTCGGCACGAAGGAGCTGGCCCGTGTCTGAGGCCACGAAGAGCAGCGCCCGGCCGCTGTGGTTCACCCGTACCCGCACCTACGTCTGGGCCGCGGGCGCCGTCCTCCTGCTCGCCCTGCCCTTCTACCTGGACCGCTTCTGGCTCCAGGCGGGCCTGTTCGCGATGGCCGCCGGGATCGGCGCGATCGGCATCAACCTCCTCACCGGCGCGACCGGACAACTCTCCATGGGGCACGCCTTCTTCCTCGCGGTCGGGGCGTACGGCTACTGCGTGTTCGCCGGTGAGGGGGGAGACGGACTGACCGGGCTCGGCCTGCCGACCTGGCTCGCCGCCGTCCTGGGAGTACTGGCCGCAGGCGTCGCGGGCGGGCTGTTCAGCCCCATCGCGGGACGGCTGCGCGGCGCCTACCTGGGCATCGCGACCCTCGCCCTGATCTTCATCGGCCAGCATGTGCTCTTCAACGCGCGTGAGCTGACGGGCGGCTTCAACGGCCGCGACGTACCGCCCCTCAGCCTCTTCGGCCTCACCTTCGACGACAGCGAACTCCTTGTCGCCGCCGTGCCGTTCGGCTCCGCCGAGAAACTCTGGTACGCCGGACTCGTGCTGCTGCTCGGCGGCGCGCTCTTCGCCCGTGGCGTGCTGCGGGGCCGCCCGGGCCGGGCCATGAACGCGATCCGCGACCACCGGATCGCGGCCGGGGTGATCGGCGTGCCGGTCGCCCGCTACCGGGCCGCGGTCTTCGTGCTGTCCTCGATGTACGCGGGCCTGGCCGGCGTCCTGCTCGCGCTGATCTTCCAGCGGACGGTGCCGGACTACTTCGGCATGATCCTCTCGCTGGAGTACCTCGCCATGATCGTGATCGGCGGACTCGGCTCGGTCGCCGGGGCGGTGATCGGGGCGGCGTTCGTCTCCCTGCTGCCCCAGCTGCTGACCCGCTACAGCGACGCGCTGCCCCTGGTCTCCGACCCGGGCACCGGCGGGATCGCACCGGGCGAGGCGTCCCGGTACCTCTACGGCGCCGCCGTCGTGGCGGTGGTGCTCTTCCTGCCGGGCGGCCTGGTCGGGGTGGCCGCCCGCCGTCGCAAGGGGCCGGATCCACGGCCCGAACCAAAGCCCAGCCCAAGGTCCATCGCAGGGGCCACTCCAGGGGAGGAACGATGAGAACGACATACGTGGCGAGGGCCGCCGCCGGATCGCTGGCTGCCTTGCTCGTGCTGTCCGGATGCAGCTCCAAGGCCAAGGACGGTGACGACGACAAGGCCACGGCCGCCGCCGGCGGGGTGAAGACCGGCGAAGGCATCTCCGGCAAGACCATCACCCTCGGCGCGCTCACCGACATGACCGGCGTCTACGCCACCCTCGGCAAGAGCGTCACCCAGGCCCAGCAGCTCTATGTGAAGCAGCTCAACGCCGGCGGCGGTGTGTGCGGCTACCAGCTGGCGCTCACCGTGCGCGACCACGGCTACGACCCGCAGAAGGCGGTGTCCGGCTACACCGAGCTGGCACCGAAGGTGCTGGGCTTCACGCAGTTCATCGGCTCGCCGTTCGTCGCCGCCGTCAAGCAGCGCGTGGACGGTCAGGACAAGGGCCTCGTGCTGCCGCAGGCCTGGTCGGGCAGCCTGCTGGGCAGCCCCTACATCCGGGTCATCGGATCGACGTACGACATCGAGACGATCAACGCCATCGACTTCCTGATGAAGGAGAAGGGCCTCAAGAAGGGCGACAAGATCGGCCATGTGTACTTCGAGGGCGACTACGGCGAGAACGCCCTGGTCGGCTCCAAGTACATGGCGAAGGAGTCCGGGCTCACCGTCGTCGAACAGAAGATCAAGCCGACCGACAACGACATGACCGCCCAGGTCGCCGCCCTCAAGCAGGCGGGCGTCAAGGCGGTCGTGATCAGCGCGGGCCCGCGCCAGGCGGCCTCGCTGGTCGGGGTCGCGGCGGCCGGGAAGTTCAACGTGCCGATCATCGGCAACAACTCGGCCTACGCCCCGCAGCTGCTCGCCACCCAGGCCGGACCGGCCCTGACGGCGAACTACTACGTGGCCTCGCCCTCGCTCCCCATCGGAGGCGACACCCCGGAGGCCAAGAAGCTGGTCGCCGACTACAAGGCCGCCTACCCGAAGGACTCCCTCGACAACGGAGTGGTGGCCGGCTGGACCGCGGCCGCCGCCTTCGGCGAGGCCCTGAAGAAGGCCTGTGTCAGCAAGGACCTCACCCGCGAGGGCGTCGACAAGGCCCTGCTGACCCTCAACGCCTTCGACGCGGGCTTCGGCGTCGTCCAGGACTTCAGCGACCCGAAGTCGCCGTCCTCGAACCAGAGCGTCATCCTGAAGCCCGACAAGAACGCGGTGGGCGGCATGACGGTCGTACGGGAGGCCTCGGCCGCGTCCGTGGCGGAGAGTTACACACCCGCCGGGTAAAACCCGTGGAGCGCCGCACACAGGGCGCGTGACAGCAACGCCGAAGGGCCCCGAACCGGATGGTTCGGGGCCCTTCGGTCACTCCTGTACGGGCACTACGGCAGCTGGGTCGCGCGTGCCTCACGCCGGTTGCCCCGGAAGTTGTTCACCCGGCGGGCGGTGGCGAAGAGCGGGATCACCGCGCCCGTCACGAGCTGGAGCGCACAACCGGTCTGGAGCAGCAGCTGACCACCGGGGGCGTCGAAGGCCCAGGCGGCGAGCAGCCCCATGGAGACGACGATCCAGGTGAGCATCGCCACCGCGAGGGGTCCGCGCGGCTTCGGATACTCGACGCGGCTCACCATCAGCCAGGCGGTGCCGACGATCGCCATGAGCGTGGCGACGAACGGCAGCTCCAGCAGCACGATGGAGACCACGGTGAGCGCCCCGAAGGGCGACGGCATGCCCTGGAACGTGCCGTCCTTGACCGTGACGCAGGAGAAGCGCGCGAGTCTCAGGACGACCGCGAGGAGGACCACGATGGCCCCCACCGCCGCCATTCGCTGGTGCGCGTCGTCCGCGACCATGCCGTAGACCAGCACGAAGTACGCCGGAGCGAGGCCGAAGCTGATCAGGTCGGACAGGTTGTCCAGCTCGGCGCCCATGGGGGAGGAGCGGAGCTTGCGGGCCACCAGGCCGTCGAAGAGGTCGAAGACCGCCGCGCACAGCATGAGGATGACGGCCGTGGCGGCGCTGTGCCGCGCCATGCCGGTCTCCTGGCTGCCCGTGAGGTGCGGGATCAGGATGCCGGTGGTGGTGAAGTACACCGCCATGAAGCCGCAGGTCGCGTTGCCCAGGGTGAGGGTGTCCGCTATCGAGAGGCGGAGAGAGAGGGGCATCTCCTCCTCGTCGTCCACGTCGTCCGCTTCCGGCACCCAGCCGGTGCGGGACTGCGTCTCGGGATCAATCACGGTCAATTCGAGTCACCCCAGCCACGGTCTTCTGACCGACCTCCACGTCCACCTCGACACCCTCGGGGAGGTAGATGTCGACACGCGAACCGAACCGGATCAGACCGATCCGGTCGCCCTGCTCGACCTTCGTACCCTGAGGGATGTAGGGAACGATACGGCGGGCGACCGCACCGGCGATCTGGATCATCTCGATGTCACCGAGTTCGGTGTCGAAGTGCCAGACGACGCGTTCGTTGTTCTCGCTCTCCTTGTTGAACGCCGGGACGAACCCACCGGGGATGTGCTCGACCGATGTCACCGTGCCCGACAGAGGCGCGCGGTTGACGTGGACGTTCAGCGGGCTCATGAAGATCGCGACGCGGGTGCGTCCGTCCTTCCACGGCATGATGCTCTGCACCACACCGTCGGCGGGCGAGATGACCCGGCCCTGGGAGATCTCTCTCTCGGGGTCGCGGAAGAACCACAGCATGCCCGCCGCGAGCGCGGTGGCGGGCACGGCCACGGCCTTGGCGGCACCGGAGTGACGCGCGCGTGCCAGGCTGAGTGCCGCGGTGGCAACGGTCGGGAGAAGCCACGGCGATGCTCCGCGCGCGAGGCGTACGCCGACCAGGCTGTCGCGAGGTGCAGAGGTTTGGCTGTGGGGCATGGACGACCTTAGTAGCGGATGATGCCGCGCTGAAAACGGGGGACGGCGGCTTTCCCGGAATCGTACCGGTCGCGGGCCACAACTGGGTAAGCCAGGAAGCCGAGTCGGCGGCTGAAGAGTGCTGACGGGGTGTGATGTTCTTCTCGAAGGAAACACCCCTAACCGGGACATCTATCCCTGGAGTCGGTACTCCTCGAGCAGCCTGCGCCCGATGATCATTTTTTGGATCTCGGCGGTTCCTTCGCCGATCAGGAGCATCGGCGCCTCGCGGTAGAGGCGCTCGATCTCGTACTCCTTGGAGAAGCCGTAGCCGCCGTGGATCCGGAAGGCGTCCTCGACCACCTCTTTGCAGTATTCGGAGGCGAGGTACTTGGCCATCCCTGCCTCGAGGTCGTTTCGTTCCCCGGAGTCCTTTTTGTGTGCCGCGTTGACCATCATCGCATGGGCGGCCTCGACCTTGGTAGCCATCTCGGCCAGCTTGAACTGGATGGCCTGGTGCTGGGCGATCGGCTTGCCGAAGGTGTGCCGCTGCTGGGCGTAGGAGACGCCCAGCTCGAACGCGCGCTGAGCGACGCCGCAGCCACGCGCCGCCACATTCACCCGCCCCACCTCGACGCCGTCCATCATTTGGTAAAACCCTCGGCCGGTGGTGCCGCCGAGTACCCGATTGGCCGGAATGCGCAGTCCGTCCATGATGAGTTCGGTGGTGTCGACGCCCTTGTAACCCATCTTGTCGATCTTCCCGGGAATGGTGAGACCGGGGCGGACCTCTCCGAAGCCGGGCTCCTTCTCGACCAGGAAGGTCGTCATCGACTTGTGGGCCGCGGTGCCCTCGGGGTGTCCTTCGTCACTCTTCACGAGGACGGCGACCAGATTGGACGTGCCGCCGTTGGTCAGCCACATCTTCTGACCGTTCAGGACGTAGTCGTCGCCGTCCTTGACCGCCTTCGACGTGATCGCCGAAACGTCCGAGCCGAGCGCCGGCTCCGACATCGAGAACGCGCCGCGCACCTCGCCCAGTGCCATCCGTGGCAGGAAGTGGTCCTTCTGCTCCTGCGTGCCGTGCTGCTTGAGCATGTACGCCACGATGAAGTGGGTGTTGATGATTCCCGAGACCGACATCCAGCCGCGGGCGATCTCCTCGACACAGAGCGCGTACGTCAGGAGGGACTCGCCCAGACCGCCGTACTCCTCGGGGATCATCAGCCCGAAGAGGCCCAACTCCTTGAGACCGTCGACGATCTCCTGCGGGTACTCGTCGCGGTGCTCCAGCTCGGTCGCGACCGGGATGATCTCCTTGTCCACGAAGTCGCGGACGGTGGAGAGGATCTCCCGCTGGATGTCGGTGAGACCGGCGGTCTGGGCGAGTCGGGCCATGGTTACTTCTCCTGCTCCTTGAGCCGGGGGCGGCCGGGCTGCTCGCCGCCGCGCTCCTTGATGTACGTCTCGGTGGGAACCATCACCTTGCGGCGGAACACGCAGACCAGCGTGCCGTCCTGCTTGTAGCCCTTGGTCTCGACATGGACGATGCCGCGGTCCGACTTGGACCTCGACGGCGTCTTGTCGAGGACCCGCGTCTCGCCGTAGACCGTGTCCCCGTGGAAGGTCGGCGCCACGTGCTTCAGCGACTCGACCTCCAGGTTGGCGATCGCCTTGCCGGACACGTCCGGGACCGACATGCCGAGCAGGAGCGAGTAGATGTAGTTGCCGACGACGACGTTCTTCCCGAAGTCGGTCGTGTTCTCCGCGTAGTTGCTGTCCAGGTGGAGCGGGTGGTGGTTCATGGTCAGCAGACAGAAGAGGTGGTCGTCGTACTCCGTGACCGTTTTCCCCGGCCAGTGCTTGTAGACCGCGCCGACCTCGAACTCCTCGTAGGTGCGTCCGAACTGCATGATGCTCAGGCCTCCGGGACTTCGAACTTGGACGTGCGCCGCATGCCGGCGGCCCGGCCCTTGCCGGAGACGACGAGCGCCATCTTGCGGCT
The DNA here is from genome assembly GCF_044457665.1 of Streptomyces sp. NPDC050535. NCBI lineage: Bacteria > Bacillati > Actinomycetota > Actinomycetes > Kitasatosporales > Streptomycetaceae > Streptomyces > Streptomyces sp. NPDC050535. The sequence continues at coordinate 597,948 of NZ_JBITHE010000001.1, forward strand.
GGCCTCGTCGATCATCTCGTCGCCGAGCATCGCGGAGCCCTTCCTGCCGCCCGCCTCGGACGTGCAGTACTCGTACGCGTCCAGGATCAGTTCGGCGTGGTCGAAGTCCTCCTGGGAGGGCGAGAAGATCTCGTTCGACGCCTCGACCTGGCCCGGGTGCAGCACCCACTTGCCGTCGAATCCGAGGGCCGCGGCGCGCCGGGCGACCTCGCGGTAGCCGTCCACGTTGCGGATCTGGAGGTAGGGGCCGTCGATCGCCTGGAGGTCGTAGGTGCGGGCCGCCATCAGGATCTTCATCAGGATGTAGTGGTAGGCGTCCGCGCCGTAGCCGGGCGGCTGTTCGCCCACGACCAGGGTCTTCATGTTGATCGACGCCATGAAGTCGGCCGGGCCGAAGATGATGGTCTCGGTGCGCGGCGAGGCGGCCGCGATCTCGTTGACGTTGACCAGGCCCTTGGCGTTCTCGATCTGCGCCTCGATGCCGATCCTGCCGACCTCGTAGCCCATCGTCTTCTCGATCTGCGTCAGCAGGAGGTCGAGAGCGACGACCTGCTGGGCGTCCTGCACCTTCGGCAGCATGATGCAGTCGAGGTTCTGGCCGGCCCCCTCGACCACGGTCACGACATCGCGGTACGTCCACTCGGTCGTCCAGTCGTTGACCCGCACGACCCTCGTCTTGCCGGTCCAGTCACCCTCGTTGAGGAACTTCACGATGGTGTGCCGCGCCTCGGGCTTGGCGAGCGGCGCGCACGCGTCCTCCAGATCCAGGAAGACCTGGTCCGCGGGGAGGCCCTGGGCCTTCTCCAGGAAGCGGGGGTTGCTTCCCGGCACCGCCAGACAGGAGCGGCGGGGGCGCAGACGGTTGACGGTCATGCGGGGACCTCCAGGGGGTCGAGCTTGTTCGCTTTGCGGATCTCGTCGACGATACGGCCGATGATTCCGGTGATGTCGAAGTCCTTCGGGGTGAAGACCGCGGCCACTCCGGCGGCCCGCAGCAGTTCGGCGTCGGCGTTCGGGATGATCCCGCCCGCGATCACCGGGATGTCGCCCGCGCCGGCCTCGCGCAGCCTCTCCAGCACGTCCGGCACGAGCTGGGCGTGCGAGCCGGACAGGATCGACAGGCCGACGCCGTGCACGTCCTCGGCGACGGCCGCGGCCACGATCTCCTCCGGGGTGAGCCGGATGCCCTGGTAGACCACCTCGAACCCGGCGTCGCGGGCCCGCACGGCGATCTGTTCGGCGCCGTTGGAGTGCCCGTCCAGGCCCGGCTTGCCCACCAGGAAGCGGAGCTTGCCGACCCCGAGGTCCTTGGCCGTCACCTCGACCCTGCGGCGCACCAGCGCCATCGCGGTGCCCTCCCCGGCGGTCACCGCGACCGGCGCGGACGAGACACCGGTGGGGGCGCGGAACTCGCCGAACACCTCGCGCAGGGCCCCGGACCACTCGCCGGTCGTGACACCGGCGCGGGCGCACTCCAGGGTGGCCTCCATGAGGTTGTCGGTGCCCTTGGCGGCCTCCTTCAGCCGCTCCAGCGCCTTGCACGGGCGCGGGTGGTTGAACGGCGGCTGGTAGCGGGTGTCGCGCCAGTTCTGGAGGGCGGCGACCACCCGTGCCTCGACGGCCGGGTCGACCGTCTGGATGGCCGCGTCCAGGTCGGCCGTGAGCGGGTTCGGTTCGGTCGTCTCGAAGATGTTGACGCCGACGATCTTGTCGATGCCGCCCTCGATACGGGCCCGGCGCTCGGCGTGCGAGGAGACGAGCTGCGACTTGAGGTAGCCCGACTCGACGGCGGCCATCGCGCCGCCCATCTCCTCGATACGGTCCATCTCGGCGAGCGAATCCTCCACCAGGGAGGCCACCTTGGCCTCGATGACGTGCGAGCCCTCGAAGATGTCCGCGTACTCCAGCAGGTCGCTCTCGTAGGCCAGCACCTGCTGCATGCGCAGCGACCACTGCTGGTCCCAGGGCCTGGGCAGGCCCAACGCCTCGTTCCAGGCCGGGAGTTGTACGGCACGCGCGCGGGCGTCCTTGGAGAGCGTCACGGCCAGCATCTCGAGCACGATCCGCTGGATGTTGTTCTCCGGCTGGGCCTCGGTCAGGCCAAGGGAGTTGACCTGGACGCCGTACCGGAAGCGCCGCTGCCTGGGGTCCTCGATGCCGTACCGCTCGCGCGTGATCTTGTCCCAGATCCGCCCGAACGCCCGCATCTTGCACATCTCCTCGATGAAGCGGACGCCCGCGTTCACGAAGAAGGAGATGCGCGCGACGACGTCACCCCTGCGGTCCTCGGCGATCTGCCCCGAGGCGAACACCGCGTCCAGTACGGCGATCGCGGTGGACATCGCGTACGCGATCTCCTGGACCGGAGTGGCTCCCGCCTCCTGCAGGTGGTAGCTGCAGATGTTGATCGGATTCCACCTGGGGATGTGGTTCACCGTGTAGGTGATCATGTCCGTCGTCAGCCGCAGTGAGGGCACCGGCGGGAAGACGTGCGTGCCCCGCGACAGGTACTCCTTCACGATGTCGTTCTGGGTGGTCCCCTGGAGCTGGGTGATGTCGGCGCCCTGCTCCTCGGCGACGACCTGGTAGAGCGCCAGCAGCCACATGGCGGTGGCGTTGATGGTCATCGAGGTGTTCATCTGCTCCAGCGGGATGTCCTGGAACAGCCGGCGCATGTCACCGACGTGCGAGACCGGCACGCCCACCCGGCCGACCTCGCCGCGGGCGAGGACGTGGTCGGGGTCGTACCCGGTCTGGGTCGGCAGGTCGAAGGCCACGGAGAGACCCGTCTGACCCTTGGCGAGGTTGCGCCGGTACAGCTCGTTGGACGCCTCGGCGGTCGAGTGACCGGCATAGGTCCGCATGAGCCACGGCCGGTCCTTCTGGCGCTCAGTCATCTAGGAGACCTCAGATGTTCCGGAAGCGGTTGATGGCGTCGATGTGCAGGCCGCGCTTCTCCTCGTCGCGGACACCCAGACCCTCGCGGGGCGCGAGCGCCAGGACTCCGACCTTGCCCTGATGGAGGTTGCGGTGCACGTCGTACGCGGCCTGCCCGGTCTCCTCCAGGGAGTACACCCGGGAGAGCGTCGGGTGGATCTTGCCCTTGGCGACGAGCCGGTTGGCCTCCCAGGCCTCGCGGTAGTTCGCGAAGTGCGAGCCGACGATCTTCTTCAGGGACATCCACAGGTAGCGGTTGTCGTACTCGTGGTTGTACCCGGAGGTCGAGGCGCAGGTGACGATGGTGCCGCCCTTGCGGGTGACGTAGACGCTCGCGCCGAAGGTCTCGCGGCCGGGGTGCTCGAAGACGATGTCGACGTCCTCGCCACCGGTCAGCTCGCGGATCCGCTTCCCGAAGCGCTTCCACTCCTTGGGGTCCTGGTGGTGCTCGTCCTTCCAGAACCTGTAGTCCTCGGCGTTGCGGTCGATGATCGCCTCGGCGCCCATCGCCCGGCAGATGTCCGCCTTCTGCGCGCTGCTCACGACGCAGATGGGGTTGGCGCCGCCGGCGAGCGCGAACTGCGTGGCGTACGAGCCGAGTCCGCCGCTCGCTCCCCAGATCAGGACGTTGTCGCCCTGCTTCATGCCGGCGCCGTTGCGGGAGACCAGCTGGCGGTACGCGGTGGAGTTCACCAGGCCCGGGGCGGCGGCCTCCTCCCAGCTGAGGTGGTCCGGCTTCGGCATCAGCTGGTTGGACTTGACGAGCGCGATCTCGGCGAGGCCGCCGAAGTTGGTCTCGAAGCCCCAGATGCGCTGCTCGGGGTCGAGCATCGTGTCGTTGTGGCCGTCGGAGGACTCCAGCTCGACGGACAGGCAGTGCGCGACGACCTCGTCGCCGGGCCGCCAGGCGTTCACGCCGGGGCCGGTGCGCAGCACGACGCCCGCGAGGTCGGAGCCGATGATGTGGTACGGCAGGTCGTGGCGTTTGGTGAGCTCGCTGAGCTTGCCGTAACGCTCCAGGAAGCCGAAGGTCGACATCGGCTCGAAGATCGAGGTCCACACCGAGTTGTAGTTGACCGAGGAGGCCATCACGGCCACCAGAGCCTCGCCGGGGCCGAGTTCGGGCACCGGCACGTCGTCCAGGTGGATCGACTTGCGGGGGTCCTTGTCGCGAGTGGCGAGGCCGGCGAACATCTCCGTCTCGTCCTTGTGCACGGTGATCGCGCGGTACGACTCGGGGAGGGGCAGAGCGGCGAAGTCGGCGGACGTGGCCGTCCGCGACTCGATCGCGTCCAGGATTTCCTTCACGGTGTTGCCTCCGGCGACTGGCGTCTCGAGGGAAGACGCTGAGGGTTACGTCGGTGCTGCTGCTGGATGTGAGGGGTGTGCCGTCGGTTCGGCGGAGTTGGGGCGATGGCAGCGCTTTGTGGCGCGAAGGGTGCCTGTGACGCAGGCGTCCGGGCGCGCTCGCCATTGGCTTGCGGGGACAGCCGGCGTACGAAGGGTCTCTGCACGCCGGCCGCCCGGACTCCTTCAACGTATGGCACGCCGTGTCACCTGACAAGGCACGGAGTGCCAGAAGTTGCGCTCAGGTGAAATCTTTACGTAACACTTGAGCGATGATCGATCAGGTGGGGTGCCTGACGGGCATGAAAACGCCGGACGCGCTCGAATGGAGCACGTCCGGCGTAACGAACCGAGTGTGTACTACGACCGCTCGCGGAGGGCCTGCTCGATGGTTCGCATGACCTGGTCCAGCGGGGCGTCGACGCGGGCCACCGTCACCAGGACGTCCCCCTCCGTGAATGAGGAAGCGGGCGCCGCCTGGGACGCGACCTCGCGTCCGGCGCCGATCCCGGTGCCGAAGGTCTTCCGCACGATGGAGAAGGCGTGGTCGAGCTGGGACTCGACGTCGCCCTGTCCGCCCGCCCGCAGCCAGCGCCGCAGCACGTGGTTGTGCGCCGTCACCACGGCCGACGCGGCGACCTCCGCGAGCAGCGGGTCGTCGTTGGCGTCGTCGTCGTGGGCGTGCTCGTCGAAGTGGCCCAGCAGATAGCGGGTGAACAGTCGCTCGTAGCGCGCCACGGAGGCGATCTCGGCCTCCCGCAGCGTCGGCACCTCGCGCGTGAGCTTGTAGCGCGAGACGGAGATCTCGGGCTGGGCCGCGTACATCTTCATGACTTCCTTGATGCCACGGCACACCGTGTCGAGCGGGTGCTCGTGCGCGGGAGCCGCCTTCAGTACCGCCTCGGCCCGGATCAGGGTGTCGTCGTGGTCCGGGAAGATCGCCTCTTCCTTGGAGCGGAAGTGGCGGAAGAAGGTGCGCCGTGCGACCCCTGCCTGGGCCGCGATCTCGTCGACGGTGGTCGCCTCGTACCCCTTGGTCGCGAACAGCTCCATGGCCGCGGCCGCCAGCTCTCGCCGCATCTTCAGGCGCTGGGCCGCCGCGCGACCGCCCGCGGCACTCTCCGGTGCGTCGGACGTGGCAGGTGTACGTGAGGACTTGGCGGGCTGGGACATGCCCCGAACGTACTGCATCGGTGCAGGAGAGTGCGCATGTCCGGGGATCCCCCCGCCCCGCACGGGCGGGGGGTGTACGGCAGGGCCGAGCAGGCCGCCCCAGTCGGTCCCGTCTCCGAACCAGTCGCCCTCTCCCTCAGCGCCGGGCATATTCGCGGAAGCCGCGGCCGGTCTTCCGGCCCAGGCAGCCCGCGGCCACCAGGTGCTCCAGGAGCGGCGCCGGGGCGAGGCCCGGGTCGCGGAACTCGCGGTGCAGCACCTTCTCGATTGCCAGCGAGACATCGAGCCCGACCACGTCCAGGAGCTCGAAGGGGCCCATGGGGTACCCGCCGCCGAGCTTCATCGCGGCGTCGATGTCGTCGAGCGTCGCGTAGTGCTCCTGGACCATCTTGATCGCGTTGTTCAGGTACGGGAACAGCAGCGCGTTCACGATGAAACCGGCCCGGTCCCCGCAGTCCACCGGGTGCTTGCGGACCTTCGCGCACACCTCGCGCACGGTGGCGTGCACGTCGTCCGCGGTCAGGACCGTCCGCACGACCTCGACGAGCTTCATCGCCGGTGCCGGGTTGAAGAAGTGCATGCCGATGACGTCCGCCGGACGCGAGGTGGCGCGGGCGCAGGCGATGACCGGGAGCGAGGACGTGGTGGTGGCGAGGATCGCGCCGGGCTTGCAGACCTTGTCGAACGTCGCGAACAGCTGCTGCTTGATCTCCAGGTCCTCGGCGACCGCCTCCAGGGCGAGATCGACGTCCTCGAAGGCGTCGTAGGAGCCAGCCGGGGTGATCCTCTCCAGGGTCTGCGCCGCCGCCTCGGCCGTCATCCGGCCCTTGTCGACGGAGCGCGCGAGGGACTTGCCGATCCGGGCCCTGGCGGCCTGCGCCTTCTCCTCGCTGCGGGCGGCGAGGACGACCTCGTAACCGGCCTTCGCGAAGACCTCGGCGATGCCGGACGCCATGGTGCCGGAGCCGGCGACCCCGACGGAGCGGACGGTACGACCGGGGACCCGGGCGACGCCGTCGAGGGGGGTCAGCGCGTCCCGCACGACGTCCGCGCTGCCGGAGGACTCGTACGAGTAGAAGCCGCGCCCCGACTTCCGGCCGGTCAGGCCGGCCTCGCTGAGCTGCTTGAGGATGGGCGAGGGGGCGTGCAGCCGGTCGTGCGACTCGGCGTACATGGCTTCCAGGACCGTCCGCGCGGTGTCGACGCCGATCAGGTCGAGCAGCGCGAGGGGGCCCATCGGCAGCCCGCAGCCGAGCTTCATCGCGGCGTCGATGTCCTCGCGGGAGGCGTACTTGGCCTCGTACATCGCGGCGGCCTGGTTGAGGTAGCCGAACAGCAGCCCGTCGGCGACGAAGCCGGGGCGGTCGCCGACCGCGACGGGCTCCTTGCCGAGCTCCAGGGCGAGGTCCGTGACGGCCGCGACGGCTCCCGGCGCGGTCAGCACCGAGGAGACCACCTCGACGAGTTTCATCGCCGGGGCCGGGTTGAAGAAGTGCAGGCCGAGGACGCGCTCGGGACGGGCCGAGTCCGCGGCGAGGCGCGTCACCGACAGGGCGTTCGTGCCGGTGGCGAGGATCGTGTCCGCCCGCACGATGCCGTCCAGCGCGCGGAAGACCTGCTGCTTGATGTCGTACGACTCCGGAGTCACCTCGATGACCAGGTCGGCGTCGGCCGCGGCGGTCAGGTCGGTGAACGTGCGGAAGCGGGACAGGATGTCGTCGCGCTCCTGCTCGGTGAGCCGCTCGCGTCGCACGGCGCGGGCGGTGGAGTTCTCGAGCGCCGTGACCGCCTGGGCGGCGGTGGCCTCGCTGATGTCGATGCCGATGACTTCGCGGCCGGCGCGCGCCAGGACCTCGGCGATGCCGGTGCCCATCGTGCCGAGGCCGACGACGGCGACGGTCTTCAGCGGGGACGGAGAGGGGTGGGACTGGGGAGTGGCCATCGCGGGACTCCAGGGAGAGGGTGACGACTGAGGAGCGCACGCGGGTGCGCCGACAGGCGCACACCGTGCGGGAGTTGTTGCGGGTGATGCCGGGCCGACGAGCGCACACGCCCGGTGCCGTCCCTGGGCGACGTGCCTGAACCCAGCGAACGGTGAAGCCGACCGGCTCTGTCCCGGAGCCATGTCGCACTGAGGTACCTGAAGTACCGAACCGACTGCTCTCACGACGGCTGCGTCACCAGGCCGCCGCGAGTTGAGACGCGAGTGGGTAACTCGCTCGTCTGAGCTTAACCCGCCAGTAACGAGCGCGCCAGCCCTCGAGTTTGTGATGTACGTCCCCGCAGCTCAAGGGTTTGCCTAGGCTCGGCGGCATGGACGAGGAGTTGCGATCACTCACGGAGCGTTTACGGAGCGAGGCCGGGCCTTCGGCGACGTACGACCGTCTCGTGGCGACCCAGGACGCGGGCGAGCTGGCTGCCGCGCTCACCGAGCCCGGACAGCCGCTGTGGGCAAGGGAGTTGGTCGCCTTCCGGCTCGGGGTCGCGGGGGACCGGCGGGCCTTCGAGGCACTCGTCCTGTTCCTCAACCACCGCGACCCGCAGCGCTGCGCGTCCGCCGCGTACGCGCTGGCCCGGCTCGGCGATCCCCGCACCGCCCGAGCGGCCGCCGCACTCGCCACCAACGAACTCCGCGTCGCCTACGCCCTGCATCCCGTACGTCTGCTGGCCGAGCTCCGCGCCCCCGAGGCGGCGCCCGCGCTGATCACCACACTCGAACGCCGGCTCCGCCCGCACGACCCCTACCGCGGCGTCGCCCTCGCCTGCGTCGAGGGCCTGGCCACGCTCGGAGACGAACGCGCCCGACCGGTACTGAACGAGGCCCTGGCCCATCCGGCACTCGCGAAAGCGGCGGCAGACGCCCTGGCCCGCCTGCCGAAGGGGTAGATCAGCGGTGGGCCACCTTCGTGAGAGCACCTCGGGCACCGCGACACCGCCGACGACGCCGAAGGGCTCCTCGGCGCCGTCTGGGGCGGTGTTCAGGTGTGGGGCTTCAGCTTCGGTGGCCGAGTAGGCCGTGGAGGGTTGAGCCGCGGGCTGTGGTGGAGGCGGCTTTGGTGGTCAGGGGGGTCGGGGCGGGGAGGGTTTCGCATACCGCGTCGACCTCGCCGCCGCTGCGGGGGACCTTGCCGTCGGTCAGGTACGTCGCCAGGTACTTGTCCAGGCAGGTATTTCCGCTCAGGGTGATGCCGTGGTTCCCGCCGCCCTGCTCGACGACCAGGCTGGAGCCGCGCAGGAGGTGGTGGACGGTGACCGCGCCCTCGTACGGGGTGGCCGCGTCGTCCGTGGCCTGGAAGAGCAGCGCCGGTGGAACGGCGTGGTTGGAGACGTCCACCGGCCGGAGCGAGTCGGTCGGCCAGAAAGCGCACGGCGCGTTGTACCAGGCGTTGCTCCACGTCATGAACGGCGCCTTCTCGTGCGCCGCCCAGTTGTCCGCGCGCCACTGGTCCCAGTCGCGCGGCCACGACGCGTCCCGGCACTGCACGGCGGTGTAGACGCTGTAGCCGTTGTCACCGGCCGCGTCCACGGCGGCGAAGTTCTCGTACGCCTCGACCAGCGGGTCCGCGTTCTTGTCGTTCACATAGGCCGCGAACGCCTCGGCGAGGTAGGGCCAGTAGCCGTTGTAGTAGCCGCCGGGGAGGAAGGTGTCCTCCAGTTCGGAGGCGCCCACCTTCCTGTCCGCGGGCTTCTTGGCGAGCGCCGCGCGCATCGCGTACCACTTGGCCTCGATCCTCGCGGGGTCGGTGCCGAGCTTGTAGGCGGTGTTGTGCTTGGCGACCCAGGACATGAAGGCCAGATGGCGGTCGTTGAACGCGTGGTCCTGGGCGAGGTTGTCGTCGTACCACACACCGGTGGGGTCGACGACGGAGTCGAGCACCAGGCGCCGTACGCGGTCCGGGTGGAGCTTGGCGTAGACGGCGCCCAGATAGGTGCCGTACGAGTACCCGAAGTAGTTGATCTTCTTGGCGCCGAGCGCGAGCCGGATCGCGTCCATGTCCTGGACCGCGCTCACCGTGTCGATGTACGGCAGCAGCTCCGCGTACTTGGCGGCGCACGCCTTCGCGAAGGACTTGACGCGCGTGAGGTTGGCCCTCTCCAGCGCCGGAGTGCTGGGCACCGAGTTCGGCCGCACCGGGTCGGAGTACCCCGGCTCGCAGTCCAGCGCGGGCTTGCTCGCGCCGACCCCGCGCGGGTCGAACCCGATGACGTCGTACTGCGCCGCCACCGCCCTGGGCAGCGCGGACGCGACGAATCCGGCGAGGGTGAGCCCGCTGCCGCCGGGGCCGCCGGGGTTCACCAGCAGCGGACCCTGGTACTTCTTCGCCGTGTGCGGGACGCGCGAGAGAGCCAGCGTGATCCGCTCGCTGTACGGGTTGGAGTGGTCCAGCGGCACCTTCAGGGACGCGCACTGGAGCGTCGGATAGGCACTCGTGCCGCACTTCTTCCAGGCGAGCTTCGCGGTCGGGGCGGTGCGCGGTGCGGTCGCGGAACCGGCGCTCGCGTCGGCGGGGATCGACGTCACCATCCCCGCCACTACAGCGGCAGCGCCGCACAGAGCGACTGCGCGTTTCTTCATAGGGCCTCCCGGGACGGAGGGTGTTGGGCCGTGCACGCCACGGCCTTCGCCGAATCGTCCCGGACCGGGGGGCCGGAGGAACTCGTTCTGGCGAGACTTGACCCGATTGGGCCGAGGGATGCGCTCGGATGCCGTCGACGAGGGTTCGGATCCTGTCAGCGGAGCGCGTTCACAGGAGTGTGAGCTGGGTCGGCTCGGGTGCCGCCGGCTCCGGGGCGGCGGTCATCCTGCGCGGCATCCCCGCACGCGAGGGACCGATGCCGTACTCCTGGGCCAGCTCGTGGACCTGGCGGGTGATCCGGCGCTGGTACCACTTCGGGGCGTAGGAGCCCTCCGCGTAGAGCCGCTCGTAACGGCGTACGAGGTGCGGATGGTAGTGCGCCAGCCAGGCCATGAACCACTCGCGCGCGCCGGGCCGCAGATGCAGCACGAGCGGGGTCACCGAGGTGGCCCCGGAGGCGGCTATCGCCCGTACGGTGGCGCGCAGTTGGGCCGGGTCGTCGCCCAGGAAGGGGATCACAGGGGCCATCAGGACCCCGCAGCCGATGCCGTGGTCCGTCAGGACGCGGACGGCGTCCAGGCGGCGCTCCGGCGCGGGTGTGCCCGGTTCGACGGTGCGCCACAGCTCGGGGTCGGTGAAGCCCACGGAGACCGAGATCCCGACGTCGGTCACCTCGGAGGCCTGCTTCAGGAGCTCGAGGTCGCGCAGGATCAGCGTGCCCTTGGTGAGGATGGAGAACGGGTTCGCGTGGTCGCGCAGGGCGGCGATGATGCCGGGCATCAGCCGGTAGCGGCCCTCCGCCCGCTGGTAGCAGTCGACGTTGGTGCCCATCGCGATGTGCTCGCCGTGCCAGCGGCGGGAGCCGAGCTGGCGACGCAGCAGATCCGGCGCGTTGACCTTCACCACGATCTGGGAGTCGAAGTCGAGCCCCGTGTCGAGGTCCAGATAGCTGTGCGACTTGCGGGCGAAGCAGTACACACACGCGTGCGTGCAGCCCCGATAGGGGTTCACGGTCCACTCGAAGGGCATCCGGGAGGCCCCCGGCACCCGGTTCACGATGGACCTGGCCCGGATCTCGTGGAAGGTGATGCCCCGGAACTCCGGGGTGTCGAAAGTACGGGTGGTCACCGCGTCCGCACCGAACAGAGCGGCGGCTCGGGCGGGATCGCCCGCGGGATCCACTGTGAGGTTCTCCCAGCGCATGAGGCCTCCTCGGTAGCACTGACCACAGAATAGAACACATGTTCCCTTGATCGTGCGACCTGGTATTCGGCACCCCGCGTGGCGCCCGGCGGGGCCCCCGATTTGGGCGGCCCGGCCGGGGGGTGGTTGGCTGGCCGCACACCCCGAGAAACCAAGTGCTGGAGGAAGTGCAATGGCGCAGGTCGAGGCCACCACGGAACGGGTCATCGCGGCGGACGCGGAGGCGGTGTTCGACGCTCTGGCCGACTACACCGGCACGCGCGCGAAGCTGCTGCCCGAGCACTTCAGCGAGTACGAGGTGCGCGAGGGCGGCGACGGGCAGGGCACCCTCGTCCACTGGAAGCTCCAGGCCACCAGCAAGCGGATCCGCGACTGCCTGCTCGAGGTGAGCGAGCCCACCGACGGCGAGCTCGTCGAGAAGGACCGCAACTCCTCGATGGTCACCACCTGGCGCGTCACCCCCGCCGGCGAGGGCTCCTCGCGCGTGGTCGTCTCCTCGGTCTGGAACGGGGCGAGCGGTATCGGCGGCTTCTTCGAGAGGACCTTCGCGCCCAAGGGCCTCGGCCGGATCTACGACCTGGTGCTCGCCAAGCTCGCCACCGAGGTGGAGAAGCAGCCCCAGGGCTGACGTCGCGGGGTGCACCGCCCAAGAGCCGGTTCTTCAGGGCGGGTTGCGGTCCTCACCGGTTCGAGTGGATCTCTGCGTCGCGGGGCGTTACGCCGTAACTCGTCGCGCTTGCCAGCAGTTGTCGCGTAAGCGGCAATTGTGCGAGTAGGCGCGACGAGGGGAGCGGTACGTGGGCGGGATCACTCTGGTGAAGGACGAACCGGCTGCCGCACCCCCGCAGGACCGCCCGCCACCGGCCACCGGCACGGCCCAACTGGGCCCGCGCCAGGTCCGGTTGGTCTTCCTCGGGCTCATGCTCGCGCTGCTGCTCGCGGCGCTGGAGCAGATGATCGTGGCCACCGCGCTCCCGAAGATCGTCGGTGAGCTGCACGGCCTGGACAAGATGTCCTGGGCGATCACCGCCTATCTGCTCACCTCCACCGTCGGACTCCCCGTCTACGGCAAGCTCGGCGACCTCTTCGGCCGCAAGGGCGTCTTCCAGTTCGCGATCGTCGTCTTCGTCATCGGCTCCGCGCTGGCCGGCTGGTCGCGAACCATGGACCAGCTGATCGCCTTCCGCGCGCTTCAAGGCGTCGGCGCTGGTGGCCTGATGATCGGCGTGCAGGCGATCATCGCGGACATCGTGCCGCCGCGTGAACGCGGCCGTTTCATGGGTCTGATCGGCGCCGCGTTCGGCGTCGCCTCCGTCGCGGGACCGCTCCTCGGGGGCTATTTCACCGACCACCTCTCCTGGCGGTGGTGCTTCTACTTCAACGTGCCCTTCGGCCTGCTCACCCTCGCCGTCGTCACCGTCGTACTGAAACTGCCGAAGCCCCGCAGCAGAGCGCGACTGGACGTGCTGGGCGCACTGCTGCTCGCCGCCGCGTCGACCTGCCTGGTCCTGCTGACCAGTTGGGGCGGCACCGAGTACGCGTGGGGCTCGCGGGTCATCCTGGGGCTCGGCGCGGGCGCGCTCGCCGCGACGGTCCTCTTCCTCGTCGCCGAGCACTACGCGGCCGAACCCCTCATCCCGCTACGGCTGTTCAGGGACGGCGTCTTCAACATCACGGCGCTGGTCGGCCTGGTCGTCGGCGTCGCCCTGTTCGGCGCGGCCAGCTACCTGCCGACGTTCCTCCAGATGGTGGACGGGGCCTCGGCGACCGAGTCCGGGCTCCTGATGCTTCCCATGATGGGCGGCATCGTCGGCGCGTCGATCGTCTCCGGACAGCTCATCAGCCGGACCGGCCGCTACAAGGTCTATCCGATCCTCGGCGGCGCGCTCTCGGTCCTCGGCATGTGGCTGCTGTCCCGGCTCGAGGTCGACACACCCAGGCTGCACTACAGCGTCTGGATGGCGGTGCTGGGCGCCGGAATCGGCATGGTGATGCCGGTGCTCGTCCTCGCCGTGCAGAACTCCGTGCGCCCGGCCGACCTCGGCACCGCCACCAGCGCCAACAACTACTTCCGGCAGATCGGCGGCAGCGTCGGAGCGGCCGTCTTCGGCACCCTGTTCGCCAACCGGCTGGCCGACGAACTCGCCGGCCGCCTCCCCGCGGGCGGGGGGACGGGGGTCCCGGAGTCCGAGTCGCTCACCCCGCAGCTCGTCCACGCGATGCCGGCCGCCCTGCGCGACACCTACGTCGAGGCGTACGCGCAGGCCATGCCGCGGATCTTCCTCTACCTCGTGCCGGTGCTGGTTCTCGGCCTGCTCATCGCCTTCTTCCTCAAGGAGACCCCCCTGTTGACCAGTACAGAGTCCTACGACGCTCCCGCCACCGACGCCGAGCGCGCACCGCTCGCACCCCTCCCGCAGGCCCGCACGTCGTACGCCGCCGGTCTCCCCGTGTGCGGCACCGTGCAGCACCCCGACGGCACCGTCGTACCGCGTGCCGCCCTCACCCTGATCGACGTCGCGGGACAGCAGATCGGGCGGGGCGCCAGCGCCGAGGACGGGCGGTACGCGCTGTCCACGCCGGGATCGGGGTCGTACGTCCTGATCGCCGCGGCGGGCGGCCACCAGCCGCAGGCGGTCTCGGTGACCGTCGGTGAGCGCCCCGTGGAGCTGGACGTGGTGCTCGGCGGGGCCGGACGTCTCGCCGGAAGCGTGCTGACCGCGGACGGTACGCCGGTGCGCGAGGCCATCGTCACGCTCACCAACGTCCACGGCGAGGTGGTCGCCACCACCCGCAGCGGGCGCGAAGGGGGCTATGTCATCACGGAGTTGGTGGCGGGCGAGTACACCGTCGCCGCCAGCGCGCCCGCCTTCCGCCCGGCCGCCCTCCCCGTCAGCGTGCAGGCCGCCCGCGAGACCCGCCAGGACGTCGAACTCGCGGGCGGCGCCGTGCTGCGCGGCACCGTGCGGGCCGGCGGCGGACGCCCCGTCGAGGACGCGCGCGTGACGCTCCTGGACGCCGCCGGGAACGTGGTGGACACACTCACCACGGGCGCGGACGGAACGTTCAGGTTCGTCGACCTGTCCTCCGGCGAGTACACCGTCATCGCGGCGGGCTACCCCCCGGTGGCCACCGTGCTCCAGGTCGCCGGGGGCGGCAGGACGGAACGGGACCTGCAACTGGGCCACGAGGACTAGTCATTTGGGCACGAGAACCGGTCATCGCTTAGGTCCCGGCGGCGCCGGCGCTACTCGTGGGTTCAATTCCGCCAATGCCACACATCGCGACGGACCGCCGCCGTACGGTAGTAATGGCGGCACAGATCTTCCGGAGCCGTGGGGAGAGAGGGCCTGGGCCATGGACCGTGGCACCGACGCGGGCGCGACTCCCAGCCGCGGAGCTGGGAACGGCGCGGTGGAGAACGCCGCCGCCGGCCGTATCCCGCTGGCCGTGGTGGTCGTGGACCGCGACGGCCTCGTCTCGCACTGGAGCACCGGTGCGAGACGTCTTTTCGGCGCCTCCAAGGAAGACGCGGTGGGTCGCTCCGCCGTCGACCTGCTCCCGGTCTCCGGCGCACTCCCCGATGACGAGGACACGGCGCCCTACGGGGGGTACGCGGCGTACGACGGACTCGGCCACGATCTTGAGTCCTCCCTCGACGGGCGGCTCTCCTACCCGGCCGCCGGGCGCGCCCGCCTCACCGTGAGCGGTCCCGACCGCGTCGACGTGCTGTGGTGGGCGTACCCGCTGGTGGGCCCCGGCCCCGAGCGGCTGCTCGTGCTGGCCGCCGACGCGGGCGCCATGAGCCACGAGGACGACGAGGCGGGTGTCGAGCGCATCGCGCCCGGCTTCGCCCTGCACACCGACTTCCCGGGCGCCGAGGAGCTGGCCAGGCAACTGCCCTCCATCCTGCCCAGCATGAGCGTCGGCGAGGGCATCAGGATCGTCTCGCAGATTCTCGAACTGGGCTATCCGGTACTGGAGTTCAGCCAGAACGACCGGGTGCCCGTCACCCCCGACTGGGGCGTACCCCGGCGCGCCGAGCGCAAGGCGCGCCGTGAGCGGGCGGCCAGGGCGGCGGCCACCGGTGAAACCCTGCCGGTGGACGTGCGGGACGAGGGCGAGGACCTCGAATACGTCGCCGTACGCGAGCGCCTGGAGTTCCTGAACGAGGTCAGCGGACGCATCGGCACCTCGCTGGACCTCGCCCAGACCATCCTCGAGGTCAGCCGCGCGGTGGTGCCACGCTTCACCGACGTGGCGGGCACGTATCTGCGTGAACAGGTCGTCGCCGGTGAGGGGTTCGACGAAGGGGTGCCCGACACGACGACCATGTGGCACCGGGTCGCGCTGGAGCACACGGACGAGCCGGGCCGCTGGGACGACGTCGTGCCGGTCGGCGAGGCCATGCCCTTCCCGGCGCACACGCCGTTCTTCCAGTGCATGACCACCGGTGAGCCCGTCCTCGTGCCGCGCATCAGCGAGCAGATGGGGCACATGATCGCCGCGCAGTTCGAGAAGCGCGACATCCGGCCGCTCATCACCCACCGGTCCATGCTGGTCGTACCCCTGAAGGCCCGCAACGCGGTCCTCGGGTTCATGATCCTGCTGCGCCACCCCGAGCGGGTCGAGTTCAACGACATGGACCGCGTGACGGGCGCCGAACTGGCCGCCCGCGCCGGGCTCGTGCTGGACAACGCGCGCATGTACACGTACCAGGAGAGCGTCGCCGAGACCCTCCAGGACAGCATGCTGCCGCACATCGCGCCGCGGATGGCGGGCTGCGACATCGCCACCCGCTATCTGCCCGGCACTCTCCTGGGCCGGGTCGGCGGCGACTGGTTCGACTCGGTGAAGCTGCCCGGCTCCCGGACCGCCCTCGTCGTCGGCGACGTGATGGGTCACGGCCTCAACTCGGCAGCGATGATGGGCCAGTTGCGCACCGCCGTCCAGACCATGGCCGCGCTCGACCTGCCGCCCGCCCAACTCCTGCGCAACCTCGACGACCTCGCCCAGCGGCTCGGCGACAACTACCTCGCGACCTGCCTGTACGCCGTCTACGACCCGATCGCGGGCGAGCTGCACCTCGCCAACGCCGGTCACATCCCGCCCGTCGTCGTGCGCGCCGCGGACGGCCACAGCGACCTCCTCGACCTGCCGACGGGTGCGCCGATCGGAGTCGGCGGGGTGCCCTTCGAGGCGGTACGCGTGCGAGTGGAGCCCGGCGATCGGCTCGTGATGTGCACCGACGGACTGGTCGAAGTACGCGGCGAGGACATCGGTGTCGGTCTCGCCACGCTCTGCGAGTCCGCCGCCCACCCGGCGGCGTCCATGGACGACGCCTGCGACACCATCATCCGCGCGCTCAACACCCGCGGCGGCCGCAAGGACGACGTGGCGCTGCTGATGGCCCGCCTGAACGGCATCGAACCCGAGGACGTCGCCGAATGGCGGCTCACGCTCGACCCGGTCGAGGCACGGCGGGCCCGTGCCGTGGTCCGCGAGCAGCTCCACGTCTGGGGGCTGGCCGCGCTCGCCGATCCGGCCGAGCTGATGGCGAGCGAGCTGGTCACCAACGCCGTACGGCATGCCCACAGCCGCCATGTCGAACTGCGCCTGGTGCGCGGCGAGACACTGCTGTGCGAGGTGGACGACGACGACCACACGCTGCCGACCCTGCTCAGCGCCGGTCCCGGTGACGAGTCCGGGCGCGGTCTGGGCGTCGTCAGCACGCTGTCCCGCGAGTGGGGGGCGAGCCGTACGACCGCAGGCAAGACCGTGTGGTTCGAACTGACGCTGCCGCGACGCCGCTAGCCGACCGACCAGGCAGTCCGGTCGGTCGGCGGTGGCGGGTGCGCGGGGCGAGGCCCAGGGGGCGTACGCCGGAGTACGCGTGTCGAAGGTGCCGTGAAGGAATGCGCCACGCGCTTGTGGCTGTGACCAAGGCGCGATAAACCGATCTGGCCCCGTCTCCCGACGGGTCGGCGTCGCAACCCCGGGAGTTGGGCATGAGCGTGACGAGTCGGTACAAGGAGGCCTGGGAGGGCTTCTGGCGCGAGGCCCCCGACGAACAGGGTGCGGTGTTCTGGGACGCGGAACCCGTGCTGACCGCCGGAGTTCACCTGGCCCGCTTCGAACCGCGCATGGTGGACTTCGAGTTGCCCCTGGTCGACCTGGGCTGCGGCAACGGCACACAGACCCGGTTCTTCGCGGAGCGCTTCACCCGGGTCGTCGGCGCCGACATCTCCGCCGCCGCTCTCGACCACGCCCGCCGCGCCGACCCGGAGGGCAAGGCCGAGTACCGGCTGCTCGACTCCGCCGAGAAGAGTGAGGTCGAGGCGCTGCACGCGGAACTCGGCGACGTCAACGTCTACATGCGCGGCGTGCTCCACCAGTGCGAGGCCGACGACAGGCAGGCCCTCGTCGACGGGATCGCGACGCTCATCGGCGAGCGCGGCCGGGCCCTCCTGGTCGAGCTCTCGGAGAACGCGCGCCCCCTCCTGATGGGCCTCGCGCAGGGCCCCGAGGGCCCGCCCCCCAAGCTGCGGCCGGTCCTGGCGCACGGAATCGTCCCCGGCGAGGTCGCGGACGCCGCGGTCCCCGTGTACCTGGGCGCGGCGGGTCTGACCGTGCTCGGCAGCGGTGAACTCCCGCTCATCACCACGGAGTACACACCGGACGGAACCCGGATCGAGCTGCCGTCGGCGTGGCATGTGGTGGGGCGGGAGGGCTGAGGCGAAGGCCGGTGCGGTGCCTGACTGGGCACCGCACCGGCCCGCGGTCCGGCTAGAGGCTCTTCCAGAATCCGAGGTTGTGCTCCTCGTCGAACCGTGTGGAGGCCCTGGAACAGGCCGCCGGGGACGCGCCGCTCGACGGCGCGGTGTCGCAGGCGGAGAGTGACATCACGGCGCCGGTCCTGGTGCGGTACTTCGGCCAGGCCGGGGTACGGCTGCCGTTCGGGTCGCCGTTCGCGGCGAAGTGGCCCCAGTAGCGGATCATCTGCTCGGACAGTTCGAGCTGGTCGTCGTCGTACGGCATGGTCTGGCCGAGGTAGTCCCAGAGGTAGCCGAGATCGTCGACGTGGACGGCGCCGCCGAACGGGAAGTTCCGCGCGGTCTCGCTCTTCTGCTGGATCAGGAAGATCGAGGTGAAGTGCGGGGTGTCGCTCTCGGCGAACTCGTAGGCGTAGGTGGGCGTCCAGCGCGAGAGGGTGCCCATCAACTGGGCGCGGGCGTACGAGGTGGAGTCGTTCTGCGCCGAGGTCCACGCCTCACCGGGCGTCTTGTAGGCGCTGAGCGGGTATTCGGCGAGGACCTTGCCGGCGTCGGTGCCGTAGGCGGTCCTGATCTGCGCCTCGTACTGGGCGGCGGTCATCGGCTTGCCGAGGTGGTCGTAGTTCTGGAACGTGGACAGGCCGCGTTCGCTGTTGGTCTGGCCGAGCACGACGGGGACGCGGCTGAACCTGCCCGACTCCACGGCGACCGCCGGGTCGGCCGGGAAGGCGGCGCCGCCGAGAGAGGGCCGTACGGCGGCCTTCTGCTGGGCCGTGACGATCGCCGAGGCGGGCTTGGCACGCAGGCAGGCGAGCACGTCGGACGCGGTGGAGCAGCCGATCTCCTTGACGAAGGCCCGGCTCTGCGTCTCACCGGCCGCCGCGGACTGCATCCCGCAGCTGCCGCTCATGATGCCCGCGCGGGCGAACAGGCCCTTGGCGGTGGGCGAGGCGAGCTGGGCGCAGACCGAACTGGCGCCGGCGGACTGGCCCGCGATGGTGACGTTCTTCGGGTCGCCCCCGAAGTTCGTGATGTTGGACCGCACCCAGCGCAGCGCCGCCTGCTGGTCCAACAGACCGTAGTTCCCGGCGCCGTCGGCGCTTTCGGTACGCAGCTCGGGCAGGTTGAGGAAGCCCAGCGGGCCGAGCCGGTAGTTCACGGTGACGACGACCGAGCCCGTCCGCTCGACGAACTTGCGCGGGTCGGTGTCCTGCCCCGCGCCGCCGAAGTAGCCGCCGCCGTGGATCCAGACGAGGACCGGGAGGCGGCCCTTCGTGCCCTCGGGCACATAGACGTTGAGGCCGAGACAGTCCTCGGTGGTGGTCGGATTCTCGTAGCCGGGATCCCAGCCGGACGGCTGGGCGCAGCGGTCGCTGAACTCGGTGGCGTCCCGGACGCCCTTCCACTTCGCCGCGGGCTTCGGAGCGGTCCACCGCTGGGCGGCGGTGGGGGACGCGGCGTAGGGGATGCCGAGCCACTCGTCGTAGTGGGTCCGGCTGCTGCCCCTGACCTTGCCGTCGGTGGTTTCCACGACGGTGGAGGTGGGGCGTCCGGAGCTCTGGGCCGACGCGCCGGTCGACATGGAGTTCGCGAGGCCCAGGCCGAGCAGCCCCGCGAGGGCCAGGGCCGTACCGATTCTTCCGTTGACTGTCCTGCGGCTCATCGATACCTGCTTCCTGCTGAAGGAATGGGGTACACCGGCCCGGCAACGTAACCTCGCGGCAATACTGTCAGCAATATGTGCGACAAAATCTCCTACAACTCTTGAAGCGATCCCGGGCGGCGACGAGGTCCGGATGTTCAACCTTGAGCGGCCCGCACGGAGGTTCTTGGCCCGTCGCCTTCGCGGCGCGTAACGTGACGCGGCATGAAGATCCTCATCAGCGCCGACATGGAAGGCGCCACCGGGGTGACCTGGCCGGCGGACGTGCTGCCCGGGACGCCGCAGTGGGAGCGGTGTCGTTCGATGTTCACCTCGGACGTGAACGCCGCCGTGCTCGGGTTCTTCGACGGGGGCGCCGACCAGGTGCTGATCAACGAGGCCCACTGGACCATGCGGAACCTGCTGCTCGAGCAGTTGGACGAGCGGGCGGAGATGCTCACCGGGCGGCACAAGTCGCTGTCCATGGTGGAGGGCGTGCAGCACGGTGACGTGGACGGTGTCGCCTTCGTCGGCTATCACGCGGGCGCCGGCATGGAGGGCGTCCTCGCGCACACCTACCTGGCGAACTCCGTCACCGGGGTGTGGGTGAACGACGTACGGGCCAGCGAGGGGCTGCTCAACTCCCACGTGGTCGCCGAGTACGGCGTGCCGGTCGTGCTCGTCACCGGGGACGACCTGGCCTGCGAGGACGCCATCGGCTACGCGCCCGAGGCGTTGAAGGTCGCCGTCAAGGACCATGTGTCGCGGTACGCGGCGGTGTGCCGTACACCGGCCAGGACCGCCGCCGACATCCGCGCGGCGGCGAGGGAGGCGGCGCCCCTGGCGGTCCGTCAGGAGCCGCTCGTGGGCGGCCCGTTCACCGTTGCGCTGGAGTTCGACGCCGAGCACCTGTCGATGGCGGCGACGGTGGTGCCGGGCGTCGAGCGGGTCGGGGAGCGGAAGGTGGCGTACACCAGCGGCACCATGTACGAGGGAATTCGCACGTTCAAGGCGGTCACGACGATCGTGTCGGCCGCGGTGGAGGAGCAGTATGGCTGACGCGTCGGCACTGGATGAGGTCGTACGGTTCACCTCGGACCTCATCCGCATCGACACCACCAACCGGGGTGGCGGGGACTGCCAGGAGCGCCCGGCCGCGGAGTACGCCGCCGCCCGGCTGGCCGAGGCGGGCCTGGAGCCCGTCCTCCTGGAGCGCACCAGGGGACGTACGAACGTCGTCGCCCGCATCGAGGGCACCGACCCCTCGGCCGACGCGCTGCTCCTGCACGGTCACCTGGACGTGGTGCCCGCGCAGGCCGAGGACTGGAGCGTGCACCCGTTCTCCGGGGAGGTCCGTGACGGGGTGGTGTGGGGGCGCGGCGCCGTCGACATGAAGAACATGGACGCGATGATCCTGGCGGTCGTGCGGGACTGGGCGCGGACGGGCGTACGGCCCAGGCGCGACCTCGTGATCGCGTTCACCGCCGACGAGGAGGCGAGCGCCGAGGACGGCTCCGGCTTTCTCGCCGACGTTCATCCGGGCCTTTTCGAGGGGTGCACCGAGGGCGTCAGCGAGTCCGGGGCGTTCACCTTCCACGACGGCGCCGGGCGCGAGCTCTATCCCGTCGCGGCGGGCGAGCGCGGCACCGCATGGCTCAAGCTCACCGCGCGCGGCCGGGCGGGGCACGGTTCCAAGGTCAACCGCAGCAACGCGGTGACGCGGCTGGCCGAGGCCGTCGCGCGGATCGGGGCGCACGAGTGGCCCCTGCTGCTCACTCCGACCGTGCGCGCGGCTCTCACCGAACTCGCCGCCGTATACGGCATCGACCCCGACTTCGAGGATGTCGACGGCCTGCTCACCAAGCTGGGTCCCGCCGCCACGCTGGTCGAGGCGACCGTGCGCAACAGCGCCAACCCGACGATGCTGAGCGCCGGTTACAAGATCAACGTGATTCCGGGGGAGGCCGTCGCGTACGTCGACGGCAGATACCTCTACGGCGCCGAGGACGAGTTCCGCTCGACCCTCGACCGGCTCACCGGACCGGACGTGGAGTGGGAGTTCCAGCATCGCGAGGTGGCGCTCCAGGCGCCGCTGGAGTCGGCGACGTACGCGAGAATGCGGGCCGCCGTCGAGGAGTTCGCTCCCGAGGGGCATGTGGTGCCGTACTGCATGTCCGGCGGCACGGACGCCAAGCAGTTCTCGCGGCTCGGCATCACCGGCTACGGCTTCTCGCCGCTGAAGCTCCCTAAGGAGTTCGACTACCAGGCCCTTTTCCACGGCGTCGACGAGCGCGTGCCCGTCGAGGCACTCCACTTCGGCGTCCGCGTACTCGACCGCTTCCTCCGAACGGCCTAGGACTCCGGGAAATGGGGAGAGTGGGGGACATGGTGCAGACCCTGGCGTACGGATCGTGGCCCTCGCCCATCGACGCGGCGCTCGCCGCCGCGCACGACGGACATCCCGAGTCCGTCGGATTCGTCGGCGACGAGACGTGGTGGACCGAACCCCGGCCCACCGAAGGCGGGCGGCGCACGCTCGTGCGGCGGAGGGCCGACGGCACGGAGGAGTCGGTGCTGCCCGCACCGTGGAACGTGCGCAGCCGCGTCATCGAGTACGGCGGACAGGCCTGGGCCGGCGAGATGCGCCCCGAAGGACCGCTGGTGGTGTTCGTCGACTTCGCCGACCAACGGCTGTACCTGTACCAAGTCGGCGAGGAGCCGCGGCCGTTGACCCCCGTGTCGCCCGTCGGTGGTGGACTGCGCTGGGTGGACCCGCGGTTGTGTGCCGAGCGGGGCGAAGTGTGGTGCGTACTGGAGGAGTTCACCGGGGACGGACCGACGGATGTGCGGCGGGTCGTGGCCGCCGTACCGCTGGACGGTTCGGCGGCGCGGGACCGGGGCGCCGTGCGTGAACTCAGCGACGGACGCCACCGGTTCGTCACCGGGCCCCGGCTCTCGCCCGACGGCCGGCGCGTCGCCTATCTCGCCTGGGACCATCCCCGGATGCCCTGGGACGGGACGGAACTGATCGTCGCCGAGGTGGCCGACGACGGCACCTTCGGGGAGGCCCGCACAGTCGCCGGCGGGCCTGACGAGTCGATCGCGCAGGCCGACTGGGCCCACGACGGCGCCCTGTTGTACGCCGGTGACCGCACCGGCTGGTGGAACCTGTACCGGGACGGTGTGCCGGTGTGCCCGCGTGAGGAGGAGTTCGGCGGGCCCCTGTGGCGGATCGGCCACCGCTGGTTCACGCCGCTGGAGGACGGACTGATCGCCGTCGTCCACGGCCGGGGCGCCACCGCGCTCGGCATCCTGGACCCGGAGACCGGTGAGGTCGTCGACGCGGCGGGCCCCTGGACCGAGTTCGCCCCGACGCTCGCCGCGCACGGCAGCCGCGTCCTGGGCATCGGCGCCAGCCCGCGCAGCGCGTACGAGGTCGTCGAACTGGACGCCCGCACCGGACGCGCCCGGGTGACCGGCGCCGCGCACGACGACCCGGTGGATCCCGCGTACTACCCGGAACCCCTGATCCGCACCTTCACCGGACCCGACGGGCGCGAGATCCACGCGCACATCTACCCGCCGCACCAACCCGGCCACGTCGCGCCCGACGACGAGCTGCCGCCGTACGTCGTCCACGCGCACGGCGGCCCCACCAGCCGGGCGCCCCTCGTGCTCGACCTGGAGATCGCCTACTTCACCTCACGCGGCATCGGCGTCGCCGAGGTCAACTACGGCGGGTCCACGGGGCACGGGCGGGAGTACCGCAACCGGCTGCGCGAACAGTGGGGTGTCGTCGACGTCGAGGACTGCGCGGCCGTCGCGCTCGCACTGGCGGACGAGGGCACCGCCGACCGGCGGCGGCTCGCCGTCCGCGGGGGGAGCGCGGGCGGCTGGACGACCGCCGCGTCCCTGACGAGCACCGACGTGTACGCCTGCGGCACGATCCTCTACCCGATCCTCGACCTCGCCGAATGGGGCTCGGGGGAGACCCACGACTTCGAGTCGCAGTACCTGGAGACCCTGATCGGGCCGCTCGCCGAGGTGCCCGCCAGATACGCGCAACGGTCGCCGTCCGAGCACGCCGACCGGATCAGCGCGCCCTTCCTGCTGCTCCAGGGCCTCGACGACGTGATCTGCCCGCCCGCGCAGTGCGAGCGGTTCCTCGCCAGGCTGGAGGGGGAGGGGCAGCGGGTTCCGCATGCCTACATCGCCTTCGAGGGCGAGGGGCACGGCTTCCGGCGGGCCGAGACGATGGTGCGGGCCCTGGAGTCCGAACTCTCGCTGTACGCACAGGTGCTGGGGCTGAATCCGCCCGGTATCCCGACATTGGAGCTCGCCAAGTGAAGCCGTTGACCCGCCCCGCCCGACTCGTCCCGGGCGCCCGCGTCGCCGTCGTCGCGCCCAGCGGACCCGTGGTCGAGGAGCGGCTCCAGACCGGGCTCGACATCCTCCGCGGCTGGGACCTGGACCCCGTCGTGGCACCCCATGTCCTGGACCGGCACCCCGAGTTCCCCTACCTCGCGGGCAACGACGCCGACCGGGCCGCCGACTTCCAGGCCGCCTGGTGCGACCCGGACACGGCCGCGGTGTTCTGCGCCCGCGGCGGATACGGGTCGCAGCGGATGATCGACCTGCTCGACTGGGACGCGCTGCGGGCCGCGGGCCCCAAGCTGCTCCTCGGCTTCAGCGACATCACCGCCCTGCACGAGGCGTTCGCGGCCCGCCTGGGGCTCGTCACCCTGCACGGGCCGATGGCGTCCGCCCTCGACTTCCTCAAGAACGCGCGGGCGCAGGAGCATCTGCGGGCCACCCTCTTCGAGCCGGAGACCGTGCGGACCATCGAGTCCGCCGGACGCGCCGTGCTGGTCCCCGGCCGGGCCCGCGGAGTGACACTCGGCGGCTGTGTGAGCCTGCTGGCCGCCGAACTGGGCGCGCCGCGGGCGCGGTCCGGCGCGGCCGGCGGACTGCTGATGATCGAGGACATCGGCGAGGAGGCGTACCGGCTGGACCGCATCCTCACCCAGCTCCTGCGGGCCGGCTGGCTCGACTCGGTCGCCGGGATCGCGCTCGGCTCATGGAAGCACTGCGGGCCGTACGAGGGGCTGCGTGCCGTGTTCGCCGACCGGCTCGGCGGGCTCGGCGTGCCCGTCGTGGAGGACTTCGGCTTCGGGCACTGCGAGGGAGCACTCACCATCCCCTTCGGCGTCATGGCCGAACTCGACGCCGACGCGGGGACGTTGACGCTGGACGAACCCGCGCTCGTCTGACGGCGCGGTCACTCGAATCGCCGTCGAGAAACACCTGGCACGGTGATTGACCCGGACCGACGGCTGTCACAGCATGATTACCGGTCGGTAAGTAGCGGCCGCGCCCGTCGAGTCGTGCCCGGCCGAGTGGTGCTCGGCCGAGCCGTGCTCACCCGCGTGCCAAGTCGGGTTGTCCTCAGTGTGGAGGTCTTCGTGTCCCGTCGTTCTCGTGTGTCCGGATCCCGTGTCCCGCTGGCCCTGGCCCTCGGTGCCGCGCTCACGGCGCCGCTCGCGTTCACCGCGCCCGTCGCCGCGGCCACCGGTCAGTACACCGTCACCGCCCTGAAGTTCACCGTCCAGGCCGGTGGCCGCACCTGCACGATCGACGCCGACCTGTACCGGCCCGCGGGCGTGGACCGCCGGCACACCGCGCCCGCCGTACTCGCCACGAACGGCTTCGGCGGGAGCAAGTCGGACGGTTCGACGGACGCCGTCGGCAAGGCGTTCGCGGCCCGCGGATACGTCGGGCTCGTCTACTCGGGGCTGGGCTTCGGCCGCTCGGGCTGCCTGATCTCCCTCGACGACCCGCGGATCGACGGCGTGGCCGCCTCGCGCCTCGTCGACTTCCTGGGCGGCACCCGCGCCGCCGACGACGGAACGGAGGCCGACTTCGTCACCCGCGACGGCAGGGGCGACCCCCGGGTCGGCATGATCGGCGGCTCGTACGGGGGCGCCGTCCAACTGGCCGCGGCCGCCGTGGACCACCGCGTCGACGCACTCGTCCCGATGATCACCTGGAACGACCTGTCGTACTCGCTGGACCCGAACAACGCCGCCGGCGCCCGCACCGTACCCGGCGCCTTCAAGTGGCAGTGGACCAACGGCTTCTACCTGATCGGCGAGGGCCAGCCGCTCACCCCGGCGAACCTCGACCCCTCCCACGTCGGCTCCGCCACCTGCCTGCACTTCGTGAGCGACGCCTGCGACACGATCCGGACGCTGAACTCTGGGACCTACCCGGCCGCGAAGACCGGCCCGCTGCTCCACTACTCGCGCAGCGTCTCGCCCGTCTCCTACCTCAGGAAGGTGAAGGCACCCACCCTCCTGGTCCAGGGACAGGCGGACAGCCTCTTCAACCTCAACGAGGCGACAGCGACGTACAAGACCCTCAGATCGCAGGGCACGACGACCAAGATGATCTGGCAGTCCTGGGGGCACAGCGGCGGCCGCACCGACCCGGCGAGCGGTGAACTCAACCTGGTCCAGGGCAACTTGGAGTCGAGCTACGTCGGCAAACGGATCCTCGCCTGGTTCGACCGCTACC
This sequence comes from Streptomyces sp. NPDC050535, assembly GCF_044457665.1. Taxonomy (NCBI): domain Bacteria; kingdom Bacillati; phylum Actinomycetota; class Actinomycetes; order Kitasatosporales; family Streptomycetaceae; genus Streptomyces; species Streptomyces sp. NPDC050535. The sequence continues at coordinate 624,173 of NZ_JBITHE010000001.1, forward strand.
TCCGGCACCGCAAGGGCGTCGACACGGGCCCCTCCTTCGCGTACTACCGAGACTGGATCACCGACCCGAACGGCACCTACGCCACCGCCCCGCGGGTGCCCGCGCTCAGCCAGAGGCTCTACCTCTCCGGCGACGGCAAGCTCGTCGACAACCGCAGGAAGGTCGTTCGCGGCAGCCGGGAGTACACCAACGGGCCGCTGCCCACCAGCCACTCCGAGAACTCCCTCGCCGGGATGGCCGGGCTGCCCGATCCGGCTCCGTACGACACCGAGGGGACCTACCTCGGGTGGACGAGCGCGCCCCTGACCCGTTCCGTCGATGTCGTCGGCGCGCCCAGGGCCACCCTGAAGGTGGTCTCGCCGAAGACCGAGCTGGTGCAGAACTCCGGCGACGCCGCCGACAAGCTGGTCCTCTTCGCCAAGCTGTACGACGTGGCACCCGACGGCACGAAGACGCTGGTGCACCGGCTGGTGGCGCCGGTGCGGGTGCCCGACGTGACCAGGAGCTTCACCGTCTCGCTGCCGGGGATCGTGCACCGGTACGAAGCGGGACACCGGCTTCAGTTCGTCGTCGCGGCCAGCGACGACGCGTACTTCGGGAACCGGGGGGTGAAACCGGTGACGATCACGAGTGCGCCGGGGAGGACCGGGGTCCTGGAGCTGCCGGTGGCCGGGGACTGAGTCACCCGGAGGAACCTCCCGCCGCGCGTGGCACCGCCTCGAGACCCATGCTGAGCGCATGAGCCCGAAGACCTCCGAAAACGCCGGTGTGGGTGGCGGCAAGAGTGGTGGCGGACTGGTGACGCCCACCAGGGTCAGCGTGGTCGCGCTGGCCCTGCTCGCTCTGATCTTCATCTTCGAGAACACCCGGAGCACCAGGATCAGGCTGCTGATCCCGGAGGTGACCATGCCCCTGTGGATGGCGCTGCTCGGCACCGCGGTCATCGGCGCGCTGTGCGGGGCGTACTTCATGGGGCGGAGACGATGAGGGGCGGACACACGTTCGCGTAGGCTGGCCGGATGCCTGAGAACGCCCCCGGCCACCTCGCTTCAGGTCCTCGTGTGGGCATCCGGCCCTACACCTACGAGGACGCCGCGGAGTTCACCGCCCGGGCCCGGGAGAGCAAGGATCTGCACCAGCCGTGGCTGTTCCCGCCCGTCAGCGCCGACACCTACGCCGCTTACGCGAGGCGGCTGATCGAGGATCCGACGAAGGCCGGGTTCCTGGTGTGCGAACTCTCCCGGAGCGGTGAGGGCGCCGGAGGGGCGATCGCCGGGTTCATCAACATCAACAACATCGTCGAGGGCGGCTTCCTCTCCGGGGCGCTGGGCTACGGCGCCTTCGCCCACGCGGCCGGCCGGGGACTGATGGGCGAGGGGCTCGGGCTCGTGGTCCGGCACGCCTTCGGCACGATGCGGCTGCACCGGCTCGAAATCAACGTGCAGCCCGGCAACGCGGCCTCGATCGCACTCGCCCGGCGGTGCGGGTTCCGGCACGAGGGCTTCTCGCCGGACTTCATCTACATGGACGGGGCCTGGCGGGACCACGAGCGGTGGGCGATCACCGTGGAGATGATCCGGTCCCGCTGACGCCGGCGGGCTCCGTCGGCGAGGATGTCCGCCATGCGCAACCTCGTCGTTCTGGACGCCCCCTCCAACCTCGGGCTGCGCCCGCCCGCGCCCGGCACCGTCCCCGGCTGCTACAAGCTCGCCGGCGCCCTGCGCGAGCAGGGGATCGTGCGGCGGCTCGGTGCGCTGGAGGGCGGGGTCGTCGTACCGCCGCGCTACGACCGGGGCGAGTGGCAGGAGGGCGACGGGGTCTTCAACGCCGTAGCCATCGCCTCCTACACCCGCAGGCTCGCCGACCGGATCGAGCACCATGTCCGTGCCGGTGACCTGCCGGTCGTCCTCGGCGGCGACTGCTCCATCCAGCTAGGCGCCTCGCTCGCGCTGCGCCGCATCGGACGGTTCGGACTCGCCGCCGTCGACGGCTCGGCCGACTTCCGGCATCCCGGGAACTCGGACCGGATCGGGGCGGCGGGCGGCGAGGAACTCGCCCTCGCGACCGGCCGCGGGCAGGACGACCTCACGGACCTGGAAGGTCTGAAGCCCTACCTCAGGGACGAGGACGTACGGCTCTTCGGCATCCGGGACTACGACACCGACCGGGACGAGCTCGCGGCCCTGAAGATCCCGACGGCCACTGTGGGCGAGCTGCGGGAGTGGGGTGCGGACGCGATCGCCCGGGCCGTCGTGCAGACGCTGGAGCTTCCGCACCTGGACGGCTTCTGGGTGCACCTCGACGCCGACTGTCTCGACCCGTCCGTGATGCCCGCCGTGGACAGTCCCGACCCCGACGGGCTCCTTCCTGACGAACTCCTCGCGCTGCTGCGTCCGTTGGTGCGGTCGCCGCGCTGCGTCGGGCTCAACGTCACCATCTACGATCCCGATCTGGACCCGGAGGGGGTGGCGGGGGCGCTGCTCGCCGATCTTGTGGTGGGGGCGTTCGGGGAGGCGTGAGGTTGGGTTTATCGCTCCCTCCGCCCCCTGCCCGTCCCTTGTTCCTGGGGCTCCGCCCCAGACCCCGCTCCTCAAACGCCGGATGGGCTATTTCTTAGCCCGTCCGGCGTTCGAGGGCGAGCGCGTCAGCGCGAAGCGGGTGCGGAGGGGGCGTGTTACTCCCCGGCCCGGCGGTCCACGTACTCGTACACCGCTCCGTCGGGATGCATCGCGATCAGGTTGCGGCCGACAGGGGTCGCCACCGGGCCCGCCAGGACGTGGGCGCCCGAGTCACTGAGGACGCGGTAGGCCTCGTCGACGTCCTTGACGGCGATGGTGGCGGCGACCTTGCGGAGGACGTCCAGTTCGGCCGGGGGTCCGCTCATGAGGAGGAAACAGCCGACCGCAGCGACCGAGACACCGCCGCGCTCGAAACGCAGGGCCTGTCCGCCCGCGAGTCTCTCGTAGAACGGGACCGAAGCCTCCAGGTCGTCGACGCAGATACGCAGCGTGGCTCCCAGAATCTCCATACCGCGAAGCCTAGTTGGGGCAGGCCGGGGACGAGATCCCTTCGGCGGGATCCGGGGCGGCGTGCCGTCGGTCTTTCCCGGCTCGCCCCGGACCGGTGACCGGGTGAACCCTGGATACGGGTGAAACGCCTGGCGCCCGTGCGTTTGGGTGCTCTGACCAGGGGGACGCGGAAGGTCCCGTACGAGCGACACCGCCGGAGGCGAACTGTGAGTCGACCCCGCATTGTGATCGTCGGTGCCGGATTCGCCGGGTATCGGACGGCCCGCACCCTGGCCCGGCTGGCCCGGCACAAGGCCGACATCACCCTGCTCAACGCGACCGACTACTTTCTGTATCTGCCCCTGCTGCCCCAGGTCGCCGCCGGAATCCTGGAGCCACGCCGCGTCACCGTCTCGCTGGCCGGCACCCTGCCGCACGTCCGGCTCGTGCTCGGAGAGGCCGACCGTGTCGACCTCGAAGCGCGCGCCGTGCACTACACGGACCCCGAGGGCGACACGGGCGCGCTGCCGTACGACCGGCTCGTGCTCGCCGTCGGCAGCGTCAACAAACTGCTGCCCGTGCCCGGGATCGCCGAGTACGCGCACGGTTTCCGGGGTCTGCCCGAAGCGCTGTACCTACGTGATCACGTGACCCGGCAGGTGGAACTCGCCGCCGCGTCCGACGACCCCGAGAGCAGTGCCGCGCGATGCACCTTCGTGGTGGCCGGCGCCGGCTACACCGGCACCGAAGTCGCCGCGCAGGGACAGCTGTTCACCGACGCACTGGTACGCAAGCAGCCGCTGCCCGAGGACGTGCGGCCCCGCTGGCTGCTGCTCGACACCGCCTCGCGCGTTCTGCCCGGACTGGATGAGGGGCTCTCCGTCACCGCCGACCGCGTGCTGCGGCAGCGAGGCGTCGACGTGCGCATGAAGACCTCCGTCCAGGAGGCGACCGAGACCGGAGTGCGGCTCAGCGACGGGGAGTTCGTCGACACCCGGACGCTGGTGTGGTGTGTCGGCGTACGGCCCGATCCGCTGGTCGAAGGGCTGGAACGGCCCCTTGAGCACGGGCGGCTGCTCGTCGACCCGTATCTCCAAGTGCCCGGCCAGTCCGAGGTGTTCGCCTGCGGAGACGCGGCGGCGGTACCGGACCTGGATAAGCCGGGGGAGTACACGCCGATGACGGCGCAGCACGCCTGGCGACAGGGTAAGGCCGCCGGGCGCAACGTCGCCGCCTCGATCGGCATCGGCGAACGGCATGCCTACCGGCACCGTGACCGGGGCTTCACCGTCGACCTCGGCGGGGTGAAGGCCGCCGCCAACCCGCTGGGCATCCCGCTGTCCGGCCCGATCGCCGGAGCCGTCACCCGGGGCTACCACCTCGGCGCGATACCCGGAAACCGGCTGCGCGTCGCGGCCGACTGGGCTCTGGACGCCGTACTGCCGCGCCAGGCCGTGCAGTTGGGCCTGGTCCGCTCGTGGTCGGTGCCGCTGGAGACCGCGTCGCCGGAGCTGGCGCGGGTGGGGGGTGCGCGCGGGAGGTCCGCCGACGCCCACCCCGCCGACAACCACGCCCACGCCGACACTTCCGCGAAGCCCGCCGCGGCGTCCGCGAAACCCACCCGCACGCCCACAAGGCCCACCCGCACGCCCACAAGGCCCGTCGGTACGCCGGCAAAGCCCGCCGGCGCGTCCGCGAAACCCTCCGACTGGCCGGACGAGCCCGCCGAAAGCCCCAAGGAGCCCGAAAGCGACCGCCGGGATGAAACATCATGAACACCGGCCAACTCGCCGACCGCGCAGAGCGGTTGCCGGTCGACAGCGTCCGCGCCTCCGACGCCGCGGGCTCCGGGCACCTCACGTCCTCGATGTCCGCCGCGGAACTGATGGTGGTCCTGCCGGCCGACCATCTGCGCTGTGACTTCGACCTTCTGGTCCCCGCGAGTTTCCCGATTCGGGCGATCTAGGCACCCTTGCGGCAGAGGATTTCTCCGTGCGGGACGGAGAACCAGCCGTCCTCCCGCCGCGCCCACTCCCGCCAGCCGGCCGACACGGCCCGCAGCTCCTCCACGGTCGCGTGACCGCCTTCCGTGGCGCGGTCCGCGTACGCCGAGGCCAGCGTGCGGTCCGCCCACAGGCCGCCCCACCACTCGCGCTCGTCCTCGGTGGCGAAGGTCCAGGTGCTCGACGTGGCCGTGACATCCCGGATGCCGGCCGCCAGTGCCCAGGATTTGAGACGGCGTCCGGCGGCCGGTTCGCCGCCGTTGGCGCGGGCGACACGCAGATACAGGTCCTGCCAGTCGGCCATGCCCGGCACCTCGGGATACCAGCTCATCGCCTCGTAGTCCCCGTCGCGGACCGCGATGAACCCGCCCGGCCTGGTCACCCGGTGCATCTCGCGCAGCGCCTGGACCGGGTCGCCCACGTGCTGGAGCACCTGGTGGGCGTGGACCACGCAGAACGTGTCGTCCGGATAGTCCAGCGCGTGTACGTCCGCGACCGCGAACTCGATGTTCCCCAGGCCGCGTTCGGCGGCCGTGGCGCGGGCCTGGTCCAGGATTCCCGGCGCGTGGTCGACGGCGGTCACCTGCCCGTCGGGGACGAGCTCGGCCAGGTCGGCGGTGATCGTCCCCGGCCCGCAGCCGATGTCCAGGATCTTCATGTGGGGCTTCAGCGAGTCGAGGAGGTACGCCGCCGAGTTGGCGGCGGTGCGCCAGACGTGCGAGCGCAGCACGGACTCGTGGTGGCCGTGCGTGTAGACGGCGGTCTCCTGCGACTTCGACATGACGGGTGCCCTTCTCGTCTCCTCGGCGGATACGCATCACCGTACGCGCCCATGTCGAATGGTGAGATCTGCGTCTTGCAATATGGACAGAGGCCGTGAGTGCCCTGCTCGATGACCTTTCTCAGGGGAGCGGGCGGTACACAGTCAGCGCCTCGGGGATCTTCTGGAGCGTCACCTCACCCGCCACCTCAGTGACTTCACCGTCGTACGCGAGGAGCGTGCCGGGTGCGACGCCGTCCACCCGCAGTCGGCGCACGCGTACGGCGGCGTGGGCGGGGGAGCGCGTCAGCGGACCCGCGAGGGCGGCGGCCAGCAGCCGTACGGCGGGGCGGCGCCCGCCGTGCACGACCCGAACGTCCAGGAGGCCGTCCGAGAGGTCGAAGCGCCGGGCGGGGGCGAGGCCCGTCCGGTAATAGGTCCCGTTTCCGGCGAACAGCAGCCACAGCGGGTGGGAGCCGCCGCCCACCTCGGCGTGAAGCGGGCGGGCGTCCGCGCGCAGGACGCGCAGAGCGCCGAGCACCCCGGCCGGCCAGCCGCCGATCCGTCCGGACCAGCGCTCCCGCTCCTTCACCAGTTCCGGATAGACGCCCAGGCCGCAGGTGTTGAGGAAGACGCCCTCCGTGCTGCCCGAGGAGAACCGCCCCACGTCCACCCGCGCGGCCTCGCCCCGCTGGACGGCCCGGCTCAGGTCGCGCGGGCCCTCCACGCCGAGGTCGTGGGCGAAGTGGTTGTGGGTGCCGCCCGGCAGGACGGCGAGCGGGAGGCCGTGGCGCAGGGCGATCCGGGCGGCGGTGTTCACGGTGCCGTCGCCGCCGCACACGCCGAGCACCCGGGCGTAGGTCGCCGCCTTCTCCAACTCGGCCTCGACGTCGGCCGGTTCGCACTCCACGGTCTCCGCGAGCGGCAGGACGTCATGCAGGGCGCGTATCCGGCCGGCGGTTCCCGCGCCCTTGTTCGCCACCACGACCAGGCCCTCGCCCTCGGGCAGCGCGGGCGCCTCCGCGTCGGGGCAGTCCGGCCGGAGCCGCTGATCGCGCGTCGGCGCCATGGCCCGTACGGCATACGCGGCGCCCGCGCCCAGGACCGCGCCCGCGAGGACATCGCTCGGGAAGTGAACGCCGGTGTAGACGCGGGACACGACGACCGCGGTGGCGAGCGGGGCCACGGCCACGCCCCAGCCGGGGGACTCCAGGGCCACACCCGTCGCGAAGGCCGCGGCGGAGGCGGCATGGCCCGACGGGAACGAGGTGGTGATCGGCTGGCGCTTCAGCTGCCTGATCACCGGGACGGGGTCCAGGGCGGGCCGGGGGCGGCGCACCGAGCGCTTGCCGACGGTGTTGATGGTGACCGACGCGAGGGCCAGCGAGGCGAGGCCGCGGGCGGCGGCGGCACGGGACCTGGGGGTGCGGGCCGCCGCGATGGCCGCGGCCGTGGCGAACCACAGCACGCCGTGGTTCGCGGTGCGGGTCAGCCTCGGCAGGACGTGGTCGGCACCCGGCCAGTGCCGGGTCGCGATCGCCTCGAACAGGTGGTAGTCCGAGTCGAGAAGCCGGTCCCGGAGGATGCGGGGGCCCGGAGGGCGAAGCGTGAGGTCCACGTCTGGGATCGGGTTCATGGAGGTTCATGTACCCAGGGATCTGTTTTTCGCCCTCGCCGCCCGAGCCTGTCCCGTGGGCCTGCCCGGCCGCCCCGCCCCGTCCCCGTTCCGCCCGTCCGGGTTCGACCCCGAGGGCCGGAATACCGTGGCCTGCCGAACAAATAGCATGGCCTGCCTGATACCCGTTTGCCCGTCGCCCCCCACCCCCGGAGAATGCCTCCCCATGGGACACCTCGAAGCCGCACACCTTGAGTACTACCTTCCCGACGGGAGGGCGCTGCTCGGCGATGTGTCGTTTCGGGTGGGGGAGGGGTCGGTCGTCGCCCTGGTGGGGCCCAACGGCGCCGGGAAGACGACACTGCTGCGGCTGATCTCGGGGGAGCTGAAACCACACGGCGGGACCGTCACCGTGGGGGGCGGGCTCGGGGTGATGCGCCAGTTCGTGGGATCCGTCCGGGACGAGACGACCGTACGGGACCTGCTCGTCTCCGTGGCGCCGCCGAGGATCCAGCAGGCCGCCAAGGCCGTGGACGCGGCCGAGCACGCGATGATGACCGTCGACGACGAGGCCGCGCAGCTCCGGTACGCGCAGGCGCTGTCCGACTGGGCCGAGGTGCGCGGATACGAGTCGGAGACCCTGTGGGACATGTGCACCACGGCCGCGCTCGGTATCCCGTACGAGAAGGCGCAGTGGCGGCAGGTGCGGACGCTCTCCGGCGGTGAGCAGAAGCGGCTCGTGCTCGAGGCCCTGCTGCGCGGCACCGACGAGGTGCTGCTCCTGGACGAGCCGGACAACTACCTCGACGTTCCCGGGAAGCGCTGGCTGGAGGAGCGGCTCAAGGAGACCCGTAAGACCGTCCTCTTCGTCTCGCACGACCGTGAACTGCTGGCCCGCGCCGCGGAGAAGATCGTCAGTGTCGAGCCCGGCCCCGCCGGAGCGGACGCCTGGGTGCACGGCGGCGGTTTCTCGACGTACCACGAGGCGCGGCGGGAGCGGTTCGCCCGCTTCGAGGAACTGCGCAGGCGCTGGGACGAGAAGCACGCCCAGTTGAAGAAGCTGGTGCTGAACCTGCGTCAGGCGGCCTCCATCAGCCATGAGTTGGCGTCCCGCTATCAGGCGGCGCAGACCCGGCTGCGGAAGTTCGAGGAGGCCGGGCCGCCTCCCGAGCCGCCGCGCGAGCAGGACATCAGGATGCGGCTGCACGGCGGCCGTACCGGAGTAAGGGCCATCACCTGCAAGGGACTTGAGCTCACCGGCCTGATGAACCCCTTCGATCTGGAGGTGTTCTACGGGGAGCGGGTCGCCGTCCTCGGCTCCAACGGCTCGGGGAAGTCGCACTTCCTGCGGCTGCTCGCCGGTGACACCGTCGCGCACACCGGGGAGTGGAAGCTCGGCGCCCGCGTGGTGGCGGGGCACTTCGCGCAGACGCACGCCCACCCGGAGCTGGAGGGGCGCACACTGCTCGACATCCTGTGGACCGAGCACGCCCAGGACCGCGGCGCCGCCATGTCCCGGCTCCGCCGCTACGAGCTGACCGCGCAGGCCGAGCAGCGGTTCGAGAAGCTCTCCGGCGGCCAGCAGGCCCGTTTCCAGATCCTCCTGCTCGAGCTGGCGGGCTCCACCGCCCTGCTCCTCGACGAGCCGACCGACAACCTCGACCTGGACTCCGCGGAGGCCCTCCAGGAGGGTCTGGAGGCGTACGAGGGGACGGTCCTCGCGGTCACCCACGACCGCTGGTTCGCCAAGTCCTTCGACCGCTACCTGGTCTTCGGCTCCGACGGCCGGGTGCGGGAGACGCAGGAGCCGGTCTGGGACGAGCGGCGCGTGGAACGGGCGCGGTAGCACCCGGAGCCCCGTCCACGCCTGGATTCCGGGTGCCGTCCCGGAGGACCCGCGCCCCCGAAGTTCGTAGAGTGGAGGGGGACGGCGGGACCCCTGCCGCCCCGGACGCCGGTCGGGACAGGTTCGCCGGGCGGGTCCGAGGACCGTGCCGAAGGCCACGACGAGCGGGGTGTCACCATGACCGGAGTCGACCCGGGCGCTCTGGACGACCAGCAGCTGATGAAAGAGCTGGAGACCATCCACCGCACCCGCCACGACACACTGCTGCACGGTTCGAACGACGCGCTGCGGACCCACAACGACCGCATGGCGCGGCTGGAGGGCGAGTACCTCCGCCGCCACCCGCGCCGCCCCGTCGCCGCCGGGCGGACCCGCGAGGGAGCCCGCGAGCGGGGCCCCGCCGGGGAATGACCCCGCGGCGCGACCCGGCCGGACCGCCTCCGCGCTGACCGGCTGAACCCCGCGTGTTTGGCCCGCCCGAGTCGGGGCAGGCGGAATCACAGTGCTTCGGACTGGAGGCACGTCCGTGGGAGCGGTGTGTCACGCGCCCCGGGTGTGCCCGTCCGTCATCCGGATGCGCTCCCACGGTGACTGTCCCATCAGGCACCTGTGAGGGAGTTACGACGCATCATGCGAACTCGAGCGAGCGCCAAGCACCATCCCCACGACGACGCCCCGGACACCGCGGGGTCGTTCCGCGAACTCGCCGCGCTCCCTGAGGGGCGGCAGCGTGACGCGCTCCGCGCCGAGATCGTCGAAGCCTGGCTGCCGATGGCCGAACGGCTCGCGGGACGGTTCCGCAACCGTGGCGAGAGCTCCGAGGACCTGCGCCAGGTCGCTGCCCTCGGCCTGGTCAAGGCGGTCGACCGGTACGACCCCGAACTCGGCAACGCCTTCGAGAGCTACGCCGTGCCGACCATCACCGGCGAGATCAAGAGGCACTTCCGCGACCACATGTGGACCCTGCACGTGCCGCGCCGCGTCCAGGATCTGCGCAACCGCGTACGGTTCGCGAGCCAGGACCTGTCGACCGTCACGGGCCGCAGGCCCACCGTCGCCGAGATCGCCGAGCGCGCCCAGCTGAGCGAGGAGGACGTGCGGGCCGGCCTGGAGGCACTGGAGAGCTTCACCGCGCTCTCCCTGGACGCCGAACTGCCGGGCAGCGAGGACGGCTACTCGCTCAGCGACGCCCTCGGCTCGGCCGACCCGGCCCTGGACACCGTCATCGACCGCGAGGCGGTCAAGCTCCGGCTGCGAGCCCTCCCCGAGCGCGAGCGCGCCATCCTCTACATGCGGTTCTTCGACGACAGGACCCAGAGCAGCATCGCCGAGGAGCTCGGCATCTCCCAGATGCACGTCTCCCGGCTGATCAGCCGCTGCTGCGAACGCCTGCGTGACCAGGTCATGCGCGACGCCGTCTAGGCACGCTCCTCAGGGCGCGCCGGTCCGAGGGGCGCGCGCTCCAGCGCCACCATCCCTCCGCCGCTCCGGGCCGACCGTCACCCTCAGCCTCTACGGCTTCCGGCCCGGCGCCCTGGAGTACGTCCCGACCCTCGTGTACGTCCCGTACGGCCTCGCCCGCGCACTCGGCGACCTCGCCGCGAGCTGCCCGGTCCGCGAGCGCTCCTGCCGTGCCGTGCTCACCGAGTCCGACCAGTTCGGCGCGGCCCCGCGCTCCCGGCCCGTGGTCGAACAGGCCTGCGGCGGGACATCGCCCTCGCCGTCCGGCCGAGGCCACCGGGGACCTCGCACCGTCACCCGCCCGGCGGTGCGGGTAGCGCGAATGGTGCCCGGCGGCGGGCGCCCACCGCCCAGGCGGGCTGTGATGGGATCCGGGGGCACGACGGCCGTGCCTCCTCCAGCGCCCCGCCGAAGGAGCCCAGCTCATGCGCCGTACCGCCCGTGTCCTGTCCGCCACCGCCCTGGCCGGTGCCGCTCTGGGCGCCGCCGCCTCGGCCGCGTTCGCGGACCCGGCCGCGGAGGTCTCCCCTGGCTCCGTGGAGCCCGGCGGCAGCGTCACCGTCTCCGTCACCTGCGACGCGATCGGCGGCGCTCCGCCCGACTTCATCGAGGCCACCTCGCAGGGTTTCGAGGACGGCAAGGTCCAGCTGCGCCGGATCGCGGCCAACGACGAGACCCTGGCGGGCGCGGCGTACAGCGGTACGGCCCGCATCCCGCCTGGCGGCGGCGGGGGCGAGCACGGCGAGAACTCGGTCGGAGACGGCGACGTGGTGGGCCCCGAGTCCGAGTGGGACGTCGACGGCGCGTGCCCCGTGGCACCCGGCGGACGCGAGAAACAGTGGGCCGCCTCGTACACCGTGGCCCGTGGCGACGCCCCCGCCCGCGACACGGCGGAGCTGGAGCGCCGCGGCACGGCGGAGCTGGAGCGCCCCGCCCCGGTCCAGCGCGGCGTCCACGCGGGCGAGGGCGGCGCCTTCACCGACTCCCTCCCGGCCCTGATCGCCGGCGGCGCCCTGATCACCGGCGCGCTGGGAGCGGCCGTGTACCGCCTGCGGACCAGGGACGCCTCGGCCGATCGCTGACACCTCCAGGACGCCCATGGGTCCGGTGAAACGTGGGTACGGAGAGGCCTAGGGCGCGAACAAGGTCGTACGGGACGGGAGTGGCGTCGTACGGGACGGGAGCGGCGAAGCCGTACGACCGACCGCCAGGCACCGCACGGCACAGCCCTGCAAGCACCGCACAGTCCCGAACCAGCACCGAACAACCCTGCACCAGCACCACAGCACCGCACCACGGAACGCGCGGAGGCACCCATGCGGCGGACGGATCCGGAAGGGCACGGGCCGGTTCGCTACGGGCCGCCGCTCCCCGATCAGGGGCTGCCCGTGCTGCCGGAACTGCGTGCCGTGCTCGCCGCCGCCGCGGACCGTTCCGACGCCGAGCCCCCGGGCGGCGGGCCGGCGCTCCTGCACGCGGCCTGCGGCTACTGGATACGGCGCGGGCTGCCCGCCTCTCCCGACCGCGTGGCCGCGGCCCCGGGCGCCCCCGCGCTGCTCCTCGCGCTGACCGGCGCCCTCGGCGGCGATGTCCTGGTACCGCGGCCGTGCGCCGCGTGGTGGACGCCGCAGGCGCACCTGCTGGGAAGGTCCGTGTTCCATGTGGCGACGCCCGCGGAGTGCGGCGGAGTGCCGGACCCGTACGCCCTCCTGGAGACCGTACGCAGAGTGCGCGCCGAAGGCGGCGACCCGAGACTGCTCGTGCTGTCCGTCGCCGACGACCCGACCGGCACCGTCGCGCCCCCCGAGGTGGTCCACGAGAGTGTCGAGGCGGCGGCGGGCGAGGGACTCCACGTCGTCAGCGACGAGACCTGGCGCGACACCCTGCACCAGCCGCACGACACCGTGCTGCTCAGCCCCGCCGAGATGCTCCCCGGCGAGGTCACCGTCCTCACCGATCTCGCCGGCCCCTTCCTGCCGCAGGGCTGGCCCGCCGCCGTCGCCCGCTTCCCCGACAACGAATTCGGTGCCCGGCTGCGCGCCCGCGTCCTCGACGTGCTCACCGTGCTCGGCGCCCGGGTCGCCGAACCCGTCGCCGCGGCCGCCGCGTACGCGCTGGGCGAGCCCGAGGCGGTCACCGCGCGGCTCGCCGCCTCCGTACGCCTGCACGCGCGCGTGGCCGCCGCCGCGCACCACGCGGTGGTCGGTTCGGGCGCCCTCGCGCTGCCCCCACGGGCCGGCAGGCACCTGTACGTGGACCTCGGACCGCTGCGCGCCGCACTCGGCGCCCACGGTGTGGGTGACGCGCAGGATCTGGAGGACTTCCTCACCACCCGGCTCGGCCTGCCCGCGCCCGGCGGCCACCGGTTCGGTGACGAACTCGCCGCGCTCCGGGTGCGGCTGGCCACCAGCCCGCTGCTCGGCGCGACCGACGAGGAGCGGGCGGAATGCCTCACCGCTCCCCCCACGCTGGAACCGCCGCATGTGCAACGCGCGTTGACCCTGTTGGAGTCGGCCTTCGACGATCTCCGAGACGACGCTCAGCGATGGGAGCCTCCTCGATGACGCAGCAGTCCGAGACGACCACGAGCAGCTCTACGACCTCCACGGCCACTCGGGACGGGGACGATCCGGCGTCCGCCCCGGCTCCGGCCCCGGCATCGGCGCAGCCCGGAGCCGACCTGCCCCCGCTGCCGTCCCTCTCGTCCCTGTCCCCTCCCGCTCCGCTCGCCGAGCCACGTCCGCTCGGCGAACGGCGTGTCTGGCCACGGTCGTTCGTGGACCGGCTGACGGCGCCGCTGCCGGGGCTGCGCTCTCTCGCCCGGTTCGCCCGCGAGGGGGCGCTGCGGCCGGGGCCCGCCGGTCTCGCCGACATCCCGGCACTGCCGTTCGAGCCCGGGCCGCTGCCGCGGGTCGGCGCGCACACCGTCGCCGTCTCCTGGGCGGGGCACGCGAGTTGGGTGATCCGGATCGGCGGGCTCACCGTTCTCACCGACCCGGTCTGGTCCCGCAAGATCCTCGGTACGCCCGCCCGGATCACACCCGTCGGCGTGGCCTGGAGCGCCCTGCCACCCATCGACGCGGTCGTCATCAGCCACAACCACTACGACCACCTGGACGCGCCGACCCTGCGCCGACTCCCGCGCGACACACCGGTGTTCGTGCCGGCCGGGCTCGCACCCTGGTTCAGACGACGCCGGTTCACCCAGGTCACCGAGCTCGACTGGTGGGAGGCCGCCGAACTGGACGGCGTCCGCTTCGACTTCGTCCCCGCCCACCACTGGTCCAAGCGCAGCCTCACCGACACCTGTCGCACGCTCTGGGGCGGCTGGGTCCTCACCGCGCCCGACGGACCGCGCGTGTACTTCGCGGGCGACACGGGATACGGCCACTGGTTCGCCCACATCGGCCGACGTCACCCTGGCATCGACCTCGCGCTGCTGCCCATCGGCGCGTACGACCCCCGGTGGTGGCTCAGCGACGTGCACTGCGATCCGGAGGAGGCGGTCCGCGCGTACGTCGATCTCGGCGCCCGCCGGATGGCCCCCATGCACTGGGGGACCTTCGTCCTCTCCGCCGAGCCGGTCCTCGAACCGCTGGCCCGGGTCCGGGCGGCCTGGGAGAAGGCGGGTCTCGACCGCGATGACCTGTGGGACCTGCCGGTGGGGGGTTCCCGGGTGCTGGGGTGACGGCGCGCTGCGGGCAGCGTGCTCCGCAGGGACGCTGCTCGGCGCGGACGGTGCTCCGCGGGGACGGCGCGCTGCGGGGAGGCTGCCCGCCCTACTGGGGCGCGGCCCTGCGCACCCTCTTCCACAAGCTGGGCAGCAGGCCGATCACCACCGTCAGGACCACCGCCGCCAATACCCCCTCCCAGGGCTCGCTGAAGAGGGAACCGCCCAGGACACCGATGAGTTGGTAGGTGGCCGCCCAGGCCAGACAGGCGGGTACGTCGCCGCGGGCGAAGGTGCGCAGCGGCATCTTCGCCAGCAGGCAGGCGAGCATCACCGGGATGCGGCCGGCCGGGACGAGACGGGACAGGACGAGTACGGCTATGCCGTGGTCGCCCAGTTTCTCCTGGGCCTGCGCGAGCCGCTCCTCGGGGGCGCGGGAGCGCAGGGCCTCCAGCCAGCGGGAGCCGTTCTTGGAGTGCATCCCGCGCCGACCCAGCCAGTACAGCGCGACATCACCGAGAAACGCGGCGAGCGCCGCCACCCCGAAGACCAGCAGCATCGCGAACGGCGCCGTCTGGTGAAAGGCCACCACGGCCGCCGAACTCACCAGCGCACCCGTCGGCACCACCGGCACCAGCGCCCCGATCAGCACCAGCACGAAGAGCGTGGGATACCCGATCGCCTGCTGCGCGGTCTCCGGCGACGTGGTCGAGGCCGCGGCCAGGAAACTCACCGGACCACCCCCGGGGCGGGACGCGCGCACCGGCTCGCGGCCACCAGAGCCGGACGCACACCCGGACTCGCGACCACCACGGTCGCGGCGGACAGGACCGTCACCGCGCGACCTCCGGCCGTACGCTCTCGCCGTGGCCGAGCAGGTGCACCGCGACCTGGGGGGCGCGCTCGGCGGCGAGGCGCACGAACTCCGCGCCCGGCGCGTGGAATTCATGGGGGCGCACGGCATCCATTCCGATCGGCCAATACGTGCCGTAGTGCACCGGCACAGCGCTGCGGGGCATCAGCCGGACGAGCGCCTCGGCCGCGCGCCCCGCGTCCAGGTGTTCTTCCCCGAGATACGGACCCCATCCGCCGACCGGCAGCAATGCCACGTCGACCGGTCCGACCTCCTCGGCCATCGAGTCGAACAGCCCGGTGTCCCCGGCGAAGTACGTGCGTGCCTCGCCCTCGACCACGAAGCCCAGGGCGGGTACCCGGTGCGGACCGACCGGCAGCCGCCGCCCGTCATGGTGGGCCGACACGGTCCGTACGACCAGGTCACCGACGTCCGTCCGGTCGCCGGGCGCCACCTCGGTGACCCGCAGATGGTCCAGCCTGCGCAGCGCGGGCACCGCGCGCGGGGCCCCCCGGGGCACCAGCAGACGGGTCCCCGGCGCGAGCCGCGCCAGCGAGGGCGGATGCAGGTGGTCGGAGTGCAGATGGGAGACGAGCACCACGTCGGCCACCGCGGCCGCGGCAGGGGGCGGCGCCCCGCGCCTGCGCCTGAGGTGCGCGAGCCGGCGCGCGAACAGCGGGTCCGTGAGCACACGTGTGCCGGAGTCCTCCAGCGTGCAGGTGGCATGCCCCCACCAGGTGATCTCCACCGGCACTTCTTTGCCTCCTTCGCGCGACTCCCCCCGAGCCTACGGGCAGGAGTAGGGTCGGCGACGAAACCCGGAGGTGAGGGGGACGCCATGGGAGAAGCGCGCGGTGCCACCGGCACACACGCCCTCGGGTTCCCGCCCGGCAGGGCGGGAACCCTCTCGCTGCGCGTGACGGCGATCGCGAGCCTGACGCCCCTGGAGGAACTGGACGTCGACCCGTTCCTGGTCGACTCCCGCAGCCAGCACGCGATGTGCGCCCGCTGGGCCGCCGAACACGGTCATGTCGTCACACGGGAACTTCTCGTACGAGGCCTGCGTCCCGACCACCGCACCCTGTGGGCCGACGTCGAGGCGGGCCTCGTCGACCTGTTCGTGGCACCCAGCCACCGCGTCCTGGAGCGCGCCCTCGCCTCGGTCGACGAGTTCACCGCCGAGTGCGTACGCCGCGGCGTACGGGTCGAGACCGTCGGCAGCGCGGAACCCTCGTACGACGCGCAGATGAAGGCCCGTGTGCACCGCCGTCTGTCGATGCCGACGGCCGGGTACGACGGCCGGTGAGCCGTTGACCTGCGATCCGGCCCGTGATCCGGTGATGATCGGTGCCCCCCGCCCGTTGTGACAGGGTGGGAGCAGGCTTCGCGGACCGGGCGGGCCGGGACGTGAGGCGGGCAGGGCGTGGGTGGCGGGCGTTGGCGCAGGATCCTCAGCGGGCTGTGGCGGAGTATCGCGGTGTGGGCCGTGTCCACGGTCACGATGCTCGTCCTCGCCGGAGCGCTGCCCGACTTCCAGCTCCAGTCGGACACCGGTGACAGCGCGACCCGGATCGCCGTCACCGCGGTGGTCGGCGCCGGCGTCTTCGGTCTGCTCTCGTCGTTGGTGTGGCCGCTGCTCGTCAGGGCGCTGCTGTTGGTCCCCGCGCTCGTACTCGGACTGCTCGTCTTCTTCCTCAACGGCTCCCTGCTGCTGATCGCCCTGCGGATAAACCCCTCCGGGCGGGGCGAGGCCGCGCCGGAGACCGCCGTGGTCGTCGCCGCGGTGATGTCCGCGGTCGCCTCGGCCACCGGCGGTGCCCTCGCCGTCCGGGACGACGACGCCTACCGGCGCAGGCTGTACCGCCTTGCCGACCGCCGCCGCAGACGCACCGACGGGCGGTCCGGCCCCTCGACCCCCGCCGCCGTCTTCCTCCAGCTCGACGGGGTCGGCCACGACGTACTGCGGGAGGCCGTCGGCAAGGGACTCATGCCGACCGTCGCCCAGTGGCTCGGCGGCGGCCCGGCGGGCACCCGCGCCACCCACCGCCTCACCCCCTGGCGCACCGACTGGTCCAGTCAGACCGGCGCCAGCCAGCTCGGCATCCTGCACGGCAGCAACCACGACGTCCCGGCCTTCAGGTGGTACGAGAAGGACAGCCACGAGGTCATGGTCTGCAACCGGCCCAGCAGCGCCGCCGAACTCCAGCGCCGGGCCGTCGAGTACACCGGCGACGGGGGACTGCTCAGCGCCGACGGCGCCAGCCGCGGCAACCTCTTCAGCGGCGGCGCCGACCAACTGGCCCTCGTGCTGTCCGTGTCCGCGCGCAGGGGCCGTGAGAACCGCTCCCGGGCGGGCTACCTCACGTACTTCATCGACCCCGCCAACGCCGTCCGTACGGCCATGTCCTTCGTCGCCGAGGTCTTCCGGGAGATCACCTCGTCCACCCGGGGGCGGCTGGAGAAGCGGCGGCCACGCGTCAAGCGCGGCGGTCTGTACCCCCTCATCCGCGCCTTCGCGACGGTCATCGAGCGCGACGTCGTCGTCACCGCGGTGATCGGCGACATGCTGTCCGGACGCAGCTCCGTCTACGCCGACCTGGTGGGGTACGACGAGGTGGCGCACCACTCCGGGCCGCGCGGCCGGGACGCCGAGAAGGTCCTGGCGCGGCTCGACCGCTCGATCGCGCTGATCGCGAAGGTCGCCGACCACGCGCCGCGGCCGTACCGGATCGTGCTGCTCTCCGACCACGGCCAGAGCCCCGGCGAAACGTTCCTGACCCGTTACGGGCTCACCCTCACCAATCTGGTCCGGGCCGGCTGCGGACTGCCCGTGCCGCGCAGAGCACGGCGCACCCACAGCGGCGCCGAGGCGCGGGCGGCGGTGCGGGCCGCGCTGCGCAGGCCCGTCGAGGAGGGCGGCGCCCAGCACCCGCCCGCGCGGCACCGCTCCGAGCCGATCGTGCTGGCCTCCGGCAACCTCGGCCTGATCTCCTTCCCCGACGTGCCGCACCGGATGAGCCGCGAGGAGATCGACCGGCGCCACCCCGCGCTGCTGTCCACGCTCGCCAACCATCCCGGCGTCGGCTTCCTCCTCGTACGCAGCGAGGAGTACGGAGGGCTCGTCATCGGCGCGCACGGGGCGGAGGTTCCGCTGGACGAGCTCGACGACGAACACCCCGGCCCGCTCGCCGACTTCGGACCCGGAGCCGCGGACGTCGTCCGAAGGACCCACTCCTTTCCGCACGTCGCCGACATCATGGTCAACTCCTGGTACGACCCCGCGGAGGGCGAAGTCCTCGCCTTCGAGGAGCAGATCGGCTCGCACGGCGGGCTCGGCGGCGCCCAGGGACGGCCCTTCCTGCTGTCACCAGTCGCGCTGTCCGCGCCGGTCGAGGACGGCGCGGAACTGGTCGGCGCGGAGCAGGTGCACCACGTACTGCGGCGCTGGCTGCGCGAGTGCGACGGGCCGCAGGTACCGCTGCCGGCCCGGCCGAACGAGCGGGCCGCCTGATCCTGCGCCCGCCGCGCACGCCGGAAGAGCTCGCCGCACACGCCGTAAGAGCTCGCCGCGCACGCCGGAAAATGGGCTGCGTGAACGGACTCCCGCGCACAGACTGTCCGTATCGGACATCGCGCACCCGCGCGCCCCACGGACACCCTCAGGAGTTCCTGCGTGCAGGCAGCCGTCACCGTCACTCCCGCCCGGATACCGGAGCTGCTGCTCGGTCTCGCGACCGTGCGGCCGGTCTTCATCTGGGGCGCTCCCGGCATCGGGAAGTCGTCCCTGGTAAGGGAGTTCGCCGAGTCGCTCGGCCTCGAGTGCGTGAGCCTGCTCGGCACCCAGCTCGCGCCGGAGGACCTCATCGGGGTCCCGCAGATCCGGGACGGGCGCTCGGTGTTCTGCCCGCCGGAGGCGATCGCCCGCGACGAGCCGTACTGCCTGTTCCTGGACGAGCTGAACGCGGCGACGCCCGACGTGCAGAAGGCGTTCTACTCGCTGATCCTGGACCGCCGTATCGGCAACTACGAACTGCCGCCGGGCTCGATCGTCATCGGCGCGGGCAACCGCTCGACGGACAACGCGCTGGCCAGGCCGATCGCCTCCGCGCTGATCAACCGCCTCGCCCATGTGCACCTGGAGGCGTCTCCGAAGGACTGGCTGGTGTGGGCCGCCGCCAACGACATCCACCCGTGGATCCTCGACCATCTCACCGACCGCCCGGACCACCTGTGGTCCAAGCCGCCCAAGACGGAGGAGCCCTTCTCCACGCCCCGCTCCTGGCACATGCTCTCCGACGCCCTGCGCTCCTTCGGGCCCGCCCTCGACGAGGACACCCTGAAGGTGATCGCGCACGGCACGCTGACGCCCGCGCACGCGGTCGCCTTCTGCGGCTACGTCAAGATCGTGCGCAGCAGGTTCGGCATCGAGGCCATCATCAAGGGCGAGGCCCGCTGGCCGAGCCGGCTGGAGGACCGCGACCTGCTCTACTACCTCGCCGAGTCCTTCCGCGGCCGTCTCGTCAAGGAACTGCCCGCCAGCAAGGAACACACCTCGGAGCACGGGCGGCAGACCGCCTTCCGCGCCAAGTCGCTGCTGGTGCAGCTCGCCGAGATCTCCGTCGAGGTCGCCCAGAGCGTCATCGCCGCCGACGGCGACGGCAATCCCGTACTGCCCGCGTGGTTCCTGGTCGAGGCCGCGCGGGACATGCCGAGGCTGGTGGAGGCGCGGCGGTGAGCGGCAAGCGCAGGCAGGGGGAGAAGGAGAAGCCGGATCCGGCCGCCGAGGCCTTCGCGGAGGGGATGCGGCTGGTGCGGGCCAACCGCGCGCTGGCCGCCATCGGGTTCAGCACCTGCCGGCAGAAGGACTGCCCGGCGGGCCCCCGCGACGGCCTCGTCCGCGTCGACTCCAGCGGCGTGCTCCACATGCACCCCACCCGCCGCGCCGACCCCGCCGCCTGGGCGTGGGCCGCCGCGCACGGCATCATCCACCTCGGCTTCGGCCATGTCCCGGCGGCGACCGGCGAGCGGGTACAGCCCGACCGCTTCGACCTCGCCGCCCGCTGCGCCGTCGTCAACCGCTTCCTGCTCGGTTTCCCGGTCGGGCTGACCCCCGAGGACCTGCCGGACTCCTATCCCGACGGCGACGAGGAGCAGCTCGCCGCGCGCTGGCGCCGTGACGGGATTCCGGCGGCGTACGAGCGGTGCGGTACGGCGGGCGGTGAGCCGGACCAGCTCCTGGTGACCTGGCACACCTGGAGCGGCGGCACCGTGCCCGACTGGCAGCTCGCCTTCGCGCACGCGCTGACCCGCACGATGGCCGCGGCGATGGACATGGCGGGCGGCCGCCGCGCCTCCATGCGCGGCGGACCCACCCGGCTGCAGCCCTGGGAGAAGGCGCTGAGCTGGTTCGTGTCCTCCTACCCCCTTCTCGGCGGCATCGCGGCCGGCATCACCGTCGTCGCCGACGCCGAACTCGCCCGCGCCCACGGCATCTCCGTCGCCGCGGTCGACGCGGAGGCGGCCGAGATCTACATCAACCCGCTGCGCGAGTTCGACGACGAGGAATGGCGGTTCGTCCTCGCCCACGAGATGCTGCACGCCGCCCTGCGCCACAGCGACCGCTGCGGCACCCGTGACCCGTACCTCTTCAACATCGCCGCGGACTACGTCATCAACGGCTGGCTGTGCGAGATGCACGTCGGCTCGATGCCCGAAGGGCTGCTGTACGACAAGGAGTTGAGGGATCTGTCGGCGGAGGAGGTGTACGACCGGATCGCGACGGACCTGCGCCGGATGCGGCGCCTGTCCACACTGCGCGGCAAAGGCGTCGGCGACATGCTCGGCGGCCCGCTCGGCTCACCCCGTGACTACGTCGACCTCGACGAGTTCTACCGCCGAGGCCTGGGCCAGGGACTTGACCTGCACCAGCGGCAGGAGCGCGGCTTCCTGCCCGGTGGCCTGGTCGAGGAGATCCGCGCCCTCAGCCATCCACCGCTGGACTGGGACGCCCAACTGGCCCGCTGGTTCGACGAGTTCGTGCCCCGCCCCGAGCCGCTGCGGACATACGCGCGTCCCTCGCGTCGCCAGGCGGCGACCCCCGACATCCCACGCGCCGGCCGCTACTTCCCGCCCGAGGAGATCGCCCGCTGCACCTTCGGCGTGGTCCTCGACACCTCCGCCTCCATGGACCGCACCCTGCTCGGCAAGGCGCTCGGCGCCATCGCCTCCTACGCCGAGGCCCGCGACGTACCGGCCGCCCGCGTCGTCTTCTGCGACGCCGCCCCGCACGACGCCGGCTATCTCCCGGTGACGGAGATCGCCGGCCGCGTGCGGGTGCGCGGTCGCGGCGGTACGGTCCTCCAGCCCGGCATCGACCTGCTGCTCCGCTCGGACGACTTCCCGCCCGGCGCGCCCGTCCTGGTCATCACGGACGGCTGGTGCGACGTCCTGCGGGTGCGCCGCGAGCACGCCTACCTGATTCCGCAGGGTGCCCGGCTGCCGTTCACGGCGCGGGGGCCGGTGTTCCGGGTGAGCTGAGGCCGGGCGCGCCGCCTCAGTACTGCGGCCAGAACCCGGAGCGCATCCTGCCGAAGGCGTTCATCGTGCGGACGCCGGGCGCGAAGCCGGGACTGTGCGACGCGTCGCTGAAGGAGACCATGGTGCCCAGCGTCTCCGCGAGCGTCATGAACTTGCGCAGCGTCACCTGGTCGTCCTTGAACTCCTTGGCCGGCAGGTGGCTGTGTGCCGCCTCCAGTGCCCGGAGATGGCGGAGCAGCCGGTCCTTCGCCGCCTCCCGGTCGCGGTCGTAGAGGTCGTCCAGCGCGTAGAAGGTGACCTCGCTGGTCCACAGACCGACCGCGTGCACCGTCACCGTCTCCTCGGAGAGGGTGAGCGCCGCGGCCAGGTCGATCTCGTGCCGACGGCCCTCGCGCGCCACGGTGTCCACGTACTGCACGGTCGCCGTGCCCAGTTCCGACAGCGCACGTCCCGGCGGCACCCTGACCTCGAGGACCACCCAGTACGTCTCCTCGAACGCCAGGTCGGGCGCGAAGATCCGGACACCCTTCTCGTCGGTGATGATGTCGGGCAGTGCCTCGGCGCCGTAGTTCTCCCGCGCCAGACCGGCCGCCTGCCCCGCCTCGCGGTGCACCGCGGCGCGCGCCCGGGGGTCGGTGATCAGGTCGTGCCCGTACAGGTGCCGGATCTCCACCCCGGGGTCGATGTCCAGTCTGAGCTGGATGTCGATGGCGGCGAGGTGGTCGCGCCGGCTCAGGTCGCCGAGCAGATCCGCCCCGACCTGCTCGGGACGGGTGACGAAGGTCGAGTTGCCGCCCGCCAGCCCGGCGAGCGCGGCCAGTTCGGGCATCCGGGCGTCGGAGCCGAAACCGAAGCAGGACAGCGTGAGGTCGCCGCGCATCTTGGCCGCGATGTTCGTGCGGATCCTGATCCAGTCCAGTTCGCCGGAGGTCGGGTCGCCGTCCGAGAACAGGTACAGGCAGTTGATGGTCCGCCCGTTGCGGGAGTTGCGGCTGATCTCGTCGATCCCGTACTGCACCCCGAGGTTGATGTCGGTCGCGCCCTGCGGAGTCAGTCCGGACACCACTGCCGAGAAGCGGTCCGCCGGCAGGTCCTTCTTGGCGACGGCCGGCAGGACGGTGCGTACGTTGTGGTCGAAGGTGATGATGCCCAGGCAGTCCGCCGGCCGCAGTTCGCGGTAGATGGTCTGGAGCGCCGACTTCACGGTGTCGAGTTTCTCGCCCGTCATCGAGCCGCTGATGTCGACGACGAAGACGAAGTTCACCGGGAGGGGTTCGCCGGCGGGAGTGTCCTCGGGCGGGGCCGCACCGGCCTTGAGAGTGATCTCCACGAAGTGCGTCGTCGCCTCGTTGGCCTTGAACTCACCCGGCACGGCGGCGAGTCCATGACTCACCGCGACGGCTTCCCCGGGTCCAGGACCCGGCACCTGATCGGTACGGGACGCCACGAAGTCGTCGAACCTGATCTGATCCTGCCCGATGATCACGCCCTGCTCGATGAGGTCCTTCGCGCCGAGGACCGAACGAGTGCCGAAGGCGTTGTTGCGGCGGATGAAGAGGCCGTCGTGGGGGAGGGGCTGCGTGGTGTCGCGGGGGGTGGGGGCGGGGCCGCCGGGGGGTGAGAAGAAGGGCTGGGCGGGGCTGCTCGCGGGCGCTCCGTAGTGCCTGGTGGTGGCTCTGCTTCTGAGGCGGAAGTCCGTTTCGAAGCTCGGGACATCGTCATAGGAGTCGGTTGTCGTGAGACGAGCCAGATGCTCCCTGTCCATCGACAGGTGATCACTGTAGTAAGCCGGGGTTCCCTCCACGTGGACCGTGGTTGGCTCGCCTCCGGCGTACCTCGGGGACAAGTCCGGCTCCACCCAACACCCCGAGTGGATCCCCCGACCCTGCCGCAGCCACCGCCACAGCAACCCGTCCGGGGTCCCGGCGTCCGGAGCGGTGACCTGCGGGTGAACGATGACGGTGAGCTGCCGGTCGTACGCGGGCGGGGACTCCGAGAGGGCACTGATGCTCACCGTCGAGACCCGCAGCCCTAGGAGCGACGCGTAGGCCCGGCACTCCCTCTCGCGCCGTTCGTACAGGGAGCGGTGGTCCGCGCCCAGAGGCACGCCTGGATGAATCAGTTCGACCAGCAGGAGCGCCGATGGTCCCTGGTACCACTGCGGCAGGGGTGGCGGCGGAGGCGCGGCGCCGGTGACCGAGAGGTCGCACAGGCGCAGTTCCGCGCCGCCCCGCAGGAAGTCCCAGAGCCTGGTGCCCGGCTCGCCGGCAGGCAGGACCGGCGCCTCACCCGGATGAACCACGACCACGGCATCGGGATGCGCCGCGAGCAACGCGTCGGCCTCGGCCGCGGTCCGTGCGACCGGCTCCAGCGGCGTCAGCCCCAGCGCGGCGGCACGCCGTTCGGCCTCGGCGGTCAGCCGGCCTAAGGCGGCGTCGTCCCCGTCGGTGACCGCGGGAGGCCCGACGTACAGGACGGCCTGCCGGCCGGCGGCCACGGCGTTCTCATCACTCGGCATGTGCACTCTCCGTCGTACGGGTGGGAAGCGGGCACCGGGCCTCCAGCTCGCTGCGGGTGCGTACTCCACCGTCGAACATCCCCTCGGCCCTCAACCGGCGCAGCCAGGCATCGAGTTCGGCGCTGAGCCCGGTGTTCTCCTCGGCCAGCCGGGCGGCCCGGTCGCGCTGTGCCGGGTCGTTGGCCAGGAGCAGCAGGGTGATCTTCAGGGCGAGGCCGTGCGGATTGCGGGCGTCGAGCTTCAGCGCCTCCTCGACGTATCCGGAGGCGACGGTGAAGTTGGAGCGGATCAGGGCGATCCGGGCCTTCCAGTACCAGAACTCCTCCGATTCCCGGTCCGCTCCGGAGGCCTCAAGGGCGCGCTCGGCCTGGTCCGGCTCATTGAGGGCCACATGCCTGCGTACGGTGGTGAGTGACCGTTCGACCTTCGCCGTCCCGGCGCCATCGCGACGGGGACGCGCACGCGGGCCGGTGACCACGCGGGCCGCGACGAACACCACGGCGAGCAGGAACAGCAGCAGCATGCCGACGAGCACGAGGAACTGCTGTATGCCCTCGCTCTCGGCGAGCGTGGCGAAGATCCCGAGGATCGCGACGCTGAAGGCGAGCACGATGACGGCGCCGAAGAGTGCGGTCGCCTGGGCCGAGGTGAGTGTCCGGAACATCTTGGTGCGGATGATGTCGCGTACGAAGTCCCGGTAGAGCAGATACAGGACGCCGAGTGCGATCCCGCCAAATCCCGCGATTCCCCCGAGGACTTGGAAGAGTTCGACCATGACTGGACTGTAGGGCCTCTTCGTGGCTTTCGGCAGGGAAAGTCACAGGTACGGTCCGGCAGGTCGCGGCCCCATCAGACGCGTGCACCGGCCCAAGGTGTGATCGGATGGGCAACACGGAACCCGGTAGCGGGACCACACCCGAAAGGACACATCGTGGCAACCACGCGCTCTGCACACACCGTCTGGGAAGGCAACCTGCTCGAGGGCAAGGGCGTCGTCACCTTCGACTCCTCCGGCGCCATCGACGAGCAGCCCGTGACGTGGGCGTCGCGCTCCCAGGACGCGAACGGCAAGACCAGCCCCGAGGAGCTGATCGCGGCCGCCCACTCCAGCTGCTTCTCCATGGCGTTCTCGCACGCCCTCGCGGGGGCCGGCACCCCGCCCACCAAGCTCGTCACCTCCGCCGACGTCTCCTTCCAGCCGGGCGAGGGCATCACCGGCATCCACCTGAACGTGGAGGGCACGGTGCCGGGTATCGACGCGGACGCCTTCGCCGCCGCGGCCGAGGACGCCAAGAAGAACTGCCCGGTCAGCCAGGCGCTCAGCGGCACGACGATCACACTGTCGGCGAAGCTGTCCTGACGGCCCGCAAGCCCCGAAGGCAGCACGGCGCCGCGGTCCCCCAGGGGCCGCGGCGCCGTCATGCCCGGGCTCGTGCGGGACCCATGGCCGCGCCCGCGCGGGGCTCATCCCCTGGCCCGTGCGGGTCCATGTCCGGACTCGCGCGGGGCGTCCGCCCCATTGACAGATGCGCACTCAAGTTTTGTGCTGGAGGGCGGCAGAACCGGGCGGAAGGGGACGGACATGGCACGTGCGGTCGGGATCGATCTCGGTACGACGAACTCCGTGGTCGCTGTTCTGGAGGGCGGCGACCCCACGGTCGTGGCCAACGCGGAGGGCGCGCGCACCACGCCCTCCGTGGTGGCCTTCGCCAAGAACGGCGAGGTGCTCGTCGGCGAGGTCGCCAAACGGCAGGCCGTGACGAACGTGGAGCGCACCGCGCGTTCCGCGAAGCGGCACATGGGTGATTCGAACTGGCGCTTCCCGGAGACGGGCGCCATCGACGGCACCCGGTACCGCGCACAGGAGTTGGCCGCGCGCGTGCTCCAGAAGCTGAAACGGGACGCCGAGGCCTACCTCGGCGAGGACGTCACGGACGCCGTGATCACGGTGCCCGCCCACTTCGACGACGCGCAGCGCCAGGCCACCAAGGAGGCCGGTGAGATCGCGGGCCTCAAAGTTCTGCGGATCATCAACGAACCGACGGCCGCCGCCCTCGCGTACGGGCTCGACCGCGGCGAGGAGCAGACCGTTCTCGTCTTCGACCTGGGCGGCGGGACCTTCGACGTCTCGCTGCTGGAGATAGGCGACGGTGTCATCGAGGTCAAGGCGACCAACGGTGACACCAAACTGGGCGGCGACGACTGGGACCAGCGGGTCGTCGAGCACCTCGCCCAGCGGTTCAAGGTCGCGCACGGCATCGACCTCGGACACGACAAGATGGCGTTGCAACGGCTGCGCGAGGGCGCCGAGAAGGCCAAGATCGAACTGTCCAGCTCCACCGAGACCACCGTCAACCTGCCCTACATCACCGCCACCGGCGACGGCCCGCTGCACCTGGACGAGAAACTGACGCGCGCTCAGTTCCAGGAGCTGACCGCCGACCTGCTCGACCGCTGCAAGAACCCCTTCCACCAGGCGGTGAAGGACGCGGGCGTGCAACTGTCCGTCGTGGACCGTGTCATCCTGGTCGGCGGCTCGACCCGGATGCCCGCCGTCACCGACCTGGTGAGGGAACTCACCGGCAAGGACCCGCACAAGGGCGTCAACCCGGACGAGGTCGTCGCCGTGGGCGCAGCGCTTCAGGCGGGTGTCATCCGCGGTGACGTCAAGGACGTCCTGTTGCTCGACGTCACCCCGCTGTCCCTGGGTATCGAGACCAAGGGCGGCATCATGACCAAGCTCATCGAGCGCAACACCACGATCCCGACCCGGCGTTCGGAGATCTTCACGACCGCCGTGGACAACCAGCCCTCGGTCGGCATCCAGGTCTACCAGGGCGAGCGCGAGATCGCGGCGTACAACAAGAAGCTCGGTGTCTTCGACCTCACCGGGCTGCCGCCCGCGCCGCGCGGGGTCCCGCAGATCGAGGTCGCCTTCGACATCGACGCCAACGGGATCATGCACGTCTCCGCGAAGGACCTCGCGACGGAGCGCGAACAGAAGATGACCGTCACCGGCGGCTCCGCGCTCCCCAAGGACGACATCGACCGCATGATGCGCGAGGCCGAGCAGTACGCCGACGAGGACCACGCCCGCCGCGAGGCCGCCGAGACCCGCAACCAGGCCGAGCAACTCGTCTACCAGACCGAGAGGTTCATGCAGGAGAACGAGGAGCGCATCCCGTCCGAGACGAAGCCGGAGGTCGAGGAGGCGATCGCGGAGCTGAAAACGCTTCTGGAGGATCCCGCCGACACGAGCGCGCTGCGGGCCGGCGTCGAGAAGCTCGCCATGGTGAGCCAGCGGATGGGGCAGGCCATGTACGCCCAGGCCCAGCAGGCCCAGCAGGCCCAGCAGGCACCTCCGCGGGAACCGGCCACCGAGCAGGCCCCGAACGACGAGGAGGGCGTGGTGGACGCGGAGATCGTGGACGAGGAGCGGGAAAGGGGAGGAGACGCGGACAGGGGCCGGGACGCGAAGGGCGGCACTGCCTAACGGGCTCGCGCACGGTTGGTAGTGATACGTCAAGGATTTCGGTGGGGCTCGGGGCCATATCTTGTCACCGCCAACCATGCACGAGCTCGTAAGAGTTGTCTTTAAATGTCACGCTCACAGCGGCAGCGATGCCGCACGACTGCTCCAGGCGGTTGAAGCACCGTTCCATCACGTTGCGTTGCTTGTGGAACTGCTCGTCGAAGACTGGCGGTGCTCGCCGCGGCCGCCGCGTCTGAGCCGGTTGCGGACCTGGTCGACCCGCTTGGGAATGGTGTGGCTGATGTCCCGCCGCCCAGTCAGGTGCGGATGACCTGGGATCCGTAGCCCTTGGGGCCCAGGACGTGGGTGGCCCGTATCCGGGGCCGTCCCGGGCCCCGGTGGGGCACTCGTAGCGCTTCCGTCGCGACGGTGAACTGGGGTGGTCGTTGGTGTTGCCGCCCGTGAGGCTGAAGCGGGCGGCCAGCACCGTCGCAGGTCGGGTGGATTCTGTTCTGGTCAGGCCACCTCGGGAGCGTCCGAGGCTGGGACTTCGGGGCCCCTGTTCGAGCCTCGCGGCGTGCTGCTGGCCACGGACGACGGTGGAATCGACCGACACCAGTCAGTCGATGTCCCCAGCCGCGTCGGGGTGTGCCTGGGCTGCCCCGGAGGACACAGGCGGCAGCGGCCCGACGCACTCCCACTCGGCGTCGCACAGTTCGTGGCGACGTATCGCCCAACCATGATTCGCCACTCAAGATCTTTTAAAGACGCGACCTAGCGGCCAGTGCGTCTCCTACGTCAGGAAGTCGTCGCCGTTTCCGTCCAGGAACCAGCTGACGAACGCCCTGGCGCCACCCGCGGCAAGTCCTTGGATGACTTTCCCGACAAGTCCGCCCGCATTGATTTTCGAGAACCTCCGCCGCCATGCCGACAGCTTTTTCATATCCCACCTCCGAGAGCCTTTGACGTGCATCACGGTAGACCGCTGGAGGTAGGTGAATCCATTGTCAATCTTTGCAGGCAACGATTATGCATTTCGATCTCGAATGCATTCGATGTTCTATTTGTTGCAGTGCGTCAGCTAGAGATTATATTTCCATGCTGTGGGTTTGCAGGAGACCTGTACACGGTGAGCATCGATGCGAGGTGTTGCACTGCATCCATTTCCTGGTGTTCCTGCAGGTATTGCATGAGATCTGTCGACTGTGTGATCAGGATGTATGCAGAGTGATGCAACGTCGACAGAACGCTCTCGGCGAGGCGGCAGGCCTCTTCCGGCTCGCCGGCCTGTGCCAGGGATCCGGCCAGAACCAGCTGGCCCTGCGCGTGGTTCTGGTGCCTCCACATGCTCGTCGCCTGATCGGCGGTGCGCATGGCCTGGGCGCCGAACTCGCTGGCTTCCCTGGACCTGCCGAGCCACAGCCACGCCCGCCCCAAGGCGTGCATGCTAGGCGAGGTGCCCCACCCGTTGAAGACGACGTTCTGTAGGTCGGAGTCCTCGTCCGGCCTGATGGCGCCGATCCTGCGCTCGGTCTCGGAGATCGCCTTGACGGCTTCGTGGGGCATGCTGAGCAGCGCGCTGGTGCGCGCCTGCAAGCTCAGCACCTGCACCAGGTTCCCGGCATGCGAGTACGGAAGGGCGGCCTCCACCAGTTGGTGGGCCGCCTGCGGGGCACCAGCCTGGTAGTACATGGTCGCTTCTTCGAGCGTGGTCCACGACATCATGTCATGGTGGTTAATCTCCTCGGCCAAGTAGAAGGAGCTGCCGAAGTAGAGGCGTGCGTCGTCGAGCCGACCGATGGAGCGGCTGGCGCGGCCCAGCAGTCCCGCCATTCGTGCACCGCTGAGACACAGTTCGCCACGTTTCTTGCATGCCAGCGGCCCGCTCAGCGCGTCCGTGAGCTTCCCCACGTATGGCACGAGTTCCTTGATGATCTCGCGCTGGTCGTAGCGGGTGAAGTTGCCGGCGAAGTGATCGACGAGGATGCCGATCGCGTCGATGCTGCCATCGCTGACCTCGGAGGATCCGGTGATCTCGGCGAGTCTGAGAGCCTCGGGCGAGATGGGTTCGAGTTTTCCCCCGCCCAGTCCCCAGGCCGCCATGCCGATCCCGCTCTTCAAAAAATTCCGACGCCTCACCGCGTCTCTCGCTTCCCTGAGAGTGCGGGCCACCACCGGCGACCCGGCTCCATGATCTGTTCCAGGTCGGCTCTCCCTTGGGCGCTCTTTCGAGAAGTCGGCCTTCAATACGTCTTGTTCCACCCCTAGTACCTGTGCGAGGTGGGTGACGTACCCATTTCCCGGTCGCGTCTTTCCGTTCATCCACCGCCACACCAGGGAGGGATCCGGCCGCATCGTTCTTCCGCTGTTCTCGAAGATGCGCTGAGCGAGTCCCTGATAGGTCAGGCCCAGTTCGGCCATCCGCTGGGCGAGCAGCGTCGAGTTCGGCATCTGATCACCCCGGATTCGCCGGTGTGTCCCGTGGATCCCGGCCAGGGTGCGGACGTACGGCCAGCAGCCCGGTGTCGTGCAACTCCTTCACGAGGTGGACGACGGATCCCCGATCGATACGGCCGTCGCAGTGGGAGAGCATCTCCGCGCAGCTGTGCCATTCGCCGTCCAGCAGGAGTCGCGTCAGGGGTTTGGCGACGTCGGACAACTGGATCCGCTGTCCACCCGCGTATAGGACGTGTTCGCCGGGCGTCCCAGGGTCGTCCTCGACGTAGGCACGTGAGGCCAGCAGCCTGCAGGTGAACTCGCCGTCGCCGTCGTCCGGGTCCAAGCCCCACAGCAGATTGGCTGCGGTGCGTGCCGGTGCCGTGGCGTCCCGGTCCTCCAGGAATTGCTCCAATACACCTGGTCGCAACTCTTCCCGCAACTGACGCAGCAGTTCCTCCTCGAACTGTGCGAACTCCTGTGTTGACCGGTGCGGCACACTGGCCCGGAAGCCCTCGTGGCCGCGGAGGAAGTCGGACAGCCAGACGATGAAGTCGATTCCCGTCGGCCGCATAAAGCCGAAGGTTAGGTGCAGCGATGCCTTACCGATCGGTTTCGCCTCGTGCCAGCACCCCCGCGGGATGTATAGCACATCACCAGGGTGCGTCACGTAACGCGCCAATGGGCCGGATGTTGGTAGCGGATTATGCTCGACGTCCCGGAAAAGCGGCCACGCCCGCGACATTCCGTGGACTAACCATTCCTTGTCGCCGTCGACCTGTATGACCAGGGCGTCGTGATCGTCCCAATGATTCGTGAAACCCGGTAATTCGCCGAACGAGGCGTACACGTTCACCGAGACGCGGACCCCGAGTTCGGCCTCAAGAGCGCTGGCGAGATCCTCCACCGGCTCGTCCAGTTCGTCGACAGAACTGATGACGACCGTCGCGCCCTCCCGGAATTTGCGGGTCAACAGCGCAGGGTCGACTCGGGCTACTTCCAGGCCTCGGTTGGTCTTCGAATACCGCATGAAGGAATCGGGTTCGAGCACCGTTCCTTCCTTCGCCAAGCGAAGCTGAGGGTAGGTCAGCCGGGACTTGGTCAGAAGCAAATCGAGCCGCTGCCAGGTTAAGAGGTGGGCAAACCGGTCCGGTTTGCCCGGGAAGTGCGCGTGCTGCTTACCGAAAATATCCCGAAAGAATTCTTCGGTTGTCATCGGGGAGATTAATGCGGACAACTTGACACGCGTCACGTGATCCCCCTACTGCCCCTCGATGTACGTGTCGGTGGTGACCATGTCCACCCGGTTCGCCGCCTGTGGGATGGCGTCGATCGATATTAGTAGCTGTGGCTCTTCCGGCTCATTGAGCTGAGGAGGCGGAGCGTCACTCTCCGCGCGATTCTTGATCCCCAATCCGACCTCCATGACCGTAGGATGTCGCTCGGTCGACGATAGCATTTATCGTTTCCGAGCGTGAATACTTGGTACGTTGAGCTTGCTTCTGGTGGTGCAAGTGATGCCATAGTGGCGAGTATTGCGGGAAGTCACAGAACAAGCCAAGTGAAAGGCCGATTCAGGACTAGTCTTGCGTGTCGGAGGTAGCTTTACATTTGTGATTTCAGGACAATGGGGCTGTTTATCTGGCCGCTGCGTTGCAGCTCCATGGGGTGACTGATCGCGCCTGGAGGCGTTGGCGTTGATGTCGATGGCCCCGGTGGTTGGTGCAGCGGGCGTGGATCCTGCTGCTGGCGTCGGAGGGGCTGGCCAACACGGACATTGCCGCTCAGTTTGGAACGTCGCTTCCTACCGCGCTGAAGTGGCCTGATCGGTACGGGGCTTCGAGTATCTTCTGCGCTCGGGGATCTGCCGCGTCTGGGTCGGCCGGGAACCGGTGGATGTGGTGACGCTGGCCGGGAACGGCCAGCCGGCGACTGATCGCCGGCGTTTTGTGGGTGGCGTAGTTGTCCAGCACCAGATGGACGTCAAACTCTGCCGGTACCTCCTGGTCGAGCTTTACCAGGAACTTTTTGAACTCCTCGGCACGGTGCCGGCGATGGGGGAGCCGCCGATCACTCTGCCGGTTGCCATCTCCAGCGCTGCGAACAGCGTGGTGGTGCCCGCGCGCACGTAGTCGTGGTTGATGCGCTGGGGAACCCCGGGCATCATCGGCTGCGAGCGGGACAGCGCCTAGATCTGCGACTTCTCGTCCACGCAGAACACCAGCGCCCGCTCGGACGGATCCAGATAGAGACCGACCACCTCATGGACCTTGTCGACGAAGTACGGTTCGTCGACAGCTTGAACGTCTCTGAGCGGTGCGACTGCAGACCGGACGCCCGCCAGATCCGCGACACCGTCGACTGTGAAAGCCCCAACTCTGCGGCCATCGCCCGCGTCGACCAGTGCGTGGCGTTCTTCGGAGTGGTCTCCAGTGTCCTTTTGACCACCGCCTCGATCTGATCGTTGGTGACTGTCCTGGGTCCGCGCGAACGGGGCATGTCACCCAGCCCGGCGATCCGATTCTCGACGAACCGCAACCGCCCCGCGGGGTGCGGTGTCGAACGACGCCGCACCCACCCTCCAGCGCAGCCCGTTCCTCGTCCCACAGCGTCAACTCGGCCTTCGGCCGCCCAGTCCGCGCTACCAGGCAAGCCTAGACATCTGAACGGAATTCCTGACTCAGAAGACTAGGGCTGTCTGACATTTCCCGTCTGCCCCGTGACGCCATGCACGCACTCTCGCCCCACCGGGCGCAGCCCCAAGTGCGTTCATAGCACGAGGTCCACGCCTGGCACGCCGAGAGCACGCTCCTGACGCCGCGAGGCCGCTCTCCGGGCGACGACGGGAATCGGCAGGCAGGCCCGATCCCGGTGTCCCGCGTCGCCCTGCGTTCGGCCGCCCGTCACCCGCGGTCCCTAACGTGCGGGTCATGAAGAGACTTTCGATCACGGTCAGCGCGGTCGCGCTGACCGTCGGACTCGCGTCCCCCGCGGTGGCCGAGCGCCACTCCGGGGACTTCGGCCAGGCCAGGCTGACCGGCTTCGCCTCGCTCCCGGCCGAGACGTTCGTCCCGAACAGCGAGCCGTCCGGTTCGGCCATCGGCGCCGGACCGTTCAACGGCATCACCGGCCCGTTCGCGGACCAGCCGGTCCAGGGCTTCAGCGGTGCCATCGACCGCCACGACGGCAGCTACGACGTGCTGTCCGACAACGGCTACGGCAACCAGTCCAACAGCGCCGACTTCCTGCTCCGCGTGCACCGCGTGAAGCCGGACACCAGGACCGGCAAGGTCAGGGTCCTGGGCGGCTTCAACCTGAGCGACCCCTACCACAAGGTGCCGTTCGCGCTCACCCGGGCCGACCGGGTGCTGACCGGCGCGGACTTCGACGTCGAGTCCATCGTCCGGGCCCACGACGGCTCGTACTGGCTGGGCGACGAGTTCGGCCCGTTCCTCCTGCACTTCTCCCCGTCCGGCAGGCTGCTCGAAGCTCCGATCGCGCTCGCCGGAGTGCGGGCGCCGGAGAACCCGTACCTGAACGGTGCCCAGCCCACCATCGCCGGCAGCAAGGGTTTCGAGGGCATGGTCCGCTCGGTCGACGGCCGGCACCTCTACCCGCTCCTGGAAGGCACGGTCAACGGCGACACCCCCGGCGACCTGCGCTTCAGCGAGTTCGACCTGAAGTCCCGTACGTACACCGGGAAGCGGTTCACCTACCGCCTGGAGTCGCCCTCGAACGCCATCGGTGACGCCATCGCGGTCGACGAGAACCGCTTCCTCGTCATCGAGCGCGACGGCGGCCAGGGCGCCGACGCCAAGTTCAAGCGGATCTACCTCGCCGACACCCGCGACCGCGACGGCGACGGGGCCATGGACAAGACCCTCGTGGCCGACCTGATGAACATCGCGAACCCGAAGGGCCTCGGCGGCTTCGGCGCGACGTTCACCTTCCCGTTCACCACGATCGAGGACGTGGTCCTCCTCGACAACAGGACCCTCGCCGTCCTGAACGACAACAACTTCCCGTTCTCCTCCGGCCGTACGCCCGGCAAGGCGGACAACAACGAGTTCATCACCATCCGGCTCGCGCAGAGCCTGAAGGCGGACAAGCGCGCCCTTCGCTGACGCCGGGACACCCCCTAGACCTCCGTCTTCTCCCAGCCCCGCCGCTCCGGCCGCGGCCCGAGCTGCTTCGGGTCGCGGCTGCGGTACACCACGTACGGGCGGAACAGATACCGCACCGGCGCGCTGAACATGTGCACCAGACGCGTGTACGGCACCAGCGCGATCAGCGCCATCTTGGCGGCGGGCACGGAGGTGTGCGCCTCCTGCCAGGCGGGCGTCCCGGGCGCCGAGGCGTCCTCGTACGAGTCGGGCCAGTCGCCGGGCAGCCCCTCCCGGCCCACCCCGTACTGGGCGAGCAGCAGGTCGAAGACCGTCGTGACCAGCGGCCCGTCCGCCCCGCCGAGCTGTGTGGCCGGCACCCCCCGGCGCACGACGTCGCCGCGCCCCTGCCCGTGTTCGCCGCCCTCGGTGTCGAAGCGCGGCAGCAGCACCTCGAGCCCGCCGGCCGCCTCATGGCCGTACAGGCTCAACTCGGGCTTGATAGCTCCCAGTTCGAGGTTCCATCTGCCCTTGCCCGACTCGGTCCAGCGGAAGCCGAGGGAGCCGTTGGGGACGACCGCCCGGCCGGTCACCGAGTCCAGTACGGCCGTCTTCCACTCGGCGCCCTCGACGTCCTGACCGAGGTCACAGGCGCGCAGGAACTTGGCCGGGACGTACGCGCCGTCCTTCTCGGCGAGGGTCACCAGGAACGGCAGGTCCGTGAACTTCCTTACGTAGTCCGCGAAGAAGGGTGTCTCGCGGTCGACGAAGAACTCCTTGAGGACGACGTGCCCCATCGCGAGGGCGAGCGCGCCGTCGGTGCCGGGGTGCGGGTGCAGCCACTCGTCGGCGAACTTGGCGTTGTCCGCGTAGTCGGGGGCGACGACCACGACCTTCTGGCCCCGGTAGCGGGCCTCGGCCATCCAGTGCGCGTCGGGCGTCCGCGTCACCGGCACGTTGGAGCCCCACATCATCAGATACGCGGCGTCCCACCAGTCACCCGACTCCGGGACGTCGGTCTGGTCGCCGAAGACCTGCGGGGAGGCGACGGGGAGGTCGGCGTACCAGTCGTAGAAGGAGAGCATCGGGGCGCCGATGAGTGAGTGGAAACGGGCGCCGGCCGCGTGCGACACCATCGACATCGCGGGGATGGGGGAGAACCCGGCGATGCGGTCGGGGCCGTACGCCTTGATGGTGTGGACGTGCGCGGCGGCGACGATCTCGACCGCCTCGTCCCAGGTGGCGCGCACCAGGCCGCCTTTGCCGCGGGCCTGCTGGTAGCGGCGCCGGCGCGCCGGGTCGGCCTGGATGTCGGCCCAGGCGAGGACGGGGTCCTCGAAGCGCTGTTTCGCCTCCCGGTACATCTCCAGGAGGACCCCGCGTACGTACGGGTAGCGCACCCGGGTCGGGGAGTACGTGTACCAGGAGAAGGCCGCGCCACGGGGGCAGCCGCGGGGCTCGTACTCGGGGCGGTCCGGGCCCACCGACGGATAGTCCGTCTGCTGGGTCTCCCAGGTGATGATGCCGTCCTTGACGTACACCTTCCAGCGGCAGGAGCCGGTGCAGTTCACCCCGTGTGTCGAGTTCACGACCTTGTCGTGACTCCAGCGGTCCCGGTAGAAGGAGTCCGCCTCGCGGCCGCCCGTCAGCCCCACACTGTGCAGGTCGGGAGAGGGGGTGCCGGGCCGGAAGAACCGCCCCGCACGCAGCAGCGCGGCGCCAGGCTCGCTGGGTGGTACCCGCGTGTCGGTCACGTGCGTGCGCTCCCTTGCTCACCCTGTGATCCGAATCTAGGGGCGAGTCAGGGAGCGCACCCGTTCACGGCAGCCGTACGGGGCACGGGCCGACGGCGGGCGGCCGGGCGGGGTACGGGCGGCGGGAGGGGCGCCGGCGGTGGGCCGGGGGCCTGGCGCCCGGGCGGCTCAGAACGTCTCGCGGAAGTCCCGGAGGAGCTGCTTGGTGCGCTGGGCCGAGGCCGCGTGGGCCGACATGTGGTCCAGCACCTCCAGGTGCAGCGCCACCTCGATGCGCGAGTCGAGGTACAGGGCACCGGTCACGTACTCGCTGTAGACCATGTCGGGCAGCTCCGGCTCCGCGAAGCGGAACAGCGCGAAGGACGTGTACGTCCCCGGGTGCGGGCCGTTCGTGAACTCGGCGACCTGGAGTGTGATGTGGTCGTGCTCGACCGCCTCCAGGAGCCGGTCGATCTGGTCGCGCATGACCTTGCCGTCGATGCTCACCGGGCGCCGCAGCGCCGTCTCGTCCATGATCACCCAGAGGTGGGGGGCCTTCTCGCCGGTGAGCAGCCCCTGCCGCTTCATCCGCAGCGCCACATGCCGCTCGATGGACTCGGGACCCGTCTGCCCGACCGTCCCCGCCTCCAGCACGGCACGCGCGTAGTCCTCGGTCTGCAACAGCCCCGGCACGAAGTGCGGCTCGTAACTGCGGATCAGCTCGGCGGCGCCCTCCAGGCTGACGTGCATGCTGAACCACTCCGGCAGCACGTCGTGGAACCGCTGCCACCACCCCGGCCGGTTTGCCTCCTCGGCCAGCCCGACGAAGGCGGCCACCTCGTCGGCGGCCACTCCGTAGGTCTCCAACAGCACCTGGACGTAAGGGATCTTGAGCGAGACCTCGGCCATCTCCATGCGCCGCACGGTCGCCGGGGCCACGCGCAGCACGCGCGCGGCCTCCTCCCGCTTCAGCCCCGAGGTCTCCCGCAGTTCCTGGAGCCGTCGCCCCAGAACCACCTGTCCCACGGTGGGCGCAGCCCGCCGCTCGCTCACGCCACGCCTCCCCACGCGCCGAAGTACATGCGCAGTGTGCCATGTTCCCCCGGATCCCTCACAGGGGCGACCGGGTCGCCTTCGCCTCAGCGGCCCCGCGACCCATTACCCCGGTGGTAATCGACCGTTGCCCCGCCCGCCCCTCATCGTGGTCCCACCGCAGGAACCGAACCCGACGGAGGGTGATCCGCCATGTCCGCAACCCAGCTCGCAGTACTGGCCCGCACGAGTGAACCGCGCACCGCGCTGCGCCGGTTCCTGGTGGCGGACGCCCTGGTCACCGGCGTGAACGCGGTCGCCTACCTCGCCGTCTCCGGTCCGCTCGCACGGCTGCTCGGGGTCGGTTCCGGCCTGCTCCTCATCCTCGGGGCGGTCCTCGGGGTCTACGCGGCCGGGGTGGGACGGCTCGCGTCCCGGCGAGAGCCGTCGCCCTGGGCCGTGCGGACGGTGATCGAAATCAACTACGCCTGGGCGGTGCTCAGCTTCGTCGCGCTGCTGTTCTGGCTGTCACCGAGCGCGGCCGGAGCGGTGTGGGCGCCCGCACAGGCGATGACCGTGGCGGGAATCGCGACGCTCCAGTACGCGGCACTGAAGGCGATCCGGCCGAACGGCAATTGATGGAGTGTCAGGACATCCTTCCCTGAAGGAACTTGGCCGTCGCGGGGTCCGCCGGGAGGAACGTCTCGATGGCCAGCTCGGACACCGTCACGTCCATCGGGGTGTTGAAGGTCGAGACGGACGAGATGAAGGACAGGACCTGCCCCTCGTGCTCGATCCGCATCGGCAGCGCGAAGTACGGGACCCGGTCCAGGGAGCCCTCCTCCTCGGCGGGCTCCGGGTCCGGTCCCGCCGGGAAGGCCGCCACCTCCTCGTACAGGGCACGCAGCGGCTCCGACCTGCGCAGCGCGATCTGGCGGTCCAGCTGCGCGAGCAGGTGCTCGCGCCAGGCGCGGAGGTTGCGGATGCGCGGTGCCATGCCCTCCGGGTGGAGGGTGAGACGCATCGCGTTCAACGGGGGCACGAGAAGGGCATCGGGAATGCCCGCGAGGAGCATGACGATGCCCTGGTTGGCGGCGAGGACGTTGTACATGGCGTCCATCACCAGCGCCGGATACGGCTCGTAGCCCTGGATCAGCCGCTCCATGCCCTCGCGCAGGGCGTCCATCGCCGGGTCGTCGAGCGGGGTCTCCGCGTAGCGCGGCGCGAACCCGGCGGCGAGCAGCAGCGCGTTGCGCTCCCGGACGGGGACCTCCAGGTGCTCGGCCAGCCGCAGCACCATCTCCTCGCTCGGCCGGGAGCGGCCCGTCTCGACGAAGCTGATGTGCCGGGCCGAGGAACCGGCCCGTAGCGCCAGCTCCAGCTGACTCACCCGCCGCTGCTCCCGCCAGCCGCGCAGCAGCGGGCCGACCCCCCTGCCGGCGGGGCCACTTGGCAGCGCGGAGGCACCCGGCGCGACAATGCTCATAAGAGGACGGTAACCGAGGAGCGGTGTGTGAACGAGATGGGCGACGGACGGCTGGGCTGGGAGGCCGAGGCGGTCTACCGGGCACGGGTACGCGGCTGTCTGCTGGGAGGGGCGATCGGGGACGCGCTCGGATACCCCGTCGAGTTCGACTCCCTGGAACGCATTCGGACCACGCACGGGGCCCAGGGGGTGACCGGCCTGGTCCCCGACGGCGACGGTGTCCTCGGGCGCGTCAGCGACGACACCCAGATGACCCTGTTCACGGTCGAGGGCATCCAGCAGGCGCACGCCCGCGAGCGTCTCAAGGGCATCGGGGGCGGCTGGTCCCGACTGGTGCGATGGGCGTACGGACGATGGCTGGACACCCAGACGAAGACCGGGCCCGACAGCGACGTGCACGGCGGACTCGCCGCGCAGAGCTGGCTGTACGCCCGACGGGCACCCGGCAACGCCTGCCTCTCCGGACTCCAGCACCAGGACTTCGTGCCCGACCCGATGGCCGAACTCGGCCCGCCCGGACCGGTCAACTCCGCCTCCAAGGGCTGCGGCGCGGTGATGCGCTCGGCACCCTTCGGCCTCACCCGGACCTCCGCCGGGACCGCGTTCGGCATGGCCGCCCGCTGCGCCCAGATGACCCACGGCCACCCCACGGGCTACTACGCGTCCGGAGCCCTCGCCGCGATCGTCACGCACCTGGTCTCCGGGGACTCCCTGGAGGGCGCGGTCCTGCGCACGCTCCGGCTGCTGGCCCGTCACCCCGGCCACGAGGAGACGACGGCAGCCCTGACCAGGGCCCTCGACCTGGCCTCCGAAGGCGCCCCGAGCGCCGAGAGGCTGGAGTCCCTCGGTGCCGGCTGGATCGCCGAGGAGGCCCTGGCCATCGGCGTCTACAGCGCCCTCGCCACCCCCGAGGTGACCGACGCCCTCCTCCTCTCCGTCAACCACTCAGGCGACAGCGACTCCACCGGCTCCCTCTGCGGCAACCTCCTCGGCGCCCTGCACGGCGACCACGGACTCCCGCACGAATGGCTGGAGCGGATCGAGGGACGCACCACGATCACCGTCCTGGCGGACGACTTCGCGGCGGAGTGCGTACGACGCTGAGTCACCCCGGGCTCACCCGGAGCCGAGTTCCGGGGGACTGTGGCACGCTGAGGAACAGCCCTTCGCGCACCCCCCGCCGTACGAATGGAGCCCAGGTCATGCCCGTCGAACCGCTGACGCAGAAGGAGATCGAGGAGCATCTGGCGGACCTGCCCGGCTGGTCCCTGGACGGTGACCGGCTCGCCCGCGCCTACGAGCTCGGCTCGCACTTCGCGGCGGCCGGACTCGTCGTGCACATCGCCCAGGTGCAGGACGAGCTGGACCACCACTCCGACCTCACCCTCGGCTATCACACCGTCTCCCTGACCGTGAACACACACAGTGTCGGCGGCGCGGTCACCGCGCTCGACCTCACGCTCGCCCGCAGGGTCGAGGAACTGGCTCCCGGCCACGGCGCGCGCTGACCCGCATGCTCGACTACGACAAGGAAGCCGACGCCTACGACGCCTCGCGCGGCGGTGCACCGCGGGCCGCGGCGGCCGCCGACGCCGTGACCCGCCTCCTCCCCGGGAACACCCGCACCCTGCTCGACGTCGCCTGCGGCACCGGGACAGTGACCCGGCGCCTCGCGACCGGCCTGCCGGGACTCCGGGTCACGGGAGTGGACGCCGCGCCCGGCATGGCGCGCAGGGCGGTGACCCGGATACCGGGCGCGGTGGTCCTCGCCGACAGCCGCCGACTCCCCTTCCCCGACGGTGAGTTCGACGCCGTGACCAGCGTGTGGCTGCTCCACCTGCTGGACGGACCCGAGGACGTCCGGGCCGTCGTCACCGAGTGCGCGAGGATGCTGCGCCCCGGCGGGGTGTACGTCACCACGGTCGACAAGAGCGCCGCCCATGACGTCGGGAGCGACATCGACGCCGTCCTCGCCCCGCGCCCGCGCCGCCCGGCCCAGGACCGGGCGGAGCGTGTCGGAGCGTACGCCGCCGAGCACGGCCTTCTCCCGGCGGGCCGGGCCCGGTTCCTGGGCCACGGTCAAGGGCGCAGCCCGCGCAGCACGGTGGCGGACCTGCGCCGCGGCTGGTTCACCCGGCTGGCGCCGGACGACCCCCTGACCGCGCACTTCATCACCCGCCTCGAGGCGCTCCCCGAACAGGAAGTGCCGCGCGGGGAACCGGAGTTCACCCTGCTGGCCTTCAGGAAGCCGTCCGCCGGGTGAAGTCCATGACCCAGTTGGTCAGCCAGGTCTCCTCGCCGTCCACGGAGAAGGCCTGCTCCCAGCGCGCCGTGGTCCCGGTGATCCCTGTCCCCCGGCCCCGACCTCCACACCGGGACCGGAGGCTTCGGCCGGCCCGGCGCGGGTGCGCGGGTCCGTGAGCGGTTCAGCGCGGCGGGCCGAGGATGACGCCGCCGTAGAGCTCGGATGCCTCTGCCAGGAGGGACTTGGGGATCTCGAAGCCGTCGGGACGCGGGGTGGTGAGGTCGCGTCCGGCGTGGCGGAACATGCCCTCGATGCCGCCGGGCGTGGTGATCATCAGAAGGTCGGCGCGGTGAGAGGTGATGCGGTAGCCGTGCGGGACGTTCCGGGGCAGGTAGACGATCCCGCCTTCGCTCAGTTCGTGTTCCTCCTCCCCGGACCACACCAGGGCCGTGCCCTTGATGAGCATGAACACCTCGTCCTCACGGGTGTGCAGGTGGAACGGCGGGGCTTCGCCCTTGGCGACGTCGAAGCGGCCCACGGTCAGCTTGCCCTCGGTAGCTTCCTTGTCGAGCAGCACGGAGAGCGTTCCCCCGTCGAGCCATTCCAGCTTCTGCTGTTGTTCGGGCTGCGCCAGATAGGCCATGGTCATTCGGGGACCTCCAGGGAAACTCCAGCCGTCAGGCCGAGGCGGAATCGGACTCCTGCGGAGCGGGTAAGGGGTCGGGATCCGCCTTCAGGAGCGAATCCTGATGCTCTGACTCGCAGGCCTGAACATGAGACTCGCGGGCCTGAACGTGACTGGTGGTGCGGTGAGTTTGTGAGTGCGACCGCACACCGTGTGAAGCGGACGTTCACCT
The DNA here is from genome assembly GCF_044457665.1 of Streptomyces sp. NPDC050535. Taxonomy (NCBI): domain Bacteria; kingdom Bacillati; phylum Actinomycetota; class Actinomycetes; order Kitasatosporales; family Streptomycetaceae; genus Streptomyces; species Streptomyces sp. NPDC050535. Next base: position 665,808 of record NZ_JBITHE010000001.1, read on the forward strand.
CCGGTGGGGGAGGGACACTGCGGGGGCATGGGCGGTGCAGGGAACGGTGTGGGCCGCACACGGCGTATCCGCGTTCAGCTCGATCGGTCCTCTGTTTCGATGACGTGGACGCACCGGTCGAGGGCGGCCACCATGTAGCGGCGCCAGAGCGGGGTGAAGGGGCCGGCGAGGATCCAGCGGCGGCCGGGCAGCGGCTTGAACTCGTAGGTCCAGCGGATGAGTGTGCCGTCGCCGTCGGGGTTGACGTTGAACTCACCCCGGATGCCGGCCGCGAGGTGGGAGAGGACGTTGGTGAAGCCGGTCAGTTGGTAGGCGAAGCTGGAGCCCAGTACGTACTCGGTGAGTTCTTCGTCGGCCTGGGAGCCGTCGTCGAACTGCGGGTTCCTTCGCGGGCCCGCGTGGTCCCAGGCCTCGGTCTGGTTCTTCACGCTGCTGATGCCGGGGAACGGGGCCACCGGGCGGAAGACGGTGGGGAGGTCGATGGGCACCAGGATGTGGAAGGCGTCCTGGGGAGCCGTGCGGGTCCGCTGCTGGACGGTGATGGTGACGGTCTTGTCGGCTGGGCCGATGAGGAGTGTGGTCATGGTTCAGCTCTCCGTGGTGGGGAGGGTCGGGTTGTCGGTGTAGCCGCCGTGGAAGGTGGCCGGGTCGGGCTCGTTGAGCGGGGCGTCCGTGTGGACGCGGTGCGGCAGGTCGGGGTAGGCCAGTGCGGTGGCGTCGGCCAGACCGGAGGCGAGCTCGGCGCAGCGGGTGTCGAGCGGGGTGCCGCAGCGGTCGACGATCAGTGCCGTGACTCACTGTCGGCGTATGTGCTGCGGGAATTCCTCGCCGGGGCTCTGGAGGAGGTGCAGGCAGGCGAGGCCGATCGGGGCGATGACGTCGAGCGGCGCCGGGTGGACGTCGCGCTCGGTGATGTCGTTGTAGCTGTTGTGGTGAGAGATGCGCAGGCCGGTGCGGTCGGCGCCGATCGGGGCGCCCACCGCGGACGTCACCTTGGTGGCGGAGCGGATGCGGTGGGCGACGGAGCCGCCGTAGGGCTCGGTGCGCTCGTCGGTGTTGGCGGAGAGGAACTGGTGGAGGAGGTAACCGTTTCCGCCGTGGATCTCCACGCCGTCGAACCCGGGGGCGACGGCCGCTCCCGCCGTGGGGCGGAACTCGTCGACCGCACGGCGATCTCGTCGGCGGTGAGGACCCGGGGGACGGGCGTCTCCTAGAGGCCGGTGGCGGTGAACATGACGCCCCTGGGGCTAGTGCCGTGACAGGCAACGTTCGCCCCGTCGCGACGCCCGGCACGCTCCCCCACAGCCTTGAGGGCGTGGGAGGTGCCCCCACTCGCCGCACCGGCCGAAGACCCAAGTACGTCCAGTACGAGGGCCTCCGGCCGGCACGCCGAGAGCACGCACCGGACGCCGCTCCTTCACGGGCAAACATTGCCTGCCACGGCACTAGAGGGAGGCGAGGACGCGGACGCGGTCGGCGATGGCGCGGCGAGCGACGTCGGTGGTGAAGGCGATGGAGTCGAACTCGTGCGGGACGCCGGGGTGCAGGGGGAATTCCACGGGGACGCCGGCCCGGTTGAGCTTGGTCGCGTAGGCGAGGTCCTCGTCACGGAAGGCGTCGAGCTGGCCGACCTCGATGTAGGCCGGGGGCAGCCCGGTCGCGTCCTGGAGGCGGGCGGGAGCCGCCGTGGCGGGCGCCCCCGGCCTGCCCGCCGCGTCGCCGAGCAGCGCCGGCCACGCGGTGCGGCTGTCGTCGTAGGACCACAACAGCTGCGCTCCGCCAGGTCCGGCAGAGCGCAGCTACCTGCGATGGCTCGACCGCTTGCAGGGAGACGCGACGCGATCGCCCTGCCGAAGAAGGGCGCCTACGTGAGAGAAGCGGCGTTGGGAAGGATGAGGATCTTGCCGGAGAGCGCGCCTTCCGCGGCCTGCGCGTGCAGCGCCGGCAGCTCGGCCAGCGGCACCCGTCGAGCGATGTCGACGTGCAGCGCTCCGGAGTCGACCAGCGTCACCAGCCTCGCAAGCTGCGCGGCGTCGCTGTTGACGAAGAGGTTGACGCCGCGCACGCCGCGTTCCTCGTCGGAAGGCGCGGGCATCCACACCGTGGTGTTCACCACGATGCCGCCGTCGCGGACCACGGAGGTCAGCGCGGCCAGTTGCATCGGATCGACCGGCGCGAGGTTGAGCACGACGTCGACCAGCGCGGACAGCTCGGGGACCCCGTGGCCGAACACCTCGTCGGCACCCGCCGTCCTGACGCGTTCGATGCTGCGAGCCCCGGCCGTGGCGATCACGTGTGCGCCGGCATGCTTGGCCAGCTGGACGGCGTAGCCGCCGACCGCGCCGCCCGCACCGTTGATCAGCACCCGCTGGCCCGCAGTGAGCTTGGCGTGGTCGAAGAGGGCCTGCCAGGCGGTGAGCCCGACCAGCGGCAGCCCGGCCGCATCGGCCAGCGGTATGCTCGCGGGCGCTGCCGTCAGCAGGCCGACCGGTGCGATAACGTACTCCGCCGCCGCGCCGGCGCCGGTCATCGGCAGGAAGCCGACGACCTGGTCACCCGCCCTGACCCTGTCCGCGCCGTCGCCCAGCGCGTCGACCGTGCCCGCGACGTCGATGCAGGGGGTGTGCGGCAGGGTCACCGGGATGGGGCCCTGCATGAAGCCCGCGCGGATGTTGCCGTCGACCGGGTTGAACGACGTTGCGGCTACCCGGATCCGTACCTCCCCTGCCGCGGGAACCGGCTGTTCCACGTCCTCGTAACGCAAGACGTCCGGAGTGCCGTACTCATGGAAACGCACTGCTTTCATAGCAATGCCACCTTTCATGGCGGAGGAGATGCTTCGAATCTGAGGCATCGTGAGACACGGGCGCGCCTCGGCTTCGAGGCAGTGCCTTCAGGTGTGTGAGGTCGGCAGCCGCTAGACGGCGGTCAGGAGCTGAAGCTTGCCGTGGCTCGGGGAACCGGGCACGGCGGTGAAAACCAGCAGCGTCTGACACTGCTCCGGATCCAGCAGCATCTCGGCGTACAGCTCCAGCTCCCCCAACTCGGGGTGCAGGTAGCGCTTGAGGTCGTGATGATGGGTCACTCCCACCTCGTGCAACCGCCAGATGTTCGCGAACTCGGAACTGGCCTCCAGCAGCGCCGCGACGATCTCGCCGGCCCTCCCGGTGGGATCCGCCGTGTACGCCTCCCGGATCTCCGTGGCGAACACCCTGCCCCGTATCGGGTGGTCCTCGACGGGGTACAGGCCGCGGATCCGCGGATCACCGGTGAACCAGCGGTAGACCAGGTAACGGGACATGCCCGAGTACTGGGTGTGGTCACCGAGCAGGGCGACCGCAGGGGGTGTCTGCAGCAACGCCTCGCCGAGCCGTGACAGCACGATGGCGGGCACGTCCGAGAGGCCGGCGACGATCCGCGTCATCGTGGGACCGATGTAGTCGTCCCGCGGGATCCGCCGCGGCGCCGGGTTCCCGCCCAGGATGAAGAGGTGGTCTTGCTCGCTCTGGTTGAGACGCAGCGCCCGGGCGAGCGCGGCGAGCATCCGCTCCGACGGCGCCGGACCCCGCTGCTGCTCGATTCGGCTGTAGTAGTCGGCCGACATACCGGCCAGCACCGCCACCTCCTCGCGCCGCAGCCCGCCGCTGCCCGCGGGGAAGCCCGACATCCTCCGGCTGCAACGCCTCACGACGCGCTCGGAGAAAATCCGCCAGCAACGCCCGGTCCATCGTCCGACCTCCTCTGTTCGACAGGGCAATCTTGACGCGAACCCGGAACCGGATGAAGGGCAGATCTAACCCCGGACAAGTTGTCCCTGGCTGGGGCTCCGACCGCACAGGTCCACGGCGGGCGGGGACGGCGGCCTCCGCCGGGCCCGGGCCCGGGCCCGGGGCCCAGCCCGTCGTCGGCGCGGCGGCGCGGGCGGTGGAGCGGGAGCAGTCTGCGGTCGCGGAGGGGCACCGCCCCGGCGAGTGCGAAAGCCGCTGCGGATCCGGTGGCGGGCCGGCCCGTCCACTGCTGGACCCAAGCCGCCACCTAGGGTTCTTCAATCAGTCATGTCCACAACTGGTCAAGAAGCGGGTCCACGGCGGACGGCGGCCGCCCCTCGGCGAAGTCGGACAGGAACGGTCCAGGACCGAGCGCGTCTTCAGTACGGCCTCGGCGGGAGTGGCGAAGCCCGCCACCGGGGGCCCTGGATGAGCAGGTAGAGGTGCGACTGCGCCGCGGCCCACGCGCGGTAGGTGCCGGTCAGAGTGTGGAGCACGGCCCGCCCGCCGTCCCGGGTGTCCACCGCGTGGACGGCATCGGCGGCACCTTGGCAGGCGTCGAGCACCAGCTCCGCCAAGGTCGTCGCGGCTGGAGAAGTGGCGGTGCAGCGCCGGACCAGAGAGCCCCGTCTCCTTGGCGGTCTTCCTCCGCCGCCGAGCTGGAGCCTGCCGAGCACACCGTGCTCGACCATGGCGTGACTGTACGGCGCGGCCAGGGTTACACCCTTCGTGGCGCTGCCGTGCGCGCAGTACACCGCCAACTTCTCGACCGCTGCCAGCCATTCGACGGGACCACTGCGGTCCCGGCCCAGCGCAAGGCCCGCCGCGAGTATGAGAACCGCCTGAGCGCCCTTGTGGCAGACGCCCGGCGCTGAGCAGTCGGCGTGGGCCCACCAGGGTCATTCCGTGGTGGGTCGGCGTATCTGGTCCGTGCGCCCGCTTCTTCCGGCCGAAGGAGGACAGGTGCGGATCGGTGAGGTCGCCGAGTAGACGGGCGTGAGCGTGAGAGCCCTGCGCCGCCATTACGGGGAACGGCAGCTGCTCCACGCCGACCGCAGCGCCGACGGTCAGCGGCACTATCCCGACTCCGCCGTCGAACGCGTCAGGCTGATCCCACAGCTGTACGCCGCAGGCTTGGCGAGCACCACGGTCCGCGATGTGCTGCCGTACGTCGACTCCGGCGAGGTACCCCCTGGCCCGGTGGACCGATTGGTGGCCGAACGCGCACTCATCGACCAGCGCATCACCGACCTGCGAGAGCACTCGTCTGCCACGACAAGACCCCCCGCCTGGTAACCGAGGCCGGTGGAACCTGGAGCCGATACGCTCCCGGTGACCACACCCGGCGAGTTGTCGTTCCACTCCCGCCGGCATGCGCTGACGGGCGGCGGGGCGCGGCCGCCAGATGTCCTGCCGCGCCGCCACTCAGCGCCGATTCCACTTCACCGAAGGCTCCCCTTGTCCGCCACCAGCCGCTGCCAACGACTCAGCGACAGGTCGTACGCAGGTCTTGGACCTGCTGCCATGCGACAGATCGCACGCAGAGACCTTCTACAAACCTGCGCGTACTCCCGTTCCCGCGCGTACTCCAGTTTGCGCGGTGCTCATGAGCGGTCTCCTGTGGTGCCCTCGGGGAGGGAGTCGTGGACGTAGGCGTCGAGGTCGGGGGTGTCCGGCGCGAGCATGTGCCGTACCCAGGCGTCGCGTTCGTGCAGGATCGGCGGCAGCTCCCAGACGCAGCCGATCCAGGGGCGTTCGAGTGTGACGAAGTGGGCCGGGTCCCGGTCCGGGCAGCCGAGCACCGGCTGGCCGGCCGACGCGCCCCGGAAGTGCAGGACGTTGTCCCACACCCAGCTGTAGGCGTTGAGGTACGCGCCGTCGTCGCCGCCCCGGTGCAGCACGACGAAGGTCGCGGGCGGGGTGTCGTCCGGCTCCGGGAGCAGGTGCGGCAGCATCGCGTACGCCGCCTTCTCGACGTCGGGCGCGATGCCGGCCGGGTCCGTGGTGACGTGGTAGCGCTTGATGTGCCGTCCCGCGAGCTCGATCGGCGGCGGAACGGTCAGCAGTTTCTCCCTGAAGGCCATGCGAGCAAGCTAGGTCCGGTCCACTGACACCTTCTGTCAGTGGAGTCTGGGATTCTGGTGCGGTGAAGTCAGCGCGGCTCCTCTCGGTCCTCCTGCTCCTCCAGACCCGCGGCCGGATGACCGCCGCCCAACTGGCCGAGGAGCTGGAGGTGTCGGTGCGGACCGTGTACCGGGACGTGGACGCGCTGCACGCGGCGGGCGTGCCGCTGTACGGGGACGCCGGGCACGCGGGCGGCTACCAGCTCCTCGACGGCTACCGCCTCCGCCTCACCGGACTCACCGAGGGGGAGGCCGAGGCCCTGTTCCTCGCGGGTGTTCCCGGACCGGCCGCCGAGCTCGGCCTCGGTTCTGTCCTGGCCGCCGCCCAGTTGAAGGTGCGCGCCGCTCTCCCGGGCGAGTTGCGCGCGCACGCCGACCGGATCAGCGGCCGCTTCCACCTGGACGCGCCGGGCTGGTACGCGGACGCCGACGAGACGCCGTACCTCCCCGCGGTCGCCGACGCCGTCTGGAACAGCCGTGTCCTGCACATCCGCTACCGCCGCTGGCGGGCGCCCACCGATGTGGAGCGCCGCCTGGAGCCGTACGGCCTCGTCCTGAAGGCGGGCCGCTGGTACGTCGTCGCGGGGCCGGGCCCTCGTACATTCCGGGTCGATCAGATCCTCGAACTGGCGGTGGGGGACGAGGAGTTCACCCGCCCCGAGGACTTCGGCCTCGCAGCGTACTGGACCGCGTACCAGCGCGACTTCCACGACCGGCTGTTCCGCTCGGAGGCGGTGGTGCGGCTCCGGCCGGGAGCCGCACTCACCGGGCAGCTCGCCCGTGCTGTCGAGGCCAACGCCCGCCCGGACAAAGAGGGTTGGCTTCAGGCCACCGTTCCCATCGAGTCCGTCGACCACGCGCACGCCGAGTTCCTCCGGCTGGGCACGGACGTCGAGGTCCTGGCCCCGGCGGAGCTGCGGGAGCGGATCGCCCGGACGGTCACGGAACTGGCCGAGAGGTACGGCAACCCGGCGGTGCGCGGCGGCGACTGAGGGGTCGGAACCCCGCCCGTCCTCTCAGGAGGTACGTCACGTGCAGCACCCGCACCCGCACTCGCAGCCGTCCAGCACCCGAAGAATCGCGCTCTCCGCGGTGATCGCCACGGCGGCCCTCGTCGCCGCCGGACTGACCGCCCTCACCCCCGGCACCGCCCAGGCCGCCACCGCCCGCCAGGTCGAGGCCCTCGACCGGGGCGTCGTCAGCGTCTACACCGGCAGCGGCAACCTCGTCAGCTGGCGCTGGCTCGGCACCGACCCGAACGACGTGTCCTTCAACGTCTACCGCGCCGGTACGAAGGTCAACTCGAGCCCGGTCACCGGCTCCACGAACTACTTCCACTCCGGAGCGCCCAACTCGGCCGACTACACGATCCGCGCGATCGTGAACGGCGTCGAGCAGGGCGACTCGGTGCACGCGATCCAGTTCCGCACCGGATACAAGGACGTGCCGATCACCCCGCCCGCCGGCGGCACGACCCCCGACGGCGTCGCCTACACCTACGAGGCCAACGACGCCTCCGTCGGGGACCTCGACGGCGACGGCGCGCTCGACTTCGTCCTCAAGTGGCAGCCGACGAACGCCAAGGACAACTCCCAGTCCGGCTACACCGGCAACACGGTCATCGACGGCGTCAAGCTCGACGGCACCCGGCTGTGGCGCGTCGACCTAGGCCGGAACATCCGCTCGGGCGCGCACTACACGCAGTTCCAGGTCTACGACTACGACGGCGACGGCAAGGCCGAGGTCGCACTGAAGACGGCGGACGGCACGACGGACGGCCGGGGCACGGTGATCGGCAGTTCCTCGGCCGACTACCGCAACTCGAGCGGGTACGTGCTCTCCGGGCCCGAGTACTTCACCATGTTCAACGGACAGACGGGCGCCGCCATGGGCACCGTCGACTACGTCCCCGCGCGCGGCACGGTCTCCTCCTGGGGCGACTCGTACGGCAACCGCGTCGACCGGTTCCTCGCCGGAACCGCCTACCTGGACGGCGCGCGGCCCTCGCTCATCATGGCGCGCGGCTACTACACCCGTACCGTCATCGCCGCCTGGGACTGGCGGGGCGGGGCCTTCACCCGGCGCTGGACCTTCGACACCAACTCCTCGACCAACAGCGGCAAGGGGTACGACGGGCAGGGCTCGCACAGCCTGTCCGTCGGTGACGTCGACGGCGACGGCAGGGACGAGGTCGTCTACGGGGCGATGGCCGTCGACGACAACGGCAACGGTCTGTGGACCACGAAGACCGGCCACGGCGACGCCCAGCACCTGGGCGACCTGGACCCGTCGCACGCCGGCCTGGAGTACTTCAAGGTCTCGGAGTCGACCGGCCAGCCCGCCGAGCTCTACATCAACCCGGCCAACGGGACCGTGAACTGGAGCCTCGCGGCCTGCTGCGACAACGGCCGGGGAGTGGCCGGGGACATCTACGCCGGCAACGACGGCGCCGAGGTGTGGTCGGCCTCCGACACGTCCATCCGCGACGAGGCGGGCGCCACCAAGGGCCGCGAGCCGTCCTCCGTCAACTTCCTGTCCTGGTGGGACGGCGACCCCGTCCGCGAACTCCTCGACGGCACGCACATCGACAAGTACGGCACCTCGTCGGACACCCGCCTGCTGACCGGCGCCTCGGTCCACTCCAACAACGGCACCAAGGCCACCCCGTCCCTGTCCGGCGACATCTTCGGCGACTGGCGCGAGGAGGTCGTCTGGCCGACGACCGGCAACACCGCCCTGCGCATCTACTCCACCCCGACCGAGACGACCACGAGGATCACCACCCTCCTCCACGACACGATGTACCGCACAGCCCTGGCCTGGCAGAACACCGCCTACAACCAGCCGCCCCACCCGAGCTACTTCATCGGCAACGGGATGGCGACGGCTCCCCGACCGACGGTCTACACGCCGTAGGTGAAGACGAGGGCGCGTGCCGTGACCGGCACGCGCCCTCCATCGGTCAACTGACCGCGCAGCTCTGATCACCCAGCTTGAACACGGTCGGTTCGCTGTTCGATCCCGACCAGTTCGCCGTGAAGCCGAAGCTCACGGAGGAGGCCGGCGCCACGTTGCCGTTCCAGCCGGCGTTCCTCGCTGTCACCGTCGCGCCGGACTGGGTGTGGCCGGCGTTCCAGAGCTGGGAGATGGTCTGGCCGTTCGGGAAGGTCCAGTTCAGGGACCAGCCGGACCAGGCGCTCGATCCCGTGTTGGTCAGCTTCACGTCGCCCTGGAAGCCGCCGGCCCACTGGCTCGTGATGTCGTACGACACCGAGCAGGCCCCGGTACCGCCGCCGCCGTCGGGAGTGCCCGCCGTCTCGCCGTAGACGATCCCGCGCCCGTTCGTCGACACGTACACACGCCCGTACACCCGGGGATCGCCGGTGATCGCGGCGCCGGTCCAACCCCACTGGTGGGCGTCGTCGTTGATCCGCGTCCAGCTCGTGCCCTTGTCCGTCGAGCGGAAGATGCCGCGTACGCCGCCGATCTTCGCGCTCGTGTAGAGGGTCTGGTACGAGGCGTCGGGTGCCGCCTTGCCGAAGCCGACGGTGTCCGCCTCGGTGACGCCGGACAGCTTGGCGAAGCTCGCGCCGCCGTCCGTCGAGTGCCACAGACCGTACGCGCCGTCGCTCGCGCCGCCCGCCAGCCACACGTCGCCCTTCGTGCCGGGCAGCGCCTTGAAGCGGACGCTGTCGCCGCTGGGCAGACCGCCGGCGGCGGACGCGGTGAAGGTCGCGCCGCCGTCCGAACTGACGTAGAACGTGCCCGACTTGAAGCCGTAGAAGGTCCGCGGGTCGACCCGGTCCGACTCGACGACCGCGCCCGCCGGGATGCCGCTCGAAGCGGACCAGGACGAGCCGAACCCCGTCGTGTACTGCACGCCCGTACCCGCGGGACTCCACACGAACCGGCTGCCGTCGGCCGCCGCGGCGACCGTGCCGCCGCCGCTGACGCCCGAAGGATCCGTGCCCGCGAACCAGTTGGCGCCGTTGTCCGTCGAGAACGCGATGTGCGGCCCGGCGTCGAGATTGCCGACGCGGACCACCGTGTCGGGGCTGGTCTCGCCGAAGTCCAGGCTCGTGGTCGTGGTGAAGTTGGGCGAGGTGAACATCATCGGCGGCACCTGGGTGACGTCCGTGTGCCGGAAGCCGCCGATGTCACCGAGGGCGCTGAGCAGCGGGGCGCCGGACGGGGGAGAGGCGAGGTCGTTGACCGCGGTCTCCTCCAGGCCCCGCACCATCGGTTTGATGGTGAACTGGCTTCCGCTGTCCCAGTTCGTCAGGTTCTCCGTGCCGAAGACCGTCGCGCCCGTCCCGTACATCATCCGGGCGGAGTTGAACGGGTCGATCTCCAGCGCCTCGGTCATCCACCCGAGTTTCGGCGACTGTTCGGGCGGTGAGGGGTTCGCGCCGAAGGTCAGCCAGGGGGCGGAGGAGACGTCCATCGTGTAGCGGTTCGAGCGGTTGGGATAGGAGGTGTAGTCCCAGGCCTTCGTCCAGGTGCCGCCGCTGTCCGTGGTGCGGAAGAGCTGGGTGTCCGGCCACCAGGAGCTGTACGCCGTGGCCATCACCGTCCCGGGGTGCTGCCGGTCGACGGTCAGTCCGCTGAAGCCGTAGTAGGTGTCGGCCTCGGCGACCGGGCTGATGTCCGTCCAGGTCCCGGTCGCGGTCGCGTACCGCCACAGCCGTCCCTTGCCGCCGTCGTAGGGGCCGCCCTTGTCGCTGTACGCGAGATAGAGGTAGCCGTTCGTCGCGTCGAGAACGCCCTTGTGGGCGAGGTAGCCGGTGGGCTGCCCTGCGAGCCGGGACCAGGTGGATCCCCCGTCGGTCGAGCGGTAGACCGCGTTGTCCTTGTCGGCGACCCCGACGTAGACGGTCCGGCTGGCGTTACCGGCCGAGCCGGTCGACTCGTCGAAGGTGACCCAGACGATGCCCTGGTTGTCGGAGGCGTAACCGCTGGTGTCGGTCGGATCCTGCGCGTAGTTGCCGACGTTGGGGAAGCTCGTGACCTGGGACCAGGAGACGCCCGAGTCCGTCGACCGCCACAGCCCCTTGCCGCTGGGCGCGCCGAGATACAGCACGCTGTTCCTGTTCGGGTCGACGGCGAGCCGCTCGCCCATGCCGCGGCCGGGCATGTTCCCGCCCAGCTTGAAGGGCAGGTCCGCCTTCTGCCAGCTCGCGCCGCGGTCGGCGGAACGGAGCACGGCGCCGTTTCCGGGGTCCCAGCTGTTCGTGTACGTGCCGACCGCCGCGTACACCCTGTCGGGGTTCACGGAGTCCGAGGCGAGGCTGACGACGCCGGTGTGGCCCCAGTCGTTCCAGCCGACCGAGTCGAGCAGCGGGGTCCAGGTCTTCGACGCCTCCACCCAGCGGTAGGCGCCGCCGATGTCGGTGCGGGCGTAGGCGAGGTTCTTCTCGGAGCGGTTGAAGACGATGCCGGGGACGAAACCGCCGCCGTCGATCCGGGCGTTCTTCCAGGTGTACGTGTCGGCGGCGAGAGCCGGGCCGGGGGGACCGGCCGCGAGCGCGGGCGGGGTGCCGGCCAGGAGTCCGGCGGCCAGGGCGAGCACGGCCGTGAGGATGCGGGTTCTTCGCACGGGTGGGGTCCTCTCCGGGAGAGAAGGGTGCGCGACGACCGGGCGGCCCCCAGTGCGGGAGGGGGCCGCCCGGCGCGGTACGCGGAGCTCCAGGCCCTGGTGGGCCTGGCGGGGGCTATTCGAGGAGCTCCGCGTACGAGCCCATGGCGAGAGCGATGTCCGCCTGGGCCCAGAACCGGTGGTACGTGAAGGAGGGCGCGGCCCCGCCCGCCAGATAGGACTCGATCTTCGACCACGCGGGGTCGTCCTCGTAGAAGGAGCGGATCGAGTCGAACGTCGACGACGCGTTGACCGGGTCGCCGTTCGGCATGGTGCCGCTCCAGCCGCTCGGGACGTACAGACCGTCGTCGAAGCGGTTGTAGTCGGCGCGGGTCTCCGGGACGGCGATGCCCAGGCCGTCCTGGTAGTTGCCCCACATGCCGTCGAGCAGCGCCTTCGCCGTCGTCGCGGCCTGCGTGTCACCGGACCTGTCGGCGTAGTACGTCAGGGTCTTGGCGTACGCGGCGGCCACGCCGACGTCGTTCGTGTAGTCGGCGACGGTGACGTGAAGTCCGCTGTTGGCGCCGGGACTCGATGCGTTCCAGGTGTCCGGTGTGCCGGACCACTGGAGGGTGGAGGGGATCTGGTAGGTGCCGTCCGGGTTGATCGTGGTCTTGGACAGTGCCCAGTCGACCCACTTGTCGAGGACCGCCTTGGCGCTCGCGTTCCCCGTCTGCTGGTAGTACTCGGCGACCCGCTCCATGGACCACGCCTGGAAGCCGAACCACTGGTTGGACGGCGGGTCGTGGTACACGGGCTTCTCGTCGTAGAACATGCCGTAGAAGGTCGGCGTACCCGCCGGGGGAACCGCGTAACGGCCCGCCCAGCTGTTGGTCGCACCGCCCGCGATGGCGCCCTCGTTCGACTGCAGCCAGCGGTAGAACTCGAGCTGCCGGTTGAGCGAGGTCGCCCAGTCCGCCTGCCCTGTCGAGGACTTGGGCTTCAGGTCGGCGTACGAGCTGAGCGCGTAGGCGGCCAGCGGGTTCTGGTAGCCGCCGTGGGTGTGGCTGGAGCCGATGCGCCAGGCCCAGCCCGCCGAGGTGTCGGTGGCGCCGCCCCAGGCGTAGTACCAGGACATCAGGTAGTGCGAGGCGTCCTTGCCGGTACCGGCCGCGCACGTCGACGGGCCGACGCAGTTGCCGATTTTCTTGAAGTACTTGTCGTACATCGAGTAGCGCAGATAGTCGCCCATCTTCGCCGCCTTGCCGACGGTCGTCGAGACGTCGGCTCCCTTGCCCTGCTGCTCGGCCCACACATCCGCCCAGTACGCGGCCTGCACGGCCCGCGCGTCGGCGTCCGGCGCGTTGGTGAACTTCCACTGCTTGGCGTACGAGGCGTCGCCGGTGAAGAGGTCCAGGTACCCGTTCGTGCCGCCGTACTTGAAGGCGTCACAGGTGGGCTGGGGGACCGTCTCCCACACCGATTCCTGCGGGCCGCGCTGGAAGGTGTTGATGTACGAGGGTCCGGTGTCCGTCGGTCCCGCCTCGCACTTGCCGGGCGAGTTGCCGAAGCCGTAGACGTTGTCCACGTCCTGGAGCCAGTGCATCCCGTACACGTCGTCCGTGCCGTAGGCGCTCTTCAGCTCGCCGGCGATCGGGTCCGGACCGACCGGCACACCACTGTCGAGCTGGGCCGGGTACTGGTTGGGGGTGTCGTACTCGGGTGCGTACGTCGCCGGCTTCGAGGCGTTGTAGAAGGAGTTCGTCGGCTGGTCGGCGTGCGTGGGGATCATGTACGTCTCCATGGTCGTCCACGCGGCGTTGAACCTGGACCAGTCGCCGGTGACCTTCCCGTACATCGCCTGGAGCCAGATCAGATAGCTGTACGCCTCCGAGGTCGTCTCATGGCCGTGGTCCGGCGCCTCGACGATCAGTGTCTCCACCGAGTGGTACGGGATGCCCTCGGGGGAGAAGTAGCCGTTCGCCGGGTTGGTGATCTTGCCATAGAGGTCCAGGAAACGGGCGTCGTACGCCTTCGACGCGGCCAGTTCCGTCACGGTGACCGCGGCCTTGGCGTGGCCGGTCGCGGAGGCCGTGAAGGTCGCCGAACCCGTACCGGAGGCGTCGGCGGTGATGGTCACCTTCTGCGCCGTGTTCCAGTTGGCCGGCGTGAAGGTGAGAGCGGCGCCGCCGGTGACGGACAGCCCGGTGTTGCCTTCCGTGCGGGCGACCGCGACGGTCACGTTCGCGCTCGGCTGTGTCGACAGCTTCACGTCGAAGGTGCCCGACTTACCCTGCTGGACGCCGAGTTGGCCCGGTGAGGCCACCACGGCGGGACCCGATGCCACCGTGATGCCGACCGGTGTGGAGTCCGCCGACGCGCCCAGGCTGTCGTACGCCTTGGCGACCAGCGAGTGGCTGCCCGCGGCCAGGCTGTTGACCGACAGCGTGTACGGCGAGCTGGTGTCGGTCCCCAGCAGGGTCGTGTCGTCGTAGAACTCGATTCGGCTGATCGTCGCGCTGTCGGCCGCCGCCGCTGTCGCGGCCAGCGGGATCGCGTCGCCCTGGGAGTAGACGGCGCCCGCGGCCGGGCTGGTCAGCACGGTCACCGGCGGCTGGTGCGCGCCGGCGCAGGTGGTGCCGTTGACCGCGAAGGACGTCGGGGCGGTGTTCGTGCCGCTGTAGGTGAACTGGGCGCCGGTGGTGACGGCGGCCCCGGCGGCGATCGTCCCGTTCCAGGTGGCGTTCGTCGCCGTGACCGTCCTGCCGGACTGGGACCAGGTCCCGTTCCAGCCGTTGGTGAGGGTCTGGTTGCCTGTGTAGGCGTACGTCAGGTTCCAGCCGCTGATCGCGTCCGTACCCCGGTTGGTGAGGGTGAGTTCCGCGGTGAAGCCGGAGCCCCAGTCGTTGGTCCTGTAGTCGACGCTGCACTGAACTGCCGCCGCGTGGGCGGGAGTTGTGCCGGTCGCCAGGGTGGTCAGCGGAAGGGCTAGGGCCGCCACGACAGCCGTCCACAGTCGCCGCGCGGTGCGGCGTCTCCGTCTGGAATGCATGTGCTGGTTCCTCCTTGCGGCTCGGAGAAGTGGGGGAGGAGCAACAAGCCTTGAACCAGTGGGAGCGCTCCCATAGTGGAGATGAGGGTGAGAGGGGTCAAGGTGCTTGAAGAGTCGAAATGATTCGATTGATCAACAGTGCAACTGCTCTGTCCTTTACCGGCACTTGGCGCTAACTTCATCCGCACCAGTGGGAGCGGTTCCATCAGTCGACGCGTGTGTCACGACGCGTCCGAGCTGCAAGGAGTCGCTCATGAGACATCCCCCTCGATTAGGCATGCTCGTTCTCGGCGCCGCGGTGGCCCTTGTCGGCACCGCGATCGCGCCGGTCGTCACGGCTTCAGGAGCCGCACCCCCCTGCACGGTGGAGTACTCCGTCACCGGACAGTGGGACACCGGCTTCCAGGGCGCTGTGACGGTCACCAACAACGCGGCGGCGGTGAGCAGTTGGAGCCTCACCTTCGACTACGCGCAGGGCCAGAAGGTCACCCAGGGCTGGAACGCCAAGTGGTCCCAGTCCGGTACGACGGTCACCGCGGCCAACGAGAGCTGGAACGGTGCGCTGGGCTCAGGGGCCAGTGTCAGCGCCGGATTCCTCGCTTCGAGGTCGGGGAGCAACGCCGTACCCACGTCGTTCAGGCTCAACGGGACGACGTGCAACGTGGACGTCGAACCGACGCCCACGCCCACCCCGACCGATCCGCCGCCCGCCACCGGTGAGGCACCCGAACTGCACGTCTCCGGTAACAGGCTGGTCGACGCGGACGGCGCGACCCGCAGGCTGCTCGGCGTCAACCGCTCCGGCGGCGAGTACATGTGCGTGCAGGGCTACGGCATCTTCGACGGTCCGGTCGACGACGCCTCGGTGCAGGCCATCGCCGACTGGAAGGCCAACACGGTCCGCATTCCGCTGAACGAGGAGTGCTGGCTCGGCCTGTCCAACATCAAGCCCGAGTACGGAGGCGCCAACTACATCGCCGCCGTCAAGGACCTGGTGGCGAAGGTCGAGGCGCACGGCATGACGCCGATGCTCGAACTGCACTGGTCCTACGGCCAGTACACCGGCAACTCCGCCGGATGTTCGGACGTGCACGCCAGCTGCCAGAAACCGATGCCGAACGCGCAGTACACGCCGTCCTTCTGGACCTCGGTCGCGAGCACCTTCAAGGACGACGGGGCCGTCGCGTTCGACCTGTTCAACGAGCCCTACCCGGACCGCGCGACCTCCACGACCACCCAGGCGTGGACCTGCTGGCGGGACGGCGGCAACTGCCCCGGCATCTCCTACGAGGTGGCCGGAATGCAGGACCTGGTCGACGCGATACGCGGCACCGGCGCCCAGAACCTGATCCTGGCCGGCGGGCTCGCGTACTCGAACGACCTGAGCCAGTGGCTGACGTACCGGCCCAGCGACCCGACGGGCAATCTCGTCGCCGCCTGGCACGTCTACAACTTCAACACCTGTTCCAGTGAGAGCTGCTGGGACTCCACGCTCGCTCCCGTGGCCGCGCAAGTCCCGCTGGTGGCGGGCGAGATCGGCGAGAACACCTGCGCGCACTCCTTCATCGACCGGGTGATGGCGTGGTTCGACGCACGGGGTCTCTCCTACCTCGGCTGGACCTGGAACACCTGGGACTGTTCCTCGGGTCCGGCCCTGATCTCCGACTACAACGGCACACCGACGCCGTTCGGTATCGGGCTGCGCGACCACCTGCGCGCCCTCGGCGGATAGCCCTCGGCGGCCGGCGCCGCAACGGCCGGCCCACCGGACAACCCCCTACGGAAAGTCGTCCAGCAGTCGTCTACCGACAGGAACCCGCACTCATGAGCCGTACCAGAACAGCGTTACTCGCCGCCCTCGCCATGGTCGCCGGAACGGCCGGAGCCGCAGCCGCGGTCATCCCGGTCGACGTGGGCGTCGCGGCCGTCCCCTGCTCCGTCGACTACAAGGTGCAGAGCCAGTGGGGCGCCGGCTTCACCGGCGCCGTCACCGTCACCAACAACAGCGCCGCCAAGTCCTCCTGGGCGGTGAAGTGGTCGTACGCCGGGAACCAGCAGGTCACCTCGGGCTGGAACGCGAAGATCAGCCAGAGCGGCACGGCGGTCACGGCCGCCAACGAGAGCTACAACGCCTCGCTGCCGAGCGGCGGTTCGGTCAGCTTCGGCTTCAACGCCTCGTACAGCGGAACCAACGCGCTGCCGACCACCTTCACGCTCGACGGGGTGACCTGCAACGTCGACGACGGGGGCGGAGGCGGCGATCCGACGGATCCGCCCGCCGGCAGCAGGGTCGACAACCCGTACGCCGGAGCCAAGGTGTACGTGAACCCCGAGTGGGCCGCGAAGGCCGCCGCCGAACCGGGCGGCAGCCGCATCTCCAATCAGCCCACCGGAGTCTGGCTCGACCGGATCGCCGCCATCAACGGCGTGAACGGCGGCATGGGGCTTCGCGCCCACCTCGACCAGGCCCTGGTCCAGAAGGGCTCCGGCGAACTGGCCGTCCAGCTCGTCATCTACAACCTCCCCGGCCGTGACTGCGCGGCCCTCGCCTCCAACGGGGAGCTCGGCGCGACCGAGATCGACAGGTACAAGACCGCCTACATCGACCCGATCGCCGCGATCCTCGCCGACCCGAAGTACGCGGGCCTGCGGATCGTGACCACGGTGGAGATCGACTCGCTCCCGAACCTGGTCACCAACGTCAGCCCGCGCGCCACCGCGACGGCCAACTGCGACACGATGAAGGCGAACGGGAACTACGTCAAGGGTGTCGGCTACGCCCTGAACAAGCTCGGTGACGTGCCCAACGTCTACAACTACGTGGACGCCGGACACCACGGCTGGCTCGGCTGGGACGACAACTTCGGGGCCTCCGCCGACATGTTCAAGCAGGCCGCGACCGCCGAGGGCGCCACCGTCGCCGACGTGCACGGCTTCATCGTCAACACGGCCAACTACAGCGCCCTGAAGGAGGACCACTTCACGATCAACGACACCGTGAACGGTTCGTCGGTCCGGCTGTCCAAGTGGGTCGACTGGAACCGCTACGTCGACGAGCTGTCGTACGCGCAGGCCATGCGGAACCAGCTCGTCTCCATCGGTTTCGACTCCGGCATCGGCATGCTGATCGACACCTCCCGCAACGGCTGGGGCGGCACCGCGCGGCCCACCGGACCGGGCGCGACGACCTCCGTGGACACGTACGTCGACGGCGGCCGCTACGACCGGCGCATCCACCTCGGCAACTGGTGCAACCAGTCCGGTGCCGGCCTCGGTGAGCGTCCGAAGGCGGCTCCGGCGGCCGGGATCGACGCGTACGTCTGGATCAAGCCCCCGGGTGAGTCGGACGGCTCCAGCACCGCCATCCCGAACGACGAGGGCAAGGGATTCGACCGGATGTGCGACCCGACGTACACCGGCAACCCGCGGAACAACAACAACCTGTCCGGCGCGCTGCCGAACGCGCCGCTCTCCGGACACTGGTTCTCCGCCCAGTTCCAGGAGCTCATGAAGAACGCCTACCCGGCGCTCTGACCGGCGGGTAGACCGTGGCACACCGGGGCCGGGGCCGCTTGGACCGGCCCCGGTGGACCACACTTCCGCCGCCCGAGAGTTTGCTGTTTACGCAACACGAGTAGCTGTTTCCGGGAGTTGTGACGCACGCTGTTCTCACCCGGACGAGAGGCTCGGAACCATGGCACACGACCACGACCACGATCACGGCCGGACCCACGCGGGTCACCCGAAGCACGACCACACGCACATGGACTTCGCCCAGATGCTCCCCTACCTGGAACAGGAGGCCGAGCTGTTCACCCCGCTGTACGCGAGCGTGGCGGCCTGGCTGCGGGAGTGGCAGCCCGAGCCCGAGATGATCGTCGACGCGGGCAGCGGCCCCGGCGTCATCTCCTGTCTCCTCGCCGACACCTTCCCGCAGGCGCGGGTCGTCGCCGTGGACGGTGTGGAACCCCTCCTGGAGCGGGCCCGCGAGCGGGCCGGCCGGCTCGGGTTCGCCGACCGCTTCAGCACCCTGCGGGCCGAACTCGACGACGGGCTCGGTGACTTGGAGTACCCGGCCGATCTGCTGTGGGCCAGCAGGTCCCTGCATCATGTCGGCGACCAGCGGGCGGCGCTCGCCGGTTTCGCGCGGGCGCTCGCACCCGGCGGCGCCGTGGCCCTCCTGGAGGGCGGTCTGCCCTCGCGTTTCCTGCCGCGCGACTTCGGCATCGGCCGTCCGGGCCTGCAGGCCCGTATCGACAGGGTCCAGGAGGAGTGGTTCGCCGAAATGCGGGACGAGCTGCCCGGCGCGGTGACGGAGACGGAGGACTGGCCCGCCCTGCTGGCGTCCGTCGGCCTGCGTCACGTGGGGACCCGCACGTTTCTCGCAGACTTCCCGGCCCCGCTGTCGCAGGAGGCCCGCACCTTCGTCGTGTCCTCCTTCACCCACCGCCGGGACACGATCGCCGAGGGCCTCGACGCGGATGACCGCGCCACCCTCGACCGGCTCCTGGACCCCGACGACAAGGCGAGCGTGCACCACCGCACGGATCTGTTCCTGCTGACGGCGCACACGGTCCACGTCGCAGTGCGGCCTTGACTTCGAGAGCGCTCCAGGTGATGAACTCCCCCTGTCCATCGCGAACTTATGGGGGAAACCATGACCGACTCGCCTGTAGCGCTCATCACCGGCGGCGGCAGCGGCATCGGCGCCGCGGTCGCGCGCAGACTTCTCGACTCCGGGCACCGGGTGACGGTCACCGGGCGCGGTGCGGAGCGGTTGCGCGGATTCGCTGAGGAACTCGGGCACCCCGAGGGCCTGTTGACGATCGCCGGGAGCGCGGCCGAGTACGACCACGTGAGTGCGGCGGTCGAGGCGACGCTCAAGGAGTTCGGGCGGCTCGACACCGTCATCGCCAACGCGGGCTTCGCCACCCACGACACCGTCGCGGAGGGGGACCCCGCCGGGTGGTCCGAGATGGTGCTGACCAACGTGCTCGGTCCCGCGCTGCTGATCAGGGCCTCGATCGACGCCCTGAAGGAGACCCGGGGCCGGATCGTGCTCGTCGGCAGCGTCGCGGGCCACGTGCACACCCCCGGCAACATCTACGGGGCGACGAAGTGGGCCGTGACCGGGCTCGCCGAGAACACCCGGCGGCAGGTCACCGAGTTCGGGGTCGGCGTGACCCTGATCTCGCCGGGGCGGGTGGAGACCCCGTTCTGGGACAACTACGGCAGCCTGCCGCCCGGTCTGCTGCTGACCGCCGACCAGCTCGCCGAGTCGATCGTCTGGGCGATCGGGCAGCCCGCCGGGGTCGATGTGAACACCGTGGTGGTGCGGCCGGTCGGCCAGCCGGTCTGAGCCGCCCGGGTACGAACGGCGCCGGCCCGGACGCGAAGCACGCGTCCGGGCCGGCGCCGGCGATGGTGCGGGTCAGGCCGTGTTGAACGCCACCGGTGCCGTACCCACGCGCCGGTCCTCGTTCAGGGCGGAGACCGCCGCGATGTCCTCGTCGTCCAGGGAGAAGTCGAAGACGTCGATGTTCTCCTTGATCCGGGACGGGGTCACGGACTTGGGGATCACGACGTTCCCGAGTTGAAGGTGCCAGCGCAGGACGATCTGGGCGGGGGTGCGGCCGTGCTTCTGGGCGATGGCGACGATCGCCGGGACCTCGAGGAGGCCCTGGCCCGAGCCGAGCGGGGACCACGCCTCGGTGGCGATGCCCTGCTCCGCGTGGTACTCACGCGCCGCGATCTGCTGGAGGTGCGGGTGCAGCTCGATCTGGTTGACGGCCGGGACGACGGACGTCGCCTCGATCAGCGACTCCAGGTGCTCCGGGAGGCAGTTGGAGACACCGATGGCCTTGGCGCGGCCGTCCGCGTGGATCTTCTCGAAAGCCTTGTACGTGTCGATGTACTTGGCGCGGTCCGGCGTCGGCCAGTGGATCAGGTACAGATCCACGTAGTCCAGGCCGAGCTTGTCGAGTGAGGTGTCGAACGCGCGCAGGGTCGAGTCGTACCCCTGGTCGCTGTTCCACAGCTTGGTGGTGACGAAGAGATCCTGGCGGGCGACTCCGGAGGCGGCGAGACCCCTGCCGGTGCCCTCTTCGTTGCCGTAGATCGCGGCCGTGTCGATGCTGCGGTACCCGGCCTCCAGCGCGGTGGCGACCGCCCTCTCCGCCTCGTCGTCCGGCACCTGCCAGACGCCGAAACCGAGCTGCGGCATCTCGACGCCGTTGTTCAGGATGATCGGGGGGACCTTGCTCACGAGCTCTCGATCCTTCAGTCGTCGGGTGGAACCTCCATCGTCAACGATCACCGGCCGTGTCGCATTCCTTGTCGGTCGATTCACCCCGTGGACCGGCGCGGCGAGCCCCGGATTGGCCGGAAACAGATCCCAGATAAGCCTGCCTGACCCTGGGGTCGGCGTGCACCTCGGCGGGTGTTCCCTCGGCGAGGATCCGGCCGAGGTCGAGGACGACCACACGGGTGGAGAGTTCCATGACGAAGGCGACGTTGTGCTCGACGAGGAGTACGGCGCAGTGTTCCTCGGCCGAGAGGTGACGCACGACGGACGACAGCTGGACGATCTCGTCGTCCGTCATTCCGCTCGCGGGCTCGTCCAGCAGCAGCACCCTCGGCGGCTCCGCGACCGCACGCGCCAGTTCGACCATGCGCGCCCGACCGACGGGGAGGGTTCCGGCGTACTCCTCGCCGACTTCGTCGAGCCCGCAATCGCGCAGCACGGCCGCCGCGCGTTCCCGGCGGGCCTTCTCGTACCCGCGCCGGGTGGGCGCCGCCAGCAGGTCCGCCACCAGACCGCCGCCGCCCCCGCGCCACTCCTGCGCGACCACCAGGTTGTCGGCCACCGTGAGCTGGCCGAAGAGCTGCTGCCGCTGGAAGGTGCGGCGCAAACCGTGGCGGGCGCGCCAGACGGGGGAGCGGCGCGTGATGTCCTCGCCGTCGAGCAGGACGCGCCCCTCGTCGGGACGGCGGATGCCGGACAGCGCGTCGAACAGGGTGGTCTTGCCGGCGCCGTTCGGACCGATCAGCCCGCAGACCTCGCCGGGGCGCACGGCGAGGCTCACCCCGTCGAGGGCGCGGACGCCACCGAAGCGGACGCCGATGCCCACGGCCTCCAGGACAGCCGGATCGTCGTTCACGGCCGCACCACCCCTTCGCGCCGGGGGCCGTGCCGCGGGGAGCTTTCGGCGCCGGTCCCGAGCCCCAGGTACGCCTCCGTGAGCCGGTCCGCCTCCACCGCCTCGCGCGGACCGCACCAGGTGACCCGCCCCCGCGTGAGATACGCGACCGTGTCCGCGACCCCGAGCACCTCGGACGCCTTCTCCTCGACGAGCAGCAGCGCCGTGCCCGCCTCCTTCAGCTCGTTGAGCAGCAGGAACACCTCCTTGACGACGCGCGGGGCCAGTCCGAGCGAGGGTTCGTCCGCGATCAGCACCTTCGGCGGGCTCTGCAGGAGCGGCGCGAGCGCGAGCAACTGCTGCTCGCCGCCGGAGAGCGAACCGGCCAGGACGCCGCGCCGTACGGCGAGGACCGGGAAGCGGGCGTACACGGCGTCGCGCTCGTCCCGCGCGCGCAGCCGCAGGGCGAGGTTCTCCTCGACGGTGAGCGAGGGGAAGATCCCGCGTCCCTCGGGCGCGAGCACCACCCCCGCCCGGGACCGGGTGACGGCGCCCTCGCGGGTGGCGTCGCGTCCGGCGACGTACACCTGGCCGGTGAGCGGCGTCAGGACCCCGGCGGCGACCCGGCAAGTGGTGGACTTCCCGGCGCCGTTGGGGCCGAGGAGGGCGACGATCTCGCCGGGGCGGACGGTGAGGTCGACGCCGTGCAGGACGGGCGCGCCCTCGTATCCGGCGCGGACGGCGCGCAGTTCGAGGGCGGCGGCGGGGGACGGCGCGGGGAGCGGCTCGCTCGCCCTGTGTGGTGCCGGCGGTGCGGCGGCAGCGGTGCGCCTGCGATGCAGCCTGGTGGACACCGCGGCCGCGTACCCGTCCGGGTCGTTGGCCAGCGCGAGACCCGCCAGGCCGAACAGGACCACCGGCAGATGCGTGGACTCGGTGACGTAGTCCGACAACAGATGCGGTACGACGGCGTAGACGAGCCCCGCCACCACGGCGAACTGCGGACGGCGTACCCCCGCCGCCACGACCACCGCGAGCCAGATCAGGCCGGTCATCGCGGTGAAGTCGGTCGCGGTGACGCGGGTGCTGTACGAGGCGTACATGACGCCGCCGAAGCCCGCGAGGCCCGCCGACAGCGTGAACAGCATCAGCTTGGTGCGGATCACCGACACCCCCGAGGCCATCGCCGCCGCCGGAGCGGAGCGGACCGCGAGCATCGCCCGCCCGGACGGCGAGTCGCGCAGCGCGCTCAGGGCCGCCACCACCAGGGCGACGAGCACGATCATCGCCACGCCCATCGCACGGTCGTCGCTCAGGTCCACCGGACCGAACACCGGCCGCGGAATCGCCCAGCCGGTGTCACCGTTCCTCAACCAGCCCGTCTGGAACAGGACCTGGTCGGCTAGAAAGGCCAGCGCGAGGGTCGCGAGCGCGAGGGAACGGCCGCCCACCCGCAGGGCGGGCAGCGCCACCAGCGCGCCCAGCACCGCAGCCGCGCAGGTGCCCACCGCCGCGGCGGCCACGAACGGCCAGCCATGGCTCATCAGCAGCCCCGCCACCAGCGCCGCGCCCGTCACGAACGTCGCCTGCGCCAGCGACACCATCGCACCGAGCCCGGTGACCACCGTGAAGGAGACGAACACCAGGGACAGGGCGAGCCCTTGGTCGAGGACGCCGCTCCAGAAAGGGCTCGTGACGGTGTAGAAGGCGGTGGCGAGCAGCAGCGCCGCCACCGCCCAGGGCCCCCAGCGCCGTACCCACGACAGCCCGGCCAGGTAGTCCACCGGCGGTGGATCCGTCGCCGCCGCCGTGCCCGCCGTCCGCTGTCGTCGCGTCAGCACCAGCAGTCCCGCGAAGAGGATCAGGAACGGAACCGCCGTACGGAATCCGGTGACGCGCTCGGCGAACGTGGCGTATCCGGCGACCAGGTTCTGCAGCACCCCGAGACCCAGTCCACCCGCGAAGGCGAGCGGGACGGACACGAAGCGGCCGAGGACCGCCGCGGTGGCCGAGACGAAGAGGAAGAGGGTGAAGTCGTGGGCGGACAGGCCGAGCAGGGGAGTGGCGAGGACGCCCGCGAGGCCGGCGAGTGCCGACGACAGCATCCACGCGAGGGACGACAGCCGGTCCGCGCTCATGCCGCGGAGCTCCACGAGGGACCGGTTGTCCACCGACGCCCGGAGTTTCAGCCCCAGCGGGGTGTGCCGCATCAGCACCCAGAGGCCGACCGCGACGACGGCTGTCGCCACCCAGGTGATCAACTGGTCGGAGTCGACCCCGACTCCGTCCATCAGCTGCCAGGACTTCGCCGGGCTCGGTCCGACGCCGGGCAGTCCGAACTGGTTCTCGGCGGGCCTGACGGACACCCCGGCGTTCCTGAGGAGCTCCACGATCCAGAGCCCCAGCGCGGGCAGCGCCACCAACAGGCCGATGGTGGCGACGATCTGGGCCGTCTCGCCCACCCGCGCGAGCTTGCGGAACATCAGCCGGTCAAGCCCCCAGCCCAGGGCGGGCGCCAGCACGCCCACCACCAGCACGGCCGTCGGCAGGGCGGGCCACCTGAGGCCCGTGTGGAGTTCGTAGAAGGCGAGCGCGCAGAGATACGCGGTGGCGCCGTGCGCGAAGTTGAACAGGCCCGAGGCGGAGTAGGAAAGGACGAGCCCGGTCGCGAGCAGTGCGTACAGCGCGCCCGAGACCAGTCCGCTCAGCACGAATCCCAGCAGGTCAGACATTCCAAGTCCCTCTGGTGACCGGCTACTTGAAGGGAATGGGCGAGTAGCACCTGAACGGCGCCGACACGGCGTACGCGCCGTCCTTGAGCTGCACGAGGGCTCCGCAGCCGAACGACTCCCGCTGTCCCCGGGGTTCGCTGCGGTCGCCGACCATCGTGTCCGTGTCGGAGAAGCTCTGCCCGGCCTTCTGGAAGGACGCCACCGTCAGGTCCTTGCCCGCCTTGTGGGCGATGGCGAGGAAGAGATCGGCGGACATGTACCCCGTCATCATGTGCATGTTCAGGGGGACCTCCTTGCCCGCCGCCTTCCTGATGTCCTCCTTGAACCGTGCCATCGCGGCACTGTCCTGCTCGAACGGCTGGAACGACAGCAGGATGTGCACCCCGTCGAGCGCCTTCCGCGTCGCGCTGTTGGCGAGCAGCGAGGGGTCGTAGTCGGTGGGGTCGGTGAGCAGGCCCTCGTATCCGGCGCGCTTGAGCGCGGTGAACAGGCCGATGTTGTACGGGGTCTGCATCACGGAGACGACCGCGTCCGGCGCCTTGCCGCCGTCGCTGCGCAGGATCTCCTTCGTGTAGGCCGACCAGTCGCTCGGCACGGCGCCCGCGGGCACGGACGACTTCGCGAAGGTCACCTGGTAGCCCGCCGAGGCGAAGCTCTGCCTGTACGTGCGGATGGCGAAGGTGCCGGCGTCGCTGTCGTTGGCCAGGATCGCCACGGACTTTCCGGCCGAGCCGCCCGTCACCTGTTTGAGGCCCTCGGGCCAGGTCTGCGAGATGGTGCCGCCGGGCATCGGCACCATGCAGCCGCCGAAGCCGTAGATGTAGGCGGGCCCGCAGAAGGACGGCAGCGTGCCCCAGCCGAAGGTGGGGACCTTCTGCTGTTGCAGGAAGTCGGCGCCGGAGAAGGTCGTCGAACTCATCGGCGCGATCGCGAACACCTTGTCCTGCTGCACGAGTTTGCGGGCGGCGGCCAGGTTCCTGGCCGGGTCCTGCCCGTCGTCTTCGGCGCCCAGGTAGTCGACCGTCCGGCCGTTGACCCCGCCTTCCGCGTTCGCCCGGTCGAAGCGGGCCTTCGCGCCGAGGTCGGTGTCCTTCTTCGAGTAGCCCGTGGCGGTCGTCATCGAGACGATTCCGCCGACCTTGATCGAGTCGTCGGTCACCCCGCGCACGGAGCTGCCCGCATTGTCCGAACTCCCGCCGCTGGAAGCCGAGTTGCAGGCGGTGACGGTCAGCAGCAGTGCGGCGGCGGTGGCGGCGATGGTGCGGATCGGTCGCGACACGGTCGGTCCCCCTCCGTAGCGAGTGACCGAAGTGTGCGTGGGATCTGACGGACCGTCAATATCTGACGCAGCGACAAGTGACGGACCGTCAGGTCAGCCGGAGGGCAGGGCTCGGGGCGCCGTCCCACCGGGCTCAGGCCCGGTACAGTGCCTCGACCTCCGAGGAGTACGCGTTCTCGATGGCCTTTCGCTTCAGCTTCAGCGAAGGCGTCAGCAGGCCGTGCTCCTCGGTGAACTGGTTGGCCAGTATCCGGAACGTCCGGATCGACTCGGCCTGCGATACCAGTGTGTTCGCGGCCACCACCGCGCGCCGCACCTCGGTCTCCAGGTCGGGGTCGCGCACCAGGTCGGCCGGGGGCAGCCGCGGCTTGGCGCGCATCTGGAGCCAGTGCTCGACCGCCTCGGAGTCGAGGGTGACGAGCGCGGCGATGTAGGGGCGGTCGTTGCCGACCACGATGCACTGGGCGACCAGCGGATGGTCGCGTACGCGCTCCTCCAGTACTCCGGGCGAGACGCTCTTGCCGCCGGAGGTCACCAGGATCTCCTTCTTGCGCCCGGTGATGGTGAGGTAGCCGTCCTCGTCGAGCGAGCCCAGGTCGCCGGTGGCGAGCCAGCCCTCGTGCAGGGTGGCGTCGGTTGCCTTGGGGTCGTTCAGGTAGCCCTGGAAGAGGTTGGCGCCGCGCAGCCAGATCTCGCCGTCGTCCGCGATGTGCACGGTGGTGCCGGGGATGGCCTGCCCCACGGTGCCGAACCGGGTGCGCTCGGGCGGGTTGGCGGTCGCCGCCGCCGTGGACTCGGTGAGCCCGTACCCCTCGTAGATGAAGACGCCCGCGCCCGCGAAGAACAGCCCGAGCCGCCGGTCCATAGCCGAACCGCCGGACATCGCGTGCTTGACCCGGCCGCCCATCGCGGCCCGCACCTTGGAGTAGACGAGCTTGTCGAAGACCTGGTGCTGTACGCGCAGACTCGCCGAGGGGCCGGGGCCGATGTCCCAGGCCTTCTCCTCGATCGCCTCCGCGTACCGGACGGCGACCTCGACGGCCTTCTCGAAGGGGCCCGATCTGCCCTCCTTCTCGGCCTTGCGGCGGGCGGCGTTGAAGACCTTCTCGAAGATGTACGGGACCGCGAGGAAGAACGTCGGCCGGAACGCGGCCAGGTCCGGCAGCAGGGCCGCCGCGTTCAGCTGCGGCTGGTGCCCGAACTTGACCCGCCCGCGGATCGCGGCGACCTGCACCATGCGTCCGAAGACATGCGCGAGCGGCAGGAACAGCAGCGTGGCCGCCTCGTCGCCCCGCTTGGAGTGGAAGACCGGCTCCCAGCGCTCGATGACGGTGTCCGCCTCGAACATGAAGTTGGCGTGGGAGATGACACAGCCCTTGGGGCGCCCGGTGGTGCCGGAGGTGTAGATGATCGTCGCGACCGACTCGGGCGTGACCGCGCGCCGGTGCCGGTGCACCACCTCGTCGTCGAGGTGCGCGCCGGCCTCGTACAGCTCGTGCACCGCGCCCTCGTCGAGCTGCCACAGCTTGTGCAGTTGCGGCAGCCGGTCGACGACCGTGGCGATCGTCATCGCGTGGTCCTCGTGCTCCACCATGACGGCCGACACCTGCGCGTCGTGCAGCATCCAGAAGACCTGCTCGGCGGAGGACGTCGAGTAGACGGGGACGACCTGGGCGCCGATCGTCCACAGCGCGTAGTCGAAGAGCGTCCACTCGTAGCGCGTACGGCACATGATCGCGACCCGGTCCCCGAACCGGATCCCCTGGGCGAGCAGCCCCTTGGCCAGCGCGAGCACCTCGTCGCGGAACTCGGCGGCGGTCACGTCACGCCAGTGCCCCTGGTCGTCCTTGCGGCCGAGGGCGATGTGCAGCGGATCCTCCTGGGCATGGTCGAACACGACGTCGGCCAGGCCGCCCACCGGCGGCGCCGACGCCAACGGAGGGTTGGTGAACTCGCGCAATCCCGCTCCTAGTGGCGCTCCGCACAGCGCCGTGAAAGCTACCCCAAGGTGAGGCGGGGCGGGAGGGGGGCCGAAGCGCCGATGGCCGGGGCATCGCTACTGGTCAGTCGCGAAAATGCCCGCACATGGGGAAGGGCCGGACAGATTCTCCTACGGTTCCGTAGGTTTCGGTCCCGTAATCTCCACCGAATCTGTACGACCCATCCCGCGTCGGATGCCGGATGCGGAGGATCCCCTTCCGCACCGAGAGGGTCACCGACTGTCACCGGGGAGACTCCATCACCGTCATCCCGGAGGCCCCGCCACCGTCATACGCGGGGCGCTCCCGCCGACTGCTCCACCGGCGCCCCCGCCCTGCCCACCACGGTGCGCGGCGTCCGTACGAGCACCAGAACCAGTACGGCGGCGGTCACTCCGGTGACCCCCGCCGCCACCGAGGCCGCGTCGAGCCCGGCCGTGAACGCGGTCCGCAGGGTCCGCTCCGACAACTCGCCCCGCAGCGCCCCGGCGCCGCCGCCCGCCAGTGTGTGCGCCTCGTCGAGCGACAGCGTGTCCCGCATGCGGGAGGTCAGCACGGTGCCGAACACGGCGACCCCGAGCGCGTACCCCAGCTGGCGGGCCGTGTTGACCGCGCCGCCCGCCATACCCGCCCGCCCGGGTGGTACCGCGGCGAGGGCCGCACCCGCGATCGCGGGGCTGACGAGTCCGGTGCCGATCCCCACCAGGACGAATCCCGGCACCAGTACCGTCCAGCCGGTGCCCGAGTCGAGGACGGCCTGGCAAAGGGTGCCCGAGCCGATCAGCAGCAGTCCGCCGCCTATGGTCAGCCGCGCCGGAGCCCCGTGCAGCAGCTTCCCGGCGAGGAGCGCGACCACCACCGACGCCCCCGTCAACGGCAGCAGCGTGAGCCCGCCGCGCACCGGGCTCATGCCCAGCACCGTCTGCATCCAGATCGAGGTGTACGGCAGCACGCCGAACGCGACCCCGTTGAAGGCGAGCGCCCCCACCATCACCCCCACGAACGCGGGCTCGCGCAGCAGCGAGAGATCGAGCAGCGGATGGGCCACCCGCCGCTCCACGAGCACGAAGGCGACCAGCGCGAGCCCCGCCAGGACGAACGACCCCGCCGGGACCGCGGACGTCCAGCCGTCGGCCCCCGCCCGCACCACCCCGTACGTGATCGCCCCCGCGAAGCAGGCGAACGCCACCGTGCCCGCCCAGTCGATCCCCACCCCGCGCCGGCCGCGCGACTCCGGCACCGCCCGCAGGGTGAGCCACACCGACGCCACGCTCACCGGCAGGTTCACGAAGAAGATCCACCGCCAGCCGGGCCCCTCGGTCAGCACCCCGCCGAGCACCGGCCCCACCGCCGCCGCGCCGCCGCTCACCGCGCCCCACACGCCGAGCGCCGCCGACCGGTCCCGCCCCTGATAGACCGAGCCGAGCAGCGGCAGGGTCGTCGCGAGCATCGCCGCCGCACCCACCCCCTGCACGACCCGCGCGGCCACCAGCGTCCCCGGCTCCGACGCCAGCCCGCACAGCAGCGACGCCACCGCGAACAGCACCACACCCGCCACATGCACCCGGCGCCGGCCCAGGACGTCGGCCGCCGCGCCGAGTGCCAGCAGCAGCGCGCCGAGCGCGAGCGCGTAGCCGTCGATCACCCACTGAAGCTCGCTCAGTGACGCGTGCAGCGCCCGCGCCATGTCCGGCAGCGCCACGATCGCGATCGTCACGTCCAGCAGCAGCATGAACGTCCCCAGGCACACCGCTGTGAGCGGCCCCCATTTACCCATGTCCTCGACTCCCCTGTGTTCCGGATGCCTATGCCTCCGTACGATGAGGCCGCGCCGGACGATCGCGGTGGCCGTGGACGCCCGAGCGTCGAAATCCGACGGGAGCAGAGTCGATGGACATGGAATCCGACACCTTCGACCAGCTGGACCTGCGGCTGGTGTCCGCCCTCGAGGTGGACGGCCGTGCTTCCTTCAGCCGGATCGCGGCGTTGCTCGGTGTCTCCGACCAGACCATCGCGCGGCGCTACCGCAGGCTGTGCGCCGAGGGCGGTCTCCGCGTCGTCGCCGTCCGCGACGCGGAACGGCTGGGCCAGGACCAGTGGATCCTGCGGCTGCGCTGCGCCCCCGACAATGCCGGGACCATCGCGGACGCGCTCGCCAAGCGTCCCGACACCGCCTGGATCGGGCTCGCTTCGGGAGGCACCGAGGTGGTGTGCATCACCCGCCCGCGCCACCCCGGCGACCATGACGAACTGCTGCTCGGCAAGCTGCCGCGCACCCCGAGCATCATGGAGATCCGCGCCCACCAGCTGCTGCACCGCTTCTACGGCGGACCGGCGGGCTGGATCGCCAAGTTCGAGGTGCTGACCGAGGAGCAGACCGCGGCGCTGCGGCCCTCGCCGCCGGCCACCTCCGGGCCCGTCCGGATCGCCCCCGAGGACGAGCCGCTGATCGCCGCCCTCGAACGCGACGGGCGGGCCACCTACCCCGAACTCCAGAGGGCCACAGGGCACTCCGAGTCCGCCGTCAAACGCCGCCTGGCCGGGCTGCTCGCCTCCGGTGCGGTCTACATCGACGTGGAGTACCACTCCGAGATCCTCGGCTACCCCCTCGCCGCCCTCCTGTGGATCACCACGGCCCCCGACGCCCTGCACACCGTCGGCCAGGCCCTGGCCACCCACGCCGAGGTCGCCTTCGCCTCGGCGACGGCGGGCTCCTCGAACATCGTCGTGACCGCCGTCGTGCGCGACACGGCCGATCTCTACGCCTACCTCAGCGGCAGGCTCGGGAGTCTGGAAGGAGTCAGGCACGTCGAGACAACGCCCTTCCTCCGTCGCGTCAAACAGCTCACCTACGCGGGGTTCGCGCGCTGACCCCGCGGCCCTCCGGTCGGCGCAGCCGGTCCCCGCCCCCGAGGATCGCCGCCGCCAGCGCGTCCGCCGCACCCTGCGCCGACGTCCGCCGCCGCCCGTGCACCAGGACGAAGTCGACCTCGCCCAGCTCCGGAAGCCCCGCCCGCCCCGGGACCCGGACCAGGCCGGGCGGGATCAGGCCCCGTGAGTGGGCCATGACGCCGAGACCCGCACGGGCCGCCGCGACGAGGCCGTTGAGGCTGCCGCTCGTGCACGCGATGCGCCATGACCGGCCCTGGCGCTCCAGGGCCTCCAGGGCGAGCGCACGGGTGATGCCCGGCGGCGGGTAGACGATCAGCGGGACCGGGCGGTCGGGGTCGAGGCGGAGGCGTTCCGCGCCGATCCACACCAGGCGGTCGTGCCGGACGAGTTCGCCGCGCGGATCCTCGGGACGCCGCTTCGCCAGCACCAGATCCAGCTTTCCGGCCGCGAGGTGTTCGTGGAGTGTGCCGGACAGTTCGACGGTCAGCTCCAGGTCCACCTCGGGATGGTCGTACCGGAAGCCCTCCAGGATCTCCGTCAGCCGGGTGAGGACGAAGTCCTCGGACGCCCCGAAGCGCAGCCGGCCGCGCAGCCGGGTCCCGGTGAAGAACGCCGTCGCCTGCTCCTGCACGTCCATCAGCCGGCGCGCGAAGCCGAGCATCGCCTCGCCGTCCTCCGTGAGCTCCACGGAGTGCGTGTCGCGCGTGAACAACTGCCGTCCGGCGGCGTCCTCCAGGCGGCGTACGTGCTGGCTGACCGTGGACTGCCGCACCCCCAGGCGCTGGGCGGCCCGGGTGAAGCTCAGAGTTTGCGCGACCGCGAGAAAGGTACGCAGTTGGGACGGGTCGTACATGGTCCGGAGCTTATCGCGAAACGTGATGACAGTCAGAGCAGTATGAAGGATTCCCGATTGCGCCGCGGAGGAGGACGATGGAGAGGGCACGAGCCGACCTCAGACGACGACGTACTGAACCGCGCACAGAACGAAGCAGTGGAGAACCGTGACACGCCTGAAGTGGCCGAGTTGGATGCCCGTCGACCCGTACATCCTGCTGTTGCTCGGGACAGTGGGCCTGGCCGCCCTCCTCCCGGCGCGGGGTACGGGCGCCGAGGTCGCCTCGGGTGCGTCGACCGCCGCCATCGCCTTCCTGTTCTTCCTCTACGGGGCGCGGCTCTCCACCCGTGAGGCGATGGAGGGGCTGCGCCACTGGCGGCTGCACATCACGGTCCTTGTCTGCACCTTCGTGGCGTTCCCGCTGTTCGGCCTCGCCGCGCGCGGCCTGGTACCGGTGTTCCTGACCGATCCGCTGTACCAGGGCCTGCTGTTCCTCACGCTCGTCCCGTCGACGATCCAGTCGTCGATCGCGTTCACCTCGATGGCACGCGGCAACGTGCCCGCGGCGATCTGCGCCGGATCCTTCTCCTCGCTGGCCGGCATCGTGGTCACCCCGCTGCTCGCGGCCTCACTGCTCGGCGGCAGCGGCGGCGGTTTCTCGGCCGACTCGCTCATCGAGATCGTGTTCCAGCTGCTCGTGCCCTTCGTCGCCGGACAGGTGCTGCGGCGCTGGGTCGGCACCTTCATCGCGCGGCACAAGAAGGTCCTCGGGTACGTCGACCGCGGCTCGATCCTCCTCGTCGTCTACACGGCGTTCAGCGAGGGCATGGTGCAGGGCATCTGGCACCAGGTCAGCGCCGTCCGCCTCGCCGGGCTGCTGGTCGTCGAGGCCGTGCTGCTGGCCGTGATGCTCGCGCTCACCTGGTACGGCGCGAGGGCGCTGGGTTTCAACAGGGAGGACCGGATCACCATCCAGTTCGCCGGTTCGAAGAAGTCCCTCGCCTCCGGACTCCCCATGGCCAGCGTGCTGTTCGGCGCGCACGCCTCGCTCGCCGTGCTGCCGCTGATGCTCTTCCACCAGATGCAGTTGATGGTCTGCGCGGTGATCGCCAAGCGGCGTTCCCGTGATCCCGAGGTGGTCAGCGAGCGGATCCCAGCCGCAGAGTCACGAATCGTGGCCGGTACAGCGACACGTTCCGGCTGAGGTTCGCCTGCGCGGAAGTGCCCGTCGCGTCCAGCCAGTTGACGTCGTAGCTCAGCACGACCCGGTCATCGTCACTCAGTTCCGCGTGCACCTGCGGGTTGTACGCCGCCACCTCGCCCTGGGGGAGTTCCGGACTGAAGCTCCGGGTGGGCCCGTGCCACGGGCCCGTCGGCGAACACGCCCAGTAGGACGTGACCGTCGTCAGGCCCGCGGCACCCGTCGCCATCGTGAACAGCACGTACGTCCCGTCGTCGCGCACCACGCTGAACGCGCTGCCCACCCCCGTCAGCTGCCCGTCCCCGAGGACCGGCCGGGGAGCCGCCCGCACCGTCCAGCGCTCGCCGTCCCAGTACTCCCAGGCCCCCGGGTCCGCGAGTCCGCCGCGCGGCACCCGCGCCACGTACGCCTTCGAGGCGGGTTGGGAGGTGGCCTGCGCGTCGTCGCCGCCGAAGACGTACGTCCAGTCGCCCTCGTCGACCGCCGTGGTGCCGAACAGCACGCGCCGGGCGGGGTCCTCGACGGAACGCTGGTCCAGGATCGTCGTGATGCCCTCGACCCGCAGGTCCGGGAGGGAGAGCGTGGCGACCTCGGTGGCGGTGGGCACCCCGTAGATCCACGGGGCCTGGCCCGCCGTGCGGGTCCACAGCAGGACGCGTACGACCTGCTCGGAGGAGCCGGGGGAGCGCGGCTCGACGCGGGCCGCGACCGGCCAGCGCCACTGCTGCGGCGCCGGGTCGGGGAAGACGGGGGCGGCGAGCGTGCTCTCCAGGCGTCCGGACTCCGACATCACCACGGCCGAGTTGCGCACCAGCGGAGTCGAGACGTCACGCCAGGCGTAGGACTCGCCCACCGGGTTCGGCGGTGCGTACACCTGGCCGAGATAGGTGTCGGAGAACAGCCACAGCAGCCGCCCGTCCGGCAGCCGCACCGAGTGTGTGCCGTCCCCGCCGGTCCAGTCGTCATTGCGGGAGGCGTCGTCCCCGTACCGCGCGAACTCGTCCGTGAGCGGCTTCTCGGCGGCCCAGGACGTGAACGTACGGGCCGTGCACGTGCCGCCGCCCTCCCGGTCGTCGTCCGGGAGGGCGATGAGCAGCGCGGCCGCGCAGACCAGGGCCAGCAGGATGCCGAGCCCGATCCCGTTCCGCCGTCGTGCTCCTGCGTCGTCTGGCACGCACGGGACGTTAGCGGGCGCTCCGCGTGTGGTCCATGGGCAGCCACAGCACGGTGTCCCGCGTCACAGGGAGAACGCCGTACATGCGCAGTGACCTCACCTCGTCGTCGCTCAACGCCCGCGCGTCGAGCCGTACTTCGTCGATCGAGCCGGTGAAGTGCGCCCGGCCGTCCATCCGTTGGCCGACATGCACGCCGAAGGGCGAGTTCCGGCTGACCGAGCCGGGCAGGTCGGGCGAGCTGGTCGCCGTACCGTCGATGAACAGCGTGAGCCGCCCGTTGCCGCGGCGCAGCGCCAGATGGTGCCACTTCCCGTCGTTGTACGCGCCCGTGGTGCGCACGGACGTGGTGGTGGGGGCCGCCGCGCCGTCCCTGGTGGTGATCAGCCCGGTGATCCGGTTGTTGGCGGGCTCGCCCCGCAGCCACACCTGCGGCTGCGAGTTGCCGGAGCCGCCCATCCACAGCAGCGGCTGTTCACCGGTGGTGGCCGAGTAGCGGAACCACAGGGAGGCCGTGAAGGCCTTGGAGCCGAGCGGGAGTTGTTTCCGGTAGGGCAGTCGTACGGCGTCGTCGGCGCCGTCGAACCGGAGCGCGTCGCCCAGGACGCCCGGCGTCTCCTCGGGGCCGCCCAGGGCCGTGGCCGGCTCGGCGCCCGGCGCGAAGTCGATCGTCGTCGGGTCCGGGCCGCGGCTGGGCGTCAGCCAGTCCTCGGTGAACCGGGCGAAGCGGATCTCGTCGCGCGCGTCGACCGCGCCGCCCTCGTACAGCAGGCCCGCCGTGCCGGAACCGATCTCCACCAGGTCCGAGTAGCCGGCCCAGTCCTTGGTGACGACCGTGCCGCGGTCCACGCTCTCCCAGGTGGCCCCGTCGTCGTACGAGGAGCGGATCATCATGGTCCTGCGGCGGTCCGGGTCACCCGGGCAGGCGAGCAGCAGCCGGTCGCCGAGGCGCAGCAGGGAGCCCTGGACCTGGGGCGCGTAGAAGTCCGGGATCTCCTCGAAGGGCGCGGTGAAGCTGTCGCCGCCGTCGGAGCTGACGGCCTGGGTGCGGTGGCCGAGGTCGGTGCCGTCCTGCTCGCGCCCGCTGACCAGGACCGAGCCGTCCGCGCGTTCCGTGAGCGCGATCTCGGACGGCTTCTGGCGGAAGGTCCCGTCGTCCGAGATGGGCCACGAGTCCGTCGCGCCGATCTGCCAGTGGTCGCCGCCGTCGTCGCTGGTGATCAGCGCGGCGTGGTTGGCGGTGGGCCGGTTCCCCTCCCAGGTCTCGGTGTTGACACCGAAGACCAGCCGGCCCGCGTGCGCGCCCGCGGTGAGCTGGAGGCCGTGCACGGGACCTGTGGCATACCAGGAGTTCCACTTGGCGGGGAGGAGCTCGTCGCTCAGGTCGCGCGGTTGTGACCAGGTGAGGCCGTCGTCGTCGCTGTGCTGCATGTGCGGGGTGCGGTCGCAGGGGACCGCGCAGTTCGCACTGTCGGCACGGCCCGTGTTGTACGTCTCGGCCAGGAGGACGCGGCCGGTCTCGCGGTCCACGACGGGCGCCGGGTTGCCGTGGGTGTCGCCGTCGCCGTCGTTGACGACCTGGAGGGCGCTCCAGGTGCGCCCGTCGTCGGTGGACCGCTTGACCACGATGTCGATGTCGGCCGCGTCCCCGCAGTTGAGGACCCGGCCCTCGGCGAACGCCAGCAGAGTGCCCTTGGCCGTCCGGACGACGGCCGGGATGCGGAAGCAGGCGTAGCCGGGATCCTGCGAGGCCTTGAAGAGCACCTGCTGCTCGAACTCACCGGCCGCCGCCACCGGTTCGGCTCCGGCCGGAGCGGGCAGCGCGAGCAGCGAGGCGGTGGTGAGCGCGACGGTGAGGGTCAATCTGAGACGAGCACGGAGACTCGACGGCATGGTGCGGCCCTGCCCTTCGTACGTCTGGACATCTGATGACGAGGTATCAGGGCCGGGGTATCGCTTCGCCGGGGTTGCTCCGTGGTGCGGTCACGCAGCGTCCTCCTGAGGCGATGACTCGTTGGGAGTCCCAACGATATGCGAAGAACCGTTGGGATGTCCAATGATTATTGGATAGGATGCTTGTGTGTCTGCGCCCTTGTCCGCCATTCGTGTCCTCCCGAGCTGGTTGCTCAGCCGGGCGGCCGCCCACGGCCGCGCGCTCGTCGCCGAGGCCCTGGCCGCCGAGGGCATGAAGATCTGGCACCACGTGGCGCTCTCCGCGATCTGTGAGCTCGGGCCCGTCGCCCAGGCGGAGCTCGGGCGCGGTATCCGGCTCGACCCCAAGGACCTGGTCGGTGTCCTCAACGACCTTCAGTCCGCCGGCCTGGCCGTCCGGGAGCCGGACCCCGGGGACCGCCGCAAGAACGCGGTGTCGATCACCGAGGAGGGGCGCCGCCTCCTGAAGCGCTGCGAGCAGGCGGTGCGGGCCGCGAACGACGAACTCCTCGCGTCGTTCTCGGCGGCCGAGCGGGAGCAGTTCATGGGTTTGTTGATCCGGATTTCCGGTACGGACGGCTGAGCCGGGCTAACGTTCCGTCATGACCGCACCCGAAGTCGAACCCCGGCTCGCTCTCGACCCCGCACGCACCGCCCTGGTGCTCGTCGACCTGATGGACCGCATCGTCGGGCTGCCCCTCGAACCCCGCAAGGGAACCGAAGTCCTCGCCGTGGCCGAGGAGTTGGCGGCCGGCTTCCGCAAGGCGGGGGCGCTCGTCGTGCTCGTCCGGGTGGAGCGGCCCGGGATTCCCCGGCAGCCTCCCGGTAGTGAACTCGTCGCCGGGCTCGCGACTGAGGGTGACGTCGAGATCGTGAAGCGGACGATCGGCGCCTTCCAGGGCACCGGACTCGACGAGCGGCTGCGCGAACGCGCCGTCACCACCCTGGTGTTCGGGGGCGTCGCCACCAATCTGGGCGTCGAGTCCACCGCCCGCGCCGCGGGTGACCTCGGCTACGAACTCGTCTTCGTCGAGGACGCCATGGCCGCCCTGACAGCCCCCGAGCACGCGGCGGCCGTCGGCCTCAACTTCCCGCGCCTCGGCACGGTCGTGAGTTCGTCAGAGGTGCGCTTCACCGCGGGGTGACAGTGGGGTCGCGGGGTGAAGCCGGGACTGCGAGGCAACTCCGGGGCCGCGCGGTGACGCCGGGGCTGAGGCGGGGCCTCTCCGGCGCAGGGGGCGCTCCCCGCCGTTCGAGGCCCCGCCGCCGTGACGCGGGGGAACCGGTCAGCCCTGGGAGGCTGCGGCCCGCAGGGCGATCCGGTGCTCGCCCGCGTACACGTTCATGGAGGCGCCGCGCAGGAACCCGACCAGCGTCAGGCCCGTCTCCGCGGCCAGGTCGACCGCGAGGGACGACGGGGCCGAGACGGCCGCGAGCACCGGAATGCCCGCCATCACCGCCTTCTGCGCCAGCTCGAAGGAGGCCCGTCCCGAGACCAGCAGAACCGTCCGGGACAGCGGCAGCGTGCCGTTCTGGAGGGCGCGGCCGACCAGCTTGTCGACCGCGTTGTGCCGGCCCACGTCCTCCCGTACGTCGACGAGCTCGCCCTCCTCGGTGAAGAGCGCCGCCGCGTGCAGACCCCCGGTCCGGTCGAAGACCTGCTGCGCCGCCCGCAGCCGGTCGGGGAGGCGGGCCAGCAACTCGGGCTCCAGCCGCACCGGGGGAGTGTCGTTGATCGTCCAGCGGGCCGTGGTGCGGACCGCGTCCAGGCTCGCCTTGCCGCACAGACCGCAGGAGGACGTCGTGTACACGTTGCGTTCGAGCGTGATGTCGGGCATCACCAGGCCCGGGGCCGTCCGCACGTCGACGATGTTGTACGTGTTGGAGCCGTCCACTGTGGCGCCCGCGCAGTACACGATGTTCCGCAACTCGTCCGCCCTGCCCAGCACCCCCTCGCTGACCAGGAAGCCCGCCGCCAGCGCGAAGTCGTCGCCCGGGGTGCGCATCGTGATGGCGAGGGCTTTGCCGTTGAGGCGGATCTCCAGGGGTTCCTCGGCGACGAGCGTGTCCGGACGGGTGGAGGCAGCCCCGTCCCGGATACGGAGCACCTTGCGTCGTTCCGTGACTCGTCCCATGCTGATCAGCCCCGGTTCTGTGCGTGCTGGTGGCCGAAGCGGCCCTTGCCGTGGAGGTCGCGACGGCCCGCCGGACCGTCGTCCGGCGAGGCGGCCCTCACCCGTCCATTGTCCTGCACGTGCGGGATCGGTCGGCGGCCCACTCCACCCCCTCGTCCGCCGGCCGCCGGGTCCCGGCGGGCAGCCGCTCGATCCGGATCGCCGACGCCGTGAACTCCGCCGTACCGGCGATCGGACAGTTCGCCCCGATCGTCAGCAGACCGGTGTCCACCTCGTCGGGAACGTGCGTGGCCGCCCTGAACGCCAGCCCGGGCCGCAGCTCGGTGTCGACCCACACCGCCGTCACCAGCGAGCCCTGCCGTGAGGAGACCCTGACCTCCTCGCCCACGACCACGCCGTAGCGCTCCGCGTCCTCCGGGCACAGCTCCACGCACCCGCTCCGGCGGAGCGGCGACGGCACGGCGCCGCCGCGCACAGCGGTGAGACGGCGCCCCGTGGTGAGCCGGACGGGGTAGCGCTCGTCGGTCAGGGCGACGGGCGGGTCGTGCCGCACCAGGTGGAAGGCCGTCCGGCGCCCGCCCCCGCCGCCCGCGCGCCCGGTCAGCAGCGACAGGTTGGCCAGCGCGCGCACGTGCTCGGTCCCATCGCCGTCGCGGTGCTCGACGACGGCGGGCCTCCGGTCCGGCCGGGCGTACACCCGCGCCAACTCCCGTACGGCGGAGACCGGTACGCCCGTCACCTTCGCGGCCAGCGACGGTGTCCACGGCTCGACCAGCCGTCTGTACTCCTCGAAGCCGTTCGTCGCCCGCGCGATGAAGGCATGGTCGGCGAGCCCCGCGTGGATGATCTCCCGGCCGACCGCGTGGGTCAGCGCGATGTCGTTGCCGACGTCCGGGAACGGCGGGTCCGCGAGCCCCGCGTGCACCTGCGGTTCGGGTCTTCTCATGCCGCGGTCCGCAGCGCGAGCAGGTCCGAGATGGCGTGGACGGTACGGAGTGTCGGCACCGGGACCCCGGTGATCTCCGCCAGCTCCACGACGGCCGCGAGCAGCACGTCGAGTTCGAGTGGTCTGCCGCGCTCCAGGTCCTGGAGCGTGGAGGTGCGATGGTCGCCGACGCGCTCCGCGCCCGCCATGCGCCGCTCGATGGAGATGCCCACCTCGCAGCCCAGGGCCTCGGCGACCGCGAGCGTCTCGGCCATCATGATCTCGATGACCTCGCGGGTGCCGCCATGCAGGCACATCTGCCGCATCGTCGCGCGGGACAGCGCGCTGATCGGGTTGAAGGAGATGTTGCCGAGCAGCTTGAGCCAGATGTCGTTGCGCAGGTCCCGCTCGACCGGGCACTTGAGCCCGCCCTCCCGCATGGCCCCGCTGAACGCCTCGCAGCGCGCGGACAGCGACCGGTCGGGTTCGCCGACGGAGAACCGGGTGCCTTCCAAGTGGCGTACGACTCCCGGTCCTTCCAGCTCCGTCGCGGCGTACACCACGCATCCGATGGCCCGTTCGGGCGCGAGCACCGCACTGACCGCGCCGTCGGGGTCCACGCTCTCGACACGGTGGCCGTCGTGCGGCCCGCCGTGCTGGTGGAAGTACCACCAGGGGATGCCGTTCTGCGCGGCGATGACCGCCGTCCTGTCGTGCAGCAGTGGCTCGATCAGCGGCCCGCACGCCGCGTACGAGTTGGCCTTCAGACCCAGAAAGACGTAGTCGACCGGGCCGATGTCGGCCGGGTCGTCGGTGGCGTGGGCACGCGCGGTGAAGTCACCACGGGGGCTGAGCACGCGGACTCCGTGCTGCCTCATGGCCGCGAGATGTGGTCCACGGGCGACGAGGTGCACATCGGCGCCTGCGCGGTGCAGCGCGGCGCCGACGTAGGCGCCGATCGCACCGGCGCCCAGAACTGCGACTTTCACTGTGTGGCGCTCCGTTCGGTCGAGGGTACCGAGGAACTGCCGAACTCTGTCGACGAAATATTGTCTACAGGATGGAATGATGGGCGGCAAGGGCTGGGACGGCACACCGGTGGCTGACAACGCTGCCTTTGCGCTGCCTTTGCGCGGCTTCTCCCGGGCGTCGGGCGCCATGCCCTCCGGGGTGGCGGTCGCTGTGCCCTCCGCGGTGCACCGCCGCGTCCTCCGTCGCGCCCTGTCGCGCCCGGAGGGGCCTGCGGAGCCTCGCCCGGTGCCACGTCCGGACGGTCCTCGCGCGCGGGCCCGGAGCTGATGGCGCGATCACGTCGGCGTGAACCGTTCGTCGGGCCCCGGCCGCCGTTCGTCGCGTCGGGCGTACCGCTCATCGCATACGGTCGACGAGTTCCTGCCGCGCGGGTTCCCGAACGGACAACCGCTTCCTATCGTTCCGGATCATGAGCCCCCCTGTCGCACCCCCCGGCTGGAGCCGCTGGCTCGTCCCGCCCGCGGCCCTCTCAGTCCACCTCTCCATCGGCCAGGCCTACGCCTGGAGCGTCTTCAAGCCGCCCCTGGAATCCGCCCTCGACCTCAGCGGTACCCAGAGCGCGCTGCCCTTCCAGCTCGGCATAGTCATGCTCGGCCTGTCCGCCGCGTTCGGCGGCACACTCGTGGAGCGCAACGGGCCGCGCTGGGCGATGACCGTCGCCCTCGTCTGCTTCTCCTCCGGCTTCCTGATCGCCTCGCTCGGCGCCGCCACCGAGCAGTACTGGCTGATCGTGTTCGGCTACGGATTCGTCGGCGGCATAGGCCTCGGCATCGGCTACATCTCGCCCGTCTCGACCCTGATCAAGTGGTTCCCGGACAGGCCGGGCATGGCCACCGGCATCGCGATCATGGGCTTCGGCGGCGGCGCGCTGATCGCCTCGCCGTGGTCCGCGCAGATGCTGGAGTCCTTCGGCTCCGACTCCTCCGGGATCGCGCTCGCCTTCCTGGTGCACGGGCTGACGTACGCCGTCTTCATGTCGCTCGGCGTGCTGCTGGTGCGGGTGCCGCGGTCCGAGAAGCCCGTCGCGACCGGCCCCAGCTCACTCGACGGAGTACAGGTCTCGGCCCGGAACGCCGTACGCACCCCGCAGTTCTGGTGCCTGTGGTTGATCCTCTGTATGAACGTGACCGCGGGCATCGGCATCCTGGAGAAGGCCGCCCCGATGATCACGGACTTCTTCGCGGACACCTCGACCCCGGTGTCGGTCTCGGCCGCCGCCGGATTCGTCGCGCTGCTCTCCGCGGCCAACATGGCGGGCCGCATCGGCTGGTCCTCGACGTCCGACCTGATCGGACGCAAGAACATCTACCGCGTCTATCTCGGCGTCGGCGCGCTGATGTACGCCACCATCGCCTGGGTCGGCGACTCCTCCAAGCCGGTCTTCATCCTCTGCGCGCTGGTGATCCTCTCCTTCTACGGCGGCGGCTTCGCGACCATCCCCGCCTATCTGAAGGACCTCTTCGGCACCTACCAGGTCGGCGCGATCCACGGCCGGCTGCTCACCGCCTGGTCCACGGCGGGTGTCCTGGGCCCGCTGATCGTGAACTGGATCGCCGACCGGCAGGAGGAGGCGGGCAAGCACGGCGCCTCGCTCTACGGCCTGTCGTTCCTGATCATGATCGGGCTGCTCGCCGTCGGGTTCGTCGCCAACGAGCTCGTACGACCCGTCCACGCCCGCCACCACATTCCCGCACCCAGGGAGGCCTCGGATGTCCAGCAGTCCGCCTGAAACAGCCGGCGGTACGCGCGACCGGCGGCCCCTGATCGCCTTCGCCTGGCTCTGGGTGGGGGCGCCGCTCGCCTACGGGGTCTACGAACTCGTACAGAAAGCGACTCAGCTGTTCACGGGATGACTGTTCGGCTGCCCGGCGGGTCTGACAGAAGCCGACAAGCCTGGCGCCCCAATCCTGTGGCATCACCTGCCGTCGTACCGATGGGTCACTGATCACACTGGAGGATCCCGCTACCCAAGGCAACGAGGGGGACCCACCCATGAACGGCTCACGGATCGCCGCCGTCGGTCACTACCAGCCCGCCAAGGTGCTCACCAATGAGGACCTGGCGGCCCTGGTCGACACCAACGACGAGTGGATCAGAAGCCGGGTGGGCATCCGCACACGGCACATCGCGGGTCCCGACGAGCCCGTCGACGAGCTGGCCGCGCACGCCGCCGCCAAGGCGCTCGCCGCCGCGGGCCTGACCCCGAGCGACATCGACCTGGTCCTGGTCGCCACCTCCACGGCCGTCGACCGCTCCCCGAACATGGCCGCCCGCGTCGCCAACCGGCTCGGCGTCCCCTCGCCGGCCGCCATGGACATCAACGTCGTCTGCGCGGGCTTCACCCACGCGCTGGCCACCGCGGACCACGCCGTACGCGCGGGCGCCGCGACCCGCGCCCTCGTCATCGGCGCCGACAAGATGTCCGACGTGGCGGACTGGAGCGACCGTACGACCTGTGTGCTCGTCGGCGACGGGGCGGGGGCCGCCGTGGTCGAGGCGTCCGACGACCCGGGGATCGGCCCGGTGCTGTGGGGATCGGTGCCCGAGATGGGCAACGCGGTGCGGATCGAGGGCACGCCCTCGCGGTTCGCACAGGAGGGGCAGAGCGTCTACCGCTGGGCGACCACCCAGCTCCCGGCCATCGCCCGCAAGGCCTGCGAGCGCGCGGGACTCGCCCCCGAGGACCTCGCCGGACTCGTCCTGCACCAGGCGAACCTGCGCATCATCGAGCCGCTCGCCGAGAAGATCGGGGCGGTCAACGCCGTCGTCGCCCGTGACGTCGTCGAGTCGGGGAACACCTCGGCGGCGAGTATCCCGCTCGCCTTCTCCAAGCTCGTGGAGCGCGGGGAACTCTCCACGGGCGACCCCGTACTGCTGTTCGGCTTCGGAGGGAACCTGTCGTACGCCGGACAGGTCGTCCGCTGCCCGTGAACAGCCCGCCCCGTCCTGGTGCGACGAGCCCGATTCCGGTGCCCGTCGGCCTTTGTGCGCCGTAGACTGTAGGCGAAAGACAATTCATAATTGGCTTTCGCAATGCAGCGGCCACGCTGCCCAGGAGGGGACCGCGATGTTGTCGACAGGACTGCCGCAGGGAGCGGTGCCCAAGCTCGAACGGCCCGGCCCGTTGCGCGACCGCGTCTACGAGGCGCTGCTCGAACTCATCACCACCCGCGCCCTGGCGCCGGGCCAGCACCTCGTCGAGAGTGAGCTCGCCGGACACCTCGGGGTGTCCAGGCAGCCCGTGCGCGAGGCCCTCC
Source organism: Streptomyces sp. NPDC050535 (assembly GCF_044457665.1). NCBI lineage: Bacteria > Bacillati > Actinomycetota > Actinomycetes > Kitasatosporales > Streptomycetaceae > Streptomyces > Streptomyces sp. NPDC050535. Next base: position 708,835 of record NZ_JBITHE010000001.1, read on the forward strand.
AGCGGCTCAGCACCGAGGGCTGGGTCGATCTGCGGCCCGCCCAGGGTGCCTTCGTGCACGAACCGACCGAGGAGGAGGCGGACCAGCTCCTGACGGTCCGCACGCTCCTGGAGGCCGAGGCCGCCCGGCTCGCCGCCGCCAACGCGGGCAGCGAGGCCATCGCCGCCCTGGAGGAGCTGTGCGCGGAGGGCGAGCGCGCGGTCGCCGCCGACGACGTGGACGCCGCGGTCGTGACGAACGCCCGGCTGCACGCGAAGGTCATGGAACTCGCGGGCAACACCGTCCTCGCCGAACTGGCCGCACAGGTCGACCGGCGCGTCCGCTGGTACTACACGCCGGTCGCCCGGCAGCGCGGCCGGCAGTCCTGGATCGAGCACCGCCAGCTGATCGCGGCGATCGCGGGCCGCGACGAGCAGGGCGCCACGGCGGTCATGCGCGCGCACACGGAGCACACGCGGAAGATGTACCACGAGCGGGAGAGGTAGGCCGGGGGTTCGACCCTCGACCGCGCCCCCTCCTCACGGTCCCCTCTCCCCACGTCCCCCCTTCTGACGGGCCGCGACCTCGGTCGTGGCCCGTTCGCCTGCGCGCGGAAGCCTCTTTGTCCTGTCAGTGGAGAAAGTTGGCGGCAATCTGTGCGCGACTTCTTCCCACCCCAGGCAGCCGCTGCTACGTTCCACTCGAAAGCAGGCCCGGCGAACCGGCCGGAACTGGTGGACGCAAGCCGATCGAGGCGGGGAGGGGCTCGTGAGACGTATGACGGCACGACCCGCCAACGCGCACCAGGCCCGGCTGTTGCGGCTGTTGCGTGACGGCGGCCCCAACTCCCGTGCCCAGCTGGGCGATCAGGTCGACCTCTCGCGGTCGAAGCTGGCCGTCGAGGTGGACCGGCTCCTGGAGACCGGACTCGTGGTGGCCGACGGACTCGCCGCGTCCCGCGGTGGCCGCCGCTCCCACAACATCCGGCTCGCGCCGGCGCTGCGCTTCCTCGGCGTCGACATCGGCGCCACCTCGATCGACGTGGCCGTCACCAACGCCGAGCTGGAAGTGCTGGGACACATCAACCAGCCGATGGACGTCCGCGAGGGCCCGGTCGCGGTCTTCGAGCAGGTCCTCGCCATGGCGGCCAAGTTGCGGGCCTCGGGACTCGCGGAGGGATTCGACGGCGCCGGGATCGGCGTACCGGGACCGGTCCGTTTTCCCGAGGGCATCCCCGTCGCCCCGCCGATCATGCCCGGCTGGGACGGCTTCCCCGTCAGGGAGGCACTCAGCCAGGACCTCGGCTGCCCGGTCATGGTCGACAACGACGTGAACCTGATGGCCATGGGGGAGCAGCACGCGGGCGTCGCACGCTCCGTGGGCGACTTCCTCTGCGTCAAGATCGGTACCGGTATCGGCTGCGGCATCGTCGTCGGCGGCGAGGTCTACCGCGGTACGACGGGAAGCGCGGGCGACATCGGGCACATCCAGGCCGTGCCCGACGGCCGCCCGTGCGCCTGCGGCAACCGAGGCTGCCTGGAGGCCCACTTCAGCGGCGCCGCGCTCGCCCGCGACGCCACGGACGCCGCTCATCAGGGGCTTTCCACGGCCCTCGCGACCCGGCTGGAGGCGAACGGCAGTCTGAGCGCCGTCGATGTCGCCGCCGCTGCCGCCGCGGGTGACGCCACCGCGCTCGACCTGATCCGCGAGGGCGGCAACCGCACCGGCCAGGTCATCGCCGGCCTCGTCAGCTTCTTCAATCCGGGCCTGGTGGTGATCGGCGGCGGGGTGACGGGTCTCGGCCACACCCTGCTCGCCGCGATCCGCACCCAGGTCTACCGCCAGTCGCTGCCTCTGGCGACCGGCAACCTTCCCATCGTGCTGGGGGAGTTGGGCCCGACCGCCGGAGTCATCGGCGGAGCCCGGCTCATCAGCGACCACCTGTTCTCACCCGCGTAACCACTCGGTTCGACGGATCACCAGCACAGCGCCCTGCTCTGCCCTGCCCTCAACATGCCCGTTCAGCACGCGCACCGCCCTGAAACCGGCCCGCACGCCTGCCAAAGGGAACAGTCATGGCACCAGAACCACCGCTGCTCACCATGTCCGGAATCACCAAATCGTTCCCCGGCGTCCGGGCCCTAGACGGCGTCGACCTCGACGTCCAGGCCGGCGAAGTGCACTGCCTGCTCGGCCAGAACGGCGCCGGGAAGTCCACCCTGATCAAGGTCCTGGCCGGCGCCCACCAGCCCGACGACGGCACCATCAGCTGGCGCGGCGACCTCGTCACCCTGCGCTCGCCGATCGCCGCCATGCGCCTGGGCATCGCCACCATCTACCAGGAACTCGACCTGGTGGAGGGCCTGTCGGTGGCCGAGAACGTCCACCTCGGACATGAACTGACGACCGCCGGTTTCGTCGTGCGGGGCAGGGCGGCGAAGGAGGCGACCGCCGCTCTCCTCAAGCGGCTCGGCCACCCGGAGATCGATCCCGCCCGGCTCGTCGGTGAACTGTCGGCCGCCCAGCAGCAGATCGTCTCCATGGCGCGGGCGCTCTCCCACGACGTACGGCTCATCGTGATGGACGAACCGTCCGCCGCCCTCGACCCCGACGAGGTCGACAACCTGTTCCGCATCGTCGCGGATCTCACCGCGGCCGGCGTCGCCGTCGTCTACATCTCGCACCGCCTGGAGGAGATCCGCCGCATCGGCGACCGGGTGACCGTCCTCAAGGACGGCCGCGCCGTGGCGGGCGGACTGCCCGCCAAGTCCACGCCGACGCGCGAGGTCGTGTCGCTGATGACGGGACGCAATGTCGAGTACGTGTTCCCGGACCGGCCCGTGACGCCGCATGCCGGGGAACCCGTTCTCCAGGTCAAAGGCCTCTCCCGGGCGGGGGAGTTCGAGGCGCTCGACCTCGACCTGCGGCCCGGCGAGATCGTCGGACTCGCCGGACTCGTGGGCTCCGGGCGCTCCGAGATCCTGGAGACGATCTACGGAGCGCGCAAGGCGACGCACGGCCAAGTCCTCGTTGGCGGACGGGTGTTGCGGCCCGGCAGTGTGCGCGCCGCCGTACGCGCCGGGCTCGGGCTCGCACCCGAGGAACGCAAGGCACAGGCGCTGCTGATGCTGGAGTCCGTCACCCGCAACGTGTCGGTGTCGTCCATGTCCCGCTTCTCGCGCGGGGGTTGGATCGACCGGGGCGCCGAACTCGGCGCGGCGCGAGCCGCCACCCGCGAGCTGTCGCTGCGCCCCGACAACCCGTCCGCACCGATCCGGACGCTGTCCGGCGGCAACCAGCAGAAGGCCGTGCTCGCGCGCTGGCTGCTGCGCGGCTGCCGGGTGCTGCTGCTCGACGAGCCGACCCGGGGTGTCGACGTCGGCGCCCGCGCCGAGCTCTACGCCGTCATCCGGCGGCTCGCCGACGAGGGCCTCGCCGTCCTGCTGGTCTCCAGCGAAGTACCCGAAGTACTCGGCCTCGCCGACCGGGTGCTCGTCCTGCGCGAGGGGCGGGTCGTCCACACGGCCCGCGCCCAGGAACTCGACGAACACCGTGTCCTCGACCTCGTCATGGAAGGAACGTCAACGTCATGACGCAGCCAGCGTCACCTCCCAGGCCCGGTGACATCCGCAAGGTCCCGCCGGTGGACCGGACTCCAGGACCGTGGCGGACCGTCACAGCCCGGGCCGACGTCCGTACGCTCTCCCTCCTCGGGGTGCTGGCCGCCCTGATCCTCATCGGCGGCATCACCAAACCCGACGAGTTCCTCGACACCCGCAACCTCCAACTCGTCCTCACCCAGGCCTCGGTGATCGGCGTCGTCACCGTCGGCATGACCTTCGTCATCACCTCGGGCGGCATCGACCTGTCGGTCGGCGCGATCGTCGCCCTCGCCTCGGTGTGGGCCACGACGGTCGCCACCCAGGACTTCGGCTTCGCGGGCGTCCTCTTCACCGCCGTACTCGTCGGCGTCGGCTGCGGTCTGGTCAACGGCCTGCTCATCGCGTACGGGGCGATGGTCCCGTTCATCGCGACGCTGGCCATGCTCGCCTCGGCCCGCGGACTGGCCCTCCAGATCACCGACGGCAAGACGCAGATCGTCGACATCGACAGCATATTGAAGCTCGGCGAGCGTGACTCGTACGTGCTCGGCGTACCGCCGCTCGTCATGGTCTTCGCCGTCGTCACGATCATCGGCTGGTTGCTGCTCAACCGCACCACCTTCGGCCGCCGCACGGTCGCCGTCGGCGGCAACGCGGAGGCGGCGCGGCTGGCGGGCATCGACGTCCGGCGCCAGCGGCTCTACCTGTACCTGCTCTCCGGACTGTGCTGCGGCATCGCCGCGTTCCTGCTGATCATCCTGTCCGGATCGGGCCAGAACACCAACGGCAACCTGTACGAACTCGACGCCATCGCCGCCGCGATCATCGGCGGAACGCTGCTCAGCGGAGGCCGCGGCACCATCGTCGGCTCGGTCCTCGGCGTCCTGATCTTCACCACGATCACCAACATCTTCGCGCTCAACAACCTGCAGAGCGACGTCCAGCAGATCGCCAAGGGCGCGATCATCGTGGCCGCCGTGCTCGTCCAGCGCCGTACCGCAAGCACGACCTGAGGAAAGGGCCCACCGCCATGCCAGAGCTCACGAGCCGCAGAGGACTGCTCTTCGGGACCGCCGCCGTCGGGGCCGGGGTCCTGCTAGCCGGGTGCACCAGCAACGAGTCCGACGACGATGCTGCGGCGAACGACCAGCCGGCCGCCTCCGACACCCCCGGCAAGCCGGTCACCATCGGCTTCGCCGGGCCGCAGGCCGACCACGGCTGGCTCAACGCGATCAACGACAACGCCAAGAGCCGCGCCAAGAAGTACTCGGACGTGACGCTGGAGATCACCGAGGGCTCCAACGACACCGCCGCCCAGATCGGCCAGATCGAGACCCTGATCAACAAGAAGGTCGACGTACTGGTCGTACTGCCCGCCGACGGCAAGGCGCTCACCCAGGTGGGCCTCCAGGCCATGCGGGCCGGCATCCCGGTCGTCAACCTCGACCGAATCTTCAACTCACCGCAGGCGTACCGCTGTTGGATAGGCGGCGACAACTACGGCATGGGTCTCAACGCCGGTCACTACATCGGCGAGAAGCTCAAGGACAAGCAGAACGCCAAGGTCATCGAACTCGCCGGGCTGGACAACCTGGAACTGACCCAGCAGCGCACCCAGGGCTTCGACGCGGCCCTGAAGAACTACCCGAACATCAAGAAGGTCGCCCGGCAGGCCGCCGACTTCACCGTCGAGTCGGGACAGGCGAAGATGTCCCAGCTCCTCCAGGCCCAGTCGAGCTTCGACGCGCTGTGGAACCACGACGACGACCAGGGAGTCGGCGCCCTGCGCGCCATCGAGCAGGCCGGGCGGGACGACTTCCTGATGGTCGGCGGCGCGGGCGCGCTCTCCGCCATGCAGGCCATCGAGGCGGACGACGGCGTCCTCAAGGCCACCGTCCTCTACCCGCCGACCATGGCGGCCTCCGCCATCGACCTCGCCCGCGCGCTCGGCCAGAGCAAGGGCATCGGCGGGCTCGCCGAGTTCGAGATCCCGGCCTCGCTGACGCTCTACTCGGCCGTCGTCGACAAGGCGAACGTCGCCCAGTACATGTCCACCGGCTTCAAGTGAGGCGACCGGCACCAGGGGCCTGGCTCTCGAGACCAGGCCCCACCCCCACCGCGCCACGACGACGAGGAGGACATCCGCATGGGACAGCCGCACCAGGGCGACGAGGTCGAGGCAGCCGCCGGGGCGCCGGCGGACGCCGAGGCCGAGAAGCCGCCATTGGGCGTGGGCATGGTCGGCTACGCGTTCATGGGCGCCGCCCACTCACAGGGCTGGCGCACCGTGGGTCACGTCTTCGACCTGCCGCGCCGACCGGTCCTCGCCGCCGTCTGCGGCCGTGACGGCGAAGCCGTCCGGGCCATGGCGGACCGGCAGGGCTGGGCGGCTGCCGAGACCGACTGGCGGGCGCTGATCGCCCGGGACGACGTGGACCTCGTCGACATCTGCACCCCCGGCGACACCCACGCCGAGATCGCCGTAGCCGCCCTGGCCGCGGGCAAGCACGTGCTGTGCGAGAAGCCCCTCGCGAACACCGTCGCCGAGGCCGAGGCGATGGTGGAGGCGGCCGAAGCGGCCGAGAAGCGCGGCCAGTTGGCCATGGTCGGCTTCAACTACCGTCGCCTCCCCGCGACCGCACTGGCGCGGACGATGGTCGCCGAGGGGCGCCTCGGAGCGCTGCGGCACGTCCGGGTGACGTACCTTCAGGACTGGCTGGTGGACCCGGAGTTCCCGCTCACCTGGCGGCTGCGCAAGGAGTACGCGGGCTCGGGCGCGCTCGGCGACCTTGGGGCGCACATCATCGACCTCGCCCAGTATCTGGCGGGGGAACCCGTCGTCGGCGTCTCCGCGCTCACCGAGACCTTCGTCCGCGAGCGACCGCTGCCCGACGCCGCGACGAGCGGTCTCTCGGCGGCATCCGGCTCGGGAACCGGCGGTCTCGGCCCGGTCACCGTCGACGACGCCGCCCTCTTCACGGGCCGCTTCGCCTCCGGCGCCCTCGCCTCCTTCGAGGCGACCCGGTTCGCGACCGGCCGCAAGAACTCGCTGCGCATCGAACTCAACGGCGAGAAAGGCTCGTTGGCCTTCGACCTGGAACGTCTCAACGAGCTCTCCTACCACGATCACGCCGAACCCGGCGCGCACGCGGGCTTCCGCCGCATCCTGGTCACCGAGCCCGACCATCCCTACCTGGAGGCCTGGTGGCCGCCGGGCCACGGCCTCGGCTACGAGCACACCTTCGTGCACCAGGCCCGTGACCTGGTGCGGGCCATCGCGGCCGGCCGGCGGCCCGTGCCGTCCTTCGCCGACGGGCTCCAGGTGCAGCGCGTGCTCGCGGCGGTGGAGGAGAGCGCCGAGAAGAACTCCGTCTACACGCCCATAGCGGTTCGAGGAGGCCTTTAGCCATGCCGCGTACCTTCACACTCTTCACCGGCCAGTGGGCCGACCTGCCCCTCGAGGAAGTCTGCCGACTGGCGCGTGACTTCGGTTACGACGGACTCGAACTCGCCTGCTGGGGCGATCACTTCGAGGTCGACAAGGCACTCGCGGACCCGTCCTACATCGAGTCCCGGCACGCGCTGCTCGACAAGTACGGCCTCAAGTGCTGGGCGATCTCCAACCACCTGGTAGGCCAGGCCGTCTGCGACGCCATCATCGACGAACGCCACAAGGCCATCCTGCCCGCCCGGATCTGGGGCGACGGCGAGGGCGAGGGCGTGCGGCAGCGGGCCGCCGCCGAGATCGCCGACACCGCACGCGCGGCGGCCGCCTTCGGCGTCGACACCGTCATCGGCTTCACCGGCTCCGCCATCTGGCACCTGGTCGCGATGTTCCCGCCCGCGCCCGAGTCGATGATCGAGCGCGGATACCAGGACTTCGCCGAACGCTGGAACCCGATCCTGGACGTCTTCGACGCACAGGGTGTCCGGTTCGCGCACGAGGTCCACCCCAGCGAGATCGCCTACGACTACTGGACAACCCACAAAGCCCTGGAGGCGGTCGACCACCGGCCCGCCTTCGGCCTCAACTTCGACCCGTCGCACTTCGTGTGGCAGGACCTCGACCCGGTCGGCTTCCTCTACGACTTCCGCGACCGGATCTACCACGTCGACTGCAAGGAGGCCCGCAAGCGGCTCGACGGCCGCAACGGCCGGCTCGGCTCGCACCTGCCCTGGGGCGACCCGCGACGCGGCTGGGACTTCGTCTCCGCCGGGCACGGCGACGTTCCCTGGGAGGACGTGTTCCGCATGCTGCGGTCCATCGACTACACGGGTCCCATCTCCGTGGAGTGGGAGGACGCCGGGATGGACCGGCTGCAGGGCGCACCGGAAGCCCTGACCCGTCTCAAGACCTACGATTTCGATCCGCCGTCGGCTTCCTTCGACGCGGCGTTCGGCGGCAACGACTAGGCCGCACAACCCAGTTCAGCTCGCGCGGTCCGGTTCTCATCGCGCCCTTCACTTCGCGCGGTCGTCCTGTCGCGCGGTCCACATGGCACATCACACAAGGTTCCGGGGTGACGGCGCACCCCGGCGTATCGCCGCAGTGCGGCACCCGCCCGTACGACCAGCCCCTTCATGGAGGCATTTCGTGCACCCGTACGCCAGTAAGAGGAAGAACAGAAACCACACCGGACCCCCGAGACTTCGCGGGGCACTCGCCCTGCTGAGCGGCGTGATGCTCGCCGCCGCCTCCCTCACCCTCACCGCACCCGCGGCCGGTGCAGCCGTCGCCGATCCCGGCCGAGTCACCGCCGCTGCCGAGGACTTCCAGCAGGTCACCCTCGCCAAGGGCGAGCCCGAGGTCGGCGAGCCCATGTCGCTGGCGGTGCTGCCTGACCGCTCGGTCCTGCACACCTCACGCGACGGCGAGCTCCGCCTCACCGACAGCGCGGGCAACACCGAGCTGGCGGGCAGGATCGACGTGTACTCGCACGACGAGGAGGGCCTCCAGGGCATCGGCATCGACCCCGGTTTCGCCCAGAACCGCTTCATCTACCTGTACTACGCGCCGCCCCTGGACACCCCCGCGGGCGACGCCCCCGAAACCGGCACGGCCGCCGACTTCGCGCCCTTCGACGGCGTCAACCGCCTCTCGCGGTTCGTCCTGAACGCCGACGGCACCCTGGACAACGCGAGTGAGAAGAAGATCCTCGACGTCGAGGCCTCCCGCGGCATCTGCTGCCACGTCGGCGGCGACATCGACTTCGACGCGGCCGGCAACCTCTACCTGTCGACCGGCGACGACTCCAACCCCTTCCAGTCGGACGGTTTCGCACCCCTCGACGAGCGCACCGACCGCAACCCGGCCTTCGACGCCCAGCGTTCGGCCGGCAACACCAACGACCTGCGCGGCAAGATCCTGCGCATCAAGGTGAACGCCGACGGCTCGTACTCCGTCCCGGACGGAAACCTCTTCGCGCCCGGCACGGACAGGACGCGTCCCGAGATCTACGCGATGGGGTTCCGCAACCCGTTCCGCTTCAGCGTCGACAAGGCGACGGGCATCCTCTACGTCGGTGACTACGGCCCCGACGCGGGTGCCGCCGACCCGGCGCGCGGTCCCGCGGGACAGGTCGAGTTCGCCCGGGTGACCGCCCCCGGAAACTTCGGCTGGCCGTACTGCACGGGCGACAACGACGCCTACGTGGACTACGACTTCGCGACCGGCACCTCAGGCGCGGCCTTCGACTGCGCCGCCCCCAAGAACAACTCCCCCCACAACACCGGTCTCACCGATCTGCCCCCGGCCCAGACCGCCTGGATTCCCTACGACGGCGCGTCCGTACCGGAGTTCGGCAGCGGCTCGGAGTCCCCGATGGGCGGCCCGGTCTACCACTACGACGCCGCGCTCGACTCGCCGGTGAAGTTCCCCGAGGCGTACGACGGGGACTTCTTCGCGGGTGAGTTCGGCCGCCGCTGGATCAAGCGGATCGAGTCGGACGCGAGCGGCACCGTGCAGTCCATCAACGACATTCCCTGGACCGGCACCCAGGTGATGGACATGGCGTTCGGCCCTGACGGCGCCCTGTACGTCCTCGACTACGGCACCGCCTGGTTCGGCGGCGACGAGCACTCGGGGCTCTACCGGATCGAGAACGCCACCGACGGGCACTCCCCGGTGGCGCAGGCAACCGCCGACCGCACCTCGGGACAGGCGAAGCTCAAGGTGAAGTTCTCCTCGGCCGGTTCGACCGACGCCGACGGCGACGCCCTCACGTACAGCTGGGACTTCGGCGACGGCGGCACCTCGACCGCTGCCAACCCCACCCACAAGTACAAGAAGAACGGCACCTACACGGCGACACTGACGGCCAAGGACCCGACCGGCCGGACCGGAAGCTCGAGCGTGCAGATCGTGGTCGGCAACACCGCGCCGACGGTCACGCTCCAACTGCCGCAGGACGGACAGCTCTTCAGCTTCGGTGACACGGTCCCCTTCAAGGTGAGGGTCACCGACCCCGAGGACGGCAGAAACATCGACTGCACCAAGATCACGGTCAACTTCGTCCTCGGCCACGACAGTCACGGCCATGTGCTGACCTCCGCCAAGGGCTGCACCGGCACCATCGTGACGGGCGCGGGCGACGGCCACGACGACGACGCCAACATCTTCGGGGTCTTCGACGCCGAGTACACCGACAACGGTGGCGGCGGCCAGGCTCCGCTGAGCAGCCACGACCAGGCCGTCGTGCAGCCCAAGCACCGCCAGGCCGAGCACTTCGGCGACTCCTCCGGAATCTCGGTCATTGCCAAGGCGAGCGCCCACGGCGGCGAGACGGTCGGCGACATCGACAACGGCGACTGGATCTCGTTCACGCCGTACGTGCTGAGCAACGCCCAGAAGATCACGGCGCGCGTCTCGTCCGCCGGCGCCGGCGGCACTCTCCAGGTCCGCGCGGGCTCCCCGACCGGCAGGCTGCTGGGCACCGCGACCGTGCCGGTGACCGGCGGCTGGGAGACCTTCCAGGACGTGAGCGCGGATCTGTCCCGCGCGCCCCGCGGCACGACCTCGCTCTACCTCGTCTTCAAGGGCAGCGGAACAGGCGCGCTGTACGACGTGGACGACTTCACCTTCACGACCACCGGCTGAGGGGGTGTTGCTCTGATGCGCGCACCCGCGCGAGTCATGACGTCCGCCGCGGCCGCGGCCGTGCTCATCGGCTGTGTGTCGGGGCCGGCCGCCTCGAAGGGAGCGGACGGGCCGCGAGTCCTGGTCTTCTCCAAGACAGCCGGCTTCCGGCACGACTCCATACCCGAGGGGATCACGGCCTTACGCGAACTGGGCACGGCGGGCGGCTTCACCGTCGACGCCACCGAGAACGCCAGGGCCTTCACCAACGGCAACCTCGCCCGGTACGACGCCGTCGTCTTCCTGTCCACCACGGGCGACGTCCTCAACGCCCCCCAACAGAAGGCATTCGAGCGGTACATCAAGCGGGGCGGCGGCTATGTGGGCGTCCACGCCGCCGCCGACACCGAGTACGACTGGACCTTCTACGGCGGTCTCGCCGGGGCGTACTTCCAGTCGCACCCGGCGATCCAGCCCGCGACGGTCGACGTCGAGGACCGCGCACACCCGGCGACCTCGGGACTGGCGCGAGCGTGGAACCGTACCGACGAGTGGTACGACTACCGGTCCAACCCACGGGAACACGCCCACGTCCTGGCCTCCCTCGACGAGGCGTCGTACACCGGCGGCACGATGGGCGGCGACCATCCGATCGCCTGGTGCCAGGAGTACCGGGGCGGCCGCGCCTTCTACACCGGGGCCGGACACACCAAGGAGTCGTACGCCGAACCCGCCTTCCGCCGGCACCTGTTGGGCGGAATCCAGTACGCCGTCGGTGACGCACAGGCCGACTGCCGCCCGGAGAACGGCTACCGGCCGCTCTTCGACGGCACGGCCGAGTCGCTGGCGGCGTGGAAACAGGCGGGACCTGGTTCGTTCTCGCTCGGCGACGACGGCACGCTGACGACGAACGGCGGCCTGGGGATGCTCTGGTACGCCGGCGCTCCCTCGGGTTCCGGCCCGGCCCCCGGCTTCGGCGCGTACTCGCTGAAGCTGGACTGGAAGGTGGCCGGGGACGACAACTCCGGTGTCTTCGTGGGCTTTCCGGCCTCCGACGACCCCTGGTCGGCCGTGAACAACGGCTACGAGGTCCAGATCGACGCGACCGACGCACCCGATCGCACCACCGGGTCCGTGTACAGCTTCCAGTCCGCCGACCTCGAGAAGCGCGATCGTGCGCTGAACCCGCCCGGCGAGTGGAACACGTACGAGATCCGCGTGGAGGGCGAGCGGCTCCGCGTCTGGCTCAACGGCGTGAAGGTCAACGACTTCACCAACACCGATCCGGCCCGGAGCCTGCGTGACGGGCATGTCGGTATCCAGAACCACGGAGCCGACGACCAGGTGTCGTTCCGCGACGTCCGGATCAAGGAACTGCCCGCGCGCACCGGAGCGCCGGGCGACTGAGCGGCGGCGGGCGGGAGACGCCGTACTCCCGCCCGCCGTCTTCGCCCCGTCGGTTCGCGTCACGTGAGTGTTCCGCGTTTTCCCGTCTTCCGTGTGTTCCGCGTTGTGCGTACGACAAGGAGGCTGCCCATGTCCGCGTCCCTTTCCGAACCCCGGGTGGGGGTGTGGCTGATCGGAGCACGCGGCTCCGTCGCCACCACCGTCGTCGCGGGCTGCGCGGCCGTCACCGCGGGCCTGCACGGCCCGACGGGCATGGTCACCGAGACCGGCGTCTTCTCCGGCTGCGACCTGCCCCCGTTGTCCTCTCTCGTCTTCGGCGGCCACGACACGGTCGACTGTCCGCTGCCCAAGCGCGCGGAAGCGCTGGCCGCGGGTGGCGTCCTGCCGCACGGTCTGCCCTCGGCGGTCTCGGCCGAACTGGCCGCCGCCGACCGGGAGATCCGCCCCGGCGGCCCCGCCCCCGGCGACACCCGGGACCCGGCCGAACTCATCGCGGCCTTCGCCGCGGACATGCTGGATTTCGTACGGCGATGTGGCCTGGACCGGGCTGTCGTGGTGAACGTGGCCTCCACGGAGCCCGCGCCCACCGGAGACGCGCTGCCGGCGAGTTCCCTGTACGCGGCCGCCGCCCTGAGCGCCGGCTGCCCCTACGTCAACTTCACGCCCTCCACCGGCCTGCACCACCCGGCGCTGGCCTCCCTGGCCGAGTCCAGCGGTCTGCCCTATGCGGGCCGCGACGGAAAGACCGGCCAGACCCTGCTCCGATCCGTGCTCGGCCCGATGTTCGCCCAGCGGGCCCTGACGGTGCGGGCCTGGTCGGGCACGAACCTTCTCGGTGGGGGCGACGGCGCCTCCCTCGCCGACCCGGCCGCCGCCGCGGCGAAGAACGCCGGCAAGGAGCGGGTGCTGGCCGACACCCTGGGCGCCGCCCCGGAGGGCGAGGTCCACATCGACGACGTCCCCGCCCTGGGCGACTGGAAGACCGCCTGGGACCACATCGCCTTCGACGGTTTCCTCGGCACTCGCATGATCCTCCAGACCACCTGGCAGGGCTGCGACTCCGCCCTCGCCGCCCCGCTGATCCTCGACCTCGCCCGCCTCGCCTCCCGCGCCCACGACGCGGGCCTTTCCGGACCCCTGAGCGAACTTGCCTTCTACTTCAAGGACCCGGTGGGTGAGGCGCCCGCTGGCCTGGGGGAGCAATACGTCGCTCTCGCGGCCCTGGCGGAACGACTCCGCCAAGCCTCGACCTCGACCTCGACCTCGGCCGCGACCTCGGCACCGGGAGAGGCGGCGCTGTGAGGGGGCGGCTGGGGGAGTTGCTGGGGGTGCTGGGGTCACTTTCTCCGGGTGGGGCGTCTTCGGCGGGTGGAGCGTCTTCGGTGGGTGCGTCGCGGGCGGTGGGCGAGGCGTGCGCGTCGGGTATGTCGCGCCGACGCGAGCGCCGGACAGGGGAGCCGGGGACGGCGGCGCCGGCCGGGAGTGCGACTGGGGGCGCTGGCAGGACCGGGGCCGGAGTCCTGACCTCGGTCGGGGTCGGGGTCGGGGGCGGGACGACCTTGGCCGGAGGCGGGCTCGGGTCCTTGGCCGGGGCTGGGGGCGGGGCCGGGACCTTGGCCGGGGTCAAGGGCAGCGCCAGAGCCACGGCGTGGGTCGAACTGATGCGGCTGCCCGCCCTGTTCACCGTCCCCGGGGACGCGCTCGCGGGTGCCGCCGCGGCCGGGGTCCGCCCCAACTCCCGCACTCTGCTCGCCATCGGCTCCTCCCTCTGTCTGTACGAGGCCGGCATGGCCCTCAACGACTGGGCCGACCGTGCCGAGGACGCCGTGGACCGCCCGCACCGCCCGCTGCCCTCCGGCCGTATCCGCCCGGCCGCGGCGCTCGCGGCGGCCGGAGCCCTGACGGCGGCGGGCCTCGCCCTGGCAGCGCGAGCGGGACGCCCTTCCCTCGCGGTCGCCGCACCCCTCGCGGCCACCATCTGGGCGTACGACCTCGCGCTCAAGCAGACCCCCGCGGGCCCGGTGGCCATGGCCACCGCCCGAGGCCTGGACCTACTCCTCGGCGCCACGACCACCGGCCGCGCCACCCAAGACACGACCCCTGCCCCGGGCCCGAACGCCCCGCGCCTCACCGCCGTCCGCCAGGCACTCCCCTCCGCCCTCACCCTGGCCACCCACACCCTCGCGGTGACGGCGGTGTCCCGAGAGGAAACGCAGGGAGGCTCGACGGCCGCGCCGCTGGCCGCACTGGCCACGACAGTCGCCCTTGCCTGGGGGCTGCTGAGCGACCGGGGAGTCGCGGGGCGGCCGGTGCGGCCGGGGCACGGCTCCATCGCCGTAGCACCGCAGGCCGCGGAGGGTGTCCCGACAGCCCCACACCCAGAACGCGCTGACGCTCCTGGACCGCCCTCAGGCCGAGCACCCGGCGCGCCTTCGATCCTGAGGCGCGACCGAGTTCCCGCCGACGCAGCCGGGCCGAGGCCCACCTCGGCCCTCGCGCCGAGGCTCGCCCTCGCACTCGCGCCGAGGTCCACCCTGGCATCCGGGCCGGGGCCCACTGTGGGACCCGCGCCGATGTTCGCCCTGGGATCCGGGTCGAGGTCCAACCTGGGACCCGCGACTCGGCCCACCCTGGCATCCGTGCCCGGGTTCAACCGCGCATCCGTGCCGGGGCTCAACCGGCTATCTGTGCCCGTGCTCAACCTCGCACCCCACCTCGGCCCCGCCCCATCGCCGAACTCCGGCGAACTCGCCCTGCGAGGAGCCCTTACCCTCGCCTACGCCGCGACCTTCGCACGCCCCCTCTTCCACGCCGTGCTCAACTCCTCACCCCCACTGACCCAACGAGCCGTCGGCGGTGGCATCCGCGCCATGATCCCCCTCCAGGCCGCCCTGGCCGCCCGTGCGGGCGCCCCCGTCACCGCTCTCCTGATCGCCGCACTCGCGCCGGCGGCCCGCAGGTTCGCGAGGAAGGTGAGCGTCACATGACCTCGAACCCCCGCCGGACCGAACACCCGGGGACGGGGACCGACCCGACATCGCCTCCCAACCCGACCGCGCCCCCGAGCCCGACTGCGCCGCCAACCCCAACCTCGGGCCCGCGCACGAGCCCGCACCCTGGCTCCGGCCCCGCCACAACCCCCCACCCCCTCAACTTCGGCTACGGAACCAACGGCCTCACCGACCTCCGTCTCGACGATGCCCTCGCCCTCCTCGCGGACCTCGGCTACGACGGCGTCGGCCTGACCCTCGACCACATGCACCTCGACCCACTCGCCCCGGAACTGGCCACCCGCACCGCCAAAGTGGCCCGCAAGCTGGCCGCACTCGGCCTCACCGTCACCGTGGAGACCGGCGCGCGCTACGTCCTCGACCCGCGGCGCAAACACGGCCCCTCGCTCCTCGACCCGGAGCCGGAGGACCGCGCCCGGCGCGTCGACCTGCTCACCCGCGCCGTGCGGGTGGCCGCGGACCTCGGCGCCCACGCCGTGCACTGCTTCAGCGGTGTCACCCCGGCAGGCACGGACGAGGACACCGCCTGGAAACGCCTCGCCGAGGCACTCGCCCCCGTGCTGGACGCCGCCACCCGCGCCGGAGTTCCCCTCGCCGTCGAACCCGAGCCCGGCCACCTGCTCTCCTCCCTCGCGGACTTCCACCGCCTCCGCCGCGCACTCGGCGACCCGGAAGCCCTCGGTCTCACCCTCGACATAGGCCACTGCCAGTGCCTCGAACCCCTCTCACCCGCCGACTGCGTACGCGCCGCCGGTCCCTGGCTGCGGCACGTCCAGATCGAGGACATGCGCCGCGGCGTCCACGAACACCTCCCGTTCGGGGACGGGGAGATCGACTTCCCGCCCGTGCTCGAAGCCCTGGCCGCCACCGGCTACCAGGCCCTCACCGTCGTCGAACTGCCCCGCCACTCCCACGCGGGCCCCTACTTCGCCGAACAGTCCCTCCCGTTCCTCCACCGCGCGGCCCGGGCGACCCCCAAAGGCCGCGAAGGGAGAATCCCGTGAACCACCCGCACCGCACCCAGACCGCGCCGGTGAGCGAGACGGCCCCACCCGCCCTCACCGAGCTGCGCGCCCGTCTGAACGCCCAGCTCGGCGGAGCCGCCCGCGCCTGGCTCGACCTGGCCCTCGACGAGGCCGCCGCCCACCCCGGCACCCACGGCCCCATCTCCGCCTGGGAGTTGCGGATCGCCGAGGCCGGCCGCCGATGCGGACCCGAGTACGCCGACGTCGCCCGTGTCCTCCTGATGCACGCCGCCCGCGCCGACCCGGACGCCCTCGCCCGCGTCTACCGCCAGGGCACCGCAGCCGAACGCCGTGCCGTCCTGCACGCGCTGCCCCACCTCGTGCCCGGCCCCGACTCCCTGCCCCTCGTCGAGGACGCCCTGCGCACCAACGACACCCGGCTGGTCGCCGCCGCCGTCGGTCCCTACGCCGCCCGGCATCTCGACCCCCACAACTGGCGCCACGCCGTGCTGAAGTGCCTGTTCACCGGCGTCCCCGTCGAAGAGGTGGCCGAGCTGCCCCGGCGTGCCCGCGCCGACGCCGAACTCGCCCGGATGCTCGCCGCCTACGCCGACGAACGCACCGCCGCGGGCCGTTCCGTACCTGAGGACCTTCACCGTGTCCTGACCCTGACCGAGCCCACCGCCACCCCCACTGGCACGTCCGGCCCCGGCCGACCCGGGACCTCCGGCACGTCCGGCAAGGAGTCCTGATGCGCATCTTCGACCCCCACATCCACATGACGTCACGGACCACCGACGACTACGAGGCCATGCACGCCGCGGGCGTCCGCGCCGTCGTCGAACCCTCCTTCTGGCTCGGCCAGCCCCGCACCTCACCCGCCTCCTTCCTCGACTACTTCGACTCCCTCCTCGGCTGGGAACCCTTCCGCGCCGCCCAGTACGGCATCGCCCACCACTGCACGCTCGCCCTCAACCCCAAAGAGGCGAACGACCCCCGCTGTGTCCCCGTCCTCGACGAACTGCCCCGCTATCTGGTCAAGGACCAGGTCGTGGCCGTCGGCGAGATCGGCTACGACTCGATGACCCCCGCCGAGGACACCGCTCTGGCCGCCCAGCTCCAGCTCGCCGCCGACCACGAGCTGCCCGCGCTCGTGCACACCCCGCACCGCGACAAACTGGCCGGCCTGCGCCGCACCCTCGACGTGGTCCGGGAGTCCGCACTGCCCCCGGACCACGTCCTGGTGGACCACCTCAACGAGACCACCGTCGAAGAGGCCAAGGACAGCGGCTGCTGGCTGGGCTTCTCCGTCTATCCGGACACCAAGATGGACGAGGAACGGATGGTCGCGATCCTGCGGGCGTACGGACCGGAGAAGGTGCTGGTCAACTCGGCCGCGGACTGGGGGAGAAGCGATCCCCTCAAGACCCGCCGGGTCGGCGAGGCCCTGCTGGCGGCCGGCTTCACCGACGACGACGTCGACCGGGTGCTGTGGCGCAACCCCGTGGCCTTCTACGGGCTCAGCGGCCGGCTGAACCTCGACCTCGCGTCCCCCGACGCCACCCACGAAGGCAACTCCATCCTCCGCGGCGGGGAGTGAACGATGCGCTTCCGCCACCCCGACGGCTCCACCGTCCACCTCGCCTACTGCACCAACGTCCACCCGGCCGAAACCCTCGACGGAGTCCTCGCCCAACTCCGCGACCACTGCGAACCGGTCCGCCGACGCCTCGGCCGCGACCGCCTCGGCATCGGCCTCTGGCTCGCCGGCGACGCCGCGCACGCCCTGGTCACGGACCCGTCCGCACTGCGCGGCCTGCGCGGCGAACTCGACCGCCGCGGACTCGAGGTCGTCACTCTCAACGGCTTCCCGTACGAGGGCTTCGGCGCCGAAAAGGTCAAGTACCGCGTCTACCAACCGGACTGGGCGGATCCGGTACGCCTCGCGCACACCACGGCCCTGGCCCGCGTCCTCGCCCAGCTCCTCCCCGACGATGTCACCGAAGGCACCATCTCGACGCTGCCGCTCGCCTGGCGCACCGCGTACGACGACGAACGGGCGGCGGTGGCCCACACGGCGCTGACCACACTCGCCGAACGTCTCGACGCCCTCGACGAACTCACCGGCCGTTCCATCCGCATCGGCCTGGAGCCGGAACCCGGCTGTGTCGTCGAGACCACGCACGACGCCATCGCCCCGCTCACCGCCATCGGCCACCACCGCATCGGCATCTGCGTCGACACCTGCCACCTCGCCACCTCCTTCGAGGACCCGCACACCGCCCTGGACGCCCTCGCACAAGCCCGCGTCCCCATCGTCAAGTCGCAGCTCTCAGCCGCCCTGCACGCCGAACACCCCCACCTCCCCGAAGTCCGCACGGCCCTCGCCGCCTTCGACGAACCCCGCTTCCTGCACCAGACCCGCACCCGGACGGCCGCCGGCCTGCGCGGCACCGACGACCTGGGCGAGGCTCTCGGCGGCGACACCCTGCCCGACGCCTCACCCTGGCGCGCCCACTTCCACGTCCCGTTGCACGCGGCCCCCGCCGCGCCCCTCACCTCCACGCTTCCCGTACTCCGAGCCGCCCTGACCCGACTCGTCGGCGGCCCGCACCCGCTCACCCGTCATCTGGAGGTCGAGACCTACACCTGGCAGGCCCTTCCGCCCGAACTGCGCCCCCGCGCCCGCGCCCAGCTCGCCGACGGCATCGCCGCCGAACTCACCCTCGTCCGCGACCTGTTGACCGACCTCGGCCTCAAGGAGCTGCCGTGAGCACAGCACCGGAGCACACCGTGAACCCAGCACCGGAGCACACCGGCCGCCCCACCCCTCTCCTCGTCCTGGACGTCGTAGGCCTCACCCCCCGTCTTCTCGACCACATGCCGCACCTCAAAGCCCTCGGCCAGTCCGGCTCGCGCGCCCACCTGGGCACCGTCCTGCCCGCCGTCACCTGCGCCGCACAGTCCACCTTCCTCACCGGCACCCACCCCGCCGAGCACGGAATCGTCGGCAACGGCTGGTACTTCCGCGAGCTCGGCGACGTACTCCTGTGGCGTCAGCACAACGGCCTCGTGTCCGGCGACAAGCTGTGGGACGCCGCCCGCCGCGCGCACCCCGGCTACACGGTCGCCAACATCTGCTGGTGGTACGCCATGGGCGCCGACACCGACTTCACCGTCACTCCCCGTCCCGTCTACTACGCCGACGGCCGCAAGGAACCCGACTGCTACACCCGGCCCCCGGCCCTGCACGACGAACTCACCGAGAAACTCGGTGTGTTCCCGCTGTTCCACTTCTGGGGGCCCGGCGCCGACCTTCGCTCCAGCAGCTGGATCATCGACGCGACCCGTCACATCATCCGCACCCGGCACCCCGACCTGGCCCTCTGCTACCTCCCTCACCTCGACTACGACCTCCAGCGCTTCGGCCCCGACGACCCGCGCTCCCTCCGGGCGGCCGCCGACCTCGACGCGGCCATGGCCCCCCTGCTCGACGACGCGAAAGCCGAAGGCCGCACCGTCGTCGCCCTCTCCGAGTACGGCATCACCCGGGTGAGCCGCCCCGTCGACATCAACCGCGCCCTGCGCCGCGCCGGACTCCTCGAAGTGCACACGCAGGACGGCATGGAGTACCTCGACCCGATGGCCTCCCGCGCCTTCGCGGTCGCCGACCACCAGATCGCCCATGTCTACGTGCGCCGCCCGGAGGATCTGGAGGCCACGAAAGCGGCGCTCGCAGGCCTCCCCGGCATCGAGGAACTCCTCGACGACGAGGGCAAGAAGGCCCACCACCTCGACCATCCGCGTTCAGGCGAACTCGTCGCCGTCGCGGAGCCGGACGCCTGGTTCACGTACTACTACTGGCTCGACGACGCGCACGCTCCCGACTTCGCGCAGCTCGTCGAGATCCACCGCAAACCCGGCTACGACCCGGTCGAACTCTTCATGGACCCCCTCGACCCCTACGTGAAGGTCAAGGCGGCGGGCGCGCTGGCCCGCAAGAAGCTCGGCATGCGCTACCGCATGGCGGTCGTGCCGCTGGATCCCGCACCTATTCGCGGCAGCCACGGCCGCCTCCCCCTGAGCGACGACGACGGTCCGCTCATCATCTGCTCCACCCCCCGCACAGTCACCGGCCGCGTCGCGGCCACCGAAGTGAAATCCCTGCTCCTCACCCTGGCCGGCCTCGCGTGACGAGAGGTGACCAGACGTGACGGGCAACTACGGAAAGTGAAGCACGCGCCACTGACAACGCGTGCTGTGAACCGACCCGCACCCGTCTGACCTGGAATAACAGGAGAAGAGGCACCCGTGACCGACTTTCAGGACACCCCCAGAACCGACAGCGTCGACGGCACCGACGAGGCCCTGCGCCGCACTCTCGGCGTCAGCCGCCGCCGCTTCCTGAGCACCTGCACCGCCGCCGCGACCGCAGCGGTCGCCGCACCCGTCTTCGGCGCCTCCCCGGCCCTGGCCCACGGCAGGGGAGGCGGCGGCCACCACGGCGGCCAGGCCCTCGTCCCCGCGAACAAGCGCGGCATCATCCTCTACAGCGTCCGCGACGCCACCGGCCGCGACCCGCTCACCACCGACCTGCCCTCCGGTTTCCGCGAGGTCTTCAAGCAGCTCTCGCGCTACGGCTACCGACAGGTGGAGTTCGCCGGATACGGCCAGCACGCCAACGCGCCGGGCGGCGCCAACCTGGAGACCGTGGCGGGGGCCGGACTGCTGCGCCGCTGGCTCGACGACTACGGACTGCGGGCGCAGGGCAACCACGGCTACATACCGCCGTCCTGGCCGCTGACGACTCCCGACCTCGACACCTTCAAACGGCACCTGGAGATCGCCAACATCCTGGGTCTCGCGCACATGGGCACCGGCGGCGACCCCACCGGCAGCTCCTACCGGGCCGACTGGGACGTGGCGGCCGACAAGTGGAACGCGCTGGGCGCCATCGCCCGCCGCGAGGGCGTCAAGCTCTACACCCACAACCACGACGCGGCGTACGGATTCCTGCTCGACGGAGGCCCGCTCGACGCCCAGGGCCGCCCGACCCGCAGCTCCGGCATCCGCAAGCTCGAGTACTTCCTGAAGGTCACGGACCCGAAGCTCGTCTGGCTGGAGATGGACATCTTCTGGGCGCACGTGGCCCAGTACAAGTTCCACACGTACACCGCCCACGACGGGTCCACCCGGGAGAGGATCTTCGACCCCGCCGGTCTCGTCGCCCGCAACAACAAGCGCTTCCCGCTGTTCCACGCGAAGGACGGCACCGTCAACACCACCAACGGCATGGGCTACGACATGGTGCCCTTCGGGACCGGCGTCATCGACTACACCACGTTCTTCTCGCGCGTCGGCGAGAAGAACTACCACAACCCGATGGTGGAGCAGGACAACGCCCCGAGCTCCACCGATCTCGCGCAGTCACTGACGTACGCGAAGATCGGTTACGACAACCTCGCGGCCCTGCGCAAGAAGCGCGGGTAGCCACACCCGCTTCCCACACCCGATACCTCGCGTCCCACACCCGATACCCCGCGTCCCGCACCCGCACAGACGGGCGGCCCTCCCCGCGATTCGAGCCGTGGGGAGGGCCGCCCGTTGTCCGGACTTCGTTGCTCAGCCCACTGGTTGCGGCTGTGGGACAGAGGTGTTCGCCTTGGTGTCCTGGCCGGGCTGCCGCAGCAGCAGAGCTATGGCCGCCGCGGCCATGGAGATCCCGCCGGCCAGTGCGTAGGCGCCGTTGTAACCCCAGGCGGCGACCACCATCGAGCCGAGACCACCACCGAACAAGCCGCTGATCAGCTTGCCGCTGTAGACCAGTCCGTAGTTGGTCGCGTTGTAGTTCTCGCCGAAATAGTCCGGAGTGAGGGCCGCGAACATCGGATAGAAGGCCCCACCGCCGAATCCGGAAAGGAAGGCGAAGAACAGGAACAGTGCCTCGCTGTGGATGTCGCCGGCCCAGATCACGCCGAACTGCGCGAGACCCAGGACGACGATGACGAACACCAGGGTCTGTTTGCGGCCGAGTATGTCCGAAAGCCAGCCCACCACTCCACGGCCGATACCGTTGATGACGGCCATGACGCCCATGGAGGACGCCGCCACGAGGGGGCCGAAGCCCACCTCCTTGGCGAAGTCGACCTGGAACGAGATACCGAAGATCGACACGCCCGCGGTCATGACGAGTGCGATCCACATCAGGGGGAGCATTCCGGTCCTGACGGCCTCCTTGGGTGTGTACTGCTTCACCGCGGGAGGGTTCTTGGCGAGGCCGGCCGCGCCCTTCGCGGTACCGCCGTAGGTCAGCGGATCGATGTCCGCCGGCCACCAGTTCTTCGGCGGATCCTTGAAGAAGAACGCGGTGGAGAACACCACGATCACGATGTAGCAGCCGATGAGATCGAGTACGCGGTGGTAATTGGCCGTGTCGAACGCGTAGTTGAAGATGAAGATGAACGGCAGGGAGCCGTACGCGAATCCGCCGTTGACGAATCCGGTCTTCGCACCACGTCGCTCGGGGAACCACTTGCCGACCATGTTGATGCAGGTCGCGTACACCAGACCGGACCCGACGCCCCCGATGACACCGAAGCCGATGATCGCCAGGACGACATTGCTCAGGTGCGAGAGGGCGAGGAAGCCCAGCAGACACATGACCGACCCGATGAACATGGCCCTGCGGGCGGTCAGTATCCCCTTCTCCCGCATCCAGCCCGCGGGGAAGGCTATGCCTGCCTGGAAGAAGACCCAGACACTGAGAATCCAGAAGGTATTGCTCTGTGTCCAGCCGTGCGCGTGGGACAGAGTGTCCTCGGCAGACCCAAACGCGTACTCGAACACGCTGATCGCCATCATGGCGATCCATGGCAGATACACCATGAACTTCCGTGAGTGGCCCAGGATGTCCCGGTCCGTTTCGCCGACCCGGTAAACACGGCCCCGGGAGTCGGTGACTTCACGATATGCGCGGTTCGAGGCGTCGGGGTCGTCCGACGAGTCTTGCGCGGCGACAGGTTCCGCCGTCATTACGCCATCTCCTCGCCAAGCGGTTGCGGGTTGGGAGCAATGCGCCGGGAGTCCTGTGGATGAGGCCTGCCCGGGGATTTCAGGAACATCGCCAGCACGGCGGACATCAATCCGACGGATCCGGCGATCACGAAGGCGCCCTCGTAGTCCCACGCGGCCACGACGACCGCGCCCATACCGGATCCCACGAGGCCCGATATCAGCTTCGAGCTGTAGACCATTCCGTAGTTGGAGGCGTTGTTGTTCTCGCCGAAGTAGTCGGCCGTCATGGCCGCGAACAGCGGGAAGATCGCGCCGCCGCCGAATCCGGAGACCATGGAGCAGAACAGGAAGAACGGCATGCTGCCCATCTGGCCGGAGATCAGCACGCCGAACTGGGCGGTGCCCAGCACCAGACACACGATGATCAGTGTCTTGCGGCGGCCGACCTGGTCGGATATCCAGCCGATGACGCCGCGCCCGGTGCCGTTGACGATGGCCTTCAGGGACATCGCCGTGGCCACGATCCCGCCCGCGAAGCCCATGTCCTTGCCGAACGGCACCTGGAAGGCGATACCGAAGATGTTGATCCCGGCCGTGCAGAGCAGGCAGAACCACATCATCCAGAGGACAGGTGTACGAGCGGCTTCCTTCGGGGTGTACTGCTTCACCGCCGGCGGGTTCTTCTCCAGCGCCCGCCGGACCCTCGGGTCGTCGGACACCGTCAGCGGGTCCGCGTGCGCCGGCCACCAGCCCTTGGGCGGGTCCTTGAAGAACCAGCCCGCGAAGGCGACGACGGCACAGCAGATCAGACCGACCGCGACCAGAACGGTCTTGTAGTTGCTCAGGTCCATGTAGGACGTGAACAGGAACACGAAGGGCACCGAGCCGTAGGCGAAACCGCCGTTGACCAGGCCGGTCTTGCCGCCCTTGCGCTCCGGATACCACTTGCCGACCATGTTCACGCAGGTCGCGTAGACGAGACCGGCTCCGATACCGCTGAACATGCCGAACCCGATGTACGCGACGATCACGTGCGGCGCGAACGCGAGCGAGAGATAGCCCAGGATCGTGCCGAGCGCGCCGAGGAACATGGCGTACCGCGCGGGCAGCTTGCCGCTCTCGCGGAGTTGCCCCGCGGGGAAGGCGACGGCGGCCTGGAAGAAGATCCACACGCCCATCAGCCAGAAGATGTGGCCGCTGTCCCAGAGATGGGCCTCATGCAGAGTGTCCTCTGCCGAGGTGAACGCGTACTCCGATGAGCTGATGCCCATCATGCCCATCCACGGGAAGAGCACCATGGTCCATCGTGGTCGCCCCATGATGTCCCGGTCGGTTTCTCCGACGCGGTACAGGCGGCCGTTGGCGTCCGTCACCTCCCTGAAGGGGACGGGCTTTGTGAAGTCGGTGGTTGTCATTGCTCAAGCACCCCTTGCGTCGAAAGATCTGGACAGCGCCCCCTGCCAAATGCCTTTCGTGCGCTCACGGGTCCCGGGGCGGCCATCGCGCACCGCGGCGGTCCCCGTGTGGACTCAGGTCATGGACCCGCCCCCCATCAGCCCGGCCGCCCGCGCCCGGCGGTACCTCGCGCGGAGTGCGGCCAAGGGCTTCCCGGCCGTGCACGGGCGGGGCGCGGCCTCCCGCCCGTAGTCCGGGACGGTCACCTCGTGGATGACCGCGATCCCGTACGCGTAGGTGGTCATTTCAGATCACCCCGCTCGACCTGAGGAGCCGCAGCTCCTCGTCTCCGAGACCGAGTTCGCCGACGTAGACCTCTTCGTTGTGCTCGCCGAGCAGCGGCGGACTGGTCACGTCGACGGGGGAGTCGGAGAGCTTCAACGGGCTGCCCACGGTGACGAACTCGCCCCGTTCGGGGTGCGGCACCCGTACGACCATCTCGTTGGCGACCAGCGAGGGGTCCTCGATGATCTCCTTGGTGGAGAGGATCGGCCCGCAGGGGATGTGGTGGGCGTTGAGCCGCTCCAGCACCACCATCTTGGGGAGGGTGCTGGTCCACTCCTCGATGAGCTGGAACATCTTCTCCAGCTTGGGCAGCCGGGCTTCGGGGGTGGCCCACTCGGGGTCCTCGGCCAGCTCGGGCCGGCCCAGGAGGGCGGTGATCGGTTTCCAGCCGACGGGCTGCACGATCACGTACACGTAGTCGTTGGGGCCGCCGGGGGCGCATTTGACCGCCCAGCCGGGCTGGCCGCCGCCGGAGGCGTTCCCCGACCTGGGAACCTCGTCGCCGAAGTCCTCGTTGGGATATTCGGCGAGTGGACCATGTGCCAGGCGCTGCTGATCGCGCAGCTTCACCCGGCAGAGGTTGAGCACAGCATGCTGCATGGCCACGTTGACCCGCTGGCCGCGGCCGGTGTTCTCCCGCTGGAACAGCGCCGCGAGGATCCCGGCCACGGCGTGGATGCCGGTGCCCGAGTCGCCGATCTGCGCGCCGGTCGCGAGCGGCGGGCCGTCCTCGAACCCGGTGGTCGCCATGGCCCCGCCCATGGCCTGGGCGACGACCTCGTAGGCCTTGTAGTTGGTGTACGGGCCTTCTCCGAAGCCCTTGATGGAGGCGTAGACGACACGAGGATTGATCTCCCGGATGCGGTCCCAGCTGAAGCCCATGCGGTCGACGGCGCCGGGCCCGAAGTTCTCGACCAGGACGTCGCAGCGGCTGATGAGTTCGGTGAGGAGCTGCCTGCCGCGTTCGGTCTTGGTGTTGAGGGTG
This sequence comes from Streptomyces sp. NPDC050535, assembly GCF_044457665.1. NCBI lineage: Bacteria > Bacillati > Actinomycetota > Actinomycetes > Kitasatosporales > Streptomycetaceae > Streptomyces > Streptomyces sp. NPDC050535. The sequence goes on from NZ_JBITHE010000001.1 coordinate 734,613, forward strand.
ATGCTGCGTTTGTTGCTGTTGAGCATCGTGAAGTAGAGGGAGTCGACGTCGGGGAGGTCGCGCAGTTGCCTGCGGGTGATGTCACCGGTCGGCGCCTCCAGCTTGAGGACGTCCGCGCCCAGCCAGGCCAGCAGCTGGGTTGCCGAGGGGCCGGACTGCACATGTGTCATGTCGAGGACTCGGATGCCTTCGAGAGCCTTCGTCGTCACAGGTCACCTCACTTGTCCGTTGCTTCCAGCGCCCTGGCGTCGCAGGTCGTGGCCCCTGCTCGGCACATTGCATACAGTCGACGAATACTGTATGAAGATTGTTATCCCGCATCCGATGGGTGATGTCCAGGGGGCGTGCAGCACTTTTAAGACAGGAGCCTGATGATGGACCTGTATGAGCACCAGGCGCGGGCACTCTTCGAGGAACACGGAATCCTGGTGCCGAGGGCGGAGGTCACGGACTCGCCCAAGGAGGCGCGCGAGATCGCCCGTCGGCTCGGCGGCAGCGTCGTCGTAAAGGCCCAGGTGAAGACCGGCGGGCGCGGCAAGGCGGGCGGTGTGAGGCTCGCGGCCGACCCGGCCGCCACCGAACTGACGACACGTCAGATGCTTGGCATGGACATCAAGGGCCACACCGTCCGCACGGTCATGCTGGCCCAGCCCGTCGATATCGAGGACGAGTTCTACTTCTCCTACGTCCTCGACCGCGCCGCCGGGCGCTTCCTCGCGATCGCCTCCGCGGAAGGGGGCATGGACATAGAGGAGGTGGCGGCGAGCAGGCCGGAGGCCGTCGTGCGCGTGCCCATCGACCCGGCCGTAGGCGTCACCTCGGCGAAGGCGGCCGAGATCGCGGACGCCGCGGGCCTGCCGCCGCAGGCGGTGGACGTGCTCGTACGGCTCTGGCAGGTGCTGACCCGCGAGGACGCCGTCCTCGTCGAGGTGAACCCCCTCGTCCGTACGGCCCAGGGGCGGATCCTCGCCCTGGACGGCAAAGTCACCCTCGACGACAACGCCCGCTTCCGCCAGGCACGTTGGGGAGAGCGGGACAGCGCGCAGGACGACCCGCTGGAAGCCGCGGCGGCGGCCAAGGGCCTCAACTACGTCAAGCTGGACGGCGAGGTCGGCGTCATCGGCAACGGCGCGGGGCTGGTCATGTCCACCCTCGACGTGGTCGCGGGCTGCGGCGCCCGCCCGGCCAACTTCCTCGACATCGGGGGCGGCGCCTCCGCCCAGATCATGGCCGACGGCCTGTCCTTGATCCTCTCCGACCCGGACGTGAAGTCCGTCTTCGTCAACGTCTTCGGCGGAATCACCGCTTGCGACGCGGTCGCCGACGGGATCGTGCGGGCGCTGGACAGCGTCCGGCTGACCAAGCCGCTGGTGGTCCGCCTCGACGGCAACAACGCCGTCCGCGGCCGCGCCATCCTCGACGGCCGCGCGCACCCCCTGGTCCAGCAGGCCACCACCATGGACGGCGCCGCGCGCCGCGCCGCCCAACTCGCCAACGCCGGCTGAAGGGAGTGGACATGGCCATCTTTCTCACCAAGGAGTCCAAGGTCCTCGTCCAGGGCATGACCGGCGCCGAGGGCATGAAGCACACGCGGCGGATGCTCGCGGCCGGCACCGACGTCGTCGGGGGCGTCAACCCGCGCAAGGCGGGCCGGACCGTCGACTTCGACGACCGCACCGTGCCGGTGTTCGGGTCGGTGCGCGAAGGCATCGAGGAGACCGGGGCGGACGTGAGCGTCGTCTTCGTCCCGCCGGCCTTCGCCAAGGCGGCCGTGACGGAGGCGGCCGACGCCGGGATCGGACTCACCGTCGTCATCACCGAGGGCATCCCGGTCCACGACTCCGTGGCCTTCCAGGCGTACGCCGCCACCAAGGGCACCCGCGTCATCGGCCCCAACTGCCCCGGCCTGATCAGCCCCGGCGAGTCGAACGCGGGCATCATCCCCGCCGACATCACCAAGCCCGGCCGCATCGGCCTGGTCTCCAAGTCCGGCACCCTCACCTACCAGCTCATGTACGAACTGAGGGACATCGGCTTCTCGACCTGTGTCGGCATCGGCGGCGACCCCGTCGTCGGCACCACCCACATCGACTGCCTGGCGGCCTTCCAGGAAGACCCCGACACCGAACTGATCGTTCTCATCGGGGAGATCGGCGGCGACGCCGAAGAAAGGGCGGCCGCGTACATCCGCGACCACATCACCAAGCCCGTCGTCGGCTACATCGCCGGATTCACCGCCCCCGAGGGAAAGACCATGGGACACGCGGGCGCCATCGTCTCCGGCTCGTCGGGCACCGCCCTGGCGAAGAAGAAGGCCCTGGAGGCGGTCGGAGTGCGCGTGGGCGGCACCCCGACCGAGACGGCGCGACTGGTGCTCGACCGGCTCGAGAACGGAACGTGACGTCACTCATAGTTGACGTGAGGTGACTGCCGGGGACATCCCGGCCTCACTACGTTCCTCCGTACGGACACGGCGGCCACCCCGCCGCTCCCCATGGACACAGGGGCCACCCCGCCCCTCCGTACGTACGCGACACCTGCTCGCGCGGGCCTGCGCTTCCTGCCGTCCGGCAGGAGCCGGCCCCCCGCCCCCGACTGTGCACCGAGAGCGGAGACACCGAATGACCACCACCCTCAACACCACCAACCTCGTCCTGAAGTCAGGGACATCCTGGGCCGACGCCTGGCAACGCTGCCTCCACGCGGCGCCCGAGGCCTTCCAGGAAGACCGGGTCCTCAACCTCTGGGGTTCCGCCTGGCACGCGGACGGCCGGGCGCTGCCCGCCACCAGCCCCGTCGACGGCAGCCCCATCGCGGGTCCGCCGCGTCTGGACGCCGCCACCGCCCAGCAGGCCGTACGCGCCTCACTCGACCAGCACCGCGCCTGGCGCCACGTTCCGCCGGCCGAGCGCCGGGCCCGCGTCGCGGCGACCCTCGACGCCCTGACCGAGCACCGTGAACTGCTCGCCCTTCTGCTGGTCTGGGAGATCGGCAAGCCCTGGCGGCTCGCCCAGGCCGACGTGGACCGGGCCATCGACGGCGTGCGCTGGTACGTCGACGGCATCGAACCCATGGTGGAGGGCCGGACCCCGCTCGACGGGCCCGTGTCCAACATCGCGAGCTGGAACTACCCGATGAGCGTGCTCGTTCACGCAATGCTGGTACAGGCATTGGCCGGCAACGCGGTCATCGCCAAGACCCCGACCGACGGCGGCGTCGCCTGTCTCACCCTGGCCAGTGCGCTCGCCGCGCGCGAAGGGATTCCCGTCACCCTCGTCAGCGGCAGCGGAGGCGAGCTGTCCGAGGCCCTCGTCCGTTCGCCGGAGATCGGCTGCGTCTCCTTCGTCGGCGGCCGTGACACGGGTGCCGCGGTGGCCACCGCCGTCGCCGACCTGGGCAAGCGACACGTACTGGAACAGGAAGGGCTGAACACCTGGGGCATCTGGAACCACACGGACTGGGACGCGCTGACCGCGGTCATCCCCAAGCTCTTCGACTACGGCAAGCAGCGCTGCACCGCCTACCCGCGCTTCGTCGTCCAGCGCGCCCTGTTCGACGACTTCCTGGCGGCCTACCTCCCGGCGGTCCGTACCCTGCGCATAGGACACCCGCTGGCGGTCGAGCACCCCGACGACCCGTTCCCGTCCCTCGACTTCGGCCCCGTCATCAACGCGGCCAAGGCCAAGGACCTCCACGACCAGGTCGCCGAGGCCATCGACCGGGGCGCCGTCCCCCTGCACCGCGGCAACCTGTCCGACGCGCGCTTCCTGCCGGGCCAGGACACCTCGGCATACGTCCACCCCGTCACGATCCTCAACCCGCCCCCGTCCTCGCCGCTGCACCACGCGGAACCCTTCGGCCCGGTCGACACCATCGTCCTGGTCGACACCGAGGCCGAGCTCCTCGCCGCGATGAACGCGTCCAACGGCGCGCTCGTCGCCACCCTGTCGACGGACGACAGGTCGACGTACGACCGCCTGGCCCCGCAGATCCGCGCGTTCAAGGTCGGCCACGGCAAGCCCCGCTCCCGCGGCGACCGCGACGAGCTCTTCGGCGGCTTCGGCGCGTCCTGGCGGGGCGCGTTCGTGGGCGGCGAACTGCTGGTGCGCGCGGTGACACAGGGACCGGCGGGGGAGCGGCTCCCGGGCAACTTCCCCGACTACCACCTCATGCCGTGAGCTGAGGGTCGCGGGCGGCGTCCACGGACGGGCGCCGCCCGCCCCCTGGGTAGCCGGCGGGTCACCCATGGCGATTCCCGAAGGGCACCCTCGACGGCACCCGCGCAGCCGCCTCGGCAGCCCGGATATGCAGGTGAAAGGCACTCCGAAACCTTGGTATTGTTGTCCATGTCGCCGCGGGGAACACCCCCGTCCAGGCGGCAGACACCCAGTCCGGGTGGCGGAATGGCAGACGCGCTAGCTTGAGGTGCTAGTGCCCTTTATCGGGCGTGGGGGTTCAAGTCCCCCCTCGGACACACAGTGAATATTTGTGCACACGGATGGTGCTGACCGGATCCCGGTCAGCACCATCCGTGTTTGCGTCGTCGGCCGGGCGCGGCCGGAGTTCTCAGGAGCGAGGCGCCCGTCAGCGCGGCAGCAGGCTCCCCGGCCGGGCCGAGAGGGTGTGGTCGAGTACGAGGCAGGCGGCGCCGACCGCCGCGACGTGCTCGCCGACACGGGTGGACGTCACCGTCGTGGGATGCACCGCCTTCACGAAGGGGGAGGAGGCGACCATCGGCTCGATCACGGCGAGGAACGGCTCGGCCATCTGCGGCCACAGCGGGCCGCCGAACACGATGGTGTCGGCGTCGAACAGGGTGGCCGCGGCGCAGACGCCCCGGCCGATGCGGATCGCCCACCGTCGCACCACCGCGGAGGCCGGCTGTTCACCGGCGCGTGCCCGGCGGGCGAGCTCGGCCAGGCCGAGCCGGGCGTCCTGCGGACCGGTGGGTGTGAACTCGTACCCCAGCGCACCCATCTGGATGGCCTCCTCGACCAGGGCCCGGGTGGAACACGCGGCGCCCAGGCCGCCGACCTCGCCGGCGTTGCCGGAGGCTCCGCGCAGCACCGTGTCGTCCACCACCAGACCCATGCCGGATCCGGTGCCCAGGTAGAAGAAGAGGAAGTTGCGGGTGTCGGCCGCCGCGCCCATCCAGCGCTCGGCCACCGCGGCGGCGATGACGTCCTTGTCGAGCAGCGTGGGGAATCCGGTCTCGGCGGCGAGCCGCGCGCGCAACGGAACGCTGCCCCAGCCCGGCAGTTCGGGCGGGTCGACGACCGACCCGTGGTCCGGGTCGAGCGGTCCGGGCGCGGCGATGCCCAGGCCCAGGATCCGGCCGGTGTCGACCCCCGAACCGTCGACCAGGGTCCGGATCGACGCGGCCATCCCCTCCGTGACCCGCTCCGCGTCCGTGCCCAGCGGCGTGGGTTCGCTGTGCTGGACCACGACCGTGCCCGGCAGGTCGAGCAGGACGTAGGTGAGGACAGCGGGATCCAGATGTACTCCGAGCGCGTACCTGGCTCCGGGCACGACGCGCAGCAGGGTGCGTGGCTTGCCGCCGGTGCCGGTGAACTGCTTGCCCGACTCCCGGGCGAGCCCCTGGTCGATGAGACGGCGGCAGATGTTGGAGACGGTCTGCGCGGACAGGCCGGTGGAGTGGGCCAGTTCGGCCCGGCTCAGCCCCCGCGCATGGCGTCGGATGGCATCCAGGACGACCGACTCGTTGAAATCGCCCAGCCGCGGCGGAGCGGTGCCACGCCTGATGGAGGTGTGACTCGTTCCCACGACCCGTCCTCACGACTCGTCTCCCGCGACGGCGGATGTTCGGCGCGGGCCACCTCACTGGCCGTACACGGGCCACCCCACTGGCCGTACATCAGATCGATGGACGCCGACGATAACAGGTGGGCGCGACGCCCAGGCATGGTGAAGGGCGCCCGATCCCGGCCCGAGCCGGGTCGGGCGCCCTTCTCACAACGCCCTTGCGGACGAGGCGTGGTGTGTCAGTCGCGCAACGCTGCCCGGAAGCGGTTCACCCAGTACGCGGTGCGGTCCAGGTAGGCCGTCTGCGCCGCTTCGCCGGTCAGGCCGTAGGCGCCGTCGTACGTCCGGTAGCCGTGGCCCGTGGGCGGGGTGGAGTCGGCCGGTTCGATGGAACTCCCTTCGTGCCACTCGTTGAAGGACGTGACCGACACCCAGGCCGGCGAGCCGCCGATCGCGGGGTCGAGGGCGTTGGACCACTGCCTGTCGTACGCCGCTCCGTCGGCCCGCTCGACGGTGGGTGTCGTGTTGCCCGGTACGGCACGGTCGTCCAGGTAGCCAGGAGCGACGGACGGGGCCCAGATCAGATCGTTGGCGCGGGCGTAGTCGCCCGCCTGCTTCCAGCCCGGAGCGGTGGCGCCCGCGATGCCGTCGTAGGTGTAGAGGCCGGAGAAGTGCGCGATCCTGGTGGTGTCGGTGGTCTGCGCGAGCACGATGCTGCTGCCCGTGACCTGGTCGAGCGGCGCCCAGTCGGTGATGTTGAGGCTCTCGAAGACGTAGAACGCGCCCTTGTCGCCGTGTTCGGCGTCGCGGTAGAAGGCCGGATGGCTGCCGTAGGTGCTGTTGATGTACTGGATGTCGGCGACGGTCGAGGCCGCGGTGCGGCCGGTGTACGGCTCAAGGTGCCAGGCCACCTTGACGCCTTCCTTCTGCGCCGCGTCGAGGACACCCCGGGCGAGTCCGTCCTCGTATCCGCCGCGGCCCCACCAGCTGTAGACGATGACACCGGCGCCGGACCGGGCGACCCACTTCATGTGCTGGGCCACCGCGCCCGTGTAGTCGGCGGAGTCGTAGGGGCCCAGCGCCGGGTAGAAGTCGGCACCGACGTCCTCGGGCGGTGTGCGGCCGCCCTGCTGCCAGTGCCGCCAGCCGCCGTTGACGGCCGGGCTGCCGTACCACGGGTAGTAGAAGAGGTGCACGTTCGGGGACAGACCGCTGGAGGCGGTGTCGGTGCCGAGTGTGAAGGTGTCGATGTCGAAGAGGGCTCCGCTTGCGCCGGTGAACCTCAGGAACAGCGGGCCTGAGGCGGTGGCGGTCAGTGTCGTCGAGACCGTGGCGAAGGTCTCCCAGCCGCCGGTCACGGGCACCGCCACCGAGCCGAGCAGGGTGCCGGTGGCCGAGCCGGAGCGGATCTCGATGGTGCCGCCCGCGCCCGCCGAGGAGACCTTCGCGGTGAAGGTCCGGGCTCCCGCGGTGGAGACGCCGGCGTATCCGGCCCAGTCGCCGTTGTCGATGTAGCCGAGGGTCTGGCCGCCGCTGGCCGGAGCGTGGCCCGCGGCCTGTACGCCGGAGTTCGAGGTGAAGGACTCGGCCTCCACCGGTGCGGTGCCGGGGGCCGCGGAACAGTCGCCCGAGGCCTGGCCGGCCGTGTATCGGACGGCGCCGAGCAGCAGGGAACGGAAGGCCGGGTCGTCGTAGGACTCGATCGTGTGGCCGAGCCCGGTGTAGAAGGAGCGGCCCGCACCCTGGCTGTGGCACCAGGTGATGGGGTGGTCGGCGCCCATTCCGCCGCCGCTGTACGTCGTTTCGTCCAGGGTCTGCAGGACGCGGACGTTGGCGCGTGGGTTCGTGCGGTAGTTGTACCACTCGTCGGTCCGCGTCCAGGTGGTCCCCAGATGCGCGGTCGCCGGGTGGGCGCGGTTCTCGTTCTTGACCGTGGCCTGCTGGATCGCGGGATGGCTCTGGAAGTAGGCGCCGACGAGTTGGCCGTAGTAGGGCCAGTCGTACTCGGTGTCGGCGGCCGCGTGCACCCCGAAGTAGCCGCCGCCGGAGTCGACGTAGGTCTGGAAGGCGGTCTGCTGGGAGGCGTTGAGGACGTCGCCGGTGGTGTTGAGGAAGACCACCGCCTCGTAGCCGGACAGGTTGGCGGTGGTGAAGGCGGCGGCGTCCTCCGTGGCGGTCACGGTGAAGTCGTTCTGCCGGCCCAGGGTTTGCAGGGCGCCGATGCCGGCCGGGATCGCGTCGTGCCGGAATCCGGCGGTCCTGGAGAACACGAGGACGTCGAAGGCCGCGGCCTGTTGGCCGGAGGCCGCCTGGGCCTGGGCCTGGCCGAAGGGGGTCAGCAGTGCGCAGGTCAGTGCCATGGCGAGGATCGCCGGGCCGCGGCGCAGTCGCCGCATCAGGGTGGTCATGGTCAGCGCCCCTTTCGCGCCGAGGCGCCGAGCGTGAAGGTGTCGATGTCGAAGAGGTTTCCGCCGCCCCCGGTGAAGGTGAGGAACAGCGGCCCGGATCCGGTGCCGTTGAGCGTGGTGGTCACGGTGGCGAAGGTCTCCCAGCCGCCGGTCACCGGCACCGCCACCGAGCCGAGCACCGGCCCGGACTGCGAGCCGGAGCGGATCTGGATGGTGCCGCCCGCGCCCGCCGAGGAGACCTTGGCGGAGAAGGAGGAGGCACCCGCGGTGGGCACGGAGGCGTACCCGGCCCAGTCGCCGTTCTCGATGTAGCCGAGCGTCTGGCCGCCACTGGCCGGCGCGTGGGCGGCGGCCTGCACACCGGACGAGGAGGTGTAGGACTCCCCTTCCCACGTGGTGTTGGTGGGGGCGCTGCCGCTGAAGGTGAACGCGTCGACGTCGAAGAGGTTTCCCTGGCCGGTCGGGCCGCGGAAGACGAGGAACAGTTCGGTGGTGGTGGACGGGACCGCGGACAGTGCGGCCGAGACGTCCGTGAACGTCTCCCAGCCGCCGGTCACCGGCACGGTCACGGTGCCGAGCAGCGTCCCGGTCGTGGACCCCGCGCGGATCTCGACGGTTCCGCCGGTCCCGCCGGAGGAGACCCGGGCGGATACGCGGTCGGCGCCGGTGAGCGCGTACGGCTTGAAGGAGATCCAGTCGCCGTCGTCGGTGAAGCCGACCGTGTTGCCGCCCTCGGCCGGGCCGTGCGCGGCGATCTGGATGCCCGACTGGGCGGAGAAGTGCTCCGCCTGGCGGTGCCGGGGTTGCAGGGTGCGCACGGAGTGCGTGGTCAGACCGGCGGAGTCGGTGTACTCCGCGTCGAAGACGCCGTACAGGTTGGCGGCGCTGTCGTGTTCGCCGTCGGCGGGAATGCTGAGGGTGCCGCTGCAGCCGGTGGTCGAGGTGATGGCGTGGGTGTGGCTGTCGTGGCCGAGGAGGTAGGTGAGCTTGGCCTTCGAGCAGTCGACCGCGCCGTCCTCGGGGTCGCTGACCTGGATTCTGAAGGGGACGGTGTCGCCGAAGGAGAACAGCTGCCCGTCGAGGGGCTGTTGCAGGGTGACGCTCGGTGCGGTGTTGCCGGCGGTCACCACCAGGCTGGCGGTGCCGGTGAGACCCTCGGGATCCCTGACGGTGAGGGTGGGCCGGAAGGTGCCCGCGGCGGTGTACGTGTGGCTGGGGTTGGCCTGGGTGGACGTCGAGCCGTCGCCGAAGTTCCAGGAGTAGGTGAGCTGTTGACCCTCGGGGTCCGAACTCCCCTGTGAGGAGAACCGCACCGCGAGCGGCAGGGCGCCGGAGGTCCTGTCGGCGGACACCTGGGCGACCGGGTTGCGGTTGCTGCCCGCGATGTACTCGATGCGGTAGAGGGCCTGATTCCCGCTCCCTGTCCCGTAGTCCAGGACGTACAGCGCGCCGTCGGGTCCGAAGTCGGTGTCGATGACCTGGGTGCCGTTCCAGGGGACGTCGTCGATCGTGCCGTACGAACCGTCGCTCCTGACCTCGATGGCCTTGATCCACTGGCGTCCGAACTCGGCGGCGAAGTACCGGCCGTCGAGGGACTGCGGGAACTTGACCGAGGAGTTCAGGTTCGGGTCGTAGCGGTAGACCTCGCCGCCCATCGGGGACTCGGAGCCGCCGCCGAACTCGGGAGGCGAGCCGTCCAGCCCGTACTTGATCCAACTCGGCTTCACCGGCGGCAGCTTGGACTGGCCGGTGTTGCGGAAGGAGTTGTTGGCCGGTCCGCCCGCGCAGTCGTACTTGGCGCCGGAGGGGCCGCTCGGGAAGGTGTACTCGTTGTACGTCTCCGCGGTGGTGTTGGTGCCGGTGCAGTACGGCCAGCCGAAGTTGCCGGGGCCGGTGACACGGTCGAACTCGACCTGGCCGCCGGGGCCGCGGTTCGGGTCGGTGCCGCCCGCGTCCGGACCGTAGTCGCCGAGGTAGACGACGCCCGTGAGCTTGTCGACGGACATCCGGAACGGGTTGCGGAAGCCCATCGCGTAGATCTCGGGACGGGTGTTCGCGGTGCCGGGTGCGAAGAGGTTGCCGGAGGGGACGGTGTAACCCCCCGCGGCGGTCGGCTTGATACGGAGCAGCTTGCCGCGCAGGTCGTTGGTGTTGCCCGAGCTGCGCTGCGCGTCGAACTGCGGGTTGCGGTCGGTGCGTTCGTCGATCGGCGCGTAGCCGGCGGAGTCGAACGGGTTGGTGTCGTCGCCCGTGGTCAGGTAGAGGTTTCCGGCGGAGTCGAAGTCGATGTCGCCGCCCACGTGGCAGCACTGGCCGCGGTCGTTGGCAACCTCCAGGACGACCTTCTCGCTGGCGGTGTCGAGGGTCCCGTCGGTCTTCAGCGTGAACCGCGACAGGTTCAGGTGCCCCTTCCAGGGCTCGAAGTCGGCGGCGGATCCGGTGGCGGGGGCGTCGCCCGCCGGGGTGTTGAGCGTGGGCGAGTAGTACACGTAGACGTACCGGTTGGAGGCGAATCCGGGATCGGCCGCGATGCCCTGCAGACCCTCCTCGTCGTGCGTGTAGACGTTCAGCCGGGCGGCCTGCTTGGTGTTGCCCGCGGCGTCGGTGTAGCGGATCGTGCCGTCGCGCGCGGTGTGCAGGACGGAGCGGTCGGGCAGCACGGCGAGCGACATCGCCTCGCCCAACTCGGCTGCTCCAGAAGCGAGTTGTACCTGCTGGTAGTCGTTCGGCGGGAGATCCGCCGGAGCCGCCGTGGTCGCGGGCGCCGCCGTAGCGGCTCCGGCCAGGACGAGTGCGAGCGCAGTGAGCGTTCTGAGCCCTGCGCGAGGGCGCCAAGACATGGGGGGCTTCCTTCCTGACGTGCGGGTTGTCAGGCATAGGCGCGCGCCGGCCGCGCTTGCCGCGTGCATCAGCCGTACTGGGATGCGAGATGAAGGCAACAAGAAGAAATTGCATGCTGCACTGTGATATTTGCAGCAATCTGCAGATGTTTTGCATGCTCGCGAAGTGCCGCGAGTTTGTCAAGCGCCTGTCAAAACTCCGTTCCGTATGTCCGTCTTCCTGGCTTACGGATCGCAGGACCCGTGCCATGCGCCGCCGCATCGGGAGCCGACGCCCGTTTGGTCCCCTTGTTCGTGTACCTGGCGGTACTTGTGGGTGTGCAGGTGCCGGCATAAGTCAAAGCGATGGACTTACATGGAGGGTGACCGGACCTCTGGGCCGGCGCCACGTGTCGTACGTGCGGGCTGGCGGCCTCGCGCGCGGTCCTTTTCCCGCAGGCCGACTTCAGACGTCGATGGCTCTTTTTCACCGGTGTGGAGCTATGGGCGGCTGGGCAGTCATGTCCCTTGCTGAGAGGGAAGTGTCCTGTGGGGGGAACCGTGACTGTCTGTGTGATCGGTGCTGGTTTGTCAGGTCTGGCGGCCGCGCACGCTCTTGCGGCCAGAGGGGTCGATTTCGTCTGCCTCGAGCGGGCGCCGGACGTCGGAGGGATCTGGCGGCAACCGCAGGCCGGGGAGAGAGGGCCGGGCTATCTGCCGCTGCACCTCAACACCGCCAAGCAGCTCACCGGTTACACCGGTTTCCCGATGCCCGACTCCTTTCCCCTCTATCCGCGGCACAGCGACGTCGCCGCCTATCTGCGTTCCTACGCGGAGTGGGCGGACGTACTGGATCGCATCGAGCTGCGCACCGAGGTGTCGTCCGTACGTCAGGATCCCGACGGTGCGTGGACGGTCGTCAGCCGGGACGAGGGCGGGGTGCCGACGACACGGCGGTTCGGGCATGTGATCGTCGCCTCGGGGCACAACACGGAACCGGTCCTCCCGAACCCGCTGCCGACTGGTTCGCAGTCCTATGCCGGAACGATTCTGCACTCCATCGACTACCGCGACGGCAGCGACTTCCGCGGCCAACGCGTCGTCGTCGTGGGGCTCGGCGCGTCGGCGGTGGACATCGCGGCGGACGTCTCCCGGCACGCCGCACGGACCGTGCTGTCGGTCAGGCGAGGGCTGCACATCGTCCCCAAGCAGCTCTTCGGCCTTTCGCTCGACGAGATCGCCAACGCCCCGTGGTGGACCCGGATGTCCCTGTCGGAACAGCGCGGTTTCGTCGAGCGCTCGCTGCTTGTCGCGCGGGGGAGGCTGGCCGACTACGGTCTCCCCGAGCCCGACCACCGTATTTTCGCCTCGGCGGTGACCATCTCGGACGAGATACTCAGCCGGATACGTCATGGCGCGGTGATCCCCAGGCCGGCGATCGACTCCCTCGACCGAAGACGGGTCCTCTTTACCGACAACAGCTCGGAAGAGGCCGACGCGATCGTCTACTGCACCGGGTACCGGATGGCCTTCCCGTTCCTCCCGGCGGGTTGGCCCACGGGCCCGGACGGGGCGGTCGAGCTGTACAAGAGGGTGGTCGCGCCCGATCACCCGGGCCTGCACTTCATCGGTCTGGTCCGGCCCGTCGGAGCGATCACCCGACTCGTGGAGGCCCAGGCACGCTGGGTCGCGCGGCTCGTCGACGGCGACGCCGGCCTGCCGTCCCCCGAGGTCATGCGCAAGGAGATCAGCGGCTACCTGCGTGGTGTCGCCGACCGCTACGGGGCTGGAGAGGGTTCCTCCATCCAGGTCGACGTCGTGCCGTATCTCCAGGAGCTGCGCGACGACGAGAAGGACCCGTACGCCGCTTAGCCGGGTGGACGAAGCTCCTGGCGGACCTCCCACCACTGGTCGAAGGGCCGTCCGGCAGGAGCTTCGTGGGCCGTGGAGTGCCTCAGCGCACCGATTCGGCCCGATGGGGCAGCCGGGCGACCGGTGGCCGGACGGCGTAGGCCTCCGAGGAGATGTACGTGGTCACCCGCGGCGGCCGCCCGTGCTGATGGGTGAGCGCGAGATACGCGATCAGCCCTGTGCCGTCCCGTGGCCGGCGCGAGGTGACGGCGGCCAGGGATCCGAGCAGCGGGGCGGGATCCATCCCGTGGCGGACCAGGACGGCCACGGCCCGGGCGAGGGCCTCCCCGTCGTGCCGGACGTAGTCCCTGACCGGGATGTGGAGGGTGAAGCCGCTCGGCAGGCCGGTCGTCGTCTCGGTGAAGGAGTGGCAGGACAGGCCGGGCCGGCCGCCGAGCCGTGCGTCCTGTCCGGCAGCGGACCTGGGGCTGCCCGCCGCCGTACCGAAGAACTCCTGGAGCTCCGCGGCGCCGGGACCCGGGCTCGTGCGGGGCAGCCGGCAGGCCTCCGCCGCCGACAGGTCGTCGTGCCTGAGATAGACCTTCACCCGGGGGGTGTCCCAGTCGCCCAGGTCCAGGGCGAAGAACGGATAGCCGTCCGCCCGCGGCAGGGTCTCGAACGCCTCTCGGTGGCCGAGCCGGCGCAACGCCTCCCGCACCGTCCCGGCGGAACGTTCCTGCCCGGACGCCGCGGGATTCAGGTACACCTTCACCTTGGGTACACCGCCGGGGCGCAGTTCCAGCGCGCACCACAGCGCGAAGGGGCCTTCGGCGGAGGCCGGGAAGAACAGGTCTTCCAAACGGTCGAGTTGGCCGGTGGAGAAGTCCCAGCGCCGCGCCAGTTCGCGGATGACGCGCAGCCCCGTGCTGCCGTTCTGCGGCAGGCCGCCGGCACCGCATCCCGGTTCGAGGAGCAGGCGCAGTGCCGGTGCCGCTCCCGGCAGGAACGACAGCGAGAACTCCACCGGCGTGTGGTCGTCGGACAGGAAACTGTCGGAGGGCGGCGGCAGGTCCAGTGGACGCTCGGCCAGGGGGCCCAGCGTGTCGATGAGTACACGCGCGTAGACCTCCGCGTCGGAGGCCGAGAGCCCCACGACGTCGCACAGGCGCACCAACTGCCCCGCCGTGAAACCGCCGAGAGCCGGTGCGGTCGAGCCGCTCCGCTCGCCGGGCCGGTAGGCGCTCACCGTTCGCTCCGGTGTACGCCGGGGCGCACAAGAAGATACCCGCCTGCGGGGGCGGGTATCTTGCCTTGCTTTCTATGCCGTTGGGTCGTACTCGCGGCGCTGGTGGGTATGTGGTACACGACACCCCCTATGTCTTCTGACAACACAACTGCCGCGGTGGTCACTACCCGTGCAGTTGAACCGTCATGCAGTTAGGGGGAGTTGTCGGGTGTTGTGTGCATCACCTCGTCAGCCAGGACAGGAACTGGCTCCACTTGCCGCCGCCTTCGGGCTTGCGCGCCGCGTCGGCCTGCTCGTCGCGCACCGGCGCCTCGGACCGGGACGCCGGCTTCGCCTGCCGCGCCGGCTGAACCGGAGTGAACCGGGTGGGCAGGGTGGCCAGTGCCCGGTTGAAGGGGCCCGGACGCCAGGTCAGGCTGTCCTCCGGGACGGCGAGCTGGGCGTCGGGCAGCCTGTTGAGCAGGTTCTCGATGGCCGTGACGGTGATATGCATCGCCGGGTCCTTGGACGGGCACGCGTGCGGACCCGCGCTCCACGCCAGGTGGGCACGGCTGCTGCCCGCCTGGCGCGAGGCGGTGAGCGCCGGACCGGTGTTGGCGGCGGCGAAACTGACCATCACCAGGTCACCCGCCGCGAGCTTCCCGCCGGCGAACTCCATGTCGGACGCCGGGTAGTGCGGCGCGTAGTTCGACATGGGCGGGTTCTCCCACAGTGTGTCTTCCAGGGCCTCCCCGATCAGACCGCCGGCGATGGCGTACTTGTCCTGGGTGAGCAGCCGGTGCAGGGTGTTGCCGATGAGGTTCCGCAGCGGCTCGGCCCCCGCGCCCAGGAGCAGCGCCAGTTGGTGGACCATCTCCTCGTCGGTCAGCCGGGCCTCGTGCGCCATCAGCCACGAGGTGACGTCGTCGCCGGGCCTGGCCCGCTTGAGCGCCACGAGTTCGCCGACGGCCTGGAAGAGCACCCCGGTCGCCTTCTCGGCGTTGACGCCGTCGAACATGCCGGAGATGCCGAAGAGAACCCGGTCGCCGACCTCCGCCGGGCAGCCGAAGAGCTCGTTGAACACGAACAGCGGCAACTGCTTGGCGTAGTCGCTGACCAGGTCGGCCGAACCTCGGGCGCTGAACTGGGAGATGAGGTAGTCCGAGATCTGCCCGGTGCTCCGGGCCAGCCTGCGGGAGTCCACGCGCGCCATGCTGTCGGTGACCGCCTGGCGCAGCCGCAGGTGCTCGGCGCCGTCACTGAACATGCAGTTGGGCCGGTACGCCAGCAGCGGGAAGACCGGGCTGTCCGGCCCGACCCTGCCTTCGTTGAAGTCCCGCCAGCGGCGGGCGTCCTTCCGGAACGTGCTGGAGTCCTGCAACAACTGAAGTGCCGCCGAGTAGTCGGTGACCAGCGTCGCCTCGACCCCCGGGGCGAGCTCCACAGGCGCGGTCGGTCCGTAGTGGCGCATGAACTCGTAGTACGCCTGTGGATCGGCCGCGAACTCCGGCCCGTACAGCGGCACTCGGCCGCCGGAGTTGTGGGCCGGGCACCCGGGCGGGGGCACGGGTGCTGCGGATTGAGCGTCCATCTCTGCTCCTAATGTGCACGTTCCTGCAAGTGGCGGACGAGAGTGATCAGTGCTTCGGCCGACGATTTCTCGTCCCGCGCGTCGCAGGTGACGACGGGGGTGTCGTCAAGGAGGTCCAGTGCCTCGCGCAGCGCCCGTTCGTCACGGGCCTGCACACCCGCGAAGTGGTTCACGGCGATGGCGTAGTCGAGGCCGTACTGCTCGATCAGGTCGATGACGGGGAAGGAGTCCGCGAGACGCTCGGGGTCGACCAGCACCAGCGCGCCCAGAGCGCCGCGGGCCATGTCCTCCCACATCTGCACGAAACGCTGCTGTCCGGGCGTTCCGAAGAGATAGAGGACGACACGGTCGCTGATGGTGAGCCGGCCGAAGTCCATGGCGACCGTGGTGGTGGTCTTGCCCTGGACTCCCTTGAGGTCGTCGACCGTTTCCGCGGCCCGCGTCATCGTCTCCTCGGTCGACAGCGGAACGATCTCCGATATCGACCCGATGAAGGTGGTCTTGCCCACCGCGAAGTGTCCGACGACCAGGATTTTCACCGCGGTCTGCGTCGCTCCGCCACGGACGTAGGCGTCCTCATCCAAACCTTGAACGGAGACCATTCAGCACCTCCTGAAGGATCTGTTGGTCGGCGAGCGCGGCGCGTTCCACGGGCGGCCGGGCAATGAGATAGCCGCCCTCGATGAGAGCGGAGAGAACGATCCGTACCACTCCCAGTGGTAACTGGGTGTGCCCCGCGATCTCGGCGACCGAGAGGTAGCCGACGGCGGCGAGGTCCAGCAGCCGCTGCTCCTCGGGGGAGAGCCGGGTCGGCCGCTGCTGGTGGTCGGCCGTCGCCGTGACCAGGGTGATCAGCGAGAGCTTCGAATCGTCGGGCAGGCCGCGGCCCTTGGTGACGACGTAGGGCCGCACCAGCTCCCCGGCCTCGAACTCCCCTTCGTCCGGCCCCGTCATGAGGGTGCGCCGAGGTTGGCTCGAGGCGGTGTCGTCAGCGCCTTGCCCAACTGACCGACGAGCTGCTGCATGCGGAAGGTGATGTCCGCCATGTCGACGTCGGGGGTGGCCGAGACCGCGAGATAGGCGCCGGGTCCGGCGGATATCAGGAACACCCAGCCGCCGTCGAACTCGACGAGCGTCTGCCGCCACTGCTGCTGGGGATCCGCGCAGAAGAACGCGAGCGCGCGGCTCAGTGACTGCATGCTGCTCATCGCGGCGGCGACCCGGTCGGCGTCGTCCCTGTCGAGATCCTTCGTCCGGGTCATCAACAGGCCGTCGGCGGAGATGAGCACCGCGTGCACGGCCCCGGGTATCTCCAGCGCGCCGTCGAGCATCCATGCCAGATCAAGATCGTCGTTCACGAGACCTCATGCCCTTCGCTGCTTGCACCACGTGTGCCGCTCGTCTGATCCGCTGTGTCCGGATCGGCGACTCGACCGGACGTCGTGCCCCGTTGGAAGGCTCCGAAGACCGCTGCCCTTTCCGCGCTGGAGCGGGTCGAGGTGCCGGGAGCCTGTGGTGAGGTTCCCGGCACGACGGCCATCGGCCGCTTGCGACGTCGCCTCGGCAGGCCGTCGTCGGTCGCGGACGTGGTCAGGGTGGGTTCGGATCCGATCGGGCCCGGCACCGAGGCGACGGGTGCGGCAGGCGCCTGCGCCTTCGGCTCCGGAATCTCGGCGAGCAGGTCGTGCGGCAGGAGGAGGATCGACCGCACGCCGCCGTAGGGGGACGAGGAGTCCACGGACACCTCGAAGCCGAAGCGCTCACAGAGCACGCCCATCACGGCGAAGCCGAACTGCGGCGGGTTACCGAGTCCCGAGACACCTGTGGCCCGCTCACTCGACAGGAGTTTCGCGGCCTTGGCCCTCTCCTCGTCGTTCATGCCGACACCGGCGTCGTCGACGACGATGCAAACCCCCTTGGGGACGGTACGAATGTTGATCTCGACAACGGAGTCCGGGCTGGAGTAGCTCGTGGCATTGTCGAGCAGCTCCGCGAGAGCCAGCGCCACGGGTTCGACGGCTCGGCTGGTGACGCCGAAGTCGACCTGCGAAAGAATCTCCACCCGCCGGAAGTGGCGGATCCTGCCCTGTGCGCTGCGGACCACGTCATAAACCGAGGCGACCTCACGCCGGTTTCCCAGCCAGCCACCGCACAGCACGGCGATGGACTGGGCGCGGCGTCCGAACTGTGAGTTCGTGTGGTCGATCTCCAGGAGATCCTGGAGGATGACGGAGTCGCCGTACTTCTCCTGGAGCTCAGAAATGATCTTCTGCTGCTCCGCGGCGGTTACCTGGAGTGTCCGCATGGCGGACTTGAGAACTGTCTTGATTTCTTCCTGGGCGTGCTCCTGCGCTTGCTCCTGGGAATCCAGAATGGATTGCGAGTAATCTCTCTCTCGCTCGGAGTGCTGAGCCCTGAGTCCTTCTATCTCGCGCCGCGAAATTCGTGCCGCCTTGCGTTGAACAACGATGAGGGCGACTGCGGCAAGGGTGACGAGAAGGAGAGCCCAGAAAATCGGGTCCTCTATGTAATGCGTCATAAGACTCTCTTCAGGCGACTGACGGCCAGCTGCTGAATTTCCGTCAATGCGGTGAGCCGGTGGACGGCCGGCGTCGGAGTTACCGCCCGGACTGTCCCCGTAGTCGGAGATGTCGTTTTGCACCCATCTGCCTGCTCCGCAAGTGCGGAGATCGTATCACCGTACGAACACATGACTGACCGTCAATAGACCCAATTGTGGGGCGGGTTGGTGACCCGTCGGGCCTCACCCCGCGACGGGCGGCGACTGTTGGCGAGGGTGTCAATTTGTCGATCTGAATTCGGTGCGGGCTCAACGCCCGCCCGCCCCGAGGCCCGGCCCCGGAGTGCCGCCACGGTTCGGCACCGTCGCGGGTGCCGGGCCCTTCGCCGTCGGTCGCCTTCCGTGAACGCCGGTGCCCCGGCCCGGTGTTCGGATCCGGTCGAGACCCCGAGGTCGCAGCCGTCGCCGGGCGGAGTGCGATGTGTCCAGGACATGGCTGTACGTGGCGAGATGCGGCCTATCGATCAATCCACTGGGTGTGACACCCTCGGGCCCCGCGTGGGTTCGGCCGCCCAGGGGGCCTGTCGGGGCTGGGTGGGATGGAGTGGGCCCGAGCGCGGCCGGACAGGGCGCGTCGAGCGACCGGGTGGCATTCTCAGTAAACTCACAGAGGAATCCCAGGGAATCACTCGATGAGAATGAGCGGAATCTGTGGCGTCAAGGAGCGATTCCCTCTGGTATCACCGACACATGGAGACAGAGCGGTTCATCGGCGTCGACCTCGCCTGGGCGCACAGCGGAACTCGTACGAAACCGAACGAGACCGGTGTGGCCGCCATCGACCGTCGTGGTGTGGTGGTCGATTGCGGCTGGACCCGTGGAATCGAAGAGACGATGGCATGGCTTGCCAGGACGGCTGTTGACGGATCGGCACTGGCTTTTGTCGACGCACCACTGATTGTGGACAATCCGGCCGGACAACGTTCGTGCGAGCGGGAGGTCGGTCAGAGGTACGGCCGTTGGAAGGTGAGCGCGAACAGCACCAATCAGAACTCTCCGCGCCTTGCCGGTGTGCTTCTGCGAGAGCGGCTGGAAGAGTCCGGCTGGGTCTATGACGACGGCAGGGGCGGTCCGCCGGCGGGCGGGCTGGTCATGTCCGAGTGCTATCCGTACACGACCCTGGTCGGAGCCCGCGAGTTGGGTTATGACCAGGAACGCCCGACGTACAAGCGGCGGCCGGTGCGCGTGCCGACGGCACAGTGGCGGGAGGTCCGGGCGCGGGAGTGCGACCGGCTGATCGAACGGATGGCGGGCCTGGCCACCACGGACCCGCCCCTCCTGCTTGCCTCCCACGCGGTGTCCCGCCGACTGCTTGACGAGCCGTCGCCTCAGGCCGCCGCCGACTACAAGCACCGGGAGGATCTTCTCGATGCCCTGCTCTGCGCGTGGACGGCGTCGCTGTGGTCGCGGCACGGGCTCGAGCGCTGCCAGGTACTCGGAGCGGACGGTCTCGCACCGGGGGTGCGCGCTCCCACCATCATCGCGCCCGCCCGGCCCGAGCAGCGACGGGTGCGGCCGTAGCGGCGGCAGTCGGGCCCGGGCGGTGGCAGCCCCGCCTGGGGTGGTGAGGGTCCGGCTCCGGGCGGTGGCAGTCCCGGCTGGGGTGGTGAGGGTCCGGCCCCGGGCGGTGACGGTCCCGCCTCCGAGGAGGCGGGACCGTCACCGCCGGATGAGCAGACGCGCCCTCAGCGTCGGGCCTCGCTGTCACGCTCTCGGCGTCGAGCTCTCAGCCTTGCGCCCTCAGTGCCGGGCTCACTGTAGGGCCCTCGGCGTCGGGACCTCGGCCTCGCGCCCGCACCGTCGCGATCGAGGAAGGGCCGGCTCAACGCAGCGTGTCGCGAAGCAACTTGGCGTTCTTCACCACCTGGTTCGATCCGCTGCGCCCGGCCATCGCCGTGACCTCGGGTATCTCCCCCTTGGCCGCGCAGCGCGAGGCGCACTCGACGGCGAGGGCGAGCAGCAGCGCCGTACCCCGGACCGGGGTGTCGCGCAGCAGGCCGGGCAGGGCGGCCTTGAGTACGGACCACACGGTGGCGTGGGCGCCGGTCTCGGCCGCGGCGCGCAGGGAGTCACTCACTCGGCCGGCGTTGGGCCAGCCGTCGTTCAGCAGGGCCTCCACCTGACGTCCGAGCAGTCGTGGGTCCAACTGCCCCCGTGCGGCGAGTACCAGCAGCGCGTCCACCACCGCGTCGGTGTCCAGTTGCCAGATCAACCCGAACGCCACCGCCAGATGCACCGAGTAGCCCGCCGGGCCCCCAGACTCGGCGACGAACGGCAGGACACGGGGCCACCCCCGTTGTGACATGCGCGGCTCGAAGTAGTCGCGCGCCATCATCTCCTCGCGGTGGTGCGGAAGTTGAGCGATCCAGAAGGGGGCGATCGGGTCGCCCAGGCCGTTGTTGCCGACGTACGGGCCGATCAACGCGGCGGCGGCCGGCGGCAGCGGGGGATCGGTGACCACTCCGAGGCGCACGGGGGTCCACCACCCCTGTGATGCCGGCTTCGGCGGCTTGCAGTGGGGCCAGCCCGTCGGCTCCGACTCCTGGTGCGGCAGGCCGCCCGCGCGCAGCCAGCGTGCCAGCCGCTGCCCGGTCTCGGAGGCGAGCGCCTCGGCCGCGCGCAGTACCTGCCGGTCCGGTGTCGGAGTGACGCGCAGCAGGGCCTGCGCCAGGTCGACCGGCGCGGGGGTGACGCCGAGTGCGTCGAGTGCCGCGACCCGGTCCACCAGCACGGCGGCGTCCAGGGCACCGGTGTTGAGGGTCGGCACGGCCAGCAGGAACGGCTGTGTGCCGGACTCGATGACATCCATCGCCTCGGTCAGGCGGGCCGCGAGCATCGATCCGGCCAGCGAGTAGCTGCGGCTCGGGTGGACCTGGACGGCCCGGTGCATCAGGACGGCCCGTCTTCTCGGCTCGTCGCCCCGCACCACGCTCGCCACGTCGTAGAGATCGGCCTGCACCCAGTCGGAGACCTCCCCCGGCGCCCGGCGCATGACCGGCTGCAGCGCCTGGGCCAGTGCGGTCCGGTCGAGGTGGGAGTGCCGGACCAGGCCGTCCAGGGCCCGCTCGAACGCCACCACGTCCTGGTCGTTCGCGACGACGGCCGCGACCTCCTGGGCGACCTCGGCCGGCGTCGCGATGGGGCCCGGCACCGGGACGGGCTCGGGTACGCCGGGCAGCACGTCCGCGTACGGCTCGGTGACGGTCTCCCGCGGGACGCCGAGCAACTCGGCCGCACGCGCGGCGAGTCCAGGGCTGAGCCCTTCGGCGGCCGTCCTCAGCTCGGGCAGCACCGAGTCGTCGGCGGACTTGAGGTGCCGGGCGACCACGGCGAGAGCGCGCTCCTGCAGCGCCATGTCCCGGTGTTCGAAGGCCGTGGTCACGTCGAGCAGGGTCCGGCCCGCGCGCGACGGGTCCCGCCGGATCGCACGGTCGAGCCAGGTGAGCTGGGCGCGGACCAGCTTCTTCTCCGGGCGGAGCAGCACGCGCTCGCACATCTCGGTGCGTGGGCCGGCCTCCAGCAGCCCCGCCTCGTCCACTCCGAACAGCACGTCCTGGGCGTAGGCGGCCACCGGCAACGACCGGTCGAGGAGCGCCAGATAGTCCCTGACCGCGCGCGCGTTCTCGGCCGGGGTCGAAGCCAGGGCGCCCAGGAACGCGAGGAACGGCGCCGTCTCCATGCGCGTGCCGTCCTGGAGCAGACGCTCGAGGAGCGGCTCGGCGAGTACGGCGCGCTCGCCGGCCATCGCGGTGTGTTCGGCCGGTGTGAGACTCAGCGACGTCAGTGCCTCCGCGGCGTGGCTTCCCCACGGCGGGTCGTCGGCCATGTCCGCGAAGAGGCCACGGATCAGCTCGGCACGGTCGGCGGCGCCTTCGGCGGTGAGGCCGATGAGCGCTTCCAGCGTTTCCTTCCGGCCGAGGACCAGGCGCCCTGGTCGCGCCACGGCCAACGGGAGCAGCGTCGGGGTGAAGTCGTCGGCGCGCAGCCGCTCCAGGAGGTCGGCGCCCGGTGCGCCACCCAGCATGTGGGGTGGCCGGGCGGGGTTGTTGACGCGGTCGATCAGCCACGCGAACACGAACTTGTCGGAGGCCGGCACCGGCTGGCCGGTGTCACGGACGAGGTGTTCGGCGATCATGAACACCTGGGACGAGGCCGTCGCCCGCGCGCCGAGCCGCACCGCCAGCTCTTCCCGCCAAGCGCCGGGGTACAGGCTCAGGACGTGCACCGTCCAGGTGCCGAGCTTGAAGTACGGGTGTTCCAGGAGCCAGGCCTCAGCGGCCTCGGGGGTGACCCGGCACCCCAGTTCGGCGGCCAGCCTGGCGGCATGCTGCTCCGCGGTGACTCCGCGCCAGTCGGTCACCGAGGTGCGGTACGCGTCCAACTCGTCCGCCTGTGACGCACGCTGATCCGGTGTCAGGGACTGTAGGCCCCGCACCACTTCGGCGGGATCGCCGGCCTTCACCAGTTCGACCAGTCTCATCGTGCCGCCTCCGTCGCCGCGTCCCGGACCATGCGCACCGCGAGCACGTGCTTGCACGGTCCGCGTCCTCCTCGGTACTTCGCCCACCACAGGCAGGTGCAACCGAGCTGTCCCCTGTCGTCTGCGCGGACCACATGCGCGTGGTCGCCCTCGCCGACCGAGGCCAGCGCCCCGTCCAGCCGGACCGCCCCGGCCGCGACCAGCGCCCGCGCTCCGCGCAACCGGGGGTTGCGTGCCTCCGCGGCACCCGCGGAGAAGGGCAGATGCCGGTGGAAGTACGTCTCCTCCGCGAGGTCGTAGCCGATCTGGCCCGACGTCCCCAGCACCGTCAGCGCGGCGCGCACCCGCTCGGGAGACACCCCGGCCTGCCGGGACAGCTCGGCCACGTCGATCCTCGGCTCCCACGCCAGCAGCGCGGAGACCAGGTCCGCGTCCTCCGCCGCAGACCCGGTGGCGAGGTCGAAGAGCACACCACCCTCGCCGGAGAACCCGCGCGAGGCGTCCTGGGAGAGCATCAACGTCAGCCTCATGCCGGGGAGTTCGACCTCCCACGCGACGGCCGCGGGCTGCCCCTCCGCGTCAGCCGGGCCGTGGACCCGCAGGGTCGTCGCGTGCCGTAGCACCTGCTGGAGCGCCAGCAGCCGCTCGGGTCCCGGCAGACACACGGAGCCCGGCACCGGCCTGCTCGCCGGACGCAGGGCGCGGCCCGTCGGCACCACCCAGCGCGTCGTACGGGCACTCGACCGGCGGGTGGGCCGTGGCAGCGTCCGCAGGAAGGCGGCGGCCTCCGTTGCCGGTACCTCGGCGCGCGGGACGAAACCCGCCGCCAGTACCTGTGCCTCGGCGAATCCGCGCAACCAGCGGTCCGGCAGCGGTACTTGCTTCTCCACGAACCGGCCGTCGAAGGTGGTGACCTCCAACTCGTCGGGCCCGACCGCCAGTCGGAGCGGATCGAGCCCGCCGAGCGTGGCGAGCGCCCGTCTGAGGGGGGAGTTGATGTCGACGTTGGTCGTGCCGTGGCCGACGTCGTCGCCGTCGAGACCGGGCGCGAGCACGTCGAGGCGCGCGTAGACGCCGCAGCAGCCGGAGAAGGACTCCATCCGCAGCCGGTCGCCGTCGGCCGTCACCACCGGGTCCAGCGAGGCCGGCGCGGCCGGCTGGTAGTAGCGGGTGGCCGCCACGTCGGCGACCGCGAGCAGTGCCGTCGCCGCGGCGACCGGCGCTGTCAGGAAGCCGTCGAAGAACCGGGGGTTGGCCGCCTCGCCGGCCGGTGTGGCGCCGCCGGAGGTCTCCAGCGCGAGCGTGCGCGGCCCGGTGGTGGAATCGTGCACCGCCGACGGATGTAAGTAGGCGTAGGACTGTATCTGTGAGGTCACGTGGACACCGTACGGGCGAGCGGTGACAGGGCGTCGGAGACGCCAAGTTGCCCAATCTGACGCGGACTTGGGCAATCGACCGCGTCGGTCAGTAGCACCACGGGTGCCCGCGGCGCGTCCGGCCACGAGGAGTGGTGGCTATGGTGCAGGCATGACAGCGGATCTTCGGTCGTCCTCTGTCGCCGCCGGCGGTGGCGACACCCGCCTCGGCCAGTTGATCGTCACGGTCTTCGGCCTGTACGCGCGCGGCGAGCACAACTGGCTCTCCGTCGCGTCGGTGGTGCGGCTCATGGCGGACCTCGGGACGGAGGGACAGGCCGTACGGTCCGCGGTGTCCCGGCTGAAGCGTCGCGGGGTGCTGCGCAGCGAACGCCACGCGAGCGCGGCAGGCTACTCCTTGGCGGATCCGACCTTGGAAGTGCTCGCCGAGGGTGATGTACGGATCTTCGAGCGGGCCCGCGCGGTCGAGGAGGACGGCTGGCTCGTGGTCGTGTTCTCGGTGCCGGAGTCCGAGCGCGAGAAGCGGCACGCACTGCGGACGAGCCTGACCCGGCTGGGCTTCGGCACCGCCGCGCCCGGCGTGTGGGTGGCGCCCGGGAACCTGGCGGGGGAGACCCGGCGGACCCTGGAGCGCCGCGGGCTGACCGCGTACGTGGACATCTTCACCGGCGACCACTTCGCCTTCGGGGACCTGCGGTCGAAGGTCCGCGTGTGGTGGGACCTGGACGAACTCACCGCCCTGTACGCGGACTTCCTGCGACGTTACCGCCCCGTCCTCGACCGGACCTCGGCGGACGGGACGACTCCGCTGGAGGCGTTCAGGACGTACGTCCCGATGCTCACCCAGTGGCGGCGGCTGCCCTACCGCGACCCGGGACTCCCGCTGTCACTGCTGCCGCCGCGCTGGTACGGCGTGACCGCGGGTGCGATGTTCCACGAGCTGAACTCGGCGCTGGGCGGGCCGGCGCGCGAGCACGCCCTGGCGGTCATCCACGGGACGCGATAGCAGCCGAACCGGCTCGCACGAGCCCTCGACCCCCGAGCCCCGCGTACCGTGCCCCCGCGTACCGGGGCAGCCCCCACCCCTCACCCCCGCGGCACCCGGAGCCGCTCCTCGGGGATCACCGCCACGCCGAGGATCTCGATCAAAGCCTCGGGCTGCCACAGGGCCGTGCAGCCGATGCCGGCCATGGCCGGGTAGACGGGGCCGGCGAGTTCGCGCCAGACCTCGCCGATCTCCTTGCCGTGGGCCTGGTAGTCGGGGATGTCGGTCAGGTAGATGGTCACGCTGACCAGGTCCGCCGGCTCGCCCCCCACCTCGCGGAGTGTGGTCAGCAGGTTGCCGAACGCCTGGCGGAACTGCTCCACGATGCCGCCCGGCACGATCTTCATGCCGGCGTCGAGTGCGGTCTGTCCGCCGAGGTGGAGCGTGTTTCCCGCGAGGGTTCCGTGTGAGTAGCCGCGGGGGGCCGCGAGGGATGCGGGGTTCACGGAGACGGGTGACGTCATGCGGAGGTCCCTCCAGAGGGGAGCTCGGACCGGAATCCGACCGGATGTATCGGCCGGGAGATCCGACCGGGATCCGATCCGTCCGGCAATGCGTATTGACAATAAATGACGACGGTGAAAAATACGAGACATGGCTCGCTCGGTCCCGCTGACTCCGTGGCACCGGTACCGGCGCCGCCGCGGCCCGTCCCACGACCACCGAAACGGAGCCGACCCGTGGAGCCCGACCTCAGCAAGTACCGCCTCGAAGGCGACAACTCGATGTACAGACTGCCCAGCGGTCTCGTCGCCCCCGTCGTGACACGCGGCGGCCGGGAGGACGGAGGCACCGCGGACTCCGGTGGAGCGGTCCGGATCTCGGGCGTGAGCATCCAGCACACCCCGGCCACCAGACTCTGGTTCGGCAAGGTCAGCAACGACCCCGGCTACCGCTCGGTCACCCATCACCACGGCGAGGCCGAGACCGGCGGCTACGTCCTGTCGGGCAGGGCGCGCATCTACTTCGGCGAGAAGTTCGAGGACTACGTCGACATGTCGGAGGGCGACTGGGTCTTCGTACCGCCCTTCATGCCGCACGTCGAGTGCAACCTCTCGCGCACGAAACCGCTCACGTGGATGACGACCCGGACCCCGGAGAACATCGTCGTGAACCTCCCCGACGTCGCCGACACCGACCTGCGCGACTGGCTCGACCGATGACGACAGGGGCCCACAAGGTGACCGACGCATCCCCGACCTCCGCCGTCTTCACCGCCGCCGTCACGCTGACGCCCGCCGAGCCCGAGCACTTCGACCTCGCCTTCACCGCAGTCACCCAGCCGTGCCCGTGGCCCAAGGCGTACGGCGGCGATCTGGTCGCCGCCGCCCTCGCCGCGGCGATGCGGTCGGTGACCGACGGCAAGACACTGCACTCGACGCACAGTTACTTCCTGCGCCCCGCCGACATCGGGGCGAGCGTGCGGTACGAGGTGGAGGTGCTGCGCGACGGCCGGGGATACAGCACCCGGCAGGTCCGCGGCTACCAGAACGGCAAACCGCTGTACGTCTGCCTGGCCAACTTCGCCGCGGGCGAGCCCGGCGGCACCTTCGAGACGCGACTCACCGAGGTCGTCGCCGGCCCCGAGGACCTGCCCGGCTCGGCGGAGTACCTCGCGGAGCGCGAGGGCGGCACGATGACCGCGGAGTCGAAGGCGTACTGGTCGGGCGGCCGCGGCTTCGACATGCGGCATGTGCCCGGCCCCGTCTACCTCACCGTCGAGGGCAAGCAGATGCCGCACCAGGCGGTCTGGCTGAAGCCGTTCGACCCGCTGCGGTCCGTCGAGGGGCTGACCGACGCGCAGCGGGACCTCGCCGCCCTCGCGTACGTGTGCGACTACACGATCCTCGAACCCGTCCTGCGGGTGCTCGACCTGCCCTGGGCCAGGCCCGGACTCGTCACCGCCAGCCTCGACCACGCCATGTGGTTCCACCGTCCGGGACCGGTGGGCGACTGGCTCCTCTACGTCCAGGAAGCGGCGGCCGCGGACGCGGGCCGCGGACTGGGCACGGGCCGTTTCTTCACGCGCGATCACCGTCACCTGGCCACCGTGGTCCAGGAGGGCATGATCCGCACCGCCTGACCCGCCGTCCTCCCTCGGCGGGCACCCCGGAAGGACTCCTCCGTTGTCTCCTTCGGCTCCGTTGCCCCTTTCGACGTCAGCGCACCAGGACACCTTCGCCCGCGACCACCTGCCGCCCGCGCGCCTGTGGCCGACGATCGAGTTCACCACGCCCGAACTCCACTACCCGGACCGGCTCAACGCGGCCACCGAGCTCATCGACGTCCCCGTGTCGGTCCACGGGGCCGACCGCCCGGCGCTGCGAACACCGGCCGGGGAGATGTGGACGTACGGCCAACTCCGCACCCGGGCCAACCAGGTCGCCCAGGTGCTGGCCGAGGACCTCGCGCTGGTCCCCGGGCAGCGGGTCATGCTGCGGGCGCCCAACAACCCATGGGCGGTGGCGTGTTGGCTCGGCGTCCTGAAGGCCGGTGGTGTCGTCGTGACCACCATGGCCGCACTGCGGGCCCGCGAGATAGCCCCGGTCGTCGAGCGGACCCAGCCCTCGATAGCGCTGGTGGACCACCGGTTCGCCGAGGAGGCCCACACTGTCCGCGACACCACGCTGCGGTCGCTGACGGTGGTCGAGTACGGCGGCGTCGGCCCCGGGGATCTCCTTGTCCGGGCCGCGTCCAAGTCGGGCGACTTCACCGACGTGGAGACTGCCGCGGACGACGTGGCGCTCCTCGGGCCGACCTCCGGCAGCACCGGTTCCCCCAAGATCACCATGCACTTCCACCGCGACATCCTGTCCATCGACAACACCTTCGGCCGGCACACGCTGAAGCTCGTCCCGGACGACCTAGTCGCCTGCACCGCCCCCTTCGCCTTCACCTTCGGCCTCGGCATGCTTGTCGTCTTCCCGCTGCGGGCCGGCGCCTGCGCCCTGCTGACCGAGACCGTCACCCCCTCGCAACTCGCGGAGACAGTGCGGCGGGAGGGTGTCACCGTGCTCGCGACGGCGCCCACCGCGTACAAGGCGATCGTGCGAGAAGGCCAGGAACAGCGGCTCGCCGGGCTGCGCGCCGGGGTGTCGGCCGGCGAGCACATCGCCCAGGACACCTGGGAGCGGCTGCGCGACGGCATCGGACTCAGGGTCATCGACGGCATCGGCGCCACCGAGCTGCTGCACATCTTCATCTCGGCCGCCGGTGACGACATCAGGCCCGGTGCCACCGGGAAGCCGGTACCGGGCTACCGCGCGGCCGTCCTCGGCCCCGACGGCACCGAACTCGGCCCCGGTGAACCGGGGTTGCTGGGAGTCATCGGCCCGGTCGGCTGCCGTTACCTCGGCGACGAGCGGCAGCGGGACTACGTCGTGAACGGCTGGAACGTCACCGGTGACGTCTTCCACCGGGACGAGGACGGCTACTTCTTCTACCGGGCCCGCAGCGACAGCATGATCGTCTCCTCGGGCTACAACATCGGCGGACCCGAGGTCGAGGCCGCCGTCGACACCCACCCCGACGTGCTGGAGTCCGCCGTCGTGGGGCGGCCCGACGCCGAGCGCGGCTCGGTGGTGTGCGCCTTCGTCGTGCTCCGCGACGGCGTGACGGGCGATGCGGCCAAGGCCAAGGAGATCCAGGACCACGTCAAAAAGATCCTGGCTCCCTACAAGTACCCACGCGACGTGCGGTTCCGCGACTCCCTGCCGCGCAACACCAGCGGCAAGCTCCAGCGCTTCGCACTCCGCGCGATCGTCGAGGCCGAGCAGGCCGCCGGGTCTGCCGTACCCGCCGGTGAGCAGTGAGAGGAACAACCCCTTGAAGATCGCGATCGTCGGCGGTGGCCCGGGCGGCCTCTATCTCGCCGCTCTGATGAAACAGCTCGACCCGGCCCACGACATCACCGTCTGGGAGCGCAACGCACCCGACGACACCTTCGGCTTCGGTGTGGTCTTCTCCGACGAGACGCTCGGCGGCATCGGGAACGCCGACACCGAGTTCGCCGACGCCATGGCGCGGCGGTTCGCCCGCTGGACCGACATCGACATCCACTTCGGCGGCGAGAGCCACACCGTGGGCGGCCAGGGCTTCGCCGCCATGAGCCGCAAGGAACTGCTCCGGCTGCTCCAAGGGCGCTGCCGCGAACTCGGGGTCACCGTGCACTTCCGGACCCCGGCCCCGGACGGCCTGACCGGCTCCCACGACCTGGTCGTCGGCGCCGACGGCGCCAACTCCCTTGTCCGGGCGGCCCATTCGGAGGTCTTCCGGCCCACCCTTGACCGACGCCACAACAAGTACATGTGGCTCGGCACGGACCGCGTCTTCGAGGCCTTCCAGTTCTTCGTCAAACAGACGGAGTGGGGGGCCATGCAGGTCCACGGCTACCCCTACTCCGACACCGGCTCGACCTTCATCGTCGAGATGCGCGAGGACGTCTGGCGCCGTGCCGGCTTCGACGCCACCGAGGCCGTCGAGTTCGGGCCCGGGGTATCCGACGAGCGGGCCGTCGACCGCGTCCGTGAACTCTTCGCCGAGGAGCTCGGCGGCCACCGCGTCTTCGCCAACAACTCGAAATGGCTCAACTTCACCACCGTACGCAACGAACGGTGGCACCACGGCAACCTCGTCCTCGTCGGCGACGCCGCGCACACCGCGCACTTCTCGATCGGTTCGGGGACCAAGCTGGCGATGGAGGACTCCCTCGCCCTCGCCGCCTGCCTGCACGAACACCCCTCCGTGGAGGCGGCGTTGACCGCCTATGAGACGGAGCGGCGGCCCGTCGTCGAGTCCACCCAGCGGGCGGCGCAGGCCTCGCTGGAGTGGTTCGAGAACATCGGCATGTACGTCCACCAGGAGCCGACCCAGTTCTGCTTCAACCTGCTCACCCGGTCGCGACGCATCACGTACGACAACCTCCGCGCCCGGGACGAGGAGTTCGCCGGCCGTGTCGACGAGGCCTTCGCCGCGGCCCAGGGGCTCGACGGTGCGGGTGACGTGCCGGCGATGTTCCAGCCCTTCAGACTGGGGGAGTTGGAGCTGCGGAACCGGGTGATCGTCTCCCCGATGGACATGTACTCGGCCGTGGACGGCGTGCCCGGCGACTTCCATCTCGTCCATCTCGGCTCCAAGGCCATGGGCGGCGCCGGACTGGTGATGACGGAGATGGTCTGCCCCTCACCCGAGGGCCGGATCACCCCCGGCTGCGCGGGTCTGTGGACCGACGAACAGCGCGACTCCTGGGCGAGGATCGTGTCCTTCGTCCACGAGCGGAGCAGCGCGCGCATCGGCCTCCAGCTCGGCCACGCGGGCCGGAAGGGTTCCACCCGGCTGATGTGGGAGGGCATGGACGAGCCGCTGCCGGACGGGAACTGGGAGGTCACCGCGCCCTCACCGCTGCCGTACGGCGCCGGATCGGCCGTTCCGCGTGAGGTCACCCGCGCCGACCTGGACCGGATCGTGGCGGACTTCGTCGCAGCGGCGCGGCGCGGCGCCGAGGCGGGCTTCGATCTGCTCGAACTGCACTGCGCGCACGGCTACTTGTTGTCCTCGTTCCTGTCGCCGGTGGCCAACCACCGCACCGACGAGTACGGCGGACCGCTCGAGAACCGGCTCCGGTTCCCCCTGGAGGTGTTCGACGCCGTGCGCGCGGCCTGGCCTGCCGGGCGGCCGGTGATCGTGCGCGTCTCGGCGACCGACTGGGTGCCCGACGGCAACACCGAGCACGACGCCGTCGAGATCGCCCGCGCCTTCATCGCCCACGGGGCGGACGCCATCGACGTCTCCTCGGGCCAGGTGACCGGCGACGAGCGCCCCGCGTACGGCCGTTCCTACCAGACGCCGTTCGCGGACCGGATCCGCCACGAGGTCGCCGCCGCCACCGGTACGGCGGTCATCGCGGTCGGCGCCATCGCCTCCTACGACGACGTGAACTCGATCCTGCTGGCGGGCCGCGCCGACCTGTGCGCCCTCGGCCGCACCCACCTCTACGACCCGCACTGGACCCTGCACGCGGCGGCCGAGCAGGAGTACCGGGGCGCGGCGGCGCCGTGGCCGGTGCAGTTCGGCGCCGGGCGCCGCAAACCGCCGACTTCGCGCACCGACGCCGTACGGCCCCGGCTGTCGCTGCTGCGGGCCGACGAGTCCGACCGGAACGTTCACCTGCGCTGGACACCACCGCGCGAAACGGCTTAGGTCTGACGCGAACCGCGCGGTGCCGGCGCCGCCGCACATCGACGCCAAGGTGGTCGGTGACCGCGGAGCCCGGTGGCTGGAGGAGGCGTTCCGGGGTCACCGAACTGTTCCGGTGGGGTGTTACTCGGCCGCGGGCGGGGAGGCCGGACCCAACTCGGCGTCCAGGATCGCCTCCCACCCCTCGTCGCCCAGACCGGCGCCGACCAGCAGGTCCCGCCAGTCCGTGCGGCCGAGCGCCAGCGCCCGGTCGAAGCCGCGCCGATCTGTCCGAGCGATGATCAGAACAGCCGCGTGGAAACGCTCGGTGGTCAAGGTCTCCGGGGCCTCACCGGCGAAGATCTCATGGGTCAGGCGAGCCAGGTGGCCGATCACCGCTTCCGCCCGGCCGGGGTAGTCGGCCCGGACACGACGCCGCACCCGCTCGGAGACCTCGGCCATGCCCCCAGCTCACACCTGCGCCGAGCCGGGAGCAATCCTGGATCCGGCCGTTCCCGCCGCGCCAGCCGCTACTCCGTGCGCAGCGCCGTCGCCGTACGTGTCCTGGCCGCCCAGCCCGCCGGGAGGAGGGCGCCCAGCAGGGCGATGGTGATTCCGGCGAGGCCCAGGAGGAGGAGTTGCCAGGGTTCGTAGACGTCGAGGATGGAAGGGGGCAGGTTGGTGCCGGCGGAGTGGCCCATCACCGGCAGGACGTAGCCGTGCAGGGCGTAGCCGAGCGGGACTCCGATCAGCCCGCCGAGTACGCCGATGCCGGCGACCGAGGCGAGGACGAGGCTCACGGTCTGGCGGGGTGACATGCCGAGGGCCTTGCAGACACCGAGGTCGTGGACGCGCTCGCGGGTGTCCAGGACGGCGGAGTTGAGGACGCCGAGGCCGGCGACGGAGACCAGCATGAGGGTGAGGAGTACGGCCATCGCGTTCAGGATGAGGATCATGTTCTCGCCCTCCGAGGGGGAGTTGGCGATGGCGTCGGCACCCAACGGGCGGAGCACCGAGCCGAGTTGCTCGGCGTACCGGGCGGGGGAGACGCCGGGCTTCACCTCGATGAGGAAGGAGTCGGGCACGGCCGCCTCGAAGTTCGCGAGGTCCGCGTGGAGATGCAGACCGTCGTCCGAGGTGTCGAAGGCCTCGCCGACGATCCGCAGGGTCTCGGTGTCCTTCAGGTAGGTCACCCGCACCGTGTCACCGATCTCGGTGCCGGTCCGCTCCAGGAACCCCGTGGGCACCACGACCTGGCCCGCACCGCTGATCCAGTGCCCGGAGATCATCTCGTAGCCGCCGGCCCCCAGATCACCCTCGTAGAAGCTGGCCCGGACCGTGCCGGAGACCCCGGCCACGGTGACCTCGCCCTGGGCCAGGCCGTAGTACGAGGCGGTGTCCTTTTGGTCCTCGATGGCGGCGCGGACCTTCGCCGGGTCGGCGGCCGGAGTCTCGGCCCCGCCTTCCACGGGGCCACCTTCCACTGGGCCGCCGGGACCGACGTGCGGCCCGCCGCTGATCACGGTCACCGCGGCGCTCTCCTCGGGATCGGCCGCGCTGCCCACCGCGTTCAGGGACGCGGTCAGCCCCACCGCGAACGTCGCCGCGACCGTGCCGAAGGCCACCGCGAGCAGCATCGCGAGGGTACGGACCGGATGGGCGAACGGACTCGCCAGGCCGTAGGTCACCGCCCGCGGCAACGGCAGCCGCCCCGCCGCCCGGTGCGCCCACTGACCGCGTCCGGTGCGCGGGGCCCGGCCGACCGCGATGGCCTCGACCGTACGCAGTCTTCCGGCCCGCAGCGCCGGGACGAGCGCCGAGACGCCGACGACGAACAGCGCGGCGGCCGGCACCACGACGTCCACCCACCAGGCCACCGTCAACGAAGCGCTGCCGTACGCCTGTTCGGTGTCCTCGAGCAGCGGCACGGCCAGCAGGTTTCCGAGTACGACCCCGAGCGCGATGCCCACCACCGCCGGGACCAGCGCCTGGGCGATGTACGCGCGCACCACCTCGCGCGGCGTGAAGCCGATGGCCTTGAGGATGCCGATCCTGCGCAGGCTGGTCCCGACCGCCCCGCTGACCACACTGCCGACGATGATCACCGACATGACGATGCCGAGGGCGCCGAAGGCGACGAGGAAGGGGATGGTCGCGGCGGCACCCTGGTCGGCTGCCCGCTTGGTGTCCAGATAGGACGTACTGCCGAGCAGCGCCCCGGCCGGCACGGCGCCGGTGAGCGTCCTGCGGCCGTCGGCGATCTGTTTCTTCGATCCGGCGGAGTCGAAGCGGTACAGCATCTGACTCGTGACCGGGGTGTCCTTCGTCGCCAGCGCCCTGACCTGCGCGGGGGTCGCCCACGCGTCGGCGGTCCTGCTCGCCGACACGGCGAGGCCGACGACGGTGAGGGTCCGGGCGTCCTCGGCGTCCGAGGTCTTCAGCGTGGAGCCCAGTTCGAAGGCGGGTCCGGCGTACGTCGCGGACAGGACGACCTCGCCCGGCTTCGCCGCCCACCGGCCGGACTTGAGGTCCAGGTCGTCCACGTCCGCCCCCGGTCCCGACCGGCCCACGAGGGTCAGCGCGGGCGTCCCCCTGCCCTGCGAGTCCGCCCCTTTGATCACCGTGGACGGATACGGCCCCGCGCTCGCGGTGACGCCGTCCAGCCGCCCGGTGGCCTCGAGTTGTGCCGTGGTCACCTTGTCGGGGTCGAACTCCGCGGTGAGATGCGCGCCGTGCTGCTTCGCGAACGCGTGGTCGAAGGGCGCGTTCGAGGCGACCATGAGCGATCCGGCCACGACCGCGGAGGCCACGGCCATCATCGTGGCGATGGCGATCACGACGGTCTGCACGCGTCGCCGGCCCACCCCGGCCCGTACGACCCGGCCGAGCGCACCGGTGCCGAAGGAGCTCATCGGACCGCCTCCGCCTGGCTGTCGAGGGCGAGATGACCGTCGACGAGGTGAATCGTGCGGCTCGCGCATGCCTGCGCCAGCGCCGGATCGTGCGTGACCAGCACGATGGTCTGCCCGCCGCGGTGCAGGTCCACCAGCAACTCCCGTACGTCCTGGCCCGACGCGGAGTCGAGCGCCCCGGTCGGCTCGTCGGCGAGCAGCAACGCGGGCCGGTTCACCAACGCCCTTGCCACCGCGACCCGTTGGCGCTCACCGCCGGAGAGCCGGCCCGGGTAGGCGCGGGCGTGCTTGCGGATGCCCAGCGCCTCCATGAGCTCGTCGGCGCGCTCAGCCGTCTTGCGCCGTGCGGTGCCCGCCAGTTGGGCCGGGAGCTGGATGTTGTCGGAGACGGTGAGGTCGTCGAGCAGGTTGAAGAACTGGAACACCATGCCGATCTGCTCGCGCCGGAAGCGGGCCAGCACGTGCTCGCTCAGGCCGTCGAGCCGCCGGCCGGCCACGGACACCGTTCCCTCGGTCGCCTTGTCCAGGCCCGCGACGAGGTTCAGCAGCGTGGACTTGCCGCTGCCGGAGGGGCCCGTCACAGCGAGGGCCTCGCCCTTGGCGACGGAGAGCGTGAGCGGTCCGAGTGCGGGCGTGCCGGAGCTGTCGTAGCGCTTGGCCACGCTCTCCAGTTGGATCACCTGGGTCATGGGAGTCGTCCGTCCCTGGGTTCGTGAAGTGGCTTTGCCGGGCCCAGCGAACGTAGAGGCGGGTGCGGTCGGGTCGCGTCGGCCGCGGCACCGACATACGGCCCTCCCCGCGGAGGACCCGGCCACGGGGTCATCCCTGCGAAGTACGCCTCCGGGACAGCGACTTGGTCGCGAAGGCGGACGCGGCCCGGACGGGAGCCGCACACAATGTGCGGATGGGGACGGAGACGCGGGACCGGCGGGGTTGGCGGCAGCACCTGCGCGACGCGCTGCGGCCGGACGCGAGGCCGGCCTCGCTGTCGCGCCGGGCGGTGCGCGCGGACCTGGTGCTGGCGGTCGTACTGACCGTGGTGGCGCTGATCGTGGCGTCGCGCTATCCCGGCGACGGGCCGGTGCGCATCGTCCCGAAGTCCCAGTACGGAATGGGAGTACCGGTCCCGCCGATGCCGCCCGGTCCCGGTGAGCGGTTCGGGCACGAGGAGGTCCCGGCCGTGCCCTGGCCCCTGGTCGTCCTGTCGGCGCTGCCGCTGGCGGCCATGCGCAGGTATCCGCTCGCCGTGTTCGCGGTGGTGCTCGGCGCGGCACTGGCCATCGGTGACGACGCCTCCTGGATCAATGTGCTCACCATCGTCATCGGCGCCTACAGCGCGGTCACGTACAGCCGTTACCGGGCGGGAGCGCTGGCCGGCCTGGTCGTCGCCGCGGTTCTGGCCGGGCTGGCCTTCCGGGAGGCGGAGCCCATGTTCCCGGGCTGGTCGAGTCCCGGGGTCGTGCTGCTGGTCTCCGGCGTGCTGGCCGGCCTCGTCCGCCTGTCGCGGGGACGGCTGGCGGCCAGCCGGGACCGGTTCACGCGGTTGCAGACGGCGCAGGAGGAGGCCATGCGCCGGGCCGTCGAGGAGGAACGCGCCCGGATCGCCGCCGAGTTGCACGACGTCGTCACCCACAATGTGAGCGTGATGGTGATCCAGGCGGGGGCGGCACGCAAGGTGATGGACACGGCGCCGGAGCGGTCGAAGGAAGCGCTGCTGGCGGTGGAGGCGGGGGGCCGCGCCGCGATGGCCGAACTCCGGCATGTGATGGGCCTGTTGGCCTCCCCGGACACCGGCCGCGCCGACACCCCCGCCGACGGTCTGGAGCCGCAGCCCGGCCTCGGACAGCTCGACGCCCTGATCGAGCGGGTACGGGCGGCCGGGACCCCGGTCGGCGTCGCGGTGTCACTGCCTCCGGACCCGCTGCCGCCGGGGGTGGAGCTGACGGCGTACCGCGTGGTGCAGGAGGCGCTGACCAACACGATCAGACACGCGCCCGGCGCCGATGCCTTCGTCACGCTCGGTCACTCCGACGGCTGCCTGGAGATCGAGGTCATGGACAACGGCGCGGCCTACGACGCCCCGCGCACGGGCACGGGCACCGGCACCGACTCCCCGTCGGGGGACGGCAACGGCCGCGGGCTGATCGGGCTGCGCGAGCGCCTCGCGGTGTACGACGGTGAGCTCACGGCCGGGCCGACCCCCGCCGGCGGATTCCGCGTCACGGCTCGCGTCCCGTGGCGGACCGCGTGAACCGGCCGCCGCTGCGCGCCGTCATCGCGGACGACCAGGCCCTGGTGCGCACGGGTTTCGGGAT
Organism: Streptomyces sp. NPDC050535; assembly: GCF_044457665.1. NCBI lineage: Bacteria > Bacillati > Actinomycetota > Actinomycetes > Kitasatosporales > Streptomycetaceae > Streptomyces > Streptomyces sp. NPDC050535. The sequence goes on from NZ_JBITHE010000001.1 coordinate 771,153, forward strand.
GATCCTCGCCGCCGACGGCATCGAGGTGACGGCCGAGGCGGCCGACGGGGACGAGGCGGTCGCCGCCGTCCGGCGCACCCGGCCCGACGTCGTCCTCATGGACATCCGGATGCCGAGGATGGACGGCATCGAGGCGACCCGGCGGATCCTCGGCGGCGAGGGGCCGGGGGAGACGCGGGTCATCATCCTCACGACCTACGACCTCGACCACTACGTGTACGCGGCGCTCACCGCGGGGGCCAGCGGTTTTCTGCTCAAGGACGTCACTCCCGAGCATCTGGTGGCCGCCGTACGCCTGGTGCAGTCCGGCGACGCCCTGCTCGCGCCCGCGATCACCCGTCGGCTGATCGAACGCTTCGCGCACCGAGAGGAGCACCGGGCGGCCGCCGTCCACCGCGACCTCACCGGTCTGACCCCGCGTGAACTGGAAGTGCTCCGGCTGCTGGCGACGGGCCTCAGCAACGCCGAGCTCGCGGACCGGCTGTTCCTCAGCCCGACGACGGTCAAGACCCACGTCGGCCGCATTCTGTCGAAGTTGAACCTGCGCGATCGCGTGCAGGCCGTCGTCCTCGCCTACGAGACCGGGCTGATCGCGCCCGGAGGCCCGGCGGAGACCGGCTGACACGGCGTCGCCCCGCGGTCATCTTCTCCGCGCCCTCTGGACATCCCTCGCTCATGCCGCAACCATGAAGTAACTCCATACGGTATGCAATCTACAGTATGGATGTCCGCTCCGGCATTCCGGGCCGGACCACACGCAAGTGACGACGGCCTGGTGACGCCGGCCGAGTGACGACGTACAAGTGAGGCGGCGAACATGACGAAGGCTCTAGAGGGCGTGCGCGTCCTGGACATGACGCACGTGCAGTCCGGCCCGTCCGCGACGCAGATCCTCGCGTGGCTCGGCGCCGACGTGGTCAAGCTGGAGGCGCCGACCGGTGACATCACCCGCAGGCAACTGCGCGACCTCCCCGACGTCGACTCGCTCTACTTCACGATGCTCAACAGCAACAAACGCAGCATCACCCTCAACACCAAGACCGAACGCGGCAAGGAGATCCTCGCCGAGCTGATCCGGACCTCCGACGTCATGGTCGAGAACTTCGGACCGGGCGCGATCGACCGCATGGGCTTCAGCTGGGACCGCGTCCGCGAGCTCAACCCGCGCATCGTCTACGCCTCCATCAAGGGCTTCGGCGAGGGCCCGTACACCAACTACAAGGCGTACGAGGTCGTCGCCCAGGCCATGGGCGGATCGATGTCGACCACCGGGTTCGAGGACGGCCCGCCGATGGCGACCGGCGCGCAGATCGGTGACTCCGGTACCGGTATGCACGCCGTGGCGGGGATTCTCGCCGCCCTCTTCCAGCGCACCCGCACCGGCCGCGGCCAGCGGGTCAACGTCGCGATGCAGCACGCCGTGCTCAACCTCTGCCGGGTGAAGCTGCGCGACCAGCAGCGGCTCGCGCACGGCCCGCTCGCGGAGTTCCCGAACGAGGCCTTCGGCGACGAGGTGCCGCGCTCGGGCAACGCGTCCGGCGGCGGTCAGCCGGGCTGGGCGGTCCGGTGCGCGCCCGGTGGCCCGAACGACTACGTGTACGTGATCGTGCAGCCCGTCGGCTGGAAGCCGATCAGCGAACTCATCGGCCGGCCCGAACTCGCGGAGGACCCCGAGTGGGCCACCCCCGAGGCCCGGCTGCCCAAGCTCGCGAAGATGTTCCAGCTCATCGAGGAGTGGACCCGCACGCTGCCCAAGATGCTGGTGCTCGAGGCGCTCAACGCCCACCACATTCCCTGCGGCCCCGTCCTGTCCACCAAGGAGATCATCGAGGACCCCTCGCTCGCCGCCAACGAGATCGTCGTCGAGGTCGAGCACCCCGAACGCGGCACGTACGTCACGGTCGGCAGCCCGCTGAAACTGTCCGACTCCCCGGTCGAGGTGGAGCGGTCCCCGCTGCTCGGCGAGCACAACGAGGAGATCTACCTCCGCGAACTCGGTCTCTCCCGCGAAGAGCTGCCGCTGCTCAGGGCGCAGGGTGTGATCTGACCGACTCCCACCTGCCCGACGACCGCCGTCGGAGCAGGTCAAAGGGTGTTTCGCCGGCTTGATAGGCGGCGTTTATCACGTAGAAGTCGTTCTCTCTTTGACTACTTCTCTCGGCCTGGCCGAAGCTGATCCGCAGCGGGAGTCCGGTGCCCGTCGCGGCGCCGGATCCGTCGTGCGCGCGGGAGCGGCAGAGAGGCACAGGCGAGAGCATGAGCATCATCGAGGACCCGGAAGACCGTCTCGAGGTCACCCCGCCCAAGACCTGGGCGACCGGACTGCCCGCCGTCACCCACGCGATCCAGTACTCGCTGGGCCAGACCTCGGTCCGGCGCACCGCGCTGACCCTGCTGAACATCAACCAGCCCAAGGGCTTCGACTGCCCCGGCTGCGCCTGGCCGGAACCCGCGGCGGGCCACCGGGCCAAGAACGAGTACTGCGAGAACGGCGCCAAGCACATAAACGACGAGGCGACCTCGCGCCGGGTCACCGCCGACTTCTTCCGGGAACACCCGGTGTCCGAGCTGGGCCGCAAGTCCGACTACTGGCTCAACCAGCAGGGCCGGCTGACCGAACCCATGGTCAAGCGGCCCGGCTCCGACCACTACGTGCCGATCGGCTGGGACGACGCGCTCGGTCTGCTCGCCGAGGAGCTGCGCGGGCTCGCCTCACCCGACGAAGCCCTCTTCTACACCTCGGGCCGGCTCAACAACGAGGCCGCGTTCCTCCTCCAGCTCTTCGCCCGGGCGTACGGCACGAACAACCTGCCCGACTGCAGCAACATGTGTCACGAGTCCAGCGGTTCCGCGCTGGGCGAGACCCTTGGTATCGGCAAGGGCAGCGTGAGCCTGGACGACATCCACCACTCCGACCTCGTCTTCGTGGTGGGCCAGAACCCGGGGACCAATCACCCGCGGATGCTCTCCGCGCTGGAGGAGACCAAGCTCAACGGCGGCCACATCGTCGCCGTGAACCCGCTTCCCGAGGCCGGTCTGATGCGGTTCAAGCACCCGCAGAAGGCCCGCGGAATCGTCGGCCGCGGCACTGCGATAGCCGACCAGTTCCTCCAGATCCGCCCCGGCGGCGACCTCGCCCTCTTCCAGGCGCTCAACCTGCTGATCCTGGAGGCGGAGGAAGCCGCGCCGGGAAAGGTCCTGGACCACGGGTTCATCGACGTGTCCACGACCGGGTTCGAGGCCTTCGCCGCGCAGGCCCGCAAGGCGAACTGGGACGACATCCTCGAAGCCACCGGGCTCACCCGCGAGGAGATCGAGGAGGTGGGCGAGCGGGTCCTCGGCGCGGAGAACATCATCGTCTGCTGGGCGATGGGACTCACCCAGCAGAAGCACGCCGTCCCCACCATCCGTGAGGTCGTCAACTTCCTCCTGCTGCGCGGCAACATCGGCAGGCCCGGAGCCGGTGTCTGCCCCGTGCGCGGCCACAGCAACGTGCAGGGCGACCGGACCATGGGCATCTGGGAACGCATGCCGCAGAGCTTCCTGGACGCGCTGGAGCGCGAGTTCGCCTTCACCCCGCCCGCCGCGCACGGCCTGGACTCGGTCAACGCCATCCGGGCCATGCGCGACGGCCAGGCCAAGGTCTTCGTCGGCGTCGCGGGCAACTTCATCCGGGCCACGCCCGACAGCGACGTCACCGAGCGGGCGATGCGGCGCTGCGCCCTCACCGTCCAGATCTCCACCAAGCTCAACCGCTCGCACACCGTCTGCGGCGAGACCGCGCTGATCCTGCCCACGCTGGGCCGCAGCGACCGGGACATCCAGGCGGGCGTCGAGCAGTTCATCACCGTCGAGGACTCCATGAGCGAGGTGCACGCCTCCCGGGGCCGACTGCACCCGGCCTCACCGCACCTGCTCAGCGAGGTGGCGATCATCTCGCGGCTGGCCCGGCGCACCCTGGGCGACCGACCGGCCATCCCCTGGGAGAAGTTCGAGGCGGACTACGGCGCTATACGCGACCGGATCTCCCGGATCGTCCCCGGCTTCGACGACTTCAACGCCCGGGTCGACCGGCCCGGCGGCTTCCGGCTGCCCAACCCGGTGAACCAGGGCGTGTTCCCCACCACGAGCGGCAAAGCCGTCTTCACCTGCAACGACTTCGAGATGCTGAGCGCACCCGCGGGCCATCTGCTGCTCCAGACGCTGCGCTCGCACGACCAGTGGAACACCGTCCCGTACGCCATGAACGACCGTTACCGGGGCATCCACAACGGCCGCCGGGTGGTCCTCGTCAACCCCGCCGACCTGGAGGCGCTCGGGCTCGCAGACCGCAGTGAGGTGGACCTGGTGAGCGTGTGGCACGACGGGGTGGAACGCCGTGCGGAGAAGTTCCGGGTGGTCGCGTATCCGACGACCCCGGGTTCGGCCGCGGCCTACTACCCCGAGACCAACGTGCTGGTGCCCCTGGACAGCGTGGCCGACATCAGCAACACCCCCACGTCGAAGGGGGTCGTCGTACGGCTGGAGCCCGTGGCGGTCGCCTGAACCCTCGCACGACCTCTGGACAAGGGGTTGCGCGATTGCGAATACTGTCGACTTCATACCGTATGCAGATCTGAGACCGGCGTCGGGTCCGGACCTGTACGCGGATCCTCTTTCTCAGGCGCTCGACCGGAGTGAGGTAGCCCAGCATGTCGACATCAGCACCCCGTCTCGCTCAGCCCGCCGGCACGGCTCCCGGTGACGGGACGGTCACCGACCGCCTCGTGGAGGCCAACCGCGCGTACGCCGCCGGATTCGCCGACCCCGGTATGGGCGCCCGCCCTGTCCTCGGTGTCGCGGTCGTGGCCTGTATGGACGCCCGGATCGACCTGCATGCCGCGCTCGGCCTCGAACTCGGCGACTGCCACACCGTCCGTAACGCGGGCGGAGTGGTCACCGACGACACGATCCGCTCCCTGACGATCAGTCAGCGGGCCCTCGGCACCCGCAGCGTGGTCCTCATCCACCACACCGGCTGCGGTCTGGAGAGCCTGACCGAGGACTTCCGGATCGAGCTGGAGATGGAGGTCGGGCAACGGCCGGCCTGGGCCGTCGAGTCCTTCAGGGACGTCGACCAGGACGTACGGCAGTCGATGCGGCGGGTGCGCACCTCGCCGTTCCTCCCGCACACCGACGATGTGCGCGGGTTCGTCTTCGACGTGTCGACGGGGCTGCTGCGGGAGATCGACCCGGGGGACTGATCGGCTGCCGGTGGCCGGGAGCGCTCCCCGTCACCCGGGGCGCCGGGCGGCCTCCGCGGCGATCTGCGCGCAGTAGAAGTCGGCGGTGTTCCGGGTGTGCCGGCCCATCAGCTGTTCGGCACGCTCGGGGTCGCCGTCGCCGATGGCCCGGATGATCCGCGCGTGCTCGCTCCAGGCGTCCGGGCCGCGGGGCTTGGCGATGGGCATGTAGTACCAGCGCACGCGCCGGTCGACCTGGGGGATGAGTTCCGCGAGCACCGCGTTGCGGGACAGGTGCGTGATGTGGCCGTGCAGGGCGGCGTTCGCCTCGACGATGGCGCGGGCGTCGCCGGCCGTGAGGGCGGTGAGCCCGACCTGCTGGAGTTCCCACAGCCGCTCGACGTCCTGGGGTGTGGCGTGCTCGGCCGCGCCCCGCGCGGAGTGCGTTTCGAGGACGCCGCGGACGCTGAGGAGCTGGGTGCACTCCTCCGGAGTGGGGGAGTGCACGAACGCGCCCTGGGAGGGGCGCAGGTCGACCCAGCCGGTGGTGTGCAGCCGTTGCAGTGCCTCACGGATGGGCTGGCGGCTGACGCCGAGGTGTTCGGCGAGCTCGGCCTCGACCAGGTGCTGGCCCGGCGAGAGGGTGCCGTTGATGATCAGCTCGGTCAGGGCGTCGTGGACGGCCTGGCGCAGCGGAGCGGGCCGGGCGACCGGCCCGCGGGCCGCCACGGTGGGTGTGTCGGGCATGGAACCCTCCCCGTCGTCGGACTGCAGATCCCAAAGCCATCGGCTTTGGGATACTGACGTTAGTATGCAATAGCCACACTGGGCTCCGCCCGCGCCACGGAAAGCGCGGAAAGTGCCCCCTCTTGCCAACTGGCCGCCGCACACCTCTGGCGCTTTCACTCGGATGCAGAATACTGTATGCAATTATGCTCGCTACCCAGCAGAGCCGCGCTCCCGAGGAGGGGGGTCACCCCGTGTCGTATCGCACCGCTCTCTCCGAAGTCCTGAGCACCGTCATCGGGCCAGCCACCGCACCGACCGGCTCGGAGCCGAGATTTCCCCGCGCCTCGGTGACGGCTCTGGGCCGCGCCGGGCTGCTGGGGCTCACCGTCTCCACGGAATTCGGCGGCGCCGGTATGGGGCTGCCGGACGCCGCCGAGGTGGTGGCCAGGACCGCCCGCCTCTGTCCCGCGACCGCGGCCGTGCTCCAGGCGCACTACGCGGCGGTCGCCGTCGTCGAGTCCCACGGCAGCGCGTGGATCCGCGGCGAGATCGCCGCCGGACGCCATCTCGTCAGTCTCGCCCTGGCCGAGGACGGCCCCAACCCGCAAGGCACGCCTGGGGACTTCTGGGCGGCGCGCTCCACCGCCACCCGCACCGGTGACGTGGTCGCCCTCCGGGCCCGTAAGCACCAGGTGGTCGCGGCGGGGGAGGCGGACAGCTACATCTGGTCCTCGCGGCCGCTCACCGCACCGGAGGGCCTGACTCTCTGGGCGGTTCCCGCGCACGCCCCGGACCTGTACGTGCCCGCCCGGCCCGACGGCGGAGGACCGGGCGGCAGCGCGACGTCCACGGTGGTCGCCGATCCGGTGCTGGTGCCCGCCGACGTGATGCTCGGGCGGGACGGCGCGGGGCTCGACATCGTGCTGCGCACGGTGGTGCCATGGTTGCTCGAACTACGGGCGGCGGTCGGTGCGGAAGCGCTTCATCCGGCCACGTCCGACGTACTGCTCCGGGCCGCTCCGAGGGCCGCCGATTCCCTCGCGGCGTCCTGAGGCCCGGCTGTGGTGCCGCTGACGGGGCCGCCCGTACGGTCAGTCCTTGGTGGCCCCGGCGGCGATCTGCTTGCGGTAGAAGTCGGTGGTGTGCTCGGTGTGCTTGCGCATGATGTCGCTCGCGCGGTCCGCGTCTCCCTTGGCGATGGCCTTGATGAGCTGGGAGTGCTCGTTCCAGGCTTCCTTGCCGCGGGGCCGGGCGATCGGGGTGTAGTACCAGCGCACCTTCTGGCCCACCAGCGAGATCAGCTCGGACAGTACGGCGTTGTCGGCCACGGAGGTGACGAAGGCGTGCAGTGCGGTGTTGGCCGCGACGAGGCGCTCGACGTCGCCCTCGGCGTGCGCGTCGACGCCCTCCTGCTGCAACTCCCAGAGCCGCTCGATGTCCTGGGGCTTCGCGTTCTCTGCGGCGAGCTGGGCCGAGTAGGTCTCAAGGACCGCGCGGACGCTGAGGAGTTGGGCGGCCTCCAGCTCGGTGGGGGAGTGCACGAAGGCGCCCTGGGCGGGGCGGAGATCGACCCAGCCGTTGGTCTGGAGCCGTTGCAGTGCCTCGCGTACCGGCTGCCGGCTGACGCCGAGGTGTTCGGCGAGCTCGGCCTCGACGAGGTGCTGGCCGGGCTTGAGGGAGCCGCTGACGATCAGCTCGGTCAGGGCGTCGTAGACGGCCTGGCGCAGCGGTGCCGGGCGGGTGACGCGCCGGGACGCGGCGGCCGTGAGTGCCTCGCGCATGATTGCCCCGTTCTGCCACCGGGCCTGTGGGGCCGACGGCTTCGCCAAGTGGTGGTCGCCGGGGGTTGCCGACGGCCGCCTCAGCATACAGGTTTTGGTATGCAAGATGGCGGGCGCCGTGATGGGCGCTGTGGTGGGCGTCATGATGTGCCGTCGCTGGTCGGCCGGGGTGCGGGCGGCCGTGCCGGGTCCCGGCCGAGGATCGGGGGACGCCCTGTGCGGGCCCCTGTCGTGCGGGGAGCGTTCCATGACGGAGTTCTGTATACAGAAGCCTGTATGGGGTACTGTCTCAATCCCCTGCAAGCATCGCTATCGGCTCTTGGAGAGCGATCATGACGACCAGCGGGAGTGACGTGACGGTCGAGGACGTGGTGCGGCGGGTGGCGGCCCGTCACCGGGGTGAGCGCGGTGGGCTGTTGCCCGTACTGCACGGAGTCCAGGCCGAGTTGGGCCACGTGCCGCAAGAGGCGGTTCCGGTGCTCGCCGACGAGTTCAACCTCTCCCGCGCGGACGTCCACGGAGTGGTGACCTTCTACCACGACTTCCGCCGCGAGCCCGCCGGACGCACCATGGTGAGGATCTGCCGCGCCGAGGCCTGCCAGGCCCTGGGCGCCAACAGCCTGGTGGGCTGGGCCCGCGAGGCCGGACTGGCCATGGGGGAGACGACGGCGGACGGCGCGGTGACCGTGGAGCAGGTCTTCTGCCTCGGCAACTGCGCGCTGGGACCGGCGGTGGAGGTGAACGGCCGGCTGCACGGACGAGTGGGCCCAACCGAGCTGGGCGCGATCCTCGACGGGACGGTGTCATCGTGAGCGACGTTTCGCAGACCACGGCGGAATCGGGAGCCATACCGAAGGGCGACTTCACGACGAAGGTCTACGTCCCCCGCGACTCGGCGGCCAGGTCCGTCGGCGCGGACGAGGTCGTGGACGCCCTGCAACTGGCCACCGCAGGCGGTGACTTCGACATCGAGGTCGTACGCAACGGATCGCGCGGCATGCTCTGGTTGGAGCCGCTGGTCGAGGTCGTGACCCCGCGGGGCCGCGTCGGCTACGGACCGGTGGCCCCCTCGGACGTGGCAGGACTCCTCGCCGCAGGACTCCTCGACGGCGCCGAACACCCGCTGCGGCTGGGCCTCGTGGACGAACTGCCCTGGCTGGCCGGCCAGACCCGCGTCACCTTCGCCAGAATCGGCGTCACCGACCCGCTGTCCACGGCGGACTACGAGGAGCACGGCGGACTGGCGGGCCTGCGGGCGGCGCTGGCCCTCGCTCCCGAGGACGTGGTCACGGAGGTCACCGACTCGGGACTGCGCGGCCGCGGCGGCGCGGGATTCCCGGCCGGCATCAAGTGGAAGACCGTGCTCGGCTGCACCGACGAGCTCAAGTTCGTCTGCTGCAACGCGGACGAGGGCGACAGCGGGACCTTCGCCGACCGGATGGTCATGGAGGGCGACCCGTTCATGCTGATCGAGGGCATGACGATCGCCGCCCACGCGGTGGGCGCCCGGGAGGGCTACCTCTACATCCGCTCGGAGTACCCCGACGCGGTGGCCACGATGCGCGCGGCGATCGGCATCGCCAGAGAGCACGGCTGGCTCGGCAAGGGCATCCTCGGCTCCTCGCTCGACTTCGACCTGCATGTCCGGGTCGGTGCCGGAGCGTACATCTGCGGCGAGGAGACCTCCATGCTGGAGAGCCTGGAGGGCAAGCGCGGCACGGTCCGCGCCAAGCCGCCCATCCCCGCGATCGAGGGCCTGTTCGGCAGACCGACCGTCGTCAACAACGTCCTCACCCTGGCCACCGTCCCCGTCGTTCTCGCGGACGGCGCGAAGGCCTACCAGGAACTCGGCGTCGAACGCTCCCGTGGCACCCAGGTCTTCCAGCTCGGCGGCAACATCGCGCACGGCGGCATCGTGGAGACCGCGTTCGGCATCACCCTGCGCGAACTCGTCGAGGACTACGGCGGCGGAACGTTCACCGGGCGCCCGGTGCGCACCGTGCAGGTCGGCGGCCCGCTCGGCGCCTATCTGCCGACGACGATGTTCGACCTGCCGATGGACTACGAGGCGTTCGCGGCGGCCGGCGCGATGGTCGGCCACGGCGGGCTCGTGGTGTTCGACGACAGCGTGGACATGGCCGCCCAGGCGCGCTTCGCGATGGAGTTCTGCGCCGAGGAGTCCTGCGGCAAGTGCACGCCGTGCAGGGTCGGTTCGGTGCGCGGTGTCGAGGTGATCGACAAGATCGTGGCCGGTGAGCACCGGGACGAGAACCTCGCGCTTCTCGAGGATCTGTGCGACCTGATGACCGATGGTTCGCTGTGCGCGATGGGCGGTCTGACGCCGATGCCCGTACGCAGCGCCATCGCGCACTTCCCCGACGACTTCCTCGGCGGCCGTCGAAGCCTGGAGATCCAACCCGTGACGACGACTGGCTTGAGGACGGAGGGCACGGCATGACACTGCTCAAGGAACCCGACTTCGGCACCCCGGAGAGGCCCGGAGAGGCGACCGTCTCGGTGGAGGTCGACGGGCTGCCGGTGACCGTGCCCGAGGGCACGTCGGTGATGCGCGCCGCCGCGCAGGCCGGCATCGACATCCCCAAACTGTGCGCCACCGACAGTCTTGAGCCCTTCGGCTCGTGCCGGCTGTGCGTGGTCGAGATCGACGGCCGGCGGGGCACCCCGGCCTCCTGCACCACGCCGTGCGCCGACGGGATGCAGGTGAGGACGCAGACGCCGAAGGTGGAGAAGCTCCGCCAGGGCGTCATGGAGCTCTACATCTCCGACCACCCGCTGGACTGCCTCACCTGCCCGGCCAACGGCGACTGCGAGTTGCAGGACATGGCGGGCGTGGTCGGGCTGCGGCAGGTGCGGTACGGCTACGAGGGCGAGAACCACCTCGACGCCGAGAAGGACACCTCCAACCCCTACTTCGACTTCGACGCGTCCAAGTGCATCGCCTGCTCCCGCTGCGTGCGGGCCTGCGGCGAGGTGCAGGGCACGTTCGCACTGACCATCGAGGGCCGCGGCTTCGACTCGAAGGTCTCGGCGGGCGCCGGCGAGACCTTCATGGACTCCGAGTGCGTCTCCTGCGGTGCCTGCGTGCAGGCCTGCCCGACGTCGACACTCCAGGAGAAGTCGGTCGTCGAACTCGGCATGCCGACCCGGTCGGTGATCACCACCTGCGCCTACTGCGGGGTCGGCTGCTCCTTCAAGGCCGAGCTGCGCGGTGACGAACTGGTGCGGATGGTGCCCTACAAGGACGGCGGCGCCAACGAGGGCCACTCCTGTGTGAAGGGCCGTTTCGCCTTCGGCTACGCCTCGCACCCCGACCGCGTGCTCAAGCCCATGGTCCGCGAAAGGATCACCGATCCCTGGCGCGAGGTCGAGTGGGAAGAGGCCATCGGCACCGTCGCCACGAAGATGCGCGAGCTCCAGGGCCGGTACGGACCGAGTTCGATCGGCGCGATCTCCTCGTCGCGCTGCACCAACGAAGAGGTCTACGTCGTACAGAAGATGGTGCGCGCCGCCTTCGGCAACAACAACATCGACACCTGCGCCCGGGTCTGCCACTCGCCGACGGGATACGGACTCAAGCAGACCTTCGGCGAGTCGGCGGGCACCCAGGACTTCCGGTCGGTCGCCGAGGCCGACGTCATCATGGTGATCGGGGCCAACCCTACCGACGGGCACCCGGTGTTCGCCTCCCGGATGAAGCGCCGGCTGCGCGAGGGCGCCGAGCTCATCGTGGTCGACCCGCGCCGTATCGACCTGGTGCGCTCGCCGCACATCGAGGCCGCCCACCACCTCCAGCTCAAGCCGAGCACCAATGTCGCCGTCGTCAACGCGATGGCGCACGTGGTGGTCACCGAGGGGCTGGCCGACCTGGCGTTCGTGGCGCAGCGGTGCGAGGGGTTCGCCGACTGGGCCGAGTTCGTCGCCCGTCCGGAGAACAGCCCGGAGGCGACCGAGGAGATCAGCGGCGTACCGTCGGAGGAACTGCGGGCCGCCGCCCGGCTGTACGCGGCGGCACCGAACGGGGCGATCTACTACGGCCTCGGTGTCACCGAGCACAGCCAGGGCTCGACCATGGTGATGGGAATGGCCAACCTCGCGATGGCGTGCGGCAACATCGGCCGTGACGGCGTCGGCGTGAACCCGCTGCGCGGCCAGAACAACGTGCAGGGCTCCTGCGACATGGGCTCCTTCCCGCACGAACTGCCCGGCTACCGGCACGTGTCCGACGACGCCGTGCGCGACGTCTTCGAGAAGCTCTGGGGCGGCACGCTGCTGGCCGAGCCGGGACTGCGCATCCCCAACATGTTCGACGCCGCGATCGACGGGACCTTCCGGGGCCTGTTCGTGCACGGCGAGGACATCGCCCAGTCCGACCCGAACCTCAAGCACGTCACCGCCGCCCTCGAAGCGATGGAACTCGTCGTCGTACAGGACCTGTTCCTCAACGAGACGGCCAAGTTCGCGCACGTCTTCCTGCCCGGGGCGTCGTTCCTGGAGAAGGACGGCACGTTCACCAACGCCGAGCGCCGGATCAACCGGGTGCGCGCGGTGATGAAGCCGAAAACGGGCAAGCACGAGTGGCAGATCATCTGCGAGATCGCCACCGCGATGGGCTACGCCATGGCGTACGACCATCCGAGCCGGATCATGGACGAGATCGCCTCGGTGACGCCGACCTTCACCGGTGTCTCCTTCGAGGTCCTCGACAAGCTCGGCAGCGTCCAGTGGCCGTGCAACGAGTCGGCTCCGGAGGGCACTCCGGTCATGCACATCGACGAGTTCGTGCGCGGCAAGGGCAGGTTCGTGGTCACCAACTACGTGGCGACCAACGAGCGCAGCACCCGCCGCTTCCCGCTGGTCCTGACCACGGGCCGCATCCTCAGCCAGTACAACGTGGGCGCGCAGACCCGCCGTACGGGCAATGTCGCCTGGCACCCCGAGGACATCCTGGAGCTGCACCCGCACGACGCCGAGACCCGCGGGATCAAGGACGGCGACCTGGTGACGCTGGCCAGCCGGGTCGGGCGGACGACGCTGCACGCGGAGATCTCCGACCGGATGCCGGCCGGCGTCGTCTACACCACGTTCCACCACCCCGTGACCGGCGCCAACGTGGTGACCACCGAGAACTCCGACTGGGCGACCAACTGCCCGGAGTACAAGGTGACCGCCGTACAGGTCGGTCTCGCCCATCCGCTCGGGCAGAGCGCGACGGAGACCGCCGAGGACGACCAGCGACTCGTCACGGTGGTGGACTGAGATGGCGGGCGGCGTGGCACCGGAGTCCAGGATGGCGAACGACATAGCGGCGAACCACGTGCACCTGTCGAGCGAGGCGGCCGCCGAGGCGATCGCGGGCCACATCGGCAGGTTCTGGGATCCGCGCATGCGCAACCGGCTGTACGAGTTCGTCGACGCCGGCGCGGACGGGATCGACCCGGCGGTGGTCGCCGCGGTGCGACTGCTGCGGTGACCGGTGGGCCGCGCCGGCGCCCGGGGCCGGTGCGGCCCACCGGTCCCGGGCCCGGGCGCGGGGTCAGCCGCCGATCGCCGACATCGGGCGCAGGGGCTGGAGGAAGGCCGGGTCGTCCAGTCCGGAGCCCGCCTTCTTGCCCCGCATCGCGGTACGCCAGCGGTCGGCGATCTCCTGATCAGGCGCACCGGCGCGCAGGGCGGCGCGCAGGTCGGACTCCTCGCGGGCGAAGAGACAGTCGCGGACCTGCCCGTCGGCGGTGAGCCTGGTGCGGTCGCAGGCGCGGCAGAACGGCCGGGTGACGGAGGCGATCACTCCGACCCGGCCGGGGCCGCCGTCGACCAGCCAGCGTTCGGCGGGCGCGGAGCCGCGGTCGGCGGAGGTCTCGGGAGTGAGCGTGAAGCGGGCGGCGAGCCGGTCCAGGATCTCGGCGGCGGTCACCATGTCGGTGCGCTGCCAGCCGTGCTGGGCGTCCAGCGGCATCTGCTCGATGAACCGCAGCTCATAGCGCTGCCGAAGCGCCCAGTCGAGGAGGTCGGGGGCCTCGCCGTCGTTGACGCCGCGCATCAGGACCGTGTTCACCTTGACCGGGGTGAGCCCGGCCTCGTGGGCGGCGGCGAGACCCGCGAGGACGTCGTGGTGCCGGTCGCGGCGGGTGAGGGTGTGGAAGACCTCCGGGCTCAGGGTGTCGAGGGAGACGTTGACCCGGTCGAGCCCGGCGGCGCGCAGCGCCTTCGCGGTGCGGGCCAGACCGATGCCGTTCGTGGTGAGGGAGAGCCGGGGGCGCGGGCCCAGGGCGGCGCAGCGCTCGACGATGCCCGCCAGGCCCGGGCGGAGCAGGGGTTCGCCGCCGGTGAAGCGCACCTCGGTGACGCCCAGTCGGGCCACCGCGATCGAGACCAGCCGCACGATCTCGTCGTCAGTGAGCAGCTCGGGCCTGGGCAGCCACCGCAGGCCCTCTTCCGGCATGCAGTACGTGCACCGCAGATTGCACCGGTCGGTCAGCGAGACCCGCAGATCGGTGGCGGTCCGGCCATGTGTGTCGGTCAGCACCGGACGCCTCCCTCGGTATCGGTCAGCAAGAGCCGCCCCTTTCGCTCTGTGGCACGAGACTGTACATCCAGTAAGGATACTGCATACAGTATTCATCCTATCCCGCTGAGAGGAGCCACCATGAGAATCGCCGTTCTCGGAGCTGGGGCGATCGGTGCCTACGTCGGCGCGGCACTGCACCGCGGTGGCGCCGAGGTCCACCTGATCGCGCGAGGTGAGCACCTGAAGGCGATACGGGCCAACGGGGTCCGGGTGAACAGCCCGCGCGGCGACTTCGTGGCCCGGCCGCACGCCACCGACGACCCGGCCGAGATCGGCGCCGTGGACTACGTGTTCCTGGGCCTGAAGGCGCACTCCTATCCATCCAGCGGCTCGCTGGTCGCCCCGCTGCTCGGCGAGCGGACCGCGGTGGTGGCCGGGCAGAACGGTGTTCCGTGGTGGTACTTCCACAAACTGGCAGGCCCCTACGAAGGGCGGCGGATCGAGGCGGTCGACCCCGGCGGCGCCACCAGCCGGGTGCTGCCTCCGGAACGGGCGATCGGCTGCGTGGTGTACCCGGCCACGGTCATCGAGGCCCCCGGGGTCATCCGGCACCTGGAGGGCACCAGATTCTCCATCGGCGAGCCGGCCGGGGGAATCTCCGACCGGTGCACGGCCCTGAGCGAGGCCATGGTCGCGGGCGGACTGAAGAGCCCGGTGGAGCCCAATCTGCGCGACGACATCTGGATCAAGCTGATGGGCAACGTCGCCTTCAACCCGATCAGCGCGCTCACCCGGGCGACGATGGCCGACATCTGCCGGCACCCGCCCACCCGGCGGCTGGTCACCCTGCTCATGGAGGAGACCCTCGACATCGCGGCCAGGGTCGGCAGCAAGCCCGACATCTCCATCGAGAAGCGGCTGCGCGGCGCCGAAGGGGTCGGGCACCACAAGACCTCGATGCTCCAGGACCTGGAGGCCGGCAAACAACTGGAGCTCGACGCCATCGTGACCGCGGTGGTGGAGATGGCCGACATCTCCGGCGCCGACGCACCCGCACTGCGCGCGGTGCACGCCGCGACCGACCTGTTGGCGCGGAGCGCGGCCAAGGACGTGACCGGACAGGCTCGATAGGCTTGGATGATCACATGGCACCAGCGAGGAGTCGTTCATGCTGTTCCGTCAGCTGGAGTACTTCGTAGCGGTGGCCAGGGAGAGGCACTTCGCCCGGGCGGCGGAATCCTGCTACGTGTCGCAGCCCGCGCTCTCGGCGGCGATCGCCAAGCTGGAGCGCGAGCTCAACGTCACCTTGATCAACCGCGGTCACAACTACCAGGGCCTCACGCCGGAGGGCGAACGGCTCGTGGTGTGGGCCAAACGGATCCTCGCCGAGCAGGACGCGTTCAAGGCCGAGGTGGCCGCCGTACAGTCCGGCATCACCGGGACGCTGCGGCTGGGCACCGACCCGACGGCGTCGACGACCCTGGCGCTGCCCGTGGCCGCGTTCTGCGCCGCGCATCCGCTGGCCAAGGTGCAGGTCCGCTCCCGTCTGTCGACCAAGGAACTCCACCGCCAGCTCCGCGACTTCGAACTGGACGTGGCGATCGCCCACTTCGACCCCGGCGATCAGGAGGGCCTTCAGGTCGTCCCGCTGTACCAGGAGCGGTACATGCTGCTGATCTCCGCCGACCAGCTGCCCTCGCAGACCGCCTCCACCATGACCTGGGCGGACGCGGCCCAGCTGCCGCTCGCGCTGCTGACCCCGGACATGCGGATCCGCCAGACCATCGACGCCGTCTTCGCGGACAAGGGGTTCGTGGTGACCCCGCAGGTGGAGACGGACTCGATCGCCTCCCTCTACGCCCACGTGGGCGGCGGGGAGTGGGCGAGCATCGTGCCGCACGCCTGGCTGCGTGCGATGCCGGTGATCGGCCGGACGCGAGCCCTGCCCCTGATCGACCCGGAGGCCGGGGCGCAGGTCTCGGTGGCGATCCACGCCGCGACCCCCGGCTCGGTCGCCGCCCGGGCGTTCGTCAACGCGGCGACGGGCCTGGCCCTCGACGACTTCTTCAACCAGCCCCTGGCAGCGGACCCCCGCCTGCGCTGAACCGGCTCCCTACGGAGCGTACTTGGCCTCTACCGCCAGCCGGTCGAGGGCTCCCTTGGCCGTGTGCGGCAGGGCGGTGACGAGTTCGAGCCGGTCGGGTACCTCGAAGGGGGCCAGCCGGTCGCGGGAGTACCGCAGGATCTGCTCGGCCTCCAGGCTCTCGCCCTCGCGCAGCACCACGGCGGCGCCGATCCGCTGCCCGTGGACCGGGTCGGGCACGGCGAACACGGCCGCCTCGGCGACTCCGGGGCAACCGGCGATGATGTCCTCGACATGCTCGGGCGAGATCTTCTCGCCGCCCCGGTTGATCAGGTTCTTGATCCGCCCGGTGAGCGACAGATACCCGTCCTTGTCCAGGATGCCCAGGTCACCGGTGCGCAGCCAGCCGTCGGCGAAGCCGTACGCCGTCTCGCCCGGGTTGCCGAGGTAGCCGCGGGTGACGCTGGGGCCGTGCACCCACACCTCGCCCTCGGTGCCCACCGGACACGTACGCCCGCCCGCGTCGACGACCCGGAGATCCACTCCGGTGGGCCGGCCGACCGACCCCTGCTTCAGGGGCCCGCGCGGCGGCAGCGGTTCGCTGGTGGCCTGGTGGGTGGACTCGGTCATCCCGTACGCGGACAGCAGCGGCGCGCCGAACGCGCGCTCCAGCGCCCGCTGGGTCGCGGTGTTGAGAGGCGCGCTGCAACTGCGGACGAACTTCAGCGGCGGCGTCCGCGGACCCGGGTACCCGGTTCCCGCCCGGTCCAGGAGGATCTCGTGGATGGTCGGGACCGCGGTGAACCAGGTGGCGCCGGCGGCCCCCATGTCGTCCCAGAACGTGTGCGCCGAGAACCGTCCACGCTCGGGCAGCAGCACGCATCCACCGCTGGCCAGCGACGCGAGCAGGGCCGCGAACAGACCGTGGCCGTGGAAGAACGGCATGACCGCGACCGTCGCGTCGCCCGGCCCCAACTCATAGGTGGCGCAGATGTTCCGTACGGACGCGGCCACGTTGGCGTGTGTCAGCGGGACCATCTTCGCGCGGGCGGTGGTGCCCGCGGTGAACAGGACGAGGGCGTCCTGACCCGAGAGTTCGTCCGCCGCGCCCCGCACCTCACGTACGGCACGCTCGCCGGTGTCGAGGTCGACCGCCGCCGTCCCGGCACGGGAGGCCAGCACGCGCAACGGCCAGGTGGGGAACGGGGCCTGGGCGGCCGGCGGGGCGTCGGTCACGGACGGGCCGAGCAGGATCGCCCGGGCGCCGAGAGCCTCGAGCCGGGCGGAGAGCTGCGATCCGGGCAGCGTCGGGTCCAGTGGAGCGACCACCAGACCGGCCCGCGCCGCACCCAGGAGCGCGACGACGAACTCGGCGTTGTTGGCGCAGATCAGCCCGATCGCGTCGCCGCGCCGCAGCCCGGTCCCGCCGAGCCGGGCCGCCACGTCGTCGGCCAGGCCCGAGAGGGCGCGGTAGGAGAGGTGGACCCGGTCCCCGGTGACGACGAGTGCGCTGGCGTGCGGCCGCTCGCGTACCCGGCGGTCGAGGAGATCGACGAGGCCCGTGACCGAGGGGGGCCGGTACCGGTCCGCGCCGTACACGGACGCCGCCGCTGTCACGGCCATGACTCCACCTCCCGTGCGACGTCCGATGAACCAGTCCACAGCGAGCCTGCGGCGGTGCGCGGTGGGAGTCCAATACGCACTGGCGAACGGCCGATAGCAGGTGTCTATCAAGACGGCTGCGCAGCAGGTCGGGGGCCCGCGGCCGGCCGTCGATAGATGCTGCTTATCAGCTGGTCGTCGATGGGTCTTGGACGCATCGGGCCCAGGTCAGGAAGGTGGGACGAGTAGCCGCACCGGCAGGACCTGCCCAAGGAGGACCTCGGATCATGACCGCCCCCTCAACTCTGGAGACAGCGGCGAGCGCCGACGTTCCGACCGAGCTCACCGACGGGTACCACCTGGTCGTCGACGCGCTCAAGTTGAACGACGTGGACACCATCTACGGGGTGGTCGGCATCCCGATCACCGACCTGGCCCGCCTCGCGCAGGCACAGGGCATCCGGTACATCGGCTTCCGCCACGAGAGCAACGCGGGACACGCTGCCGCGGCGGCCGGTTACCTCACCAAGAAGCCGGGCGTCGCGCTGACGGTGTCGGCGCCGGGATTCCTCAACGGCCTTGTCGCGCTGGCGAACGCCACCACGAACTGTTTCCCGATGGTCCAGATCTCCGGCTCCAGCGAGCGCCACCTCGTCGACCTCAAGCAGGGCGACTACGAGGAGATGGACCAACTGGCCGCCGCGCAGCCGTTCGTGAAGGCCGCCTACCGCGTGAGCCGGGTCGAGGACATCGGCCGCGGTATCGCCCGCGCGCTGCGCACCGCGATCTCCGGGCGTCCCGGCGGCGTCTACCTCGACATCCCGGCCGCGGTGCTCGGTTCCATCATGGACGCGGAGGCCGGCGCCAGGACGCTGAGCCGCCTCGTCGACCCCGCGCCGCGCCAACTGCCCGCACCCGAGGCGGTGGACCGGGCGATCGAGCTGCTGGCGGGGGCGCGGCGGCCGCTGGTCCTGCTCGGCAAGGGCGCCGCGTACGCGCAGGCCGACGACAAGATCCGCGAGTTCATCGAGACCACGGGCATCCCCTACGTACCGATGTCGATGGCCAAGGGCCTGCTGCCCGACGACCACCCGCAGTCGGCGGCCACCGCCCGTTCGCTGGCGCTGAAGAAGGCCGACGTCGTGGTGCTCGTCGGCGCCCGCCTCAACTGGCTGCTCAACCACGGCGAGGGACCGTCGTGGAACCCCGACGCGAAGTTCGTCCAGATCGACATCGAGCCCAAGGAGCTGGACAGCAACCAGCCCATCGCGGCCCCGCTGGTCGGAGACATCGAGTCCGTGCTCGACGCGATCGCCGAGCGGACCAAGCCCGGCCAGATCACCGCGCCCGCCGCCTGGCGGGAGGAGCTGGGAGCACGCTCGGCGCAGAACGTCGCCAAGATGGCGGAGCGGCTCAAGGCCGACCCGCACCCGATGCAGTTCATGGGCGCGCTGAAGGCGATCCGCGACATCGTGGTCGAGCGCCCGGAGACGTACATCGTCAACGAGGGCGCCAACGCGCTGGACATCGCGCGCAACGTGATCGACATGCACGTACCGCGCCACCGTCTGGACAGCGGCACGTGGGGCGTCATGGGCATCGGCATGGGGTACGCGATCGCCGCCGCCGTCGAGAGCGGCGCGCCCGTCGTGGCGGTGGAGGGGGACAGCGCCTTCGGGTTCAGCGGTATGGAGCTGGAGACGATCTGCCGCTACAAGCTGCCCGTGGTCACCGTGATCATGAACAACGGCGGTGTCTACCGCGGTGACGACGTCAACCCGCTCGACGACGCCCCGTCGCCGACGACCCTGATGCTCTCGGCGCGCCACGACCTGATGATCGAGGCGTTCGGCGGCAAGGGCTACCGCGCGACCACGCCCGCCGAGGTCACCGCCGCTCTCACCGAGGCGCTGGCGTCCGGCGGCCCGGCGCTCATCGACTGCGTGATCGACCCCTCGGCCGGCACCGAGAGCGGCCACATCTCGCACCTCAACCCGAAGGGCATCACCGTCGGCAACATCACGCCGAAGAAGAAGTGAGCCGCCCCTTCGCCTCCGAGCGCCTCGACCCCGAACGCTCCACCCCGCCCCCGAACTCCCGCCCCCGCACAGCCGCCTCTCGCAGAAGCGAGAGCTTCAGGAGAAGGAAAACACCATGAGTGAAAAGCCGCTCGCCGGAATCAAGGTGATCGACTTCACCGGGGTCCAGGCCGGTCCCGCGTGTACGCAGATGCTCGCCTGGTTCGGCGCCGACGTCATCAAGGTGGAGCGCATCAACGGCGGCGACGTGACGCGCCGTCAGCTCCGTGACATCCCGGACCTCGACGCCCTCTACTTCACCATGCTGAACAGCAACAAGCGCTCGCTGGCCATCAACACCAAGGCCCCCGAGGGCAAGGAGGTCATGGAGAAGCTGATCCGCGAGGCGGACATCCTGGTCGAGAACTTCGCGCCGGGCGCCATGGACCGGATGGGCCTCGGCTGGGACTACATCCACGAGCTGAACCCGCGGCTGATCTTCGGTTCCGTCAAGGGCTTCAACGACGACTCGAAGTGGAACGACCTCAAGGTCTACGAGAACGTCGCCCAGGCCGCCGGCGGTGCCGCGTCGACCACCGGGTTCTGGGACGGCCCGCCCACCATCAGCGGTTCGGCCCTCGGTGACAGCAACAGCGGGATGCACCTGATGATCGGCCTGCTGACCGCGATCATCCAGCGCAACGAGACGGGCCTCGGCCAGAAGGTGTCGGTGTCCATGCAGGACGCCGTGCTCAACCTGACCCGGGTGAAGCTCCGTGACCAGCAGCGCCTGGAGAAGATCGGCTACCTGGAGGAGTACCCGCAGTACCCGAACGGCGAGTTCGGCGACGCGGTGCCCCGCGGCGGCAACGCCGGCGGCGGCGGCCAGCCGGGCTGGATCCTGAAGTGCAAGGGCTGGGAGACCGACCCCAACGCCTACATCTACTTCACGATCCAGGAGCAGAACTGGGCGCGTACCTGCGAGGTCATCGGCCATCCCGAGTGGGCCGAGGACCCGGAGTACAACACCGCTCTGGCCCGCCAGCCGCACATCATGGACATCTTCGGCGAGATAGAGAAGTGGCTGGCCGACAAGACCAAGTACGAGGCGGTCGACATCCTGCGCACGTTCGAGGTGCCCTGCGCGCCCGTGCTCAGCATGAAGGAGCTCGCCGCCGACCCCGACATGCGCAAGAGCGGCACGATCGTCGAGGTCGAGCAGAAGGAGCGCGGCACCTACCTGACCGTGGGCAGCCCGATCAAGTTCTCCGGCTTCAAACCCGAGATCGAGGGCGCGCCGCTGCTCGGCGAGCACACCGACGAGGTGCTCGCGGACCTCGGCTACGACGCCAACGACATCCGCAGGCTGCACGAGGGCAAGGTCGTCGCCTGACCTGACCTGACCTGACCTGACCTGACCTGACCTCGGCCGTCATGCCGGTGCCCCGCGTGCGACAACCGCACGCGGGGCACCGGCACATGGCGCCGGACGGGTCTCAGGCCGTGGTGTGCTCCGCGGCGGCCTCGTTGCGGCGCATCCGCTCCTTCTCCCGGGCCCGGCGCGCGGTGACGTCCCGGATGACCGCGCCGCAGTGGGACGCGCCGCCCCGGGGATCGGCCAGCAGCACGACGCTGAACTCGATGGAGAGCTTGCTGCCGTCCGCTCCCAGCGCGGGTACGGCGAGGAGGTCCGCCTCCCCGTACCGGCTCGTGCCCTGCTCCATGGCCGTCACGAAGCCGTCCCAGTGACGCTGTCTGTGCTTCTCGGGGATGATGATGTCCAGGCTGCGGCCGGCGACCTCGCCCGCGGTGAACCCGAAGATGCGCTCGGCGCCCCGGTTCCAGTAGCGGATCAGCCCTTCGCGGTCGATGATCACAAAGCCGTCGGGTGCCTGGGCGGCCATCCTCAGCACCACCTCGGGATCCAGATCTTCCATGTCTCCTCCGAGCCGGGACAGTTGAAGTCGTCAGCATACTGCATACAGTTTTACATTGCATACAGTCCTGCGACTTCAGCGAGCTCATCGGGTACGCGGAACTCCCCGGGCCGGGGTGACGCAGGCGGCCGGAACGGGAGTCCGCCCCGGCCGCCGCGGGTGGGTCAGGACAGTCCGGCGGAGGACAGCCACGACTTGGCCACGTCCAGCGGGTCCTTGCTGTCGGTCTGCACCTGGCTGTTGAGGTCGATCAGCGTCTCGGTGTCGAGCTTCGCCGATATCTCGTTGAGCACGGTGACACCCTCGGCCGGAAGATCGCTCTTGTACGCCAGCGGGATCACGTTCTGGAAACTGAACAGGTTCTTCGGGTCCTTGAGGACGACGAACTTGTTCGCGGTGATCGTGGGGTCGGTCGTGAAGAGGTCCGCGGCCTGGATGTTGTTGCCCTTGAGGGCGGCGACGGTGAGCGGACCGCCCGCGTCCAGCGCCTTGAAGGACTTGAACTCCAGGCTGTACTCGGACTTGAGGCCCAGCAGCCCCTGCTGACGGGTCTGGAACTCCGGCGACCCGCCGATGACCAGGTCGGACGCCACGTCGGTGAGGTCGGCGATCGTCGACTCGCTGGTGAGGTTGTACTGCTTGGCCGTCTCCTCGTTGACCGCGACCGCGTCCTTGTCCTCGGCCTTGGACGGCTCCAGGAGGGTGAGCTTCGGGTCGAGTTTCGCGCTGATGGACTTGTTCGTGTCCTCGACCGACGTCGGAACCGCCTTGGCGTCCAGGTAGGACAGCAGGGCGCCGTTGTACTCCGGCATGACCGTGATCGTGCCGTTCTTGACGAGCCCGTAGGTGGTCTCGCGGCTGCCGATGTTCAGCTTGTAACTGACCTTGATGCCCTTGGACTTGAGGGCCTCGCCGTAGATGTCGGCGAGCAGGATGCTCTCGGGGAAGTTGTTGGAACCGACCACGACCGTACCGCCGGCGGCGGCGTCATCCTTCAACGGGTCGTCACCACCGGAGTCGGAGGAACCGCAGCCCGTGAGGGCGGCCGTTGCCGCAACCAGCAGGGAAACAGCGTACGTTGCGGACGTTCTGGTACTTCTGGCGATGGTCACGTTGGTTTCATCCAGACTTGGCATGGGCGGGCGGCGGCCGAAAAGGCACGGCGTGCGATGGTCCAGTCGATCCAATCGAGCCCACTTACGCACCGTCAAGACACGAATAGATCACTGACGGAGACCACAGGATCACCACGGGATCAACTCTGCATCACCTTTGGAGACCGTACGGCTTCATCCCGTGGGCGCATCGTGCACAAAATGTGTGTGAACCCGGCGTAACGGCGTGTCGGACTTTGGTTGATCATGGCCGAACACTTCCGGCAGCCGCTAATGTTGACCAGGTCGAGGGCCCTGTTCCACTTGCCGGCCTGAGCGCGCTGTCGCGAACGTGAATCCACCCAAGCCCGGACAGCGGGCTTCCATGGAATGAAGTCGAGGAGGTTTGGTGCCCGCGCACAGGAAAGCCGTCCTGGAAGAGCCGTCAGAGGCTCCCCGAATAGGCCGGACGCCCTCCCTCCTCGACCGTTGGCCCTTCCGCCGGAAGCTCAACGTTCTGGTGATCGTGCCGCTCGCGGTCGTCTCGGCGATGCTCACCTATGTCGTCTACGCACAGATCGACCGGGCCGTCACCGCCGCCGACACCGCCCAACTGGTGCGGGACAGCGCGCAGGTCACCAAGCTCATCGACGACGTGCAGGCCGAGCACCGCCAGGCGCTCCTCGTCTCCCTGCGCTACGAGGCGTCCGACTCCGACGACAGCCCGCCCAACACCTCTGCCTACCTCGACGCGCAGCAGAAGGCCAACACCCAGGCGGACGTCGTCCGTTCGGCGTTCGGGGACCGGCTGCCCGCGGCCGAGGCCCAGGTGCTCAAGGAGCTCGAGGGTCTGGAGACCCTCCGGCAGACGGTCGAGCAGGGGCCCATCCCGGCAGACAACATCGACCCCGCGTACGGATCGGTGATCGACGGTCTGATCAACGGCCTCGGGATCGGCCAGACCGACATGTCCTCGACGTCCGCGGCCGGTCTGCTCGACTCACTCCTGCGCGCCGACACCGCCCACGCGTCCTTCGAGACCAGCGTCTTCGCGGCCCGGACCGGAGACGCCAACGCGCTCATCGAGTTCACCAGCGCCGTCGGCGACTACGACCAGTACCTCTCCCAGGCCGACCGGTTCACCCGGTTCGCCAGTCCGGAGCAGGCGTCCTCGATCGACGGGATGGAGCACAACCCGTACCAGGGCGTCATCGCCCAGCACTTCGCCCAGCTCCAGGTGGACCCGAGCGCCCTGATCGCCGGAACCCCCGGGGAGCTGCGCACCGCCCTCGCCGACGCGCTGAGCGCCGAACCCACCTACGCCCGCCAGGCCGAGAGCCGGCTGAAGATCACCCAGTCGCTCATCAACCAGCTCGCCGACCAGGCCGAGGCCGCGTCGCGCGACGCCTGGTGGGACGTGACCTGGCTGGTCTCGGGCACCCTGCTCGCGCTGGCGTCCTGGTTCCTGTTCTCCGTGCTGGTCCGCCGCTCCGTGGTGCGGGCCGTGCGGACACTCACCGGGGCGGCCCAGCACGTGGCCATCGCCGCCGGGTCGGAGCTGGCCAGGGTCGCGGACGACGACGCCGAGGACGCGAGCCCGCCGCGCCTGGACGCCGTACCCGTGCCGGTCCGCGACGAGATCGGCGAACTCGCCGAAGCCTTCAACCAGGTTCAGGTCACCGCGACCGCCCTGCTGGAGCGCCAGGTCGTCAGCCGCCGCAACATCGCCGAGATGTTCGGCAACGTCGGCCGCCGTGTCAGCAACCTGACGGCCCGTCAGCTCGCGCTGATCGACTCGGTGGAGCGCGGCGAGACGGACCCGGAGGTGCTGGAACGGCTCTACCGCATCGACCACATCGCCGTACGTCTCCAGCGCAACGCCGACAGCCTGATGCTGCTCGCCGGAATCCGGGAGGGCGGCCTCAACACCGGTCCCATGCGGCTCAGCAACATCGTGCGCGCCGCGCTCGGCCAGATCGAGGGCTACCAGCGCGTCACCCCGCACGCCGAGGGCGACGTCAACGTGGCCCCCGACATCGTTGGCGACCTGACCCTGATGCTCGCCGAACTGCTGGAGAACGCGGTGATGTTCTCCCCGGCGTCCAGCAACGTCGAAGTGGTGCTGCGGCCCCGGCACGGCTCCACCGGCGGCGCGCTCGTCGAGATCATCGACCACGGGCTCGGGATGAGCCCCGAGCGGCTGGCCGAGGAGAACGCGCGCCTGATCCGCCGCGAGCGGCTCGACCTGGCGCCCACCGAGGTCCTCGGCCTCTTCGTGGTCGGCGGTCTGTCCCGGCGCTGGGGCATCGAGGTCGTGCTGTCCCGCACTCCGGGCGGCGGTGTCACCGTCACCGTCGCGGTGCCCTCCTCGCACCTGCTGCTCGCCGACCCGACGGGAGCCGCGGCCAGGGCCCCGCACATCATGCCTGCCGCCCGCCGTTCCGGGCCGCCCGAGCCGCGTCCCGCGACGGTCGCACCGGCGCCCGGCGCCTCGGCACTGCCCCGCAGGGTTCCCGCCCGCTCCCCGCAGGAGGAGTTCCCCGGCCACACCCGCAGACCGGAACCCGCCACGGGGACCGGCGGCGAGGACGCCCTGGCCCATCCCGCCAACGGATTCGGGCGGCCACGCGGCAACCCGGCTCCGCCGGACCCCGCCGAGGGCCCCGGTTCCCTGCGGCGCCGGGTACGCGGTGCGACCCTGTCGGCCACCACCGCCTCGACCCGCCTGCCCAAGCAGCCCATGCCGACGCCACGGCCGCCCGCCTGGCAGCCCGTCGACCCGGAGGCCGCACGCGACGAGCTCGACGAGTTCGAGGCCGCGGTCCTGCGGGCCCAGAGCGAGAGCGCGACCGGGGACATGGACACCGGGGCCGGCCGCCGCCACGGGGCACCGGCCGATCAGACCATTCAGAGCAACAGACCCTCATTCCCGGAAGGCACGAGCAAGTGACCATGTGGACAGGCAAGCCGGAATCCGGAGCCGCGGAACCGGTGACGGACGTGAAGGCCGCCGCTGCCGACTTCAATTGGCTGCTCAATCGATTCGCCACCGAGACCGCCGGGGTCGTCGACGTCATCGGTGTCTCCTCCGACGGTCTGCTGCTCGCGGTCTCCCAACTGCGCGGCCAGGCCGACTCGGAGAGGCTCGCGGCGATCGTCTCGGGCATCACCAGCCTCGCCATGGGCGCGTCCGGCAACTACGGACTCGGTGGCCTGAACAAGGTCATCATCGACCTGGAGGAGGGACACGTCGTCGTGTCGGCGCTGGGCGCGGGCGCGGTGCTCGGAGTGGTCGCCTCCAAGGAGGCGAAGCTCGGCAACATCGCGTACGAGATGACGCTCTTCGCCAACCGCGCGGGCGCCGTCCTGAGCCCTCAGCTGGTGATGGAACTCAAGAACACCGTGGGTATCGCACCGACCGGCTGACGGTCGGCAGTTGACGGTCGACAAAGGCGTCGCCGGTGTCCATGACGACCCGCGAGGTGAAGGGATCAGGACGTGACGACGGCCGGCGAGCCATCAGGCGACGACGAGGCGGCGTGGGGAGTTGAGCCCCCCGCGTCGGTCGTCCGTCCCTTCCTGCTCACCGCGGGACGGATCGCGGGCGGCGACAGCCTCGTGCCGCCGATCCCGATCGAGACCCAGGTGGTCGCGACCGATCTGGGTCTGGCCGCGCTGGACGCCTTCGTCTTCGACCAGCACCGCGACATCATCGCGGTCTGCCGTCAGCCGCAGTCGCTGGCGGAGATCGCGGCGAAACTGCGGATGCACTTGAATGTGATCAGGGTGCTCGCTGACGACCTGCGAGCCGACGGTCAACTGGCCCTGTACGCACCGCAGGCCGACTCCGCCCGCGACGCCACCGTATTGCGAAGGGTTATCGATGGTCTCCGAGCTATCCCCGACTCCCGGGGCGCGATCCGTGAGCGCTGACACCGAGGGGCCCCGGCCGCCGCTGCCGGTGAAGATGGTCATCGCGGGCGGCTTCGGCGTGGGCAAGACCACGACGGTGGGCGCCATTTCCGAAATCGAGCCGCTGACCACCGAGGCGTCCATCACCTCGGTCGCCGCGGGCGTCGACGACCTCTCCCACACGCCGCACAAGGTGACGACCACCGTCGCCATGGACTTCGGCTGCGTCACCCTCGACCCGACCCTGAAGCTCTACCTGTTCGGGACCCCGGGCCAGGAGCGCTTCGGGTTCATGTGGGACGACCTGATCGAGGGCGCGCTGGGTGGCCTGGTCATAGTCGACACCCGCCGCCTCGACGACTGCTACGCGGCCGTCGACTACTTCGAGCACCGCGAGATCCCGTTCGCGGTGGCCATCAACGCCTTCGACGGCAAGGTCGAGCACGACCTGAACGACGTACGGTGGGCCCTCGACGTCGGCGAGCACGTACCGCTCACCGTGTTCGACGCCCGCAGCCGGGGATCGGTCCGCGACGCGCTCCTCGTCGTCCTCGAACACGCCCTGGCCACCGCGGAGAAGTGAACGGAAGAAGGGGCGGCGGGCCATGGCCCGCCGCCCCTTTCGTCTTTCCGTCAGGCCGTACGGCGCCTGCGCACCCCCGGTGACACCGCCACCCGGGCCACCGCCCAGAACAGCACGAGGACGAGCAGCGCCAGGACGGCTATGAGGGCGGCCCCGCCGGCCGTCTTCTCGAAGTCGCGCTGGTACAGGCCGTCCAGGATGTACCGGCCGACCCCGCCGAGGGCCACATAGGCCGCGATCGTCGCCGTCGACACGATCTGGATCGTCGCCGAGCGCAGACCGCTGAGGATCAGCGGCAGCGCCGCCGGCACCTCGACCTGGAGAAGGATCTTCCCCTCCGACATGCCCATGCCGCGGGCGGCGTCGACGGGGGAGGGGTCCAGGGTGCGGATCGCCTCGTACGTGGTGATGAGGATCGGGGGGATCGCCAGCACCACGAGCGGGATCATCACGGGCACGATGCCGAGGCCCAGCCAGACGAACATCAGCACCAGCAGCCCGAACGTCGGCAGCGCCCGAGCCCCCGAGGCCACGAACGCCAGCGCGTTGCCGCCGCGGCCGGTGTGCCCGGTGACGAGCCCGATGGGCAGGCCGACGGCCGCGGCGATCGCGAGTGCCGCGGCGGTGTACTGGAGGTGCTCCCACACACGCTGCGGGATCCCGTCGTACCCGTGCCAGTGGGACCCGTCGCTGAAGAAGGACTGCATGAAGTTGAGTACGTTCACGAGACGCTCTCCGGGGTGCGGGCGGCGCCCGCGATCGTGGACGTACGGCGTGCGGTCCTGCGGCCGGATGGCGGCTGCCAGGGGGTGAGCACGCGCCGCAGCAGGACGAGCACGGCGTCGACCAGCACCGCGAGGACGGCGGTGGTGACCACCGAGTTCACCGCGAGCATGGGCCGGTGGTAGAGCATCGCGGTGGTCAGCAGATTGCCGAGCGCCCCTTCGTTGCCGATCAGCGAACCGACGCTGACCAGGCTGATGCTCGACGCGGTCGCCACTCGCAACCCCGCCATGATCGCGGGCACGGCGATGGGGAGTTGGACCTGGAGGTAACGGCGCCCGGGACCGATGCCCATCGCCGTGGCCGCGGCGTTCGTCTCCTCGGGCACCGAGCGGACGCCGTCGACGACCGCGGGGACCAGGATCACCAGGCTGTAGAGGCACAGCGGGATGATCACGGTCGTCTTGCTCAGCCCCGTGTAGTCGATGAGCACCACGAAGAAGGCGATCGACGGGATGGCGTACAGCACCGTGGTGAGCCAGAGGACCGGCGGATAGATCCAGTTGAAGCGGACGCACAGCAGGCCGATCGGCAGCGCCAGCAGCAGACCGACCAGTACCGGGATCAGCGCTTCCTGCATGTGCGTGGAGATCAGGCCGAGATAGCTGCTCTGGAGGTCGCTCGGGATGTCGAAGAAGCCGTTCATCGCCCGGCCTTCACCTGCGAGGGGACCTCGGGCGAGTCCGTCGCGCGCCGCTGCCGGGCCGCGCGGATCTCCGCGGAGATCCGCTCCTGTCCGGCGAGGCCCAGCACCTTCCCCGCTCCGTCCAGGGCGACCGCCTGGCCGCTCGGCGACAGGACCGCCCGGTCCAGGGCCACCCGAAGCGAGTCCCGGCCCACCTCGAAGCCCTGTCCGTACGGCTCCAGGGTCTGCGTGTCACCGCGCCAGGCCGTGAGGTCGGCCCAGCCCAGCGGCTTGCCGTCCGCGTCGGTGACCAGGACCGGAGCCTCGGTGCCGAGGCGTCCCGCGGCCTCCTGCCAGTCGGTGCCGGCCGGCAGGACCCGGCTGCTGTCGAGCTCCAGGTCGCGTGTGGACAGGAACGACAGACCTCGGATGCCCCGGTCGGCGCCGAGGAACTCCTCGACGAAGGAGTCGGCCGGCGAGGACAACAGCTCGTCCGGCGAGGCGAACTGGGCGAGCTTGCCACCGGTGCGCAGCACCGCGACACGGTCGCCGATCCTGATGGCCTCGTCCATGTCGTGGGTGACGAACACGATCGCCTTGCCCAACTCGCCCTGGATGCGCAGCAGTTCCTCTTGGAGGCCACGGCGGACGACCGGGTCGACCGCGGAGAACGGCTCATCCATCAGCAGGACCGGCGGGTCCGCGGCCAGTGCGCGGGCGACGCCCACGCGCTGCTGCTGGCCTCCGGAGAGCTGATAGGGGTAGCGGCGGGACATGTCCTTGTCGAGGCCGACGCGTTCCATGAGTTCGGCGGCGCGGGCCCGGGCGCGCTGCTTGGACCAGCCGAGCAGCCGCGGCACCGTGGCGATGTTGTCGATGATCGTCCGGTGCTGGAAGAGCCCCGCGTTCTGGATGACGTAACCCATGGACTGGCGCAGGGCGTTGACCGGCGTGCGCTGGACGTCCTCGCCGTTGACCCGGATCGTGCCGCTGCTGGGCTCGATCATCCGGTTGATCATGCGGAGCGTGGTGGTCTTGCCGCACCCCGAAGGCCCGACGAGCACGGTGATGGAGTGGTTCGGTATCTGCAGCGACAGGCGATCGACGGCCACAGTGCCGTCGGCGTATCGCTTGCTGACATCTTCGATGGCTATCAAGCGTCGAAACCCTTCGGGAAGCGCATGCTCGCACGTGGTGCGATCACGTGTACGAGGGTGCGCAGTCTAGCCAGTTGGGTTCGCGCCGGATGCGGCACCCGTCGGGAAGCCCGACGGGTCAGTGCGCGGTGCGGACTCCGTCGAGGGCGACGGCCAGGACGCGGTCGCGCTGGGCGTCGTCGAGGAAGTTCGTCGAGGTGATCCCGGCGACCATCCGCAGCAGGTCGTCGAAGGCCATGTCCGTACGCGCCTGGCCGGCTTTCTGTGCCCGCTCGAACAGCGGGCCGCCCGCCGCGTACATGGAGTCCCGGCAGGCCAGGAAGATCTCGGACTCGTTGTTGAGCGCCTCGCGGATGGCCCGCTTGGTGACCGTGTAGTCCACGAACCGGCGCAGCCACGAGGACAGCGCCTCCCACGGGTCCAGGGCGGCGACGTCCCACGCCATCCGGCACAGGTCGTCCACCTCGGAGGCGTAGACGCTCTCGAAGAGGTGGCGGCGGGTGGGGAAGTTCCGGTAGAGGGTGCCGATACCCACTCCCGCGCGCCGGGCGATGTCCTCCAGCGAGGCCTCGGCGCCGTTCTCCGCGAAGGCCTCGCGGGCGGCGGCCAGCAGGGCGTCGTAGTTGCGCGCGGCGTCCTTGCGGTGCGGGCGCCGGGCCGTGACGATCTCGCTGACGGGGAACGGCTGAGCCGTCACTGCTGCCTCCCGGGCGGTTCGAGGTTGAAGCGGAGGTTGGCCTCCGCTACAGTGGAGGCGTACCTCCACTTTACCAGTCGGGGTGTGTTCCGCGTGGATGCGTGCGGCCGTACGCATCGTCGGCGCCCCGCCCCGTCTCGACCGCATACCGGGCCCCGCTGTCCGCGCCGCCCGTCCGACGCTTCCTTCCCCCTGACACCCGCGCGTCCGTGGGTGTGCTCGACGCTGCCCCGCAGTGCTGACGCTGCCCCGCGGTGATCCCGTATCTCCTCTGCTCCGTTCGGAGAGGCTCCTTCGATGCCCCGGAAGTCCACCCGCCTCACCTTCGCGGTCCTCGCGACCGGTGCCGGCGTGTTCTCCATGCTCCAGTCGCTGATCGCACCGGCCCTGCCGACCGTCCAGCACGCTCTGCACACCTCGCAGTCCACCGCGACCTGGGTGATGACGGCCTACCTGCTGTCCGCCTCGGTCTTCACGCCGATACTCGGCCGCGTCGGCGACCTGATCGGCAAGAAGCGCACCCTCGTCGGCGTCCTGGTGACCGTGACGATCGGCTGCCTGCTCGCCGCGCTCGCGCCGACCATCGGGGTGCTGATCGTCGCCCGGGTCGTCCAGGGAATCGGCGGCGCGCTGTTCCCGCTGTCCTTCGGCATCATCCGCGACGAGTTCGCCCCCGCCAGGGTCGGCCCCAGCATCAGCAACCTGTCCGCCGTGATCGCCGCCGGCGGAGGGGTCGGCATGGTCGCGGCCGGTCCCATCGTGACCGCGCTCGACTACCGCTGGCTGTTCTGGCTCCCCGTCGGCGTCGTCGCCGTCACCACGCTGATCGCCCTGCGCTACGTCCCCGAGTCGCCCGGCCGGGCCGAGGGACGCGTCAACTGGCTCGGCGCCGTCCTGCTGTCCGGCTGGCTGGTGGCCCTGCTGCTGCCGCTCAGCCAGGCGGGCCAGTGGGGCTGGGGGTCGGCCCGGGTGACCGGGCTGTTCGCCGCCGCCGTCCTGCTCTTCGCGCTCTGGCTGCTGACCGAGGCGCGCTCCCGCTTCCCGCTGATCGACCTGCGCATCATGCGGCTGCCCGCCGTGTGGACCACGAACACCGCCGCGCTGCTCTTCGGCGCGGGCATGTACTCGATCTGGTCCTTCCTCCCCGGCTTCGTACAGACTCCCAGCTCAGCGGGGTACGGCTTCGGCGCGAGCGTCACCGGGGCCGGGCTGCTCATGCTGCCGATGCTCATCGCGATGTTCTGCTCGGGCGTACTCAGCGGTCGCCTGGAACCCGTCCTGGGCGCCAAGAAACTGCTCACGGCCGGTGCCGCGCTCGGCGCCGTGGCCTGTGGCTTCCTCGCCGTCTGGCACGACGAGCAGTGGCAGATCGCCTTCGCGGCCGGCATCTTCGGCCTCGGCATCGGACTGGCCTTCGCCTCGATGGCCAACCTGATCGTCGGCAGCGTCCCGCCCGAGCAGACCGGCGCCGCGACCGGCATGAACGCCAACATCCGCACCATCGGCGGCTCCATCGGCGCGGCCGTGACCAGTGTCCTGGTCACCGGCCACCTCCAGCCCTCGGGCCTTCCGTACGCCTCCGGTTACACGCACGGCTTCAGCCTGCTCGCCCTGCTCTGCCTCGGCGCGGCACTGGCGGCACTCCTCGTGCCGGCGCGGCGTGCCGGGCGCCTGCCGGGCACCCCGCGGGCGTCTTCCGAGACGTCCCTCCCGGAGCCGGAGACCAGCGCCGCGCTGCCCAGGTGAGTCCCGCCCGCCCGCTCGTGCCCAGGTCGCGGCGGTTACGCCTTGCGTCCGACCCCGCACCACATGGGCAGCGGGCGGGCGGGCGCCACGTCGTCCGGGCCCGGTCGCCACTCGGGGAGCTGGACGACTCCGGGGTCCAGCAGCTTCGTGCCATCGAAGAAGCGGGTGACATCCGCGTGCGTGCGGGGTGTCGCGGACGCGTGCTCGGCGGCGCGCTCGTTGTAGACGCGCATCGACTCCGCGACCTCGTCGGCTCCGATGTCCGACGCGGGATGGGAGAGAACCAGATGACTGCCGGGGGCGAGCGCGTCCAGGAGACGGCGCGCGATGGCGTAGGGATCGTCGGCGTTCGGGACGTACTGGAGGATGGCCACCAGCATGAGGCCCACCGGCTGCGACAGGTCGAGCGTCTCCTGCGCGGCGGCCAGGATGCCGTCCACCTCGCGCAGGTCCGCGCTCAGGTAGTCCGTCGCACCTCCCGGGGTGCTGACGAGCAGGGCGCGGGCGTGGGCCAGCACGATCGGGTCGTTGTCGACGTACACCACACGGGCGCCGGGGTCGACCCGCTGCGCCACCTCGTGGGTGTTGTCCGCGGCCGGTATGCCGGTGCCGATGTCGAGGAACTGCCGGATACCCACCGCGGACAGCTCGCGCACCGCCCGGCCCAGGAAGGCCCGGTTGGCCCGGACCGCGGGGATGATCTCCGGATTGGCGGAGGCGGCCAGCTCGGCGGCCTCCTGGTCGGCCGGGTAGTTGTCCTTGCCGCCCAGCCACGCGTTGTAGACCCGCGCGGGGTGCGCCTCCGAGGAGTTGACCGGGACCATTCCGCCCGCCGACCGCTCGTTCATGCTGCCCAGCTCCTCATACACGTTCATCCGTCTGCGCCTGCGCACACAGTAGTGGACGCTGGAGCGGCAACTCGCCGGAGGGCGCGGCCGGTTGCCGGGCCGCACGCACCGGCCCGCGCGCCCCGCGCCGCTGACCCCACAGCCAGCCGATGTCACGTCCGAACGACCAGACCAGCAGCACCAGTGCCAGCAGCACCGCGCCGGCGTTCGCCACGTACGGCAGGACCCCGGCGCCCGCGACGAGCAGCGTGACGCCCTGGACGGCGGCGACCGTCTTGCGGGCCATGCTCGGCGGCAGCGCGCCGTTCAGCCACGGCGCCACCCAGGCCGCCGCCACGAAGGCGTAGCGCATCGTGCCGATCAGCAGTACCCACGGACCGAGCGACATGGAGACGTACACGCTCAGCACCAGGACCAGGAACGAGTCGACCTCCATGTCGAAGCGGGCGCCCAGCGGCGAGGCGGTGCCGGTGCGGCGGGCGACCTGGCCGTCGACGCCGTCGAGGATCAGGGCGACCGCGGTCAGGCCCACCAGGAGCGTGACCGGCGGCGAGTCCTGGAACGAGTCCGCGACCAGGGCGGTGACGCCGCCGACGAGGACGGCCCGGCCCAGGGTCACGCGGTTGGCGGGCCCGAAGGAGCGGGGCCGGGTGCGGCGCAGGGCACGGTTCAGCACCGCCCAGGTGGCGAACGCGAACGCGAGGCCCGTCAGCCAGCCCGCGGGGCCCATGCCGATCGCCGAGCCCAGCAGAGCCAGGAGCAGGAGCTGCGCAGCCGCTCCGACGATGGTCTCCTGCTGGGGGAGCCTCAGGTCGTATGTGTTGTTCAGGGCCACCGCGAGTCCTCCGGCCGTATGACAGAGTCGATCAACGCCGCGTACTGTGCGCGGCTGTTCACCGCTCCGTACGTGAAGATCTGCCGGATCGTTCAGGGACCTCTCATGGAACTCACAGCCCGCGCCTTCTGGCTCGCCTCTCCGGGCCACGGCGAAATACGCGAAGTCACCCTTCAGGAACCGGCCGAGGACGAGGTGCTGGTACGCACGCTCTACTCGGGCGTGAGCAGGGGAACCGAGACGCTCGTCTTCCGCGGCGGCGTCCCGGAGAACCAGTACGCCGCGATGCGCGCGCCGTTCCAGGACGGCGACTTCCCCGCGCCCGTGAAGTACGGCTATCTCAACGTGGGCCGGGTGGAGGAGGGACCCGCGGCCCTGCTCGGACGGACCGTCTTCTGCCTCTATCCGCACCAGACGCGCTACGTCGTCCCCGCGAGCGCCGTGACCCTCGTACCGGAGTCCGTGCCGGCCGCGCGCGCCGTGCTCGCCGGGACCGTGGAGACCGCGGTGAACGCCCTGTGGGACGCGGCGCCGTTGATCGGAGACCGGATCGCCGTGGTGGGCGGCGGCATGGTCGGCTGCTCGGTCGCCGCGCTGCTGGCCAGGTTCCCGGGCGTACGCGTCCAACTCGTCGACGCCGATCCGGCACGCGGAGAGATCGCGCGGGCGCTCGGCGTCGACTTCGCGCTTCCCGGGGACGCGGCGGGCGACCTCGACCTCGTCGTGCACGCCAGCGCCACCGAGGCCGGGCTCGCGCGGGCGCTGGAACTCCTCGCCCCGGAGGGAACCGTGATCGAGCTCAGCTGGTACGGCGACCGGCGGATCGGCCTGCCGCTGGGGGAGGCCTTCCACTCCCGGCGACTGACGGTCCGCAGTAGCCAGGTGGGCTCCCTCTCCCCGGCCCGGCGGGCGGGCCGCACCTACGCCGACCGGTTCGCGCTCGCCCTCGAACTGCTCGCCGAACCCGCCTTCGACGTGCTTGTCACGGGCGAGTCCCGATTCGAGGAACTGCCCGACGTGATGGGCGGATTGGCGTCCGGTTCGATACCCGCGTTGTGTCACCGGGTGGTCTACGACAGGGTTTGAGTCGGCGACAACCTGCCTGACCTCCGAAGAAAGGGGAACTGGCAGCTGAACAAGGAGAACGGACCAGCCGTACTACACGGCACGGTCCCGGCAGGGGATCAGACGCACCGCACCTGGAGGGTCGTCCGTTGTTCAGCATCACCGTCCGCGATCACCTGATGATCGCCCACAGCTTCCGTGGCGAGGTCTTCGGCCCCGCGCAGCGCCTGCACGGTGCGACGTTCCTGGTGGACGCCACCTTCAGACGCCCCGAGCTGGACGACGACAACATCGTCGTCGACATCGGACTGGCCACGCAGGAACTCGGCGCGGTCGTCAGCGACCTGAACTACCGCAACCTCGACAGCGAACCGGTCTTCAAGGACACCAACACCTCGACGGAGTTCCTGGCCAAGGTCATCGCCGACCGCCTCGCCGACCGTATCCACGCGGGGGCGCTGGGCGAGGGCGCCCAGGGGCTCACGGGAATCACCGTCACCCTGCACGAGTCGCACATCGCCTGGGCGAGTTACGAGCGTGCGCTGTGACCGACACGACCATCGACCAGGCATCGGTGAACGGCGACCGGGCTTCCCTGAACTACGTGCCGGTGCAGAACGCGGTTCTCCAGAAGGCCGAGATCATCCCCATGTCCCTGCGCTCCGTGCACTTCGTCATGCCGGGCGGCGTCGACGACCCCGCCGCGCCGAGCGGCGGCAACGCCTACGACCGGCGGCTCTGCCTGGACCTGCCCGGCTTCGGCTGGCAGGTCCACCGGCACGCCGTCGCGGGCGAGTGGCCGCGCCCCGGCACCGGCGCCCGCGCGGAACTCGCCCGAACGCTGCGGGACTTGCCGGACGGCACGACGGTCCTGCTCGACGGGCTCGTCGCCTGCGGTGTCCCCGAGATCATCGTCCCCGAGGCCGAGCGGCTGGCCCTCACCGTCCTGGTGCACCTGCCGCTCGGCGACGAGACGGGGCTCGCGCCCGCCGTGGCGGCCGAGCTGGACGCCAAGGAACGTGCGACCCTGCGGGCGGTGTCCGCCGTCGTGGCCACCAGCGACTGGGCGGTTCGCCGGCTCGTGGCCCACCACGGGCTCGCCCCCGACCGCGTCCATGTCGCCGAGCCCGGCGCCGATATCGCCCCGCTCGCCTCCGGCACCGACGGGGTCTCGCGGCTGCTGTGCGTCGCCGCGGTCACCCCGCGCAAGGGGCAGCACCGCCTGGTCGAGGCCCTCGCGACCGTCACCGACCTGCCCTGGAGCTGCGTCCTGGTCGGCGGACTCGTCCAGGATCCGGCGTACGTCGCCCAGATCCGCGCCCAGATAGAGAAGTACGGCCTCGGCAACCGGCTGCACCTGGTGGGACCGCAAATGGGCGCGCAGCTCGACGCGAGCTATGCCGCCGCCGACCTCATGGTCCTCACCTCGTACGCCGAGACGTACGGCATGGCGGTCACCGAGGCGCTCGCGCGCGGGATCCCGGTGCTGGCGACCGACGTCGGCGGTCTTCCCGAGGCGATCGGCCGCGCGCCCGACGGCGGCGTGCCCGGGATCCTCGTACCACCGGAGGATCCGGCCGCACTCGCCGTGGAACTGCGCGGCTGGTTCGGCGAGGCCGACGTGCGGCGTCGTCTCAAGGCGGCGGCTCGTGGCCGGCGCACCGCGCTGAACGGCTGGGCCACCACGGCCCGCACCCTGGCCGGGGTCCTGGGACGGCTGCCGCGCGAACCCCGGAGGGCGGCATGAGCAGTACGGCCATCACTCCGTCGGAGGTGCCGGACGTGCCAGAGTTGCATGACGTGCCAGAGGTGCCGGACATGCCCGGTAACGAGGTGCGGGTGGGCGCGCCGGGCGAGCGGGTCGACGCCGTCGGCGCCGACGACGTGCCCCGGTACGCGCCCCAGTGGCTTCAGCTGCGTGAGGGCGCCGACGCCGCCGCGCGGGCGGCGGATCTGCTCGACCCGCTGCGCATCCGGCTCGCGAACCGGCCGGGGCGCGGCGACGATCTGGTGATCCACGATCTCGGCTGCGGCACGGGTTCCATGGGCCGCTGGCTCGCGCCCCGGCTCGACGGCGGCCAGCACTGGATCCTGCACGACCGGGACCCCTACCTCCTGCACTTCGCGACCGTGGGCGCACCGCGCTCGGCGGCCGACGGCAGCCGGGTCACCGTCGCCACCCAGCGCGGTGACATCGGCCGGCTGACCCCGGACGCCCTGTCGGGCGCCTCGCTGGTCACCGCCTCCGCGCTGCTCGACGTCCTCACCGGCGACGAGATAGACCGGCTCGCGGCGGCCTGCGCGGGCGCCGGAGTCCCGGCCCTGCTGACGCTCTCCGTCGTCGGCCGCGTCGAACTCACACCGGCCGACCCGCTCGACGCGGAGTTCGCCGAGGCGTTCAACGCCCACCAGCGCCGCGGCGGCCTGCTCGGCCCGGAGGCCATCACGGCCGCCTGCGAGGCCTTCGCCCACTACGGCGCCACGGTCCGCACCCACCCGAGCCCGTGGCGGCTCGGCCCCGACACCGCCGAGCTCACCCAGGAGTGGCTGCGCGGCTGGGTCGGCGCGGCCTGCGAGGAGCGCCCCGCACTCGCCGCCCACGCGGAGACGTATCTGCGGTCCCGCCTGGCGGACGCCGCGGCGGGTGAACTGCGCGTCGTCGTCCACCACAGCGATGTGCTGGCGCTGCCCCGGCCGACGGGCGGGACGCTGTGAGCGCCACGGTGGCGGCGGCCACGTCTCCGAGCCGGGGCCGCGTCAACGCCCGCCGGATCCGCACCCACCTCGGCACCGTCGCCGGTACCGCGATCCTCGGTGTGCTGCTCTGGCGGCTCGGTACCGGAGTCTTCCTGGACGGACTGCGGCGGATCGACGCGGTGACCCTGCTCGCGGCAGTCGGAATCGGGCTGCTCACCACGGTGTTGAGCGCCTGGCGCTGGTGCCTGGTGGCGCGCGGGCTGCGGATCAAGCTGCCGCTGGTCCCGGCCGTCGCCGACTACTACCGGGCGCTGTTCCTCAACGCCGCGCTGCCCGGCGGCGTCCTCGGCGATGTGCACCGCGCCGTGCGGCACGGCCAGAGCGCCGGGGACATCGGTCGCGGCGTACGCGCGGTGGTCCTCGAACGAACCGCGGGACAGGCCGTGTTGCTGGCCTTCGGCGTGGTCGTCCTGCTCACGCAGCCGTCACCGGTGCTCGCCGAGACGCGCCACTTCGCGCTGCTCCTCGCGATCGTCTCGGTGTGCGGAGTCGTCACCGTCGGCGCGGTGCGCCGGGTCCGGACGCCCGGCCGCACCCGGCGGTTCGGCGCGCTGCGCGCCGCGCTCGTCGAGGCGCGCGGCGCCCTGCTGGCCCGCGAGAACTGGCCCGGCCTGGCGCTCTCGTCGGCCGTCGTGCTCGCCGGTCACCTGACGATGTTCCTGCTCGCCGCCCGGGTCGCCGGATCCACCGCGTCCGCCGCCCAGTTGCTGCCATTGGCGCTGCTGGCCCTGCTCGCCATGGGCCTGCCCCTGAACGTGGGCGGCTGGGGTCCGCGCGAGGGCGTCACCGCCTGGGCGTTCGGCGCCGCGGGACTCGGCGCGAGCATGGGCCTGACCGTCGCCGTGGTCTACGGAGTGCTGAGTTTCGCCGCGAGCCTGCCCGGCGTGGTCGTCCTGGTCGTCCGCTGGTCGGCGGCGCTCCGGCGCCCCCGGGAGGAGAGCGCAGGAGGGCACGATCAATGCCGACGACCGACGTCCGCCGAAGTGCCGGTCTACGTAGTGCCGGTCTCCGAAGTCCCCTCCGCCAAGGGCGACTTCGCCGAGGTCACCAGGGAGAAATACGCCCCGAACGCCTCGGTCAGCGCCGCCAGCAGTTCCTTCCCCTTCCCGGCACTGGCCATCGAGGGACGGCCGATGACACCGGACTCGGTATAGGCGGACATACCGAGCGTCAGCAGGTGCCGACGGTCGTCCGCGAGGAAATCGGAGGTCTCATAACCTTCCCTGACCAATTCCGGATGGGCGTGCAGCAGAATGGAGGTCTCTATTTCCCCCGCGTGCATATCGCTGAGCAGCGAGGTCTGTACTCCGGCCCGCTCCCTCGCCCCTTCCCAGTCCTCCATGGCCGGGAAAAGCGCCATGCGCGTACCGCTGCCCGCGGATTCCTGAACCACATTGCCCAGTACGTAGTTTCCGCCGTGCCCGTTGACCAGCACCAGGGTGTCGACGCCCGACCGGCGGAGCGAGTCGGCGATGTCCCCGACCACCGCGTGGAGCGTGACGGAAGAGATGCTGACGGTCCCCGGCCACGCGGCGTGCTCGTGCGAGCAGGAGATCGTCACCGGAGGAAGGAGGTGGACCGGATAGGCGGCCGCGACCTCCCGCGCGATGGCACACGCGACGAGTGTGTCCGTCGCGAGCGGAAGAAACGCACCGTGCTGTTCGAAACTCCCGACGGGAAGCACGGCGACCTGCCGTGACACACCCGCGCCGCGCGCTCGTACGTCTTCCGTGGTGTCAACCGGCAACAGACCGGATACCGTCGAGCGCGTTCCCGAACCACTCATGTTTTCACGGCCTTTCGACTCTGCTTAGGAATCAGATCATGACAGATAACTTTGGAGCACTCGGCGGGAATGCCCACCGCACAGGTGTCGAACGCGTCGTGATTGCCCCATTGCCCACCGTGTACGGCGCATTCCACGCCGTCGGTTACCTCGACCACGACCGGGGCGAGGAACAAGTGGCCCTGGTGCACGGGGACCTGCCTGACATCGGCGAGGGGGACACCCTCACCCGGCTGCATTCGGAGTGCCTCACCGGGGACGCCTTCGGGTCCATGCACTGCGAATGCGGCGACCAGCTCGCCGCCGCGCTGCGCGCCATCGTCGCGGAGGGCCGCGGCATCCTCGTCTACCTCCGGGGCCACGAGGGCCGGGGCATAGGCCTGCTCGCCAAGCTCCGGGCCATGCAGCTCCAGTCGGAGGGCATGGACACCGTCGAGGCGAACCTCGCCCAGGGCCTGCCGGTGGACGCCCGCGACTACCGGGTGGCGGCGGAGATCCTGCACGACCTCGGTGTACGGTCCGTGCGGCTGATGTCGAACAACCCGCGCAAGCGCGAGGCGTTGGTGCGGGACGGCATCAGGGTCGCCGAGCAGGTCCCCCTGCTGATCCCGCCGTGCGAGGAGAACCTCAGCTATCTGCTGACCAAGCGGGAGCGCCTGGACCACGACCTGCCCCATCTGGACGGAGTCCACCTGGGCGGATCCGAACTGAACGGCGCCCACTTGGACCACCGCGATCTTTTGCGGATCGGCAAGGACGGCTATCACTGAGGAATGAGAGAAGACGACGCCGCCGACGGCGGTCCGCTGTTCCTGTCGCGCGAGCAGGTGCGGGAGCTGCTCGACACCGACACGGCGATCGCCTCGCAGCG
This sequence comes from Streptomyces sp. NPDC050535, assembly GCF_044457665.1. Lineage (NCBI taxonomy): Bacteria > Bacillati > Actinomycetota > Actinomycetes > Kitasatosporales > Streptomycetaceae > Streptomyces > Streptomyces sp. NPDC050535. The sequence continues at coordinate 811,810 of NZ_JBITHE010000001.1, forward strand.
CGCGGCCTTCACGGCGCTCGGCGACGGCAGTGCCGAGCTCCCCGGGAAGATCATGTATCCCAGCCGCTTCGACGACAGCGTCGTCTTCGCCTACCTCGCCCGGCTGTCCGCGGACACCGGGACCGTCGCCAAGATCGGCAGCGTCAACCCGCGCAACGCGGCGGCCGGGCTGCCGACCGTCCACGCGGTGATCAACGTGCTCGACCCCGTCACCGGGCAACCGGTCGCGGTCATGGACGGCACCGCGGTGACGACCCTGCGCACGGCCGCGGCGAGCGCCGTCGCCTTCGACGCGCTGGCCACCGCCGACAGCACGGAGCTCGGCGTACTCGGCTCCGGTACGCAGGCCCTGGCCCACGTACGGGCAGTCGCCCGGGTACGGGAGGTGCGGTCCGTGCGGCTGTGGAGCCCGGACCCGGGCCGCCGGGCGCGTGCGTCTCAGCGGCTCGCCGCCGAACTCGGTGTCGCGGTCAAGGCCGTCGAGACCGCCGAGGAGGCCGTGGCGGGGCTGCCGATGGTCGCTGCCTGCACGCTGAGCGCCGCGCCCGTGGTGCGGGGCGAGTGGCTGGCGCCGGGATGCACGGTCGTCAGCGTCGGCTCCTTCGAGCCCGGCCGGAGCGAGGTCGACGCGGAGGTCCTGCGGCGGGCCGCCGCGGTGGTCGTCGACGATCCGGCGACGGCGGCGGAGCACGCGGGACCCGTCGTCGACGCGCTGCGCGAGGGGCGGCTCGCGCGGCGGGACCTGATTCCGCTCGGCGGCGTGCTCACCGGCACCCACCCGGGCCGTACCCACCCGGACGACATCGTCTTCTACAACAGCGTCGGCCTCGGCATCCAGGACGCCGCCGCGGCCTGGGCCGTGATCACCGCGGCACGCGCGCGGGACGCGCGCCGCTGAACGGGACGGTGCCGGCCCTCGTCGGCGCGAGCGGGCTCAGTCCAGTATCGACTCCTGCACCAGCCGCTTCAGCTCGCGGAAGATCGAGTGGGAGGAGCTGGGGCGGACCTGGGTCAGGAACTGCACGGTCACGTCGTTCTCCGGGTCGACCCAGAACGTCGTACTGGCCACTCCGCTCCAGCCGTACGCGCCCTGCCCGGCCGGGGACTGGGTGATCTCCGGGTCCACCACGACGGAGACACCGAGGCCGAAGCCGAGGCCCGCGTTGCTCGGCTCCTGGTGGGCGGGGCTGCCGAAGGTGCGGCGGTCGGCGTTGCCGGGTAGGTGGTTGGACACCATCAGGTCCACGGTCCCGGGCTTCAGCAGGCGGGCGCCGTCGAGTTCCCCGCGCTGCCGGAGCATCTCCATGAAGCGGTGGTAGTCGTGGGCGGTGGCGACCATGCCGCCGCTCCCGGACACACAGCGAGGCCGGCCGTGCAGGGGCAACCCGACGATCGGGGAGATCCCGCCGTCCTCGTCCTCGCCGTACAACTCGGCCAGTCGTCCCGCCTGTTCGTCCGTGACGCAGAATCCGGCGTCCTTCATCCCCAGCGGCCCGAAGATCCGCTCGGCCAGGAACACGTCGAGGTCCTGGCCGGACACCACCTCGATGACACGGCTGAGGACATTGGTGGCGACGGAGTAGTTCCACTGGGTGCCCGGCTCGAACTGGAGCGGCAGTCCGGCGTACACCTCGCAGGCCTCGGCCAGGGTCGCGCCCGTCGGCACGGACGACTCCAGACCGGCTTGCCGGTACAGCGCGTCGACGGGATGCGCGTGGTAGAAGCCGAAGGTCAGGCCCGAGGTCTGGGTCAACAGGTGCCGGACGAGAATGGGTTGGGCGGCCGGGCGGGTCTTGGCGTCCGGGCCGGATCCGTCGACGTACACCTGTGGGTCGGCGAAGGCCGGGAGGAAGTCGGCGACGGGATCATCGAGCCGGAGGCGGCCCTCTTCGAGGAGCATCAGCGCGGCGACCGAGGTGACCGGCTTGGTCATCGAGTACATCCGCCACAAGGTGTCGGTCTCGACGGGGAGTTCGGCCTTGCGGTCGCGGCAGCCGTACGTGGTGAGGTGGGCGACGCGGCCGTGCCGGGACACGGACACCAGGTACCCGGGGAGACTGCCGTCGTCGACCAGGTGGGCGAAATGCTGATCGAGGCGGGCCAGCGCCTTCGGATCGAGGCCGGCCTCGCGCGGCTCGGCCTCCTGTCGCAGGTGTCCCATGACTCTCCTCCGGGCTGCGGCTCTTGGACCAACTCGCTCCATGGTCCCGTAAAGACTCATGAACCGCCTTCTGCCCCGCACTTGTTGATGAACTCCTTGCGAATGCGTCCCGGTGTCCCCGGGGCTCCCGGTAGCCTCAGCGCGAGAAATCGCCTGGAATGTCTCGCGCGGTACGGAGCGTTGAGCAGGGCATGACTCAGGACGCGACGCAGGACGCACTGCTCAAGCTGCTCTCCGAGTACAAGGGCGGGGTGCTCGTCACCCTCAAGAAGGACGGCCGCCCTCAGCTGTCGAACGTGAGCCACGCCTACTACCCCGACGAGCGGATCGTCCGGGTCTCGCTCACCGACGACCGCGCCAAGACCCGCAACCTGCGCCGGGACGCGCGGGCCTCTTACCACGTCACCAGCGGGGACCGGTGGGCCTACACGGTCGCCGAGGGCACGGCCGAACTCACCCCCGTCGCCGGGGACCAGCGGGACGAGACCGTCGAGGAACTCGTCCGGCTCTACCGCGACGTCCTGGGCGAGCACCCCGACTGGGACGACTTCCGCGCCGCCATGGTCCGCGACCGGCGTCTCGTCCTACGCCTCCACGTGGAGCGCGCGTACGGAATCCCCGGCTGACGTCTCCCCGCCCGGGCCGTCCGTGCGGGCCTCGATCGCGCCGACGGCCCAGATCCCCGAACGTCCGTCGGGCGCCGGGGACCTGGGGTGCCGGCGGGCTCAGACCGCGACCTTCTCCCGTCCCGCGGGCTCGGAGACCGCACGCTCGCCGAGCCGCTCGGTCGGCACCTTGTGCGTCTCGCGGGCGGTGAGCGCGGCGATCACCGGCGGGACGCACAGCGCCGCGGTGAACAGAGCGACAGGTAGCCAGCCGTCGCCGTCGGGACCCGCGATCCGCGCGGCGAAGGTGACGGCGAACCCGGCGACGGCGAAGCCGATCTGGGTGCCGATCGCCATGCCGGAGAGCCGGACACGGGTGGAGAACATCTCGCCGTAGAAGGACGGCCAGACACCGTTGGCGGCGCTGTAGACGATGCCGAAGGTAACGATGCCGAGCGCGAGGATCAGCGGGTAGGAGCCGGTGGAGATGGCCCACAGGTAGAGGAACATCATGATCGCGCTGCCGACCGCGCCCACCAGGAAGACCGGGCGGCGGCCGACGCGGTCGGAGAGCCTGGCCCACAGCGGGATCGCGCCGAGCGCGGCCAGGTTGGCGAGCGCGCCGACCCACAGCATCTGCGAGCGGGACAGACCCACGGAGTCGCTGGTCCCGTACGCCAGCGCCCACACCGTGAAGATCGTGCTGACCGAGGCGATGAGGGCGGCGGCGACGACCCGCAGGACGTCCGCCCAGTGCTCGCGGAGCAGGATGGCCAGGGGCAGCTTGGCGACGCCCTCGGTCGCGGCCTGCTGGGTGAAGGCCGGGGTCTCCTGGAGCGTGCGGCGGATGACGAAGCCGACGACGGCCACGGCGACGCTCGCCCAGAACGGGATGCGCCAGCCCCACGAGAGCAGCTGGTCCTCGGGCAGCGCGGCGACCGGCAGGAAGACCAGGGTCGCCAGGAGCTGGCCGCCCTGGGTGCCGCTGAGCGTGAAGCTGGTGAAGAAGCCGCGCCGGTCCGGCGGCGCGTGCTCCAGCGTCATGGAGTTGGCGCTGGCCTGCTCGCCGGCGGCGGAGATGCCCTGGAGGACGCGGCAGAGGACCAGCAGGACCGGGGCGAGGCCGCCCACCTGGTCGCGGGTCGGCAGGCAGCCGATGAGGAACGTCGACAGGCCCATCAGGATCAGCGTGAAGACCATGATCTTCTTGCGGCCGACGCGGTCGCCGAAGTGACCGAGGAAGAGCGCGCCGATCGGGCGGGCCGCGTACGCGACTCCGAACGTGCCGAGCGACAGGAGCGTCGCGGTGGCCGGGTCCGACTCGTCGAAGAAGACCTTGGGGAAGATCAGGGCTGCGGCGCTGCCGTAGATGAAGAAGTCGTAGTACTCCAGGGCGCTGCCGATCCAGGCGGCCATGGCGGCTTTCCTGGGCTGGCCGGGTGGCGCGTCGAGCGGGACGGCGGGGACGGACACGGCTGGCTCCTTCGAGGGAACTCCGGGGACGGGAGTGGCGGCGGGGGAGGGGTGCCGGGGCCCTGGGGTGGCGGGTCGGCCGTGCCGGGTGCGCGCCGCTGCTGGACTGCTGGGCGACCCGGCTAATTAACCCACTGGATAGTTAGTAGCGGATGGCTACGGATGTTGCGCTCGCGTTTCCCGGGTGTCAAGAGGCCGCGTCGAAGGACCTTCCCCGCCCGGGCCCGGTGAGCGGCCCGGGCGGCGGCTGTCAGTGGCCTGCCGGGAGGTCCGCCGCGAGGTCCTGCGAGCGTTCCGCGGTGAGATAGGCGATGACCATGTCGCCGAGCATGGTCCGGTAGTGCTCCCGCTGGTCGGGGGCGACCAGATCGCGGCCGAAGAGGGCGCCGAAGGTGTGCCGGTTGGCGACCCGGAAGAAGCAGAACGCGCTGATCATCGCGTGCAGGTCCACGGCGTCCACGTCCGCCGTGAACAGGCCGGACCCGCGGCCGGTCTCCAGGATGCGGCTGATCACGTCCAGCGCCGGTGAGCCGATCCTGCCGAGCTCCTCCGAGGCCGCGATGTGCTCCGCCTCGTGGATGTTCTCGATGCTCACCAGGCGGATGAAGTCGGGGTGCGCCTCGTGGTGGTCGAAGGTGAGCTCGGCGAGCCGGCGGATGGCCGCGACCGGGTCCAGGTGTTCGACGTTCAGCTCCTGCTCCGCCCGCCGGATCACGGTGTAGGCGCGCTCCAGGACTGCCGTGAAGAGCCGCTCCTTGCCGCCGAAGTAGTAGTAGATCATCCGCTTCGTGGTGCGGGTGCGGGCGGCGATCTCGTCCACCCGGGCACCCGCGTAACCGGCCCGCGCGAACTCCTCCGTCGCCACGTCGAGAATCTCGGCCTTGGTGCGGGCGGCGTCACGGATGCGCCCGTTGGGTCGTGCCGGTTCTTCGACGCTGGTCATCGGGTTCCTTCGGGCGAGGGGCCGGTCGCGCGGTGGATGCGGTGCCGGTGCCCGCGATTGTAGAAGCAGGGCGCGGGCAAGGGCTTTCCCGTCCGGGTCTTCCCGAACGTGCGGCATCCTGGTATCACTGACTAACGGACCAGTTCGTACATTAGCGGGCGCCTGTCACTCATCTGCCGTCCACCGCCAGTCACCCATCAGCAGCCGGTCACTCGTCAACAGCCATTCGCTCGTCAGCAGCCCGGAGGCCCGCCGTGCCCCAGAACTCGTACCTCGTCGGCCTGATCGGATCCGGCATCGGCCCCTCGCTCAGCCCAGCGCTGCACGAGCGGGAGGCCGACCGGCAGGGCCTGCGTTACCTCTACCGGCTGATCGACATCGACCGGCTCGGCGTCGGCCCGGAAGCGGTGGGCGGGCTCGTACGCGCCGCGCGTGACCTCGGTTTCGACGGACTGAACATCACGCACCCCTGCAAGCAGCTCGTCATCGGGCACCTCGACGAGCTCGCCCCGCAGGCCGAGGCGCTCGGCGCGGTCAACACCGTCGTCTTCGAGGGCGGCCGCGCCATCGGGCACAACACGGACGTCACCGGATTCGCGGCCTCCTTCGCGCGCGGGCTGCCCGACGTTCCGCTGGAGCGGGTCGTACAGCTGGGCGCGGGCGGTGCGGGGGCTGCCGTCGCACACGCCGTCCTCACCCTGGGCGCGGGGCATGTCACCGTCGTCGACGCGATGCCCGAGCGGGCGGCCGATCTCGCCGGTTCGCTCAACCGGTACTTCGGTGAGGGGCGAGCGGCAGCCGCGACGCCGGACGGGCTCGGCGGGCTTCTCGCCCGTGCCGACGGGGTGGTGCACGCGACGCCCACCGGGATGGCCGCGCATCCCGGGCTGCCGTTCCCCGCCGAGTTGCTGCATCCCGGGCTGTGGGTCGCCGAGGTCGTCTACCGGCCGTTGGAGACCGAGCTGCTGCGGGCCGCTCGCGAACGGGGGTGCGCCACCCTCGATGGTGGGGGGATGGCGGTCTTCCAGGCGGTGGACGCGTTCCGGCTGTTCACCGGGCGGGAGCCCGACAGCGGACGGATGCTGGCGGATATCGCAGAGTTGGCCGCCCCCGCGGGTGCGACGGGTGCGCGGAGTTGAGGGCGCCTTGGGGAGGGGCGGCTGAAGCGCTGCGCGGGTGCGGAGCGGTGCGGGTTGCTCGCGCGGTCCCCGCGCCCCTTCAGGGTCGCTTCTCCCGAGTCTCGTTTCCTGTCGGTTCAGCGGTATCGAAGGAGTGACAACGTGCGTACGTCAATCGCCACCGTCTCGCTCAGTGGATCTCTGACCGAGAAGCTCACGGCTGCGGCCCGGGCCGGGTTCGACGGGGTCGAGATCTTCGAGAACGATCTGCTCGCGAGCCCGCTCGGTCCGGAGGAGGTCAGGGCGCGGACGGCCGACCTCGGGCTGACTATTGATCTGTACCAGCCGATGCGGGACATCGAGGGCGTGCCGCAGGGGGAGTTCACGCGGGGGCTGCGCCGGGCCCGGCACAAGTTCGAGGTCATGGAACGGCTGGGCGCGGACACCGTGCTGCTGTGCTCCAGCGTCTCGCCGCTCGCCGTGGACGACGACGAGCTCGCGGCCGGTCAGCTGCACCAACTGGCTGATCTGGCAGAGGACTTCGGCATCCGGGTGGCGTACGAGGCGCTCGCCTGGGGCCGCCATGTGAGTACGTACGACCACGCCTGGAGCATTGTCGAGGCGGCGGACCACCCCGCTCTGGGCACCTGTCTGGACAGCTTCCACATCCTCGCCCGGGGGTCCGATCCCAAGGGCATCGAGGACATCCCCGGCGAGAAGATCTTCTTCCTGCAGCTGGCCGACGCGCCGCTGATGGCGATGGACGTCCTCCAGTGGAGCCGCCACTACCGCTGCTTTCCCGGCCAAGGCGGTTTCGACATCGCCGGGCTGCTCGCGCACGTGGTGCGCGCCGGATACGACGGGCCGCTCTCCCTGGAGGTCTTCAACGACGTCTTCCGCCAGGCCGAGGCCGGACCGACCGCCGTCGACGCCCGGCGGTCCCTGCTCGTACTCCAGGAAGAGACCGGTCTCGCCGCCCCGCCCGAGCCCGTGGTCCCCAGCGGCGTGGCCTTCGCCGAACTCGTCACCCCCGACGTCGTACCCGTCTCGGCACTCCTCGGCGCTCTCGGCTTCTCGCGCACGGCCAGGCACCGCAGCAAACCGGTGGACCTCTGGCAGCAGGGCGAGGCCCGTGTCCTGGTCAACACCGGTCCGGCCGCCCGGCGCGACGGCACCGCGCTCGCCGCCATCGGCCTGGAGTCACCGGACCCGGCAGGCGCGGCCCGGCGCGCCGAATCCCTCCTCGCCCCCGTACTGCCACGCCGCCGCGCCCTTCAGGACGCGCCCCTCGACGCGGTGGCCGCACCCGACGGCACCGAACTGTTCTTCTGCGCCACCGACCGGCCCGGACTCCCCAGCTGGACCGGCGACTTCGAACCCGTCGAGCACCGACAGGACCCGCGGCGGCTGGCCCGCGTGGACCACCTGGCCCTCACCCAGCCCTGGCACCAGTTCGACGAGGCCGCCCTCTTCCACCACAGCGTGCTCGGGCTGAGCGCCCAGGAGAGCGTCGACGTGGCCGACCCCTACGGCCTGCACCGCAGCCGCGCCGTCACCAACTCCGACGGCACCGTCCGCATCGCCCTCTCCGTCGGCCCGGCCCCCAGTGACGACGGCGCCCGCGCCCAGCACATCGCGTTCGCCACGGAGGACGTGGTCACCGCCGCCCGGTGCTTCCGCGACGCCGGGGGCCGCCTCCTCGCGATGCCCGCCAACTACTACGACGACCTCGCCGCCCGGTTCGAGTTCACGGACGAGGAGCTGGCGACGTACCGCGAACTCGGCATCCTCTACGACCGTGACTCCGACGGCGAGTTCCGGCACTGCTACACGGAGACCATCGGCCGTGTCTTCTTCGAGCTCGTCCAGCGCGACGGCGGCTATCGCGGGTACGGCGCGCAGAACGCCCCGGTGCGGCTTGCCGCGCAGCACGCGGTGCGACCGGGGCGTTGAGGCGCGCCTCTCGCGAAGTGACTCAGTTCCCCCTGGCGTTCCATTCGGCGATCACCGGTCGTCCGTGCTCCATGGAGAGCCGGCTGACCGTCCCGGTCGCGAGCTGGAACAGGCGGCCGTCCGCGGCCGGGAGCCCGAGGCGGCGGGCGGCGAGCACCCGCAGGAAGTGGGCGTGGGCCACGAGGATCACGTCACCGCCGTCGAGTGCCGCCCCGACGCGGGAGAGGACCCGGTCGGCGCGCTGTCCCACCTCGGTCGGTGACTCGCCGGGGTGCTCCGAAGGACCGGGCGCGACCCCGTCGTTCCAGAGGTACCAGTCGGGCCGGGTGCGGTGTATGTCGACGGTCGTGACGCCTTCGTACGCGCCGTAGTCCCACTCGTGCAGCTCGGGATCGGTCACCGCCCCGTACAGGCCGGCGAGTTCCGCGGTGCGTATCGCGCGGCCCAGCGGGCTGGTGAGCGCGAGGGCGAAGGTCCGGTCGGCGAACAGCGGGGCGAGGGACTTGGCCTGTTCCTCGCCCCGCTGGGTGAGCGGCAGGTCGGTCCAGCTGGTGTGCTGTCCCGACACGCTCCACTCGGTTTCGCCGTGGCGGACCAGCAACAGGTCCCCCATGGCGGTTACTTCGCCGACTCGACGGCGTGGCCGCCGAACTGGTTGCGCAGCGCGGCCACCATCTTCATCTGCGGCGAGTCCTCCTGCCGGGACGCGAAGCGCGCGAAGAGGGACGCGGTGATCGCGGGCAGCGGTACGGAGTTGTCGATGGCGGCCTCGACGGTCCAGCGGCCTTCGCCGGAGTCCTCCGCGAAACCGCGCAGCTTGGCCAGGTGTTCGTCGTCGTCCAGGGCGTTGACGGCGAGGTCGAGCAGCCAGGAGCGGATGACGGTGCCCTCCTGCCAGGAGCGGAAGACCTCGCGTACGTCCGTGACGGAGTCGACCTTCTCCAGGAGCTCCCAGCCCTCGGCGTAGGCCTGCATCATGGCGTACTCGATGCCGTTGTGGACCATCTTGGAGAAGTGGCCGGCGCCGACCTTTCCGGCGTGTACGAAGCCGAAGTCGCCCTCGGGCTTGAGCGCGTCGAAGACGGGCTGGACCTTGGCGATGTTCTCCGGGTCGCCGCCGACCATCAGCGCGTAGCCGTTCTCCAGGCCCCACACGCCGCCCGAGACGCCGGCGTCGACGAAGCCGATGCCCTTGATGCCGAGCTCGACGGCGTGCTTCTCGTCGTCCGTCCAGCGGGAGTTGCCGCCGTCCACGACGACGTCGCCGGGCGAGAGCAGGGCGGCCAGCTCGTCGACGGTGGACTGGGTCGCGGCACCGGCCGGGACCATCACCCACACCACACGCGGGCCTTCGAGTTTGCTCACGAGTTCGCTGAGGCTGCTGACGTCGGCGAGGTCGGGATTGCGGTCGTAGCCGATGACTGTGTGGCCCGCGCGGCGGATCCGCTCGCGCATGTTGCCGCCCATTTTACCGAGGCCGATAAGTCCGAGCTGCATGTCGTTCACTTCTTCCGGAGAGTGCGGTAGGCGGCCACGAGGGCGGCGGTGGAGGGGTCGAGGCCGGGCACGTCGGTGCCTTCGGTGAGGGCGGGTTCCACGCGCTTGGCGAGGACCTTGCCGAGCTCGACGCCCCACTGGTCGAAGGAGTCGATGTTCCAGACGGCGCCCTGTACGAAGACCTTGTGCTCGTAGAGGGCGATGAGCTGGCCGAGCACCGAGGGGGTCAGCTCGGCCGCCAGGACGGTCGTGGTGGGGTGGTTGCCGAGGAAGGTGCGATGCGCCACCTGCTCCTCGGGCACACCCTCCGCCCGCACCTCGTCGCCGGTCTTGCCGAACGCGAGGGCCTGCCCCTGCGCGAAGAGGTTGGCCATCAACAGGTCGTGCTGGGCCTTGAGTTCGTCACTGAGCTCGCCCACCGGATTGGCGAAACCGATCAGGTCGGCCGGGATCAGCTTCGTGCCCTGGTGGATGAGCTGGTAGTAGGCGTGCTGCCCGTTGGTGCCGGGCGTGCCCCACACCACCGGACCGGTCTGCCACTCCACGGGGTGACCGTCCCGGTCCACGGACTTGCCGTTGGACTCCATGTCCAGCTGCTGCAGGTAGGCGGTGAACCTGGACAGGTAGTGCGAGTACGGCAGCACCGCGTGCGACTGGGCGTCGAAGAAGTTGCCGTACCAGACGCCCAACAGGCCCAGCAGCAGAGGTGCGTTGGACTCGGCGGGCGCGGTTCGGAAGTGCTCGTCGACCAGATGGAAACCGTCGAGCAGCTCGCGGAACCGGTCCGGACCGATCGCGATCATCAGCGACAGACCGATCGCCGAGTCGAACGAGTACCGCCCGCCGACCCAGTCCCAGAACCCGAACATGTTGGCCGTGTCGATGCCGAAGTCCGACACCTTCTCGGTGTTCGTGGACAGGGCGACGAAGTGCCTGGCCACGGCGGCGGAGTCGCCGTCGAGACCGGCGAGCAGCCAGCTCCGTGCCGAGGTCGCGTTCGTGAGGGTCTCGATGGTCGTGAAGGTCTTCGAGGCGACGATGAACAGGGTCTCCGCCGGGTCCAGGCCCCGGACGGCCTCGTGCAGATCGGCTCCGTCGACGTTGGACACGAAGCGGACCGTCAACTCGCGGTCGGTGAAGGCGCGCAGTGCCTCGTACGCCATCGCCGGACCGAGGTCGGAACCGCCGATGCCGATGTTGACGACGTTCCTGATGCGCTTGCCGGTGTGCCCGGTCCACTTGCCCGAGCGGACCTGCCCGGCGAAGTCGGTCATCCTGTCGAGGACCGCGTGCACGGCGGGGACGACGTTCTCCCCGTCGACCTCGACGACCGTGTCCCGCGGGGCGCGCAGGGCGGTGTGCAGGACGGCCCGCCGCTCGGTGACGTTGATCTTCTCGCCCCGGAACATGGCGTCCCGCAGCCCGAACACGTCGGTGGCGGTGGCCAGTTCCTGGAGCAGGGCGAGGGTCTCGTCGGTGATCAGGTGCTTGGAGTAGTCGATCCGCAGGTCGCCGACGCGTACGACGTAACGCTCCGCGCGGGCGGGGTCGGCGGCGAACAGCTCACGCAACCGCGGGTGCAGGAGCGGACCCGCGCGGTGGTCCTCCAGGGCCACCCACTCGGGGCGCCGCGTGAGCTTGGGGAAGTCAGACATGACCGGGGGTCTCCTTGGTGCCCTCGCCTCGGAGGGCGATGGCGTACATCTCGTCCGCGTCGAGGCGGCGCAGTTCCTCGGCGATCAGCTCGGAGGTGGAGCGCACCTTCAGCGCCAGGGTGCGGGAGGGCTGTCCGGGCAGGGACAGGGTGGCCAGCGGGCCCTCGGGGCGGTCGATCACGATCTCGCCGCTCTTCGTGCCGAGCCGCACCGCGGTCACCACGGGTCCCGCGGTGACGACCCGCTCGACCTGCACCTTGAGCCGGGCCTCCAGCCAGCGGGCCAGCAGCTCGGCGCTCGGGTTGTCGGCCTCGCTCTCGACGGCGGCCGAGGTCACCTTCGTACGGGACTGGTCGAGCGCGGCGGCCAGCATCGAGCGCCACGGCGTCAGCCGGGTCCACGCCAGGTCGGTGTCACCGGGCGAGTACGAGGCGCTGCGGGCCTCCAGGGCGAGCAGCGGGTTCTCGACGGCGTACATGTCGGTGATCCGGCGCTGCGCGAGGGCTCCCAGCGGGTCCTTGACGGGGTTCTCGGGCGCGTTCACCGGCCACCACACGACGACCGGCGCGTCGGGCAGCAGCAGTGGCAGGACCACCGAGTCGGCGTGGTCGGTCACCTCGCCGTACGTCCGCAGGACGACCGTCTCACCGGTGCCCGCGTCCGAGCCGACCCGGACCTCCGCGTCCAGCCGTGAGTTCGTGCGGTCGCGCGGGGTGCGGGCGACCCGCTTGATGACGACCAGGGTGCGCGAGGGGTGCTCGCGCGAGGCCTCCTCGGCCGCCTTGATGGAGTCGTACGCGTTCTCCTCGTCGGTCACGATGACCATCGTGAGGACCATGCCCACGGCGGGAGTGCCGATTTCCCGGCGTCCCTTCACGAGCGCCTTGTTGATCTTGCTTGCCGTGGTGTCGGTGAGGTCGATCTTCATGGCCTGCGCCAGCTCCGTCCGTCTCGTGCGAGCATCTCGTCGGCTTCCTTCGGGCCCCAGCTGCCCGAGGGGTACTGCGCGGGCTTGCCGTGCTTCTCCCAGTACTCCTCGATCGGGTCGAGGATCTTCCAGGACTCTTCCACCTCCTGGTGACGGGGAAAGAGATTGGCGTCGCCGAGCAGGACATCCAGGATCAGACGTTCGTACGCCTCGGGGCTGGACTCCGTGAACGACTCGCCGTAAGCGAAGTCCATCGTGACGTCCCGGATCTCCATCGACGTACCCGGCACCTTCGATCCGAAGCGCACGGTCATGCCCTCGTCGGGCTGGACACGGAAGACGATCGCGTTCGCGCCCAGTTCCTCGGTGGCCGTCGAGTCGAACGGGGAGTGCGGGGCGCGCTGGAAGACGACGGCGATCTCCGTGACCCGCCGGCCCAGACGCTTGCCGGTCCTGAGGTAGAAGGGGACGCCCGCCCAGCGGCGGTTGTCGACCTCCAGCTTCACGGCCGCGTAGGTGTCGGTCGTCGAGGCGGGGTCGATGCCGTCCTCCTGGAGATAGCCGCGCACCCGCTCGCCGCCCTGCCAGCTCGCCGCGTACTGCCCGCGCACGGTGTGCTCGCCCAGCTCCTCCGGCAGCTTCACGGCCTTGAACACCTTGAGCTTCTCGGTGAGCAGCGACTCGGCGTCGAAGGCGGCGGGCTCCTCCATCGCGGTCAGCGCCAGCAGCTGGAGCAGGTGGTTCTGGATGACGTCGCGGGCGGATCCGATGCCGTCGTAGTACCCGGCCCGGCCGCCGATGCCGATGTCCTCGGCCATCGTGATCTGTACGTGGTCGACGTACGACCGGTTCCAGAGGGGCTCGTACATCTGGTTGGCGAAGCGGAGCGCCAGGATGTTCTGGACGGTCTCCTTGCCGAGGTAGTGGTCGATGCGGAACACCTGCTCCGGGTCGAACACCTCGTGCACGATCTTGTTCAGCTCACGCGCGCTGACCAGGTCGCGCCCGAACGGCTTCTCGATGACCGCACGCCGCCAGGAACCCTCCGGCGCGTCCGCGAGCCCGTGCTTCTTGAGCTGCTGGACGACCTTGGGGAAGAACTTCGGCGGTACGGAGAGGTAGAAGGCGTAGTTGCCGCTGGTGCCGCGCGAGGAGTCCAGCTCGTCGACGGCCGAGCGCAGTTGTTCGAACGCCGCGTCGTCGTCGAAGTCGCCCGGGATGAACCGCATGCCCTCCGCGAGCTGCTGCCAGACCTCCTCGCGGAACTCGGTGCGCGCGTGCTCGCGCACCGAGTCGTGCACCACCTGCGCGAAGTCCTGGTCCTCCCACTCGCGGCGGGCGAACCCGAGGAGCGAGAAGCCGGGCGGGAGCAGACCGCGGTTGGCGAGGTCGTAGACCGCCGGCATCAGCTTCTTGCGGGACAGGTCGCCGGTGACACCGAAGATGACGAGACCCGAGGGGCCCGCGATCCGGGGGAGGCGGCGGTCCTGAGGGTCGCGGAGCGGGTTGGACCAGTCGAGGTCGGGAGAGACGGCCTCCCGTGTGCTCACCGCGGCCGGTTCCACGGCCGTGTCACCAGGTCCCGCCGACGTGCCGGACGCGGCCTTCGCGGCACTGCCGGGAAGCGCTTCACGCTTGCTCATGCCCCCTCAACTCCCTTGCCGCGCAGCGAGGTCGCCACCGCGCCGAGCAGGTCCTCCCAGGCGGCCTCGAACTTCGAGACGCCCTCCTCCTCGAGCTGCTTCACGACCTCGTCGTACGAGATCCCGAGCCCTTCCACGGCCGCCAGGTCGGCGCGTGCCTGCGCGTAGCCGCCGGTCACCGCGTCGCCGTGGATGTCGCCGTGGTCGGCGGTGGCGTCGAGGGTCGCCTCCGGCATGGTGTTGACCGTGCCGGGCGCGACCAGCTCGTCGACGTACAGGGTGTCCTTGTAAGAGGGGTCCTTCACGCCCGTCGAGGCCCACAGGGGGCGCTGCTTGTGGGCGCCGGACGGGGCGAGCGCGGTCCAGCGGGCGGACCCGAAGACCTCTTCGTACGCCTCGTACGCGAGCCGGGCGTTGGCGAGCGCCGCCCTGCCCTTGAGGGCGAGTGCCTCGTCGGTGCCAACCTTCTCGAGACGCTTGTCGATCTCGCTGTCGACGCGGGAGACGAAGAAGGAGGCCACCGAGTGGATGGTGGAGAGGTCGAGGCCGGCGGCCCGCGCCTTCTCCAGGCCCGCCAGGTAGGCGTCCATGACCTCGCGGTAGCGCTCCAGGGAGAAGATCAGCGTCACGTTGACGCTGATACCCCGGCCGATCACCTCGGTGATCGCCGGGAGGCCGGCCTTCGTCGCGGGGATCTTGATCATCACGTTCGGGCGTTCGACCAGCCAGGCGAGCTGCTTGGCCTCGGCGATCGTCGCCGCGGTGCGGTGGGCCAGACGGGGGTCGACCTCGATGGAGACCCGTCCGTCACGGCCGCCGGTCGCGTCGTACACCGGCCGCAGCAGGTCGGCGGCGGCCCGGACGTCGGCGGTCGTCATCATGCGGACGGCCTCCTCGACCGTCACGCCGCGCGTGGCGAGGTCGGCCAGCTGCTCCTCGTAACCCTCGCCCGAGCCGATCGCGGCCTGGAAGATGGAGGGGTTGGTGGTGACGCCCACCACGTGCCTGGTCTCGATGAGTCCGGCGAGGTTGCCGGACTCGATCCGCTTGCGCGAGAGGTCGTCCAGCCAGATGGAGACGCCTTCGTCGGAGAGGCGCTTCAGGTTTGCCGCGGGTGCGGTTGCTTCGGTCACAGTGATCATCTTCCTTCGTGCGATCGGATTAACCGCGGAGCGCGGCCAGCGATTCCCTGGCGGCGGCGGCGACGTTGTCCGGGGTGAACCCGAACTCGGCGAACAGGGTCTTGGCGTCGGCGGAGGCCCCGAAGTGCTCGAGCGAAACGATTCGCCCCGCGTCACCGACGTACCGGTACCAGGTGAGGCCGATGCCGGCCTCGACCGCGACACGGGCCTTCACGGACGGCGGAAGCACCTGGGCGCGGTACTCGGGGGACTGCTCCTCGAACCACTCCACGGACGGCATCGACACCACCCGGGTGCCCACCCCTTCGGCCTCCAGCCGCTCGCGCGCGGCGACGGCGAGCTGCACCTCGGAACCGGTGGCGATGAGAATGACGTCGGGTGTGCCGTCCGAGGCGTCCTGGAGGACGTAACCGCCCTTGGCGGCGTCCTCGTTGGCCTCGTACGTCGGTACGCCCTGGCGGGTCAGCGCCAGTCCGTGCGGGGCCGGGTTCGTGGAGTGCCGCTTGAGGATCTCGGCCCAGGCGATCGCCGTCTCGTTGGCGTCGGCCGGGCGGACGATGTTGAGGCCGGGGATGGCGCGCAGCGAGGCGAGGTGCTCGACCGGCTGGTGGGTCGGGCCGTCCTCGCCGAGGCCGATGGAGTCGTGCGTCCAGACGTACGTCACCGGGAGCTGCATCAGCGCGGAGAGGCGCACGGCGTTGCGCATGTAGTCGGAGAAGACCAGGAAGGTGCCGCCGTAGACGCGGGTGTTGCCGTGCAGCGCGATGCCGTTCATCTCGGCGGCCATCGAGTGCTCGCGGATACCGAAGTGCACGGTTCGGCCGTACGGGTCCGCCTCCGGCAGCGGGTTGCCCTCGGGGAGGAAGGAGCTGGTCTTGTCGATGGTCGTGTTGTTCGAGCCGGCCAGGTCGGCGGAGCCGCCCCAGAGCTCGGGGAGTACGTCGCCGAGCGACTGGAGGACCTTGCCGGAGGCGGCGCGGGTGGCCACCGAGGTGCCCGGCTCGAAGGACGGCAGCGCGGACTCCCAGCCCTCGGGCAGCTGACCGGCCACGACACGGTCGAAGAGCTTGGCCCGCTCGGGCCGCGCGGTGCGCCACTCGGCGAGCCGCTTGTCCCAGGCGGCGTGTGCCTCGGCGCCCCGGTCGAGGGCCTGGCGGGCGTGGGCGAGGACCTCGTCGGCGACCTCGAAGGTCTGCTCCGGATCGAAGCCCAGGACGTGCTTGGTGGCCGCGATCTCCTCGGCGCCGAGAGCCGAGCCGTGCGCGGCCTCGGTGTTCTGCGCGGTCGGCGCGGGCCAGGCGATGATCGTGCGCATCGCGATGATGGAGGGACGCCCGGTCTCGGCCTGCGCCGCCTTCAGCGCCGTGTGCAGCGCGTGGACGTCGATGTCGCCGTTGTCCGAGGGCGCGATCCGCTGCACGTGCCAGCCGTACGCCTCGTACCGCTTGAGCACGTCCTCGGAGAACGCCGTCGCCGTGTCGCCCTCGATGGAGATGTGGTTGTCGTCGTAGACGAAGACGAGGTTGCCGAGCTTCTGGTGGCCGGCCAAGGACGAGGCCTCGGCGGAGATGCCCTCCTCCAGGTCGCCGTCGGAGACGATCGCCCAGACGGTGTGGTCGAAGGGGGACTCGCCGTGCGCCGCCTCGGGGTCGAAGAGGCCGCGCTCGTAGCGGGCGGCCATCGCCATGCCCACGGCGTTCGCGACACCCTGGCCGAGCGGGCCCGTCGTCGTCTCGACGCCCGCCGTGTGGCCGTACTCCGGGTGGCCCGGCGTCTTGGAGCCGTGCGTACGGAACGCCTTCAGGTCATCGAGTTCGAGTTCATAACCTGAAAGGAAGAGCTGGGTGTAGAGGGTCAGCGAGGCGTGGCCGGGGGAGAGGACGAAACGGTCGCGTCCTGTCCACTCCGGGTCGGCGGGGTCGTGCCGCATCACCTTCTGGAAGAGCGTGTACGCGGCCGGGGCCAGGGCCATCGCGGTGCCAGGGTGGCCGTTTCCGACCTGCTGCACGGCATCGGCGGCCAGCAGACGGGCGGTGTCCACGGCACGCCGGTCCAGCTCGGTCCACTCGAATCCGTCGGAGAGGCGGGCAGGTGTCTGCGGGCTCTGGTGCGTGCTCATCTTCAAGAAGTCCTCGATAAGAGCGGGGTAACTGCTCTGACGTGTTCAACCTTAAAAGTCTGACTTTTGCCGGGGAAGGTGCCCTTGTGCCAGCCTTCGGTGAAAGTGGGACACGCAGTACCGGATCGAGCCGGCGCGAGAGGGACATGACCGACAGAAACACCCAAGACGGCGCCATGGCCGAAGGCAGGCCCGGCGGCGCCGGCCACCTCCCCGAGGACGGGATCAGGACCTTCCCGTTCCCCGCGGACCTGAGCGTCTCCGGCGTCGGTATGCAGATAGGTGCGATGGGGACCGGCCGCACCTGGCACGCGGACGCGCCGCTGGAGCGCGTGCACCGCATCGACTTCCACGTGGTGATGCTGTTCCACGCGGGACCCGTACGGCACATGATCGACTTCGCCGAGTACGAGGTCTCCGCGGGCGACATCCTGTGGATCCGCCCCGGCCAGGTGCACCGCTTCGCCGGCACCTACGACTACCGGGGCATCGTCCTGACCATGCAGCCCGGTTTCCTGCCCCGGGCGACGGTCGAGGCGACCGGTCTCTACCGCTACGACCAGCCCCCGCTGCTGCGCCCCGACGCGGACCAACTCGCCGCTCTTGAGCACTCGCTCGCCCAACTGGAACGCGAGTACGTCGACACGACCACGCTGCCGCTCAGCCTGCACACCTCGGTGCTGCGGCACTCCCTGACCGCGTTCCTGCTCCGCCTCGCGCACCTCGCGGCCAGCTCGGCTAAGGCGGCCGGCGAACAGAGCGACACCGCCTTCACCCGCTTCCGGGAAGCGGTGGAGAAGGGGTTCGCCACCAACCACAGCGTCAGCGCGTACGCCGACGCCCTGGGTTACTCCCGCCGCACCCTGGTCCGCGCGGTCCGCGCAGCCACCGGCGAGACCCCGAAGGGCTTCATCGACAAGCGGGTGATCCTGGAGGCCAAGCGGCTCCTCGCCCACACGGACATCCCGATCGGCCGCATCGGCGTCGCCGTGGGCTTCCCCGACTCCGCGAACTTCTCCAAGTTCTTCCACCAGCACACGGATGCGACTCCGGCGGGGTTCCGGGCGGAGCTGCGTTGAGGGACGCGGGAGCCGTGCGGGAAGGGGCGGACCTCTCGGTCCGCCCCTTCGTCAGGTGCTGAGTCGCCGAGTGGTCGCTCAGCGGCCGAAGTTGAACCAGTTGACGTTCACGAAGTCGGCGGGCTGGCCGCTGGTGAAGGTCAGGTAGACCGTGTGCGTGCCGGTGACACCGCTGATGTTCGCCGGTATGGTCCGCCAGCTCTGCCAGCCGCCGGTGTTGGCGAGGGCGAAGCTGCCGACGGGAGTGCTCGTACGGCTGTCCAGGCGTACCTCGACCAGGCCGCTCACGCCGGAGGACGCGCCGCTCGCGACCCGGGCGACGAACTGGGTCGCCGCCGTGGAGCCGAAGTTGACGCCGTCGAACTGGGCCCAGTCGCCGTTCGCGAGCGCGCTCAGGTTCTGGCCGCCGCCCGAGTCCGTGGTCGACTCGGTGTTCACGCCGCCCTGGCCGTTGTAGGACTCGGCCTGGATGGCGCTGTAGGCGTCACGGTTACCGGTCGGTGGCGGTGTGGTACCGCTCCCACTCGACAGCACCTGGACGTAGTCCACCACCATCGGGCGCCCCGGGACGGTCGCGGCGTCCGGGCCGCCGCCGAACGCGTCCACGAAGCCACCGCCCATGGCGACGTTCAGGATGATGAAGTAGCCGTGGTTCGTGGCGTTCGTCCAGGTCGTCGCGTCGACCTGATTCGCCCTGACGGTATGGAAGTTGACCCCGTCGAGGTAGAAGCGCATCTCCTCGACGCTGGTGGACTTGTCCCACTCCACCGCGAAGGTGTGGAAGCTCGTCTGGCAGGTCGCGCAGGGGGTGGAGCCGCCGATGCCGGTCGTCTCGTTGCACGGGCCGCCCGGGGAGGTGCCGCAGTGCATGGTGGACCACAGGGTGCCCAGGCCCTGGACGTTCTCCATGATGTCCAGCTCGCCGACGCCGGGCCAGTTCCAGTAGTTCCCGCGGAAGGGCGCGCCCAGCATCCAGAAGGCGGGCCAGTAGCCCCTGGCGGCGGCGCCGGTGACGTTCGGCATCTGGATGCGGGACTCGACGCGCAGTTTGCCGCCGGCGGGGGGCTGGAAGTCGGTGCGTACCGTCTCGATGCGGCCCGAGGTCCAGTTGCCGGAGGCGTCGCGGAGCGGGGTGATGCGGAGGTTGCCGGCACCGTCGAGCGAGACGTTGTTGGTGCTGGAGGTCATCGTCTCGATCTCGCCGGTGCCGAAGTTGGCGGGCCCGCCGGGGTAGCTCGTGCCCGTCGTGTACTGCCAGTTGGCGGTGTTGACGCCGGTCCCGGCGGCCCCGTTGAAGTCGTCGACGAAGACCTGGGACCAGCCGGTGGGCGGCGGGGGAGCGGTGGCGCTCGCGGGAAGGGTGGCGGCGGTCGCGGCGGCCGCCGTCACGGCGAGTGTGCTGAAAGCGGCGATGAGCAGGCGCCTCAAGGGACGGCGTCTGCCTGGAGCGCCTGGTGTGCCGGAAGTTTCACGCATGGGTGCCTCTCCGGGTACGGAGTGAGATGAGCGGGTGTGTGCGGGGCTGTGTGAGCGCGATGCTGATGGGAGCCGTGCTGCGGGTGGTGCGTGAGTGGTGCGGAGGGGGTGGTGCCCGGGTGGTGCGGAGGAGGTGCTCCGGGTGATGCGCGAGGGGTGCTCCGGGTGACGCTTCGAGCGTGCCTCGAGCACCTCTTGAGAGCGCTCTCAATGCGGCTGCGCGGCCAATGTGCTCTCTGCCGCTCCGGCCGTCAAGAGGTGTGGTCGGTAAAGTCCACTGGGCGCGCGGGAGTTCACGCCGTGAAAGAAGGGTGGCGCGGTCGGCGGAGCCGGGCTCCGCTCGCCCCGGCTCGGCGGTGACCTACGCGAACCGGGCCGTGAGCAGGGCGATGTCGTCGTCCTTGTTCTGGCCGAAGCGGTCCAGGAGCAGATCGCAGAGTTCTTCCAGGTCGTCCGGGCCGGCGGCCACCGCGTCGCGGAACTCGGCGAGGGTGGTGTCGAGGTCGGCGGTGCGGATCTCGACGAGGCCGTCGGTGACCATGACGAGGCGGGTGCCGGGCGGGTTCCGCAGGACGGTGGGCGCTGGATGTGGGAGGCCGAGGCCGAGCAGCGGGCCGTGCGGGAGGTGGAACCGCGGCCCCTCCTCCGGGTGGATCACCAGCGGGGGGATGTGACCGGCGTTGGCGATGTCCAGGCGGCGGGCGTCCGGTGCGACCAGAACGAGGCAGAGGGTGACCGTGATGCCGGGCTGCGACTGGCCCAGCAGCTGTTCCAGGCGCTCCAGGATGCGGTGGGGAGGGTGGCCCTCGATGGCGTACGCGCGCAGTGCGTGGCGTACTTCCCCCATGACGGTCGCGGCGGTCACCGAATGCCCGACGACGTCGCCGATGGCGAGCAGCAGGCCGTTGGCCGTCCGGACCGCCTCGTAGAAGTCACCGCCGATCTCCGCGTGTTCGGAGGCGGGAAGGTAGCGGAAGGCCAGTTTGATGCCCGGGACGGTCGGCAGCTCCTTGGGGAGGAAGGACCGTTGCAGGGCCAGGCCTAGGGCGTGCTCCTCGTTGTAGGTCCGCAGGGCTTCGAGGGCCAGGGCACTGGCGTTGGCCAGTTGCTGCAGGAGCTGTTCGTCGTCGGCGCTCTGCAGGGCGCTCGCGGGGACGGCCAGGCAGACGGGCGGACGCCCGCGCTTGGTGCGGGCCACGGCGAGAGCGATGTCCCCGGAGAGATGGTCGGCCGGCAGCAGGGCGTGCCATTGGCTGTTCGAGAGATGGACGACCTTGACCCCGGTGTCCTGGTTCAGTCCGTGGGCCGCCAGCTGTTCCAGCACACCCGAGCGGGCCGGGCGGGTGCGGACGGGTGTCCGCGGGCCGTCGATCATGCTGTGGACCGCTTGCGCCTGGGGCGACAGGAACACCGCGCTGGCGGGGCCGGCCAGTACACCGGCCGCGCCACCGGTGGCTGCCGACGCGAAGGAGTGGAAGCCGACGGCGCTGTAGACGTCCAGCGTCGCCTGGTTCAGCGCGATGAGACGGGTGGCCAGCCTCTCGGCGCGCTGGCGGGCCCTGGCGTAGCGAAGTGTGGCGTCGACCGTGGCGAGGAGCTCACCGGGATCGATGGGCTGGTCGAGATAGGCGTCCGCGCCCCGCCTCAGCCCTTCCGCGTGGTCGTCCGGGGTGATCGCGGCCGCCGAGATCTGGATGACCGGCAGATGGGCCGTCCGCGGGTCGCTCTTGACACGTTCGCTGACCTCGAAGCCGCTCATGTCGGGAAGCCGTACGTCGATGATCGCGATGTCCGGGAGCGAGCCCGCCGCGCTGTGCAGCCGGGCGAGCCCCTCCTCGCCCGTGCCGACACCGACGACGGTGTGTCCCGCGCGCCGCAGCCAACTGGTGAGGACGTAGCGGGTCGACTCGTTGTCGTCGATGACCAGGACGGTCGCGGGCAGGACGCCCTGGGCACTATCTGTCACGGCCTGCTCTCTCGGTTTCCGGTTCCTCTTCGGGTTTCGGTTGACTGGTGCCCTGGTGGCCGAGATCGGGCAGGCGTAGCTGTACCTGGGTGCCGACACCGGCGGCGCTGCTGAGGGTGAGCGATCCGCCGAGCAGTTCGGCGAGCGTACGGGCGTAGGGCAGGCCCAGGCCGGTGCCGGGCCGCTTGCTCTGGTGGGGCCCGCGGACCTGGTAGAACGCCTCGAAGACCCGGTCGAGTTCATCGGCGGGGATGCCGATCCCCGTGTCCGTGACGGTGAACAGCACGGCGGGAGCGGCTGGGTCGGGGTCCACGGCGATGTCCAGGCGCACTTCGCCCCGCTCGGTGAACTTCAGGGCGTTGGAGAGGAGGTTGCGCAGGATGCGTACCAGCAGCGTCTCGTCGGTCACCAGCGCGGGCGGCCGTTCGAGGTCCGGGGTGACGAGGGTGACCCGGTCGTGGCCGTGGCCGCTCAGCAGTATGCCGCTGAGGTGGGCGACGAGCAGCCGCAGGTCCACCGGTTGCGGATGGACGTCGAGGTGTCCCGCCTCGGCCTTCGCGACGTCCAGCAGGTCGCCGACGAGTGACAGCAGGGTGTGGCCGGAGGACCCGATGAGTTCGACCTGTTCCCGCTGCTCGTTGCTGAGCTGCCGGGAACCGGGGGCCAGCAGTAGCTCGGAGAGGGCGACCACGGAGTTGACCGGCGTGCGCAGTTCGTGACTGATGTTGGTCCAGAACCGGGTCTTCGCCTCGCTCGCCTCCTGCAACTGGCGCCGCTTGTCATCCAGTTCCGAGTGCAGGGCGAGCACACCGCTGTTCGTCGTCTCCAGCTCCTGCGTCAGCTCGGAGTACAGCGCGAGCACTCCCTGGTTGGTCTCCTCCAACTCCTCGTTGAGACGGCGCAGTTCCTCCCGCTGTGCGCGGGTCTCCTCCAGCGTGGCGATCAGGTCGCGGGTCTGGGCACGCAGATCGTCCGTCTCGGTGGACCTGGCGACGTTCTTGAGCGCCCCGGCCAGGCGGGTGCGCCGCTCGGCCGTCCTCACACCGTCCGCGGGGAGCGGCTGGGTGACGACGATCCGGCTGACCGTCGCACCGGGCTCGAAGTCGACGCGTACGAGCTTCGCGGCCAGGTCGAGCGTCTCCCGGGCGGGCGGCGGACCTTCGCGCCAGGCGAAGGTGACGACGAGGCAGGCCGACTGGCTCGCCGGGTCCAGGTCGAAGGACACCTCGAGACCGCGGCAGCCGAGCCGGTCCCGGCCGAGTTCGCTCAGCGCGGTCGCCAGCCGGACCTGATCCTGCCGGTCCAACGACAGTGCCGCCGCCGCCTGTTGGGTGCTGCGCCGCAGGCCGAACACGTCCTGGGCCGTCGACAGGTCGAAGGACGCCACCGGGCGGGCGGACCCGCCCGGGGACGGGCGGCCGTCACGGGACGCACCGCCGCGAAGGCCCGGTTCAGACGCGCCGGTCGCCACGCTTCCCCTGCCTTTCGCCGATCACCAGGCCCCCTTGAGTACGACCACACTGGCGTCGTCCCGGCGTACGGCTGCTTCGCGGAGCAACTGGCCGGCCATGACGAGCGGTGAGTGGCTCAGCAGACCCGGCAGCGTGCGGGTGTCCCAGCGTTCGGTCAGTCCGTCCGAATGCATCACCAGCGCGCCGTGCTCGGGAAGCGGTTCCTCGAAGGTCCGCAGTCGCCGCATGTGCGCACCGACGATTCCCGGCGCCGACAGCAGGGTCTTCCGCCCGTCGTCGCCCACGAGGAATCCGCTGATGTTGCCGATCCCGCAGTACAGCAGCCGTCCGGCGGCGGGTTCGACCCGGGCCACGGCGACCGCCCCGCCGCGGGTGCCCCGCAACGCGAGGTGAACGGCGTTGAGGACGCCCTCCGGGCTGAGGTCGCGCGTGGCGTGGAACGCCTTGACCGCCGCCTGGCTCGCACGGGCCGCGAGCGGCCCGTGGCCCAGGCCGTCACACAGCATCACCAGGACGGGGGGACGGCTCCCGGCGTCGTCGCCGACGGCGCCCCGCACGGCCCACGCGTCCCCGCACACGGTCTCGCCACTGATGGGCCTGGTCACACCGGAGGCGAGGGACGCGCCCGAGGGGCCGACCACTGCTCTGCCGTCTGCGGTGCGCGGCCAGAACCGCGCCGACATGACCGTTCCGCGGCCCGGAACGGAATGCAGGTCGAAATGGTCCGCGAGGCGCGAGACCGCGCCGAGACCGATGCCCAGGGTGCCCGCGCTGGACACCCCGTCGGCCAGGACGGCGGAGACGTCCGGCATCCCGGGCCCGGAGTCGACGGTGAGGAACTCCACCCCGGCGTCGTCCCCGGAGCGCACCGCGCGCAGCAGCAGGGCGCCGTCGTCGGCGTGCCGCTGCACGTTCGTGGCGGCCTCGGTGACGGCGAGGGCGACCTCGGCCGATCGGTGGGGGTTGAGCCCCAGGCGCCGGGCCAGCGCGGCTGCCGCGCCCCGGGCGGCCGTCGCCAGCGACGGACCGTCCCGGAACCACGCCACGTCCTCGCTGTCCAGGAAGGTTTCGGTGTTCATCGAGCCCACTTGATGATCGTCACGGTGGTGCCATCTCCCGGCGCGGTGTGCAGCCGGAAGTCGTCGACGAGGCGGCGGGAACCGCTGAGGCCCAGCCCCAGCCCGCTGCCCGACGTCCAGCCGTCGGTCATCGCCTGCTCGACATCGGGGATACCGGGGCCGGAGTCCTCGAAGACGGCGCCCACCCCGCGCTTGTGGTCGACGCGGACCAGCCCGGCGCGTACGGTGCCGCCGCCGCCGTAGATGAGGGTGTTACGGGCGAGTTCGCTCGCCGCGGTGATGATCTTCGTCTGGTCGACCAGGGACAGCCCGCACGCCTGGGACAGCGCGCGGATGGCCTGGCGGATGTGCACGAGGTCGCCGCTGCGTGTGACGGGAAAGACCTGGGGCTCTTCGCCGGCGGTCCAGAGCCCTGTCACCGCAAGGCCGAACTGCTGGACCGGCTCAGCTTCGCCAGTCCCTTCTCCAGGTCCAGGGCAGTGCTGACGCCGCCGAGTGAAAGGCCCAGCTCCACCAGGGTGATGGCCACCGCCGGACGCATGCCGACGACCACCGTCCGGGCGTCGAGTACGCGGGAAATGGCCGCCACCGTGGCCAGCATGCGCCCCACGAACGAGTCGACGATCTCCAGGGCGCTGATGTCGATGATCACACCCCGGGCCGACTTGGCGACGATCTGCTCGGCCAGGTCCTCCTGAAGGTTCAGCACCGTCTGGTCTTCGAGGTCGAACTGCACGGAGACGATCAGGGTGTCGCCGAGCCGAAGGATCGGAACGCGGTCACTCATCGCTGGACGCCCTGGTGTGCGACCAGGTCCACGCCGGACCTGCGCAGGGCCAGCTTCAGCGCGTCGGCCAGGCTGGCCTTCGTCACGATGTCGTCGAACTCGATGCCCAGCGCGACGATGGTCTGCGCGATCTGCGGGCTGATGCCGGACACGGTGCACTCGGCGCCCATCAGCCGGGCGGCGACGATGGTCTTGAGCAGGTGCTGGGCGACCTGAGTGTCCACCGCGGGCACGCCCGTGATGTCGATGATCGCCTGCTCCGAGCCGGTGTCCACGAGGGCCTGGAGGAGCTTCTCCATCACCACCTGCGTCCGCGCCGAGTCCAGCGTGCCGACCAGCGGTACGGCGATGACTCCGTCCCACAGCCGGACCACCGGCGTGGACAGCTCGAGAAGCTGCTCCGCCTGCGCCGTGATGAGCTCGTCCCGCGTCTGTGTGTACGTCTCGATGGTGAAGAGCCCCAGACCGTCCAGGAGGCGGGCCAGTTGCAGATAGGCGCGGACAGCTTCGGCGGAGCCGCCCTCCAGAGAGGGTTCGAGGACTCGCTTCAGCGCGAAGACGCTGATGGCGGTCTCACTGGGCGAGAAGTTCTGCCGGGCCCTGTTCCGCGAGAGCTCCGTCAGCAGGGCGCGGACCTCCGACATCGACTCCGCGTGGACATCGGAGGCGCCCTGCCGCAGAGCGTCGACCAACGCCTCGTACAACTCACGCAGCTCGCGTTCGACCTCGGCCCTGCTGATTCGGCCGCCCAGTGAACCCGACACCTCGGTGATCCACGACGCGGCCAGGTCCTGGTCCTTGACGGTCAGGAGTCCCACCAGGTCCCCAGCGTTGTCTCGCTTCACCATTGAGGTGCTCCTTCAGTGTTCATATCGTCGCATCAGGGTTGGCCCGCGAAGCGTACGCCAAGGCTCGGACAGGCTTGGCGTGACGGTGGGAGTGAAGGATTCGGTGGTCCGGCCGCGCTATGAGGTCAGCTCTCCAGCGCCTCGCGCAGGGTGGGAAGGCAGGGTATGAACGAGTCGATGCCGACGAGCTCGATCACTCGCAGCACGGAAGCCCGCGCCCCGGCCACCCGCAGCCAGCCCCGGGCGTCCTCGGCCGCCCGGTAGGCGGAGATCAGCATGTTGATCCCGCTGGAGTCCATGAAGGTCACGTCTGTGAGATCTGCCACGGTCCGAGGCGACGCGGTGCCCGGCGGCGGGCTGAGTGCCGCTCCGACGCGGTCACGCGCGGTGTGATCCAGTTCGCCGCACAGGGTGACGACCCGGACGCCCTCGACGGTGGAGAGGCTGACCGAGAGATCGCTGGGGTGTGCGGGATGTGCGTCTGTCACCATGTCCTCGACTGGGCTTGCCGGTGCGGCTCGGACCGGAGTGTGCGTCGCAAGTCTGCCCCGATGGTAGGGGCGGCCATGCTCGAAGGGACGACCAATTCGAGTAAGTACCGCATGCGACCGGCCGCGCGGGGTAGTTGCGAACGGACAACGGGAACGTAGGTGGACAAACGGTGGAGTCAGTCGGAAGCGACGGCGAGGGGCCGCCGGACGCACGTCCCATAGCCGCCGCCATGCCTCTGAACGGCGGCGACGGCTGTATCGCCGAAGCACGTCACTTGGCGACCGACTTCCTCACCCACGCCCGGACGGACCGGGGTGTGGCCGTCTCCGCCCGCGCGATGGACCTCACTCAGTTGGTGGTCAGCGAACTGGTCACCAACGCCCGTAAATACGCCCTCGGTCCCATGCTGATGGAACTGCGCATAGTGGACGCCATGGTCGAGATAACCGTGCAGGACAGCGTCCGCGAGCTGCCGGTCGCCCGCACCGTCGACCCGCACAGAGTCGGCCAGCACGGTCTGGAGATCGTCATGGCCGTCGCCGAGAAGTTCCATGTCCAGATCGAACCGGCCGGCAAACGCGTCACCGCCTGCCTCGCGCTGGCCGACGAGTCGGTCGACAGCGTCGGTGGGACCGACTCCCCACGCGGCCCCGCATGACATCCGCCACACCGGGTCGTCGATGACGGGGTCCGTCAGTCGGACTTGCCCAGCGACCAGCCGGACACGTCCGTGAGCCGGCCGCGCCACAGGGGCATGAGGACGTTCCCGCCCGTTCCGGCGAAGCCGGTGGCGTCACGCAGATGGATCCACTGCGGCAGCCGCCGCGGCACCGGGTGATCCTGCTTGGCGGCGACGACCTCATCCACCTGCTCGGGAAACCGTGCCAGCAGCTCGGCCCCGGGATCGTCGACGCCGTGCAGGCTGCGCGCCCATTCGGCCGTCCACGCCTCGTGGGAGATCAGGTGCCCGGAGAGAAACGCGCCCCCGACGACCAGGGTGAGCGGCAGAGCCGCCTGGGGGTCCTCACCGACCAGCCGAACCAGCATCTGGAGCTGGAGGTCCGGCACCGGCTCGGTGACGACGGGTGCGGCCGGCTGGTGAAGCGGATCCTGCTCTGTACTCATGCCCGGGGGTCCTTTCGATACTGCGCCGGTGCGTCTGTGGTGATCCTCTCCTGCCCCCTGCGATCACGTGCATGTCCGTATGACCGGATCCCTTCCACCGGGGCCTCGGACCCGGTGGCAGCGCGAGGCTAGAGAGCACTGCCCGCCGTCCAGTCCGCCCAGGACAGGTTCCAGCCGTTGAGCCCGTTGGCCGGGTCCACGGTGACCTCGTCGGAGTTCTTGACGATCACCACGTCACCGAGCATCGAGCTCTCGTAGAACTTGTAGCCGTCCACGGAGGTGTCGTCCGCGCCCTTGGTGTCGTGCATGCTCACGCACCCGTGACTGGTGTTGCTGCCGCCGAAGACCGATGTCGACGCCCAGTAGTTGCCGTGGATGAAGGTGCCGGAGGTGGTCAGGCGCTGGGCGTGCGGCACGTCGGAGATGTCGTACTCGTCGCCGAGGCCGACGGTCGAGGACTCCATCCGGGTCTCCTTGAACCGCTCGCTGATCACCATGATCCCCGACCACGTGGTGTGGTCCGCGTCACCGCCGGTCACCGGATAGGTGGCGAGGGTCGAGCCGTCCCGGACGACCGTCATCGTCCTGGCCGCCAGGTCGACCGTGCTGATCTGGGCGCGGTCGATGCCGAAGGTGACGTCCTTGGACTGGGTGCCGTAGACGCCGTCCGCGCCCTCGATGTCCTTCAGGCGCAGACTCAGCGTGATCTTCGTACCCGCCGCCCAGTACTCCTCGGGCCGGAAGTCGAGCCTGGTGTCGCTGAACCAGTGGCCGACCACCTCGACGGCGGGCTCCGCCGTCACCGTGATCGCCTTCTCGACGGCGGCCCGGTCCGAGACGGCCTTCGTGAAGTTGACCGACACGGGCATGCCGACACCGGAGGTCGAATTCGCCTCGGGAGTGAAATATCCCACGAAGGTCTCGCCGGGGGACTTGGTGGTGAAGGTCGCCGTCTCCGCGTCGGCCCCTTCCGCCTGGGCCGTGACCGTGTATTTGGTGCCGGAGAACGGGTTGTCGCTCGACGTCCATGTCGTACGGGTGTCGTTGTACGCCCCGGCCAGGGTGGAGCCGTCGTTGCCGGTGACCTTCACGGCCGACAGTGTGCCGTCGGCCACCGCGACCTCGACCGGGCTGGTGAAGCCTGCCTTCTTCGTGCCGTCGGCGGGAGTCACCGTGATCGACGGCGCCTTGGCCTTCGTCTGCGCCCCGGTGCTCGCGGCGGGTGTCGCGGTCGTCGCCTCCGAGGCGTCCGCCGAGTCGCCGCAACCCGTCAGGACGGTCGCCGGAACGGCACCGAGCACGGCGAGGATCCCGCGCCGGGACCACGCGGGACGTGCGGACCGGTTCGATGCCTGCCGCCCGGACCGGTTCGGCTGCTGCTCGGACCGGTTCGATATCTGAGGGTCGCCCACGGTACGCCTTTCTTAGATCACCACTGCGGGTGCATCCTGCGCCTCTTCCATTTGTTGATTCTTTGAATCCAGGGGGTCCCACCTGAGATTCCTGTGAGGGCGCTCCGAGAGCGTCCCGCGCGCGGGCGCTGTCTCGTCCGGGGCCCTGTTCGATCACGTGTCGGACACGAGCTCCGTCGCGGGGCCGGGGGGCGGGCAGCCTGCGGGCATGGCGAGACGCGGGGGATGTCTGACGAACGGCTGTCTGGCGGTGCTGATGCTCGCACTGGTCCTGGTCATCGGCGTGATGGTGTCGGTCCGGATCACGGACTCGCGGGCCGAGAACGACGCACAGGACCAACTGGCGACCGCGGTGGACGGGACGAGCGCCGAACTGGCGCGGGCGGCGGGGGACGGCGTACTGCTCGACACGGAGATCCTGCGAGCGGTCCGGAGCGTGAACAAGCCCGACAGCGAGATCCGGCGGGACGGCCGACGGGTGACCGTCACGGCGCGGTTCGTGGGTTTCGTGGGTGGCGGGTTCTTCGGTTCGGCGCAGGCGGACGGCTGCTACCGCTTCGAGGTGGTTCCGGCGGGCACGGAGCCGTCCGTCTCCGTGCGCGAGGTGTCCCAACGGGTGTGTTCGGCGCGCTCGTCCGCACCCGGCCGGGACGCCGTCGCCGTCGCCGAGGACGTCGTGGCCGAACTGCGCACGGCGGTGATGAGCGGCGGTGCCGAGTCCGCCCGGAGCGCGGCCGTATGGGAGACCCCGGGGATCGACCTGGAGGGTGCGGAGGCCGAGAACGGCCGGCTGACCGCCGTGGCGTGGCTCTCGGGCGGTACGGACTCGATGGGAAGGGACTGCTACGAGTTCCACGCCGGAAAGAAGAGCGCCACCGCCGAGAAGGTGGAGCCGGAGGGCTGTTACGGAGTCTCGTGAGGACGGCCCGGCACCCGGTACGGAGTCTCGTGAGGACGGCTCCCGGCTCCCGGCGGATCCTCAGCGCGGCTCCGGACGCCACCCCAGCGCCCGGGAGATCCCGCGCGCAGCGACCCGCACCGCGGGTATCAACACCGGTACCCGAGAATCGACTTGAGGGACCACGACCGACACGGCGGCGACAACGGGCCCGCCCACGCCGCGCACCGGAGCGGCCACCGACAGCGCGTCCTCGGTGATCTGACGACTGCTCACCGCCACGCCCACGCGCCGCACTTCGGCCAGCTCCCGGCGCAGCCGAGCCGGATCGGTGACGGTGTACGGGGTGAAGGCGGCCAACGGGCGCTCGCAGTAGGCCTCCTGGAACGCGGGGTCGCCATGCGCGAGCAACGCGAGCCCCACGCCGGTGGCGTGCAGCGGCCAGCGGGCGCCGACCTGGATGCGTACGCCGACCGCGGAGCGCCCGGATATCCACTCGATGTAGACGACCTCGAAGCCGTCGCGGACCGCCAACTGCACGTTCTCGTGCGTGGCTTCGTACAGGTCCTCCAGGTAGGGCAGCGCGATCTGCCGCAGCGCGAGCCCGCGCGGTGCGAGCGCCGCGACCTCCCAGAGGCGCAGGCCCACGTGGTAGACACCGTCCTCGTCCCGCTCCAGGGCGCCCCACTCGGTGAGCGCGCCCACGAGCCGGTGCGCCGTGGTGAGGGTGAGCCCGGCGCGGCGGCTGATGTCCGTCAGGGACAGCGCGGGGTGCTCGTGGTCGAACGCGGCGAGCACCGCGAGGAGGCGGTCGGGCGCGGACAGCGCGGTCATGGCCCGCGCCGTCAGTCGAGTTCGGTTTCGGCGACGCGTCGCAGCAGCGCGTGCAGGGTCTCCCGCTCGGCGGGGGCCAGGGGCTTGAGCAGGTCGTTCGTCACGCGCAGGCCCGCCTCGTCGGTGTCACGCAGGAAGGTCCGGCCGTCCCCGGTGAGTACGACGGTCCGGCTGCGGCGGTCGTCGGGGGAGGGGCGCCGCTCGGCGAAACCGAGCTTCTCCAGGTCGTCGACGAGCCCCACGATCGCGCTCGGGTCGTAGCCGAGGTGTGAGCTCAGCTCGCGTTGCAGCGCGCCGTCGGAGGTGGCCAGGAAACGCAGCAGCGCGTAGTGCCGCAGGCGCAGCCCGGACTCCTGCAGGAAGGTGTTGAAGAGCTGCCCCGAACGCAGGCCCAGCCGGTACAGCAGGTACCCGGTGTCCGCGTGCAGCCCGCGCATCCACGGCTCCCGGGCGTCGATGGCATCAGGCGGAGCGGGGCTGGTGACGCGCTGCTGACCTGCGATGACGGGCTCCCTGGGCCGGGCCCCGGGGTGGGGCGGTTCATACGTACGGAACACAGCATGACCTAAGGAAGGGACGGCAACAACTATTGACGTCAACAATTATTGCTCTTAGCTTCGATGTCGAAGCCGCGGCGAGGCGACTCGTAGCCGCGCCACCACGCGAAGGGACCTCCCCGTGCCCAGCATCGATCTCACCGGCAAGGTGGCCGTCGTCACCGGCAGCGGCCGCGGCCTCGGCCTGGCCTACGCCCACGCACTCGCGGCGGTCGGCGCCAAGGTGGTCGTCAACGACATCGACGAGGCCGTGGCCGAGCAGGCCGTTAAGTCCATCAACGAAGCGGGCGGCAGGGCCGTGGCCGAGGTCGTCGCGGTCGGCACGGCCGAGGCCGCGGACCGGCTCGTCGCCCGTGCGGTCGACGAGTTCGGACGGCTCGACATCCTGGTCACCAACGCCGGCATCCTGCGCGACAAGGTCCTGTGGAAGATGACCGACGAGGACTTCGACGCGGTGATCACCACCCATCTGAAGGGCACCTTCACCTGCGCCCGCGCCGCCGCGGTGCGCCTGCGCGAGCAGGGCGAGGGCGGCACCCTGATCCTGGTCGGTTCGCCGGCCGGCCAGCGCGGCAACTTCGGTCAGACCAACTACGCCGCCGCGAAGGCCGGCATCGCCGCCATGGCCCGTACCTGGTCGATGGAGCTGGGCCGCGCGGGCATCACCGTCAACGTGATCGTCCCGGTCGCCGCGACCGCGATGACCGAGACCATCCCCGCCTTCGCCCCCTACGTCGAGGCCATGCGCGAGGGTGAGCCGCTCCCCGACTTCCTCCGTAAGGGCGAGGGCTTCGGCACCCCCGAGGACTGCGCGGCCCTCGTCCCCTTCCTCGCCTCCGACGCCGCCCGGGGTGTCACCGGGCAGGCCATCGGAATCGGCGGTGACAAGGTGGCGCTCTGGTCGCACCCGCGGGAGATCAGGGCGGCGTACGCGGACGGCGGCTGGACCCCGGACACCCTCGCCGACGCCTGGCCCACCTCCGTGGGCGCCGAACCGCAGACCGTCGGCATCCCCGCGCCGAAGCTTCCGGAGGCGTGATGAACCCGGACGAACTCGTCGCGATCGACGTCCACACCCATGCGGAGGTGTCCTCCAAGGGGCACTCCTCCCTGGACGACGGCCTGAACGACGCCTCCGCCGCCTACTTCAAGGTCGAGGGCAAGCGGAAGCCGACCCTGGAGGAGACGGCCGCCTACTACCGCGAGCGGCGGATGGCCGCCGTGATCTTCACCGTCGACGCCGAGTCCGCCACCGGCACCGCACCCGTCCCGAACGAGGAGGTCGCCGAGGCCGCCGCCGCCAACGCGGACGTGCTGATCCCGTTCGCCTCCATCGACCCCTTCCGCGGCAGGGCGGGGGTCAAGCGGGCCCGTCGGCTGGTCGAGGAGTACGGGGTGAAGGGCTTCAAGTTCCACCCCAGCGTCCAGGGCTTCTTCCCCAACGACAGGTCGGTGGCGTACGAGCTGTACGAGGTGATCGAGGAGACGGGCACCATCGCCCTCTTCCACACGGGGCAGACGGGCATCGGCGCCGGGGTGCCCGGCGGGGGCGGCATCCGCCTCAAGTACTCCAACCCCCTGCACGTGGACGACGTCGCCGCGGACTTCCCGCATCTGAAGATCATCCTGGCGCACCCGTCCTTCCCCTGGCAGGACGAGGCCCTCGCCGTCGCCACGCACAAGCCGGGCGTGCACATCGACCTGTCCGGCTGGTCGCCGAAGTACTTCCCGCCGCAACTCGTGCAGTACGCCAACACCCTGCTGAAGGACAAGGTCCTCTTCGGCTCCGACTATCCCGTCCTCACCCCCGACCGCTGGCTCGCCGACTTCGCGAAGCTGCCGATCAAGGACGAGGTCCGGCCGAAGATCCTCAAGGAGAACGCCGCCCGGCTGCTCGGGCTGACGAAACCGTAGCTCCGCCGGTCGTATCCGTAACTCGCAAGGGGGCGCGACGATGCGCAACGAGGGACTGGGGTCGTGGCCCGCACGCCGGGCCCGCAAGACGCCCGAACGCACCGCCCTGATCCACGGGGCCACCGAAGTCACCTACGCGCGACTGTACGAACGCACCACCCGCCTCGCCCAGGCCCTGCGCGCCCTCGGCCTCCGCCGCGGCGACCGGATCGGCTATCTGGGCCCCAACCACCCGTCGTACCTGGAAACCCTCTTCGCGGCCGGCACGCTCGGCGCGGTCTTCGTGCCGCTCAACCCCCGCCTCGCCGGACCCGAGATCGCCTACCAGCTGGGCGACTCGGGAGCCAAGGCCCTGGTGTACGCCCCGGCACTGGCCGGACTCGTCGCCGGCCTGCCCGGCGACGCCGACGTCCGGACCTACGTCGAAATCGGCCCGCGCTACGAGGAGTTGATCGACCGGGCCGCCGCCGAACCGGTCGACCAGCCCGTCACCGCCGACGACACCTGCGTCATCATGTACACCTCGGGCACGACAGGCCGCCCCAAGGGCGCGATGCTCACGCACGGCAATCTGATCTGGAACGCCGTCAACGTCCTCGTGGACACCGACCTGGTCGCCGACGAACGCGCCCTGGTGTCCGCCCCGTTGTTCCACACCGCCGGGCTGAACATGCTCGCCCTGCCGGTGCTGCTCAAGGGCGGCACCTGCGTGCTGGCCGAGAGCTTCGACCCCGCGGCCACCTTCGACCTGATCGAACGGCACCGGATCACCTTCATGTTCGGCGTGCCGACGATGTTCGACCAGGTGGCCCGCCATCCGCGCTGGGCCGACGCCGACCTGTCGTCACTGCGGATCCTCACCTGCGGCGGGTCCCCGGTGCCCACCCCGCTCATCGCCGCCTACCAGGAGCGCGGGCTCACTTTCCTCCAGGGCTACGGCATGACCGAGGCCGCGCCCGGCACGCTCTTCCTGGACGCGGAACACGCGGCGAGCAAGGCGGGTTCGGCGGGGGTGCCGCACTTCTTCAGCGATGTGCGGGTCGTGCGGCCCGACTTCACGCCGGCCGGCATCGGGGAAACGGGTGAGGTGGTCGTCCGCGGACCCCATGTCATGCCCGGCTACTGGGGGTTGCCGGACGAGACGGCCGCCGTGTTCGCCGACGGCTGGTTCCGCAGCGGGGACGCCGCCCGGATCGACGAGGACGGCTACGTCTTCATCGTGGACCGCATCAAGGACATGATCATCTCGGGTGGCGAGAACATATACCCCGCCGAGATCGAGGACCAGTTGCTGGCCCACCCCGACATCGTCGAGTGCGCGGTCATCGGCGTCGCGGACGACAAGTGGGGCGAGGTGCCGCGCGCGGTCGTCGTCGCCGGGGAAGGCGTCGAGCTGGACCCGGACGACGTGCTGGCCGCGCTCGCCGGGCGGCTCGCCAAGTACAAGATCCCCAAGTCGGTGGTCGTCGTGGACGAACTCCCGCGCACCGCCTCCGGAAAGCTCCTCAAGTCCCGTGTGCGCCAGCGCTACGGCACCAACTCACAGACAGGGAACGGCACATGAGCATCACCGTGAACGGCCTCGACGAACTAAGGAAGCTCGCGGGCGGCGACCTCGGCACCAGCGAGTGGATCGAGATCACCCAGGAGCGGATCAACACCTTCGCCGACGCGACCGGTGACCACCAGTGGATCCACGTCGACCCGGCGAGGGCGGCGGCAGGCCCCTTCGGCGCCCCGATCGCCCACGGCTACCTCACCCTCGCCCTCTTCATCCCGCTCTTCACGGAGCTGCTGGACGTCGAGGGCGTGACGACGAAGGTCAACTACGGCCTGAACAAGGTGCGTTTCCCCTCGCCGGTGAAGGCGGGATCGCGGATCAGGCTGGTCGCGAGGCTCGCCTCGGTCGAGGACGTGCCGGGCGGAGTCCAGATCACCGTCGACGGCACGATCGAGACCGACGGCGGCGGGAAGCCCGCCGCCGTCCTCCAGAGCCTCTCCAGGTTCTACGTCTGACGCACTCAGCGGCCCGTCACATCGACGAAGACCGGGTTCGCGTAGAACCAGGTGTCGGCCCACGGGTCACCGTCCCCGGGCGCGTGGGTGATCGGGCCGTGCGGGTCGACGCCGGCGCCCAGATATCCCGCGCCGCCCCGGTTGCCGTCGCTGCCGCGCAGCCGGACGTAGAAGGACTCGTCGCCCGCGACCAGCGGGACGCGCAGCGTGTACGTCCCCTTCCGGCCGCTGACGTCCACCGTGCGGACGACCCTGGTGTCGGGCGCCCGCCAGTCGTCGCGGGCGGCGGCCGGACCGCGTACCGCACCGCGGATCACGTCGACGTGCGCCAACTCGGGCAGGATTCCCCGCGGGTTGGGGCGCGAGGCGCTGGTCACCGTGATCGACAGGGTCAGCCTGTCGCCCTCGCGGACGCGCAGCCGGCCGCCCATGGTCACGCCGCGCCCCTGGTCGCGGTCGCGCTTGAGCCGGACGTCGAGCCCGTCGATCAGGTGTCCGTGGTCGAGCCAGACCCGGCCGGCCCGCAGGCCCGACATCACCGCGCGGTAGCCGTAGCGGGTGACGCCCACGTGGGTGCGGCTGAACTGGCCGGGCCAGAAGT
Source organism: Streptomyces sp. NPDC050535 (assembly GCF_044457665.1). Taxonomy (NCBI): domain Bacteria; kingdom Bacillati; phylum Actinomycetota; class Actinomycetes; order Kitasatosporales; family Streptomycetaceae; genus Streptomyces; species Streptomyces sp. NPDC050535. The sequence goes on from NZ_JBITHE010000001.1 coordinate 847,603, forward strand.
CGCTGCCGGCCTGCGGGGTGTCGGTGTTCACCGGGTCCGGCAGCTTGCCGGTGTTGTCGAAGTTCTGCCCGGCCGGCCAGTCGCCGTTCTTCCAGGTGTCGAACACGATCCGGTGGGCGTCCGAGTTGGTGGTGACCGAGAACAGCCTGCCCTCGGACAGCATGGCGTCCCAAAGGCCGCCCACCGTCGCGGTCGCCCAGTCGAAGCCGCCGTAGGTGAGGTAGGCGTCCGCCGGGTAGCCGGACCAGGACTGGGCGGACGGCTTGTTCTCGTACTCGCCGCGGATCGAGTTCGTGCCGCGCCAGCCGGGGATGGCCGCGCCCTGGGCGCCGGGGGCGCCCTCCATGCCGATCATGATCTCGGGCGCCGCGTCCCGCCAGTCGCGCATCTCCCGGGGCGAGTCGATGCCCAGGCGCAGCGGGTGGTTGGCGAGGACCAGTACGTCGTCGACGTATCCGGTGCGCCGCTGCTCGGCCAGCCACTTGATCGCCTTGACGGCGTGCGCCTGATTGCGTGCCGTGTTCGCGTTGTCGGCGGCGCCGTCGGTGTACCCGAGCAGCTTGCCGTCGTAGGCCAGCTCGAACCGGGTGAGCAGGTCGACCTCGTGGCGGCCCGGGGCGGCGAAGACCGTGCCGTGCTCGGCGGCGGGGATGTACCACTCAAGGCCCTGGAAGATCAGCTGACGCGGGTTCTCGGCGCGCGCCTGGAGGATCTCCCGCCGCTCCAGCGGGGCGCCGTACTGGGCGTGCCCGAAGTTGGAGTGCTCGGTGAACACCATCCAGTCCAGGCCGTACTCGGCACCCGCGGAGGCGAGTTGGGAGAACGTGTACTTCGCGTCGTGGCTGTAGACCGTGTGGACGTGGTGGTCGCCGACGAGGTAGGCGAGACGTGGGTCGTTGCCGCCGAGGTCCTGGCCGTGCGCCACCGCCGGGGTCGCCAGGGAACCGGCGGCGAAGGCGGCGCTGAACAGGCCTGCCCGGCGCAGCAGTTGGCGTCTGGAGACACCCTGCGCGTCGAGGCGGGACGGGGAGACGGACGGATCGGCCCAGGCGGGCAGCTGCTGGTCGGTCATGGTCTGGGGGGTTCCTCGGGTCAGTGGTTCATGAACGACGTGACGGGCAGGGCGCGTTCGGCGATCCGTACGTCCCCGAGCCGGCCGTAGAGGATCTGGTCGATCTTGCCCGCGTACTCGTAGCCGCCGAGCAGCCAGGGCAGCCCGAGGGAGGTGAGTCCGACGGCGACCGCGGTGGGGTTGCGGGCGACCGGGCAGCCCTGGACGTACATCGTCGTGTGGGATCCGTCGTTGACCACGGCGACGTGCCACCACTGCTCGCGGGCCGTCTCGTCGCCCCAGTTGGTCGCGATGCCCTGCTGGTTGAGGGGGCGCACCGCCCACTGGGGGCCGGGTCCGTCGGTCAGCGAGAGGGTGGCCAGCGGCTCGTCCGGGTCGCCCTCGGTCTTGCCGGCGCCGCCGCCCGTGCCGGTGCGGCTGACCAGTCCGGCCCACGCGTTGCGGGAGCCGCTCCAGTCGGCGGGCACCCGGTAGAAGGCCTCGATGGTGTAACCGCGCTTGAAAGTGGCCGAGTTGAGGGGAGCACCGTCGACCGTGCGGAGGTAGGCGCCCTTCAACGGGGGCTTGCCGCCCTGGAATTCGAGGCTGCCGTGTCCCGGCTGGTCGGGGTGGTGGTCCTTCGACCAGGTGAGGGTGCCGTCGCCGACCTTGACCACGATGAGGTCGTTGCCCTGCCCGGACAGGTCGCGCACGGTTCCCTCGACCGCCGTACCGTCCTGGTGTCCGTCGAAGCGCCAGTACGCGACCGTGCCCCGGACCAGCATCTTCGAGGCGGGGCGCGCCGGGCGGGCCGGTACCGGCGCGAAGCCCGCGAAGCGCCGCTCGAAGTCGATGTCGACGGAGAACCGGTCGGCGTCGCCGCTGAGTTCCATCTCCTGGCGCTCGAGCTCGTTGAGTCCCTTGGCCGCCCGGCCCAGGATCCACGGCGAGACCGTCTCGAAGTCGATGGTGTCCCGGTCGAGGTCGAAGTGGTAGAGGCGGATCATCGCCGCGCCGCCGTAGTAACGGTTCTGATAGTTCGTCAGGTGAAGGTGGACGTCGTTCCCCGACGCGTTCTCGCGGGTGGCGCGGGCGGCGGGCCAGTAGTGGCCGTTGAGGGTCAGGAAGATCTGGTCGTGGTCACGGATCAGCTTGTCCCAGAGCTGCTGGCCGTACGAGGAGAGGGCGTCGTCGCCGTAGACGAGTTCGTGCGTGGTGAGGATGACGGGCGCCTCGGGGTGCCGGGCGATGACGTCACTGGCCCAGGCGTAGCCCTTCGCCGACAGCCGCCAGTCCAGGGCGAGGACGAGCCACTCCCGGCCGGCCGCCCTGAAGAGGTGGAAGGTGTTGTAGCCGTCCGGGGAGGCGCCGCCGAAGGTGCGCTTGTCCGCGAAGCGCTCCGGCCCGAAGGCGTCCAGGTAGGGGGTCGCGCCGCGCTGGTCGTCCGTGGACGACCTGATGTCGTGGTTGCCCGCGAGGACGCTGTAGCCGACGCCCCGCCGGTCGAGCAGCTCGAACGCCTTGCCCGCCGCGGCGAATTCGGCCTTCGCGCCGTTCTCCGTGATGTCGCCCAGGTGGGAGAGGAAGACGATGTTGTCGTCCTTGCCGTGCTCCAGGAGGTAACGGAGCGACGCCTCGATGGGGGCTGGATTGATGCTCGCCCCGTCGAAGAGGTACTGCGTGTCGGGCATCACGGCGAGCGTGAAACGGCGGCTCTCCGGGTCGGGCCGCCACGCCGATCCCGCCGAGGCGGGGACGGCGGCCTGCGCGGTGGCGACCGCGGGCAGCGAGACGGCTGTCGCCGCGCCGATCAGCGCCGTGGCCCGCAGGAAGTTACGCCTGCCGGCGCCGGCCTGCTCGGCCTCCGTCCGGCCATGGGAAGTACACACGTCTGCTCCATAGAAGAGGGGTGAGGTGCGTGTGCCGTCAGAGCACCCGCAGCGTCCAGGACCAGTGGTGGGTACCGGCCGCGATGAGGTAGGAGGGCGAGGTGTCGGGCCCGCACGAGGCGGTGCCCAGGCCGCGGTGCGCGGCGTCGAGGTGCACGACACAGCCGGGCCGCGGCACCAGCTCGTCGTGGTGCGCGGCGGCCGCCAGATCCTCGGCCCGGTAGCGGGTCACGGAGACCTGGCAGGGCTCCGCGAGGTCCACGCTCAGGCCCGTGGCGTCCGGCGCCGACAGGGTGAAGCGCCGTACGCCGTGCCGCCCGCCGCTCTCCTGCGGGCGCAGGTAGGGAGTGAACAGCTCGGCCACGGGAAGGGTGTGGTGTCCCACGGGCACGCCCGAACTCCGGTCCGGGTAGGACTCCCAGGGGCCCTGGCCGAACCACTCCAGGACATCGAGCCCGGCGACGGTCTCCAGGACGGAGCCGACCCGTGCCACGTCGTCGAGCCCGTCCGGCAGTACGGCCGTCTCCTCGACGCGGACACCGCCCTCGACGCGGGTGAACACCTGCTCGTGGCGCACCGGGCCCGCGCCGGTCGCGTACTCGGCGAGCACGGTGACCCGGCCGTCCTCGCGGCGTACGGCGACGGCCTTCCGTACGAGCGTGTCGAGCCCCCAGTCGTGCCAGCGCGCCGCCATGCCGCCCAGCTCGTCGTTGTCGGTCGGGGCGCGCCAGAGCGACAGCACGGGGGCGGAGGTGAGGAGGGGGTGGACCAGGAGGCCGTCGTCGTCGACCTCGACCTCGCCGGGGACGCGCACCGGGTCGACCGGATCCGGGGCCCGCAGCCGCACCTGCGGCACACACACCTCCGTACCGCGCGGTCCCCACGACTGGTCCTCGGCCGTCGTCACCCGCAGCGTGAGCCAGGCCTCCCCGCCGTTCTCGGGCAGGGCGAAGGGAAGCGGCACCGAGGCCGATTCGCCCGGTCCCAGATCGGGCAGTTCGGCCGGCGCGGTGCGGGTGCCGCCGTCCGCGAGGGCGAGCGACCACTCGGCCGCCAGCCACCGCAGATCCTGGAAGTGCTGGTGGTTGGAGATCCGGAGCCCGCCCCGGTCGCGGGTCAGCCGCACCGGCGCCGCGATCTCCCGGTGCTCGTACATCACCGGCTTGGGCGTGCGGTCGGGGAAGACGACCCCGTCGGCGATGAAGACGCCGTCATGGATCACCTCGCCGAAGTCACCGCCGTAGGCCCAGCGGTAGCCGGGGGCCGCGACACCGTTCTCGTACTGTCCGGTGCCCGCGCGCCCGGCAGGTCTGCCGTCGTTCACACGTTGGAGAATGCCGTGGTCCCAGAACTCCCAGATGAAACCGCCCTGAAGACCCGGGGTTGACTCGATGGCGGCCCAGTGGTCGGCGAGCGTGCCGTTGCTGTTTCCCATGGCGTGCGAGTACTCGCACTGGATGAGCGGCTTGGTCTGATCGCCGGAGAGGGCGTGGGCGACACAGTCCTCGACGGGCGCGTACATGGGGCAGGCGATGTCGGAGGCGAGCGCCGGGTCGGCCCAGTCGAGCTTGGCCGCGCCCTCGTACTGGAGGGGCCGGGTCGGGTCGTGGCGGCGGAGCCAGCCCGCCGCCGCGTCGTGGTTGGCGCCGTAGTCGGACTCGTTGCCCAGCGACCAGATGATCACGCAGGGGTGGTTCTTGTCGCGGAGCACCATCCGCGAGACGCGGTCCACGAAGGCGCCCAGATAGCGGGGGTCGTCGGCGATCTCGTGGGCGTGGTCGTGCGCCTCGATGTCCGCCTCGTCGACGACGTAGAAGCCCAGTTCGTCCGCGAGGTCGAGGAGCGAGGGGTCGTTCGGATAGTGGGCGGCGCGGATCGCGTTGAAGCCGAAGCGTTTCAGCAGTTCCAGGTCCGCGCGCATGTCCGCGTGACTCACCGTCCGTCCCGTCAGCGGATGGAAGTCGTGCCGGTTGACGCCCCGGATGTAGATCCGCTCGCCGTTGAGGAGCAGGTCCCGGCCGCGGATCTCGACCTCGCGGAAGCCCACCCGGTGGAACGAGCTGTCGGCGACCGTGCCGTCGGGGCGGTGCAGCCGGACGGTGAGGCCGTACAGCTCGGGTGTCTCCGCCGTCCAGGCGCGGACGTCGTCGACGACCGTGCTCAGCCGCGCCTCGCCGAGGAAGTCGGAGACCCTGCCGTCCTCCTCGTTGAAGCGGTCGAGCTCCGTGTCCTGGACGAGGAGGTGGGTGTCCAGTTCTCCGGTGACGCACCAGCCCTCGGGGAGCGGGCCCGAGGCGTGCCGCACCTTGCAGTCCACCCGCAGCTCGCCGTCGAGCCGGGTCCGCACGGTCACGTCGGCCAGATACAGCGGATCGGTGGCGTACAGCAGCACCGGGCGGGTGATGCCTCCGTGCCACCACTGGTCCTGGTCCTCGATGTGCGAAGCGTCCGACCACTTCACGACGGTGAGCCGCACGGTGTGCACCGCGCCGGGGCGCAGCACGGCGGAGAGGTCGAAGTCGGCCGCCAGGTGCGAGTCCTTGGAGACGCCGACGGGCTGCCCGTCCACGTGCACCAGCAGCACGCTCTCGGCGGCGCCCACCTGGAGCACGATCCGCCGGCCCGCCCACCCGGCCGGAACGTCGACCTCACGCTCGTACACGCCCGTCGGGTTCGCCTCGGGAGACGCGGGCGGGAACTCGCCCCACGGCATCTGGGCGTTGGTGTACCAGGGCAGGTCGTCGGTGCCCTGGAGGGTCCAGGCACCGGGAACCTGCGCGGAGGACCACTGGGGGCCGGGCTCCGCGAGCGGGCCGGGCAGGAGCTGGAACCGCCACTCGCCGTCGAGGGAGAGCGCCGGGGAGCGCCGGTCCACGGCGTTCATCGGCAGACGCCCCCAGGAGGTCACCTCGGGTGCCTCCCAGGGGCGCAGGGCGATCAGTGGATCGCTCGTCAACGGATGGCCCCCTTGCCCAGGTCGCCGATGATCTGCTTGGCGCCGATCGCGAAGACGATCAGCAGCGGTACGAGGGCGAGCAGCGCGCCGGTCATGACCATCCCGTAGTCGGTAGTGCCGTGCACGCCGTTGAGCTGGGACAGCGCGACTTGGAGGGTCACGTTGTCCGGGTTGGTGAGGGCGATCAGCGGCCAGGCGTAGTCGTTCCACTGGCCCATGAAGGTGAAGATGCCGAGGAAGGCGAGGCCGGGGCGGACCACGGGGAGTGCCACGTGCCAGTACTGGCGCAGGAATCCGGCGCCGTCGAGCTTGGAGGCGTCGATCAGCTCGTCGTGGATCGCGCTCTTCATGTACTGGCGCATCCAGAAGATGCCGAACGCGTTGGCCGCCGCCGGCACGATCAGCGCGGTCATCGTGCCGATCCAGCCGAGCTTCGCCATGATCACGAACTGCGGGATGGCCTGGAGCTGTGCCGGCACCATGAAGATCGCCATCATCACGGCGAACAGTGTCCGGCGGCCCGGGAAGTGGAACTTGGCGAAGACGAACGCCGCCAGCGAGTCGAAGAACAGGACCAGGAACGTCACCGAGGTGGCGACGAGCAGCGAGTTGAACATCGACCCGAAGAAGTCGACGTTGTCGAAGAGATGGCGGACGTTCTCGAACAGGTGCGAGCCGGGCAGCAGCTTCGGCGGGTAGGAGAAGATCTCGGTCGACTGGTGCGTCGACATGATCACGGCCCAGTAGAAAGGGAAGACCGAGAGCACCAGACCGACGATCAGGACCAGATGGAGGGCGATGCCCCGGCGTTGTGATCCCTTGATGGACGATGTGCGCCCCGGACCCCAGCTGGACGTCGTGCGCCCCGAACCCTTGATGGATGGCATGGTCGCGGCCTCCCTAGTCCTCGCCCCGGCGCTGGACCAGGCGCCAGTTGACGATCGAGAAGATGATGACGACGAGGAAGATCCCCCAGGCGACGGCGGCGCCGTATCCGAAGTCGTTGTTGTCGAAGGTCTGCTGGAAGAAGTAGAGGACCATGGTCTGGCCCGAGTGGCCCGGACCGCCCGCGAACGAGGAGTTGTTGTCCGTGGTCTGGAGCAGCACCTGTGGCTCGGAGAAGGTCTGCAGACCGGTGACCGTCGAGATGATCAGCACGAAGAGCAGCGTCGGCCGCAGCAGCGGCAGCGTGACCCGGAAGAAGGTCTGCACGGGCCCCGCGCCGTCCATCCGCGCCGCCTCGTACAGCTCGCCCGGAATCGTCTGGAGACCGGCGAGGAAGATGATCGCGTTGTAGCCGGTCCACTGCCAGGTCATCAGCGTCGCGATGGCGACCTTGATGCCCCAGGGTGTGTTCAGCCACGCCACCTGGTCGAGACCGACCGCCTGCAGAAGCGCGTTGACCAGGCCGAAGTTGGTGGAGAAGACCGAGCCGAAGATGATCGCGACCGCCACGATCGAGGTGACGTTCGGCAGGAAGAAGGCGAAGCGGTACACGTTCTTGAAGCGGACCGCCGAGTTGAGCATCACGGCCGTGACCATCGACAGGAAGATCATCGGGAAGGTGGCCAGCGCCCAGATGATGAGCGTGTTCCCGATCGAGCTCCAGAACTGGCTGTCGGAGACCAGATAGCGGTACTGCGACAGGCCGGCGAACTCCATCGAGCCGAGTCCGTCCCAGCGGTGGAACGACAGGTAGAGCGAGAAGCCGACCGGGATCAGCCCGAAGGCGAGGAAGAGCAGATAGAAGGGGGAGATCGCGGCGTAGAGCCGCCAGTAGCTCAGGATGCCCTTCGCGCGGTGCACGGGCGGGGCGGGGGGCACGACCGCCGGGGGCGTCTGGATCACGGGTGCGGTGGCCATCAGTAACTCACCCCCAGGTGGTCCGCGATGCGTCGGCACTTGCTCATGGCGTCCTTCCAGGCCTGCTCCGCGTTCTTGCCGAGGACGGAGAAGTTCCGCAGTTCGTCGTCGATCGGGGTCTTGAGCGCCACGTCGTAGGGACTGTTGTAGGCGACCGGGATCTTCTCCGCCGCCGGTCCGAAGACGTCCATGGTGATCTGGTCGCCGAAGAACTCGTCCGGCTCGCGCAGCTTCCTCATGGCGTACGAGGCCGGGGTCGACGGGAAGAGAACGGAGTCGACGAATCCCTGGGCCTGATTGCCCGCGTCGAGCATCCAGGTGATCATCTCGAAGGCCCGCTCGGGCTCCCGGCACGCCTTGGTGATCGCCAGGAACGAGCCGCCGATGTTGGAAGGACCGCCCGGACAGCTCGCCACCCGCCACTTGCCCTTGGTCTTCGGGACGTTGAGCTTGATGTCGCCGGCCGCCCAGGAGGCGTTGAGCTGGCTGGGCAGCAGGCCCCGCTCGGTGGCGGAGATGTTGTCCGGCGTGCCGTTGACGATCTTCGAGACCAGACCGCGGCGGGTGGCCTCCACGGCACGGTCCCAGGCCGTGCGCACATGTTCCTGGTCGCCGATGAAGTGCCGGTCCCTGTCGACGAACCGCTTGGTGGACTGGTTGACCGAGATGCCGTAGATGCTGAGGGCGTCGGTGAGGATGAACGCGCCGGGGACCCGCTTCCGCAGCCGCTCGCCGGCGTCCATGAACTGGTCCCAGGTGGCCAGTTCTCTGGAGACGTCCTCGGGCTCATGGGGCAGTCCGGCCTTCTCGAAGACGGCGGGCTGGTAGTAGTGCGCGACCGGACCGCAGTCGATCGGGAAGCCCACCATCGAGCCGTCCTCGGCGATGCCCTCGTTCCACTTCCAGTCCAGGTACTGGGCCTTCAGCTTGTCGGCACCGAGCGTGCGCAGGTCGATGAACTGGTCGGAGTTCGGCAGGTACGAGGCCATGTCCTCGCCCTTGAGACCGGCGATGTCGGGGATGTGGGCCCGCCCGGTCATCGTGGTCATCAGCTTCGAGCGGTAGTAGCCGCCGATCTGGATGGCCTGGAGGTTCACCGCGCTGTCGTAGCGGGCCTTGGCGTCGTCGACGACCTTGGGGCTCAGGCCGCCGCTCCAGTACCACAGGACCATGTTCCGGCCGGTCGAGCCGGTCGGGACGGCACAGCCGGTCGCCAGGCCGCCGAGCGCGGTGGCGGCCGTACCGGCCAGGCCCGCGCGCAGCAGGCCTCTTCGTGAGAGCCGCACAGCTCCCACCGCCTTTCGGTTCTTAGAAGTGCTGTGAAGTTCTTCGCCTACGAGGGGCGCCGATCAGGAGGTTCATGGGGGGACCCGGCGTGCCGGACGGGTTCAGTGGGGGGTGACGGGTGCGTACCGGACGGGCGGACCGGGGTCGGCCGGTATCCGCTCGGCCAGGAATCCGTACGCGCGCCGCAGTTCGGGATCTTCGAGGGAGTGCCACCAACGGTGCACGCCGTACCAGCCGGGGGCCGCCAGCGCGCCGCCGTGCCGCTGCACGGAGAGCCCGGCGGCGAGTACCGCGAACCGCAGCCGCTCCTCCAGCGGCCAGCCGCCGAGCGAGGCCGCGACGAAGCTCGCGCCGAAGACGTCGCCGGCCCCCGTCGCGTCAAGGACATCGACGTCCAGGGCGGGCACCTCGGCGTACTCGCCCGTCGTCTGGTCCACCGCGACCGCGCCGTCGCCGCCGCGGGTGATCACGGCGACCGGCACCACTTCGGTGAGCGTGCCGAGCGCCGCGACCGCGCTGTCGGTACGGGTGTACGCCATCGCCTCCGCCTCGTTGGGGAGGAAGGCGTGGCACAGGGAGAGTTGGTCGAGGAGGTCCTTGGACCACTGCTGGGTGGGGTCCCAGCCGACGTCCGCGTAGATCCGGGTGCCGTTCGCGGCCGCCTTGCCGAGCCAGGCGCGCGGTTCGGCCTCGAGGTGCACGAGGGCGGTGCGAGCCTCGGGCGGGTCGCCCATCAGCTCGTCCTGCGAGTACGGCGGCTCCTGGCCGTGGGTGACCAGCGCCCGGTCGTCGCCGTGCGCGAGCGAGACGGTGACCGGGGTGTGCCAGCCGTCCGCGGTGCGGGAGAGCGTGAGGTCCACGCCCTCCTGACCGGCGAGGACCTCACGGCAGTACGAGCCGTAGTGGTCGTCGCCGAAGACCGTCGCCAGGGAGGTGCGCAGGCCGAAGCGGGAGGCCGCCACGGCCAGGTTGGCGATGCCGCCGGGGCTCACGCCCATGCCCTCGGTCCAGATCTCCTCGCCGGGGGTCGGCGGCTTGCCCAGCCCGGTGAGGACCAGGTCGTAGAAGAGCAGCCCGGTGAGCAGCACGTCGGGCCGTTCGTCACCCACGAGCGTGTCCTCTCGTCAAAAGTCTGCAAGCGGTGCACAGGATCGTGCGCGCCTCTCGCGGATTTGGCAAGAGTTGAGCAGAACTGAGCATGGAAATGATTGGGAATGACGAGTACTGTTCACAGCGTGCTGGCAGAGCGACGACATCAACTCATCCTGCGGGCCCTGCGTTCAGGGGGACCCGCGTCCGTGACCGATCTCTCCCGACAACTGGACGTGAGTCCCGCCACTGTCCGCCGTGACCTGGTGCGACTGGAGGAGGAAGGCCTCCTGACGCGGGTGCACGGCGGCGCGGTCGTCGACGAGGGCGACCAGCCCTTCGCCGAGGTCGCCGAGGTCCGGGTGGCCGAGAAGGACGCCATAGCGGCGAAGGCAGCGTCGATGGTCCAGGACGGCCAGTCCGTCCTCCTCGACATCGGCACCACCGCGTTCCGGCTGGCCAGGCAGCTGCACGGCCGCCGGATCACCGTGATCACCAGCAATCTGGTGGTGTTCGAGGAGCTGGTGGACGACGAGGGCATCGAGCTGGTGCTGCTCGGCGGCATGGTCCGCCGCGAGTACCGCTCCCTGGTCGGCTTCCTCACCGAGGACAACCTGCGCCAGCTGCACGCCGACTGGGTCTTCCTGGGCACCAGTGGTGTCCGGCCGGGCGGGCAGGTGATGGACACCACCGTGGTCGAGGTGCCGGTCAAGCGCGCCATGATCAAGGCGGGGGAGCGGGTCGTCCTGCTCGCCGACCGGGCGAAGTTCCCGGGGACCGGGATGGCGAAGGTCTGCGGTCCCGAGGACCTGGACGTGGTGGTGACGAACTCGCCGGTGGACGCGGTGACCCGGTCCTCCCTGGAGGAGGCGGGCGTGCAAGTGCTCGTGACAGGAAAGGCGGAGGAAGCGTGAGGCTGACGATTCTGGGGGGCGGCGGATTCCGGGTGCCGCTCGTGTACGGAGCGCTCCTCGGGGACCGGGCCGAGGGCCGCGTCACCCAGGTCGTGCTGCACGACCTGGACGCGGGGCGGCTCTCCGCCGTGACCCGGGTGCTGGCCGAGCAGGCCGCGGGCGACCCGGACGCCCCCGAGGTCACCGCCACCACGGACCTCGACGAGGCCCTGCGCGGCGCCGACTTCGTGTTCTCCGCGATCCGCGTCGGCGGACTCGAAGGACGGGCGGCCGACGAGCGGGTGGCCCTCGACGAGGGCGTGCTCGGGCAGGAGACGGTCGGCGCCGGCGGTATCGCCTACGGCCTGCGCACGGTGCCCGTCGCCGTCGACATCGCGCGCCGGGTGGCCCGCCTCGCCCCCGACGCCTGGGTCATCAACTTCACCAACCCGGCCGGTCTTGTCACCGAGGCCATGTCCCGCCACCTCGGCGACCGCGTGATCGGCATCTGCGACTCGCCGGTCGGCCTCGGCCGCCGTATCGCCCAGGTGCTGGGCGCGAACCCGCGCGAGGCCTGGATCGACTACGTCGGCCTCAACCACCTCGGCTGGGTACGCGGCCTGCGCGTCGCCGGCCGCGACGAACTCCCGCGGCTGCTCGCCGACCAGGAGCTGCTCGGCTCCTTCGAGGAGGGCAAGCTCTTCGGCCCGGAGTGGCTCCAGTCCCTGGGCGCGATCCCGAACGAGTACCTGCACTACTACTACTTCAACCGCGAGACCGTCCGCGCCTACCAGCAGACGGAGAAGACCCGCGGCGCCTTCCTGCGCGACCAGCAGGCCGCGTTCTACGACGAGATGACGCGCCCGGACGCCGCCGCGCTGACCGCCTGGGACCGTACCCGCGCCGAGCGCGAGGCCACGTACATGGCGGAGAACCGGGACGCGGCGGGCGCGGGCGAACGCGACGCGGACGACCTCTCCGGCGGCTACGAGAAGGTCGCGCTCGCCCTGATGCGGGCCATCGCCCGCGACGAGCGCACCACCCTGATCCTCAACGTCCGCAACCGCGGCACCCTTTCGGTGCTCGACGCCGAGGCTGTCATCGAGGTGCCCTGCCACGTCGACGCCAACGGCGCGCACCCCGTCGCCGTCGACCCGCTGCCGGACCACGCCACCGGGCTCGTGTGCGCGGTGAAGGCGGTGGAACGGGAGGTCCTGGCGACCGCCGAGTCGGGCTCGCGGACGACCGCGGTGAAGGCATTCGCCCTGCACCCGCTCGTGGACTCGGTGAACGTGGCACGCCGTCTTGTGGACGGCTACACCTCGGTCCACCCAGGCTTGGCGTACCTTAAGTAAGCGCTTTCCATCTTCCTGGAGACTTCCTATGCATGACGAACGCCGCCGTATCGAGGAGCGCGTCGCCCGCGTCCACGACCAGCGCATCAAGCCCGCCACCTACGCCGCGTCCGTGCCCTTCGAGGTCGAGGCCTGGCAGGCTCCCGGTGAGCCCGTCCCCTTCGAGGAGGCCGCCGCCGCCTCGTACGAGCCCTTCGCCATGGACACCCCGTGGGGCCCGCCTTGGGGGACCACCTGGTTCCGGATGCGCGGGACCGTGCCGCCGGAGTGGACCGGCAGGCGCGTCGAGGCCGTCATCGACCTCGGCTTCACCGGCGACTGGCCCGGCAACCAGGCCGAGGCGCTCGTCCACCTCGTGGACGGCACCCCCCTGAAGGCGGTCAACCCGCTCAACCAGTACGTGGCGATCGCCAACCCGGCGAGCGGCGGCGAGGAGATCGACTACCTGGTCGAGGCGGCGTCCAACCCGGACATCCTGGCCAACGACTTCGCCCGTCCGACCCCGCTCGGCGACGTCCTCACGGCCGGCGACAAGCCCCTCTACACCTTCCGGCGCGCCGACATCGCCGTCCTGGACGAAGAGGTCTGGCACCTCGACCTGGACATCCAGGTGCTGCGCGAACTGATGCTGGAGCTGAACGAGCAGGACCCGCGCCGGCACGAGATCATGCACGCGCTCGACCACGCGCTGGACCTCCTGGACCTGGACGACATCTCCGGCTCGGCGGCCGAGGTCCGCGCCGCCCTCGTGCCCGTCCTGTCCAAGCCCGCCCACGCCAGCGCCCACACCCTCTCCGGCGTCGGCCACGCGCACATCGACTCGGCCTGGCTGTGGCCGATCCGGGAGACCAAGCGCAAGACCTCCCGCACCTTCTCGAACGTCACCTCGCTCGCCGACGAGTACGAGGAGTTCGTCTTCGCCTGCTCGCAGGCCCAGCAGTACGAGTGGGTGCGCGACAACTACCCGCAGGTCTGGGCCCGTATCCAGGAGTCGGTGAAGCGTGGCCAGTGGGCGCCGGTCGGCGGCATGTGGGTGGAGGCCGACGGCAACCTGCCCGGCGGTGAGGCCCTCGCGCGCCAACTCGTCCACGGCAAGCGGTTCTTCATCGAGCACTTCGGCGTCGAGACCAAGGGCGTCTGGCTGCCGGACTCCTTCGGCTACAACGCCGCCTACCCGCAGCTCGCCAAGCTCGCCGGCAACGAGTGGTTCCTGACCCAGAAGCTCTCCTGGAACCAGACCAACAAGCTTCCCCACCACACCTTCTGGTGGGAGGGCATCGACGGAACCCGCATCTTCACCCACTTCCCGCCGGTCGACACCTACAACGCCCGCTTCAGCGGCGAGGAGATGTCCCGGGCCGTCCGCAACTACGCCGACAAGGGCCGTGGCACGCGCTCGCTGGCCCCCTTCGGCTGGGGCGACGGCGGCGGCGGTCCCACCCGCGAGATCATGGAACGGGCGCGCAGGCTGGCCGACCTGGAGGGCTCCGCGAAGGTCGTCGTCGAACACCCCGACGCGTTCTTCGCCGCCGCGCGCGAGGAGTACCCGGACGCCCCGGTCTGGGTCGGCGAGCTCTACCTCGAACTGCACCGCGCGACCTACACCTCGCAGGCCCGCACCAAGCAGGGCAACCGCCGCAGCGAACACAGGCTCCGCGAGGCCGAGTTGTGGGCCACGACGGCCGCGCTGCACGCGCCGGGCTACTCCTACCCGTACGAGAAGCTCGACCGGCTCTGGAAGACGGTCCTGCTGCACCAGTTCCACGACATCCTGCCGGGGTCCTCGATCGCCTGGGTGCACCGCGAGGCGGAGGCCGAATACGCCCGAGTGGCCGAGGAGTTGGAGGTGCTGACGGCCGAGGCGCTGGCCGCGCTCGGCGGAGCGGAGACCCGGGTCTTCAACACCAGCCCGTACGACCGGGCCGAGGTGGTCCGTACGTCGGCCGGTGTCCCGATGTACGCGGAGGTACCGGCGAGCGGCAGCGCGCCCCTCGCGGTCGCCGAGTCCCCGCACCCGGTGACGGTCACCGGCCGGGTCCTCGAAAACGGCCTGGTGCGCGTCGAGTTGGCCGAGGACGGCACCCTCGCCTCGGTGCGCGACCTGAAGGCGAACCGCGAGGTCCTCGCCGACACGGGCAACCTGCTCCGACTGCACAGCGACCTCCCGAACTACTGGGATGCCTGGGACGTCGACAAGCACTACAAGAACCGCTACACGGACCTCCTGGACGCCGACTCGATCACGGTCGTCGACGAGGACCCGCTGCTCGGCGCGATCCGGGTGGAGCGCTCCTTCGGCAAGGGCTCGCGGATCGTGCAGACGATCACCGTCCGCGCGGGCAGCCCCCGCATCGACTTCGAGACGGAGATCGACTGGCACGAGGCCGAGAAGTTCCTGAAGGCCGGCTTCCCGGTGGACATCCGGGCCCCGCACTCCTCCGCCGAGATCCAGTTCGGCCACGTCCAGCGCCCCACCCACACGAACACCAGCTGGGAGGCGGCCCGGTTCGAGGTGTACGGCCACCGCTGGGTGCACGTCGGCGAACCGGGCTACGGCGTCGCGGTCATCAACGACTCGACGTACGGCCACGACGTCTCCCGCACGGTCCGCGAGGACGGCGGTACGACGACGACGGTCCGGCTCTCCCTGGTGCGCGCCCCCCGTGTGCCCGACCCCGAGGCCGACCAGGGGAAGCACCGCTTCACGTACTCGCTCCTGCCGGGCGCGAGCATCGGGGACGCGGTCGCGGAGGGATACGCGCTCAACCTGCCGCTGCGGGTGGCTGAGGCCCGGCCGACCGAGCCCGTCGTCTCCGTCGACGGCGAGGGCGTCACCATCGAGGCGGTCAAGCTCGCCGACGACGCCTCGGGCGATGTCGTCGTACGTCTCTACGAGTCCCGGGGCGGCCGGGCCACCGGCATCCTGCGCACCGGCTTCGCGCTGGCGGGCGCCCAGATCACCGACCTCCTGGAGCGGCCCTTCCCGGACACGACGACAACGGTGGACGGTGACACGGTGACGGTGTCGCTGCGACCGTTCGAGGTGCAGACGCTGCGGCTGGCGCGGCGCGCGTAGGCGACGCGGGGGTGCCGGCCCGGGTGGGCCGGGCGCCCGCCTGAGCGCTCACTCCTGCGGACCGCGTTGCGTGGCCCGTTCGGACGGCCGAGGTCTTCACGCAAGCTGCGCAGGGTCTCTACCGATGCGCACCGTGGTTCGGCGGGGGTTTGTCGTGACCGGCGCGCGCGTGTCTCGCGCGCGCCGGTCACCGAAGGTGATGAAGTGTGCAAATTTTGTTACATAGGTGTCTGCGTGAGGCAGATGCGAAGGTGACTGGGCGTGTGTCGAACGAATCTGACGGACGAAAAGATTCTTCGCACCCGCGTGCGATGTTGGGTCGGCTTCCTGTGAAGTGGCCAAGGCTATGAGTCGACATTATGTCCTGCAGGTGTCGTGGAGCGGTCGACGAGAAAGATGCGAGGATTTACTTTGGCGTTTTCCGATTCCCGCATTTCAGATCCTGGAGTTACGGATCTCCTTTTCCTGGTCCGGGTAGTTACTGGCCGCTAAAGTCCAATTGATGCCGGGCTTATGTTCGACCTTCGAACTCTGAGCCGAGGCCGCCCCAAGTTAGGGCACCCTTCCTTTCCTATTGCGGTCGGCCAAACGGTGATCGCAAGTGGCCAGGAGTGATCCACGGACTCCGTGCGGCGTCGGCCCGGTGCCTTCACATAAGTAGCCTAAGTGTCAAAAGGTCTAAAACGGACGATGGCGCGATGCATCTCGTTCGAGGTGACTGGTTCGTCAACTGCGGTCCAGGATTTTTGCTGAAATCCCTGTAGCTAGGGATTTGGAGCCAGGAGCATTTCTGCTGGCGTGTCCTCGGCTGGCTTGTCGTGGTTAAGGTGGGTGCCTGGTCTGAGCCTAGGTGGGTCCAGGCCCTAGGGGGGTCCCGGAGTGTGGTGCTCCGGGACCTTCCGTCTTATGTGACGTACTTCATCCGGGCTTCTCGGTGCTCATCTGATGCCCTATCCGACGCTTCTGTGAATATGCCAGAAAATGGCGTCCCCGCATATCCCGATGAATTCCCCTGAATTGTGGAATTGTAGATTCCTGTGATGTTCCCCACCATGGTCAACAAGGCAGGCTGGAGATTCCCCAGGGCAAGGGGATTCTTCCCGCCGCTTGAAAGGTCCTCGCTGGAGATTTGCCACGGGCTAGGGGTAGCGTTATCGGCCTGACGTTCTCACCGTGTGCCGCCCTGGCCACCACAGCACATCGCCCGGGCGGACGTCGTAGGAGAGGGCGCTGGATCCACCGCCCGGGTGCGCCCGCCTTTACGGGGGCGCACCTGCGTATATCGATCATAAAGGGACATCAGGCCGCATGTGTACCGCTGTCAGCGGTGGCTTCGCCGCGTGTATCTGCCGCGCGACCCATCGCCGTGAAGACATGACCGTCCGTCACCAGGCTTGCTCCGCCGCGTCGTTCGGCTCCAGGCAGGGTTCTCGGCCGCGCGAGAGGGGGGTGTGACGGATGCCCGCCATGCCCCACGCTCCGCGGCTGAGTGACCTTGTTCTCGGCCGCGCGACCATGCCCGAGGGAAGCTTCCTCAAGCACCTCCCCGCACCGACCTGGAAGGCGATGATCCAGGACTGGGACCAGCGCATCCGCTCCTACAGTCGGGATGACCGGCTCCCGCTGGGCCCGGACGACCGGCACGTGTTCATCATCGTGCAGGGGTGCGTCCGTCAGGAGCGCTTCCCCCACGGCGCCTTTCCCGGGTCGCCCACGATCACCCGTTTCCGTGGCATCGGTGAGGTGGTCGGCGAAGCCAAGCTCATCGAGCGGACCTCCGCGGTCAGCACCACGTGCCTGGCGAAGACGTACGTCATCCCCTGGCGCGTCAGTTATATGCACCGTCTGCAGCGACAGCACCCGGATGTCCAACTGGCCCTGCTGCGCAGCATCGAGGACCGCAGCAGGCGGGACGAGCGGATTTACGGCACCTTCGTGCTGCCGCCGTTCCAGCGCGTCAGCATGCTCCTGGCGCATCTCGCGGAGACGGCCGGTGTGCCCGACCCCACGGTCTCGCGCCGCACTGTCATCAGCGGTCTGACCCAGCGGGATCTGGCCGCGGCCCTCCAACTCGGTGTCTCCACGGTGGAGAACGCGGTCAGTAGTCTCCGGCGTCACGGTGCTCTAGAGGCGGGATACCGTAAGTTCATCGTTCACGATCTCGATGCCCTTCACGACAGTGCCATCAGCACCCAACCCTAGATATCTGGACCCACCGCCCCAAAAACCGCACCCACCACCCCGGACTCCGGGCGTGCGGCCCTCGGACCAAAATTAGGAAGAAACATGCTGCTCAGCGCCATCGTCGCCGAACCCAGCGACGCCACCCTCATCGCGACCGGCGTCACTTCCTTCGTCGCCGGCGGTGTCGGTGCCTTCACGGTGACGCACCACAGGAAGATGTTCGCCTGGATCAAGAAGGTGAACGGGAGGGACGAGACCGCCGCCGAACTCGACGTCCCCAAGAAGGCGTTGGACCTGTTGTTCACGGAGGTGTGCCGGCTCGCCAACACGCCCGCCTACGCGGCGGGCCTGGTGGAGGTCACGCGGATCGCCAACGAGATCAAGGGGCGCATCGCGAACACCGAAGACATCCGTCCCGAGCTCGAAAAGGTCGTCGGGTGCGCGAAGGACTATGTCGCCACGGCCCTGCCCGAGCTTCCGACGACCGTCCGTATGCCTGTCGCCGACATACGGGCCCACCTGGTGCAGGCGATGAAGCAGGAATCCGCCCGCACCGCTCTCGAGTGCGCCATCAACTCCGCCGAGCAGAGGATAAACACGCTGCGACGCGTCTGAGCACGGGGCTCACCCGAGACGGTGAGGGGCTGCACGAAGATCTTCGTGCAGCCCCTCACCGTCTCCGGGCCCGGAGACAGACCAGCGCCCTCAGATCCGTGAAGGCCAAGGCGACCTTGCCCGCCTCGATACGGATGAACTTCGAGCCGGACCAGAGCTGTTCGGGCCGACCGGACCAGCATCCGGACCGTGACCGTGGTGCCCCGGGACGCCACACGGTCGGATGAAGACGCCGAAATGCCGGAACCCTCCCCGACCTCCAGGTGCCGTGGGGGACGAGAGCCGGATCAGCGAGGTGCAGGTCAGTGAGCCGGGCCTGGTCGTGCCTGCCACGGCCTCCACCACGTCGCCCTCGGTGGGTGTGTAGGAGTCGCCGGCCCTCGCAGTCGGATGACAGGCCGAAGGGACGGAATGGGTGCCCGGTCTCCCGGCCGGGCACCCATCGTCGTACGCCCTGCCAGGACGGTCAGCCGGTGAAGCCGGCCGTGATGGACGTGAACTGCCAGTTGGTCTGGCTGATGCCGGAGCAGTTGCTCACCACGCCGCCGCCGGCGCAGGGCCGGTCGCGGTTGACCGCCCAGTAGGCGAGGCGGGCGATGTGGTGCGAGTTCGCCCAGTCGCGGATCTGGGTCCAGATCGCCGGTGAGGTGAGCTCCTGCTGGTCACTGAGCCCGTTCATGCCCGAGATGCCGATGTGCGCGTACGCCGTGGCGTCGTCCCAGCCGAAGGTGGACTTCAGCTTGGTCTTCAGGCCCTCGGTGGCGTTCACCGTGTTGCCGTACATGTCGGAGCCGCCGCTGAAGTCGAACGGCATGATCGTGAAGACGTCGATGTTGGCGCCCAGGGCCGAGGCCCGTTCGATGAGCCGGTTGCCCCAGTAGGTCGGGCCGGTCGTCGAGGTGCCGAAGGTGATGATCGTGCGCAGGCCCGGGTTGTTCGCCTTGACGATCTTCAGGGCGTTGAGGATCCGGTCCTGGACGACCTCGTTCTCGAACTCGTCCGTGTTCTCGATGTCGACGTCGATCGCCTTGAGCCCGTAGGCGTTGATCACCTGCTGGTACGCGCCCGCCAGCGCCTCCGGCGTCGAGCAGTTCGGCCCGAGCTTGTTGCCGCTCCAGCCGCCGATCGACGGCACGATGTCACCGCCCGCCGCACGGACGGCGTTGATGACCGACTGGTCGTTGCCGCCGGTCAGCGCCCGCGACCCGTCCCAGGCCGGGTTGCAGCCGCCCGAGGAGAGGATGAACGCCATCGTGAACCACTTGATCCCGGTGGAGTTCATCACCGTACTCACGGCGGGCGGGTCGCCCCAGCCGAGGTAGAGGTACGGTGCCGCCTGCTTGAAAGCCGTGCCGCCGCTGCCCGCGTTCGTGGTGACCGAGACGGAGTTGGAGGCGGCGGAGAGGTTCCCGGCGGCGTCCCGTGCCCGCACGGTGAACGTGTAGGCGGTGCTCGGGGACAGGCCGCTGACCGTCCCGCTGGTGCCCGACACGCTGAGCACCTGGTTGGCGCCGCTGTAGACGTTGTAGCCGGCGACACCGACGTTGTCGCTCGACGCTCCCCATGCCAGGGACACGCTGGAGGAGGTTTTGGCGGGGGAGGTCAGGCCGGTCGGCGTCGTCGGCGCCTGGGTGTCCGAACCGCCGCCGCCGGGGCCGTCCAGACTGACGTCGTCGGCGTAGTAGGTGCCCTGGCCGTACCAGCCGTGCGTGTAGATCGTGGCGCTGGTCTGCGAGGCACCGGTCGTGAAGTTCACGGTCAGTCGGCTGTACGCCGACGGGGATGTCGTCCACGTCGCCGCGCCGCCGTCCACGCCCAGGTACACGTAGTTGCCGCGCACCCAGCCCGTCAGGCTGTACGCCGTGTTCGGCTGGACGGTGACGGTCTGGCTGCACTTGGCGTTGTCGCTCGCGCTCGCCGCCCCGGTGAGGGCCTTGGTGCCGCCGTGCACGGGCGTCGAGACGACCGAGCCCAGGTTCCCGGTGCAGGACCAGGGCGAGAGGGCGCCCGACTCGAAGCCGGGGTTGGTGAGGATGTTGGCCGCGTGGGCCGTGGTGGGCAGGGCGACCGCCCCGGCCAGAGCCAGGGCGGCCGTGCCGAGCAGAGCGATGAGGCGGCGTCTGGAACGCCTGAAGTGTGTGATGCGCACGCGATCTCCCTGAAGAAATGGGGGTGTTCGGGAGTGCTGGAGGGTGCGCAACCAAGTTGGTATGGACCAATCGAGCTGTCAAGAGACTGTGCGTGGATTGGTCCAGACCGATGGTCGGGGCGGGGGCGGGGCCGGCTCTTGGCGAGGGCTGGGCTACGCGGGAGCGGCGGCGGTGGTGGCGCCCGCGGCTGCCTGGGCGATGCCCGACGCGATGGCGGGTGAGGCGTTGGGGGCGATGCCCGACGCCATGGCGGGTGAAGCGTTGGCGGCGATACCCGGCGTGACGGTCGGCGTGAGCGCGCTCTCCGCCGCCGGTGCGGCCGTGGGCTCCGTGACCGGCGTCGTGAGGGGCTCCGTGACGGCCGCGGGCGCGGCAGGCAGTGCCTCGGTCCGCTGCTGCGGCAGCGCCACCGGACGCACCGGGCGCGGTCCCGTGACCACCGCGTAGTCCTGTCCGAGGTGCGCCGGAACGATCTCCCCGGTCTCCTCGCCGAGCGCCAACTGCACTGCCGCCCAGGGGGCGTTGATCCCGCACAGCGAGAGCTGGTGCAGTCCGCCGGCCGGCCGGGTGTTGACGTCCATGAGGACCGGCTCGTCCCCGTACATCCGGAACTGAATGTTCGTCAGGTAGTGCAGCCCGAAGGCCTCCGCGAGCCGGCGCGCGGGCTCGATCCAGGAGGGGTGCAGCGTGAACCCGCGACGGCGCCCGTTCTTGGTGCGGCCCACGGCCATCCGGACCCGGCCGTCGGGTCCGGTGAGGCAGTCGACGGACACCTCCGGCTCCGCCAGCAGCGGCATCACCAGCCAGTCCACGGGCTTCTCGGACCCTCGCAGCGCGTCCTGGACCAGGCTCAACGGCACGTACGAGCTGGGGAATCCATTGAGGTGCATGAGTGAGAAGGGGGCGCGCGTGATCACGCGGAAGCCCACCCCGCCCGCACCCGCGGCGGGCTTGAAGCAGGCCTTGTGGCCCGCGGCCTCCAAGGTCTCGACGGCGACGAGGAGTTCCTCCTCGTTGCGCACCCGCCACCACGGCGGCACCGGGATGCCCATGGCCTGGAGCGCCTGATACGCCGTCACCTTGTCGCGGAAGATGGCCACCGCCTCGGACGGCGGCGCGAGCAGGGCCGTACCCTGCGCGGCGAACTCGGCGCGATGCGCCACGATCGACGTCTGGTGCAGCACGGGCACGAACACGTCGATCTCGTGCCGGGCGCACTGGTCGAGGGCGTACTCGACGTAGGCGGCCCGGGAGAGGCCCTCGGGTTCCATGGCCGCGGTGTCGGCGGCGGCCAGGATGGGCGAGTCGGCGTCTCCGTGCGTCGCATGGATCTCGACGGGGCGACGCTGCGGATTACTTCGCAGCTGATCCATGAAGAAGACATTCTCCGCGTACGTGCGGTTGAGCCAGACGCGTACGCGAGAACCCATGCAGGCCGCCTTTCACGGTTTGCGGGCACAACGAAGCAGGCCGTGCCCGGCCAGGGGAGAGGGAGGTACACCAAGCCACCGCAGACCGGGGGAGGTTCAGGATGGTGGTGTTGGGGCGATCATAAGGGGCGCGGGACGGATGTGACGCTACGAGCGTGTTACGGATTCCCGAATTGTGGACCCCGGACTGTGCCGGACGGTCTTGTGAGGCCCCCGTCCCGTGTGTTCTGGTGATGCTATTCGTGTTCGCGGAAGGGGCGAGGGTGGAGTCGACGGCCGGCCGTTCAGGACAACTGTTGGCCATCAGTGATCTGCACATCGGGTACGCCGAGAACCGCGCCCTGGTCGAGAAGATGCGTCCCCAGTCGGACGACGACTGGCTCCTGGTCGCCGGTGACGTCAGCGAGAACGTGGCCGACATCCGCTGGACCCTCGAAACGCTCAGCGCCCGCTTCCGCAAGGTGATCTGGGCACCCGGCAACCACGAGCTGTGGACCCACCCGAAGGACCCGGTGCAACTGCGCGGCGTCGCCCGCTACGAGCATCTCGTAGCGCTGTGCCGGGAGTTGGGCGTCACCAGCCCGGAGGATCCGTACCCCGTGTGGGACGGACCGGGCGGCCCCGCCGTCATCGCACCGCTCTTCCTGCTCTACGACTACTCCTTCCTGCCCGGGGGCTGCACCACCAAGGAGCAGGGGCTCGCCTACGCCGAGAGCACCGGGGTGATCTGCACCGACGAGCACTTCCTGCACCCCGACCCCTACCCGAGCCGCGAGGCCTGGTGCCGGGCCCGGGTCGCGGAGACCGAGCGCAGACTCGCCGAGCTGCCCGACGACCTGCCGGTGATCCCGGTCAACCACTATCCGCTGGACCGCCACCCGACGGACATCCTGCGCTACCCCGAGTTCGCGATGTGGTGCGGCACCCGGCTGACCGCCGACTGGCACCGCAGGTTCCGTATCGAGATCATGGTCTACGGTCATCTCCACATCCCCCGGACCACCTGGCACGAGGGTGTCCGCTTCGAAGAGGTGTCCGTGGGCTACCCCCGCGAGTGGCGCACCCGCCCCGGGCCGCCCGGTACGCTGCGCCGCATTCTGCCGATGGAGGTCGGAGCCGGTGATCGAGGAGCTGCTCCCGGAGTCCGTGGTGGCCGTGGAGACCTACGGTGACGACGGCGCCGAGGGTACGACCCTGTACCCCGAGGAGCAGGCGCTCCTGACCCGGGCCGTGGAGAAGCGGCGCCGTGAGTTCACCACCGTGCGCGGCTGTGCCCGGCGTGCCATGGAGAAGCTCGGGGTGGCCCCGGCGCCGATCCTGCCCGGCGATCGCGGCGCCCCACAGTGGCCCGCGGGCCTGATCGGCAGCATGACGCACTGCGACGGCTACAGCGCCGCGGCCCTCGCCCGCGCCACGGATCTGGCCTCCCTCGGCATCGACGCCGAACCCCATCTCGTGCTCCCGGACGGTGTCCTGGACGCGGTCGCCCTGCCCACCGAGGTGGACCGGCTGTCCGGCCTCGCGGCCCGGATCTCCGACGTCCACTGGGACCGCCTGCTGTTCAGCGCCAAGGAGTCGGTCTACAAGGCGTGGTTCCCGCTCACCGCGAAGTGGCTGGACTTCTCCGAGGCGGACATCGACATCCTCGTGGATGCCGGTGCCGGGGGCCGTGTGCTGACGGGGCGGCTGCGCGCCGAACTCCTCGTGCCCGGCCCGCTGGTCGGCGGCGACCGCGTCGGGTTCTTCGACGGGCGCTGGACCGTCCAGCGGGGCTTGGTCGCGACGGTGGTCACGGTGCCGCACGGCTGAGGCCGTGCGCTGTTACCCGGCCGGGGCCCGGTCCCGGCGTCCCTGGGCCGGGGCCCCGGCGCAGTTCCCTACCAGTCCCCGTGCCGGTCCCAGGGTCCGCGCCGGTGCCGGGGTGGCCGGGGCCAAGTCCCTGCCCCTGAGCCGGGGCCCCGGCGGACCGTGCGCCGACGCGGGCCTCAGAACTGCGACGGCTCCGGGCACCAGGTGTGCAGCAGTCGGAAGAAAGCCTCCTCGTTGCCCGCGAGTCCGGCCGCCGCCAGTGCGCGTTCCGCCTCGGCCAGCGCGGCGGGCGGCACCACGGGTGGTCGGCGCCCGTCGGGCGGACTGTCGAAGGCGGCTCGGACGGTCTGGAGGAGACGCAGGTAGGCCTGCACGGCGGCGCGTTCGTGATCGGTCAGTACGGCGGTCGGCATCGGACGGCTCTCCCCGGGTCGGCTTGTCGAAGCGGTACATGGCGGTACTGACCCCAGCTTGCCTTCCGCCACTGACAATCCGGTTCCGGTGCCCGGGGGTTCGCCTGCTTAGCGGAGGCGAAACCTCACGGAAATCCCTTGGGGGACGAGGGCCCTAGGCTGGAACGGCAAGCTGGGAACCGCTTTCTCGGCGGCTCGGGAGCTGCCCCACGGCGGCCTGGGAACAGGAGGCGAACCCATGGTCGACGTACCGTCGAAGCGCCCGCGGCGCGCCCTGCGCTCGGTGGGCGACGGGGAACTGCGCCTGCGGCACCGGGTCGTGCACGGCTACCGGCGCGCCTACCGGATGGCCGGCGAGGGGCCCGCGCTCGTCCTGATCCACGGCATCGGCGACTCCTCGGGCACCTGGGGCGAGCTGATCCCCGACCTCGCCCGCACCCACACGGTGATCGCGCCCGACCTCCTCGGCCACGGAGAGTCCGACAAACCCCGGGCCGACTACTCGGTCGCGGCGTACGCCAACGGAGTACGTGACCTGCTGGGCACGCTCGACATCGAGTCCGCCACGCTGGTCGGTCACTCGCTGGGCGGCGGCGTCGCCATGCAGTTCGCCTACCAGTTCCCCGAACGCACCGAGCGGCTCATCCTGGTCAGCGCGGGCGGCGTCGGGGGCGAGGTCAACCCCGTACTGAGAGCGGTCTCGCTGCCCGGCGCCCACCTCATGCTCTCCACGCTGCGGCTGCCCGGCATGCGCCTCCAAGTGGGCCTGTTCCTCCGCCTGATGAAACTCCTCGACACCGATCTGGGCCAGGACGCGCCGGAGTTGCTGACCCTGGTGGACGCGCTGCCCGACGCGACGTCCCGCAGCGCCTTCATCCGCACGCTGCGCGCGGTGGTCGACTGGCGCGGACAGGCGGTGACCATGCTCGACCGCTGCTACCTGACCGAGGGCATGCCCACGATGCTGCTCTGGGGCGACCGGGACAGTGTGGTGCCGGTGCGGCACGCGTACGGGGCGCACAAGGCGATGCCGGGCAGCCGCCTGGAGATCTTCGAGGGCGCCGGCCACTTCCCCTTCCACAGCGATCCGGCGCGCTTCCTTTCCCTGGTCGAGGAGTTCACGAGCACCACGAGCCCCGCCGGCTGGAACCGCGACCACTGGCGCGAGCTGCTGCGGGCTGGCCGCCCTGGTACGGCCGTCGGCCAGCCGGACACGGCTCGGAACCGGGCGGTGGAGAGAGACTTGCGAGAGGCGAGCGAACGCAGCGCGACGTGAGGCAAAGGTGCGGGCGGGGTGTGCCTGACCGTGCGTCCGAGGCGTGGACGGGGTTGCGTGACTCCACGTCCGCGCCATGGTCCGGCGGACGGGTCCTGGCCGGCTCCTAGCCGACGCGCTCGTGGGAGCCGGTCCCCGCCCCGGACGCGGCCCGGTCCCGGACGGTCGCCACGACGGGGGAGCGGCGCAGGGCGACGGACATGCCCACCAGGTCCCGTGGACCGCCGGCCGGGTCGGCGGACGGGGTGCTGTCCGCGGTCGCCGCGCAGATGATCCTGCCCTCCGGATCGTCGGCCCTGGCCCGCAGCGCCGCCGTCACCATCGCCGCGTCGGCCTCGGCCCGCGCCCGGTCCGGGCCGGAACCCGCGGCCACGGCGGCGTCGTGGGCTCGCGCCCGCACCTCGGGGTCGAAGTAGGGATACAGGCTGAGCAGGCCGTCGTGGATGTCGGACTCCCGCTGGGTCACCTGGAGTTCGGCGGGCGACCACCAGGCGATCCGTACCGCGTGGGCCCCCGCGGGCTGCAACTCCCGCCAGAGCGGCCCGAGGCGGCGGTAGGTCGCCCAGGTGCTCCACACGTCGCCGAAGCGCTGACAGGCCATCGGCACACAGAAGCCGATCGCGCAGATCAGCTCCGCGGCCGCGGCCAGCGCGGGGGCGACGTCGGAGCTCAGGTGGTCGAGGTTCCCGCCGTTCCAGCGCGCCACGACCGCGGTCAACTTGGCCACCGCGAAAGTGATGTTGGTCAGGAAGCCGATCACGATGATCAGCAGCCCGGCGCGCAGCCAGCCGCGTACCTTCCGCGCCCAGCGCCAGCACATCGCGATCATCGCGACGTTCGCGACGGCGAGCGCGGCCAGGTACAGCACGATCATCTCGCGGATGTAGGGGGTGTTCGCGTAGTAGGTGTCGAAGTCCCGCTGCCGTTCCTCGGGCGCGTGCCCGAGGCCGAACAGTGTCATCGTCGCCACGATCACCACGGCGTACCCGGCGACCCAGCGGTGCGCGGCCCGGCGGGCCACCTCCGGAGGTCCGCCACGCCAGTGGAGCAGCAGCAGCAGGCAGGAGGCGCTGAAGGCACTCAGCAGGCAGTACACGAGCGCGGCGGAGATGTTGGGGATCCCGGCGGTGCGGTTGACCCAGCCGATGGTCGGCGGGGCGGCGAAGAAGAACACCAGACCGGAGAGCACGATGAGCGTGTAGACCGACCGCAGCAGCGGGTCACGCCAGGCGCGCAGCACCGCGGGACCCTTGAGGACACACGCGATCGCCATCGCGATCGCCGGTGTGTAGTAGCTGGAGTCGTGCACGGCGTCTCAGCCCTGCGGCCCGCGGTAGCCGAGCGACGCCTCGATCCGGCCCGCGAGTCCGTCACGTGGCGACGGCCTGCGCAGCGCCGAACCGGCCAGCCACGTACGGCACTTGCTGGCGAGCAGCAGACCGAAGCTCTCGGCCTCCGCCTCGTCCGCGAGGTGCGAGCGGGTGCGCGCGGCGACCTTGAGGACGGTCGCCTGGAGGTCCGCGCCGTCCCTGAGCAGTCGGGCCGCGACGGCCGCGCCCTCGACGTGATGGCTGCAGTGCCCGGCCGTCATGTGCCACAGCTCGTGGCCCAGGATCACCAACTGGTGGTCGGGCGCCGTGCGTTCCTCGATGACGACGAGGTCCTGGTCGGCCATGTCGAGCCAGAGCCCGCTGGCGGTCCCGGGCGGGAACGCGGCGGTACGGAACTGGACGGGGCGGCCGCGGCGTCTGCTCATGGCGTCGCACAGCGCGGCGTAGAGCTCGGCGGGTTCCGCCGGCGCCGGGAGCGCCAGCTCCCCGACCAACTCGCCGCACAGGCGGCGCATGTCCCTTCGGATGCCCACAGTTCTCCCCGTGCTCACGACTCGGGCCGCTTGACGCTTTCCAGGAGCATGTCCAGCCACTCGGCGACCTTGTCCCGGTGCTGGTCGGTGGGCAACTGGGCGGCCCGCCAGGCGATTCCGCGGACGCCGTGGTCCAGCAGGAGCCGCTCCAGCGGATCGGCGGCCACCGAGGCCGCCGCGCGCTCGCGGTCGGCGAGTCGCTGCAGCAGTTCCTGTTCCGAGCGCTGGAGGGCGCCCACGAGGGCCTCGGAGTCCTCGGCCGTGAGGAACCCGGCATGGACCCTGAAGAAGCGCTGTATGGCGTCGCAGTGCTCCATGGTGGGGCGCCGGTCGCCGTTGATGAGGGCTCCCGCCTGCTGCCGGGACATGCCGGCGCCGTCCGCGATCTCCTGCTGCGTGTAGCGGCGGCCGTTCGGCTTGAGCCGGGTGCGGCGCAGCAGATCGAGACGCTGCAGGAAGCGGGCCTGAAGGTCGGGCTCTCCGGCGTGGCGGCCGGTCAGCAGGGCCCGCACCACGGGTTCGGGGACGCCGGACTCGGCCGACAGCCGCCGCACGTCGAAGACCTCGGCGTACTGGACG
The DNA here is from genome assembly GCF_044457665.1 of Streptomyces sp. NPDC050535. Classification (NCBI taxonomy): domain Bacteria; kingdom Bacillati; phylum Actinomycetota; class Actinomycetes; order Kitasatosporales; family Streptomycetaceae; genus Streptomyces; species Streptomyces sp. NPDC050535. The sequence continues at coordinate 875,382 of NZ_JBITHE010000001.1, forward strand.
CCGAGCCGGTCGGCGAGCGCGGTGACCCGGGCCACGACGGCCTGCAGCAGAACCGTCGCCGTGGCGCCCGGAACTTCGAAGCCATCCGTCACCGACAGATCTCCTACATCTTTTCTCAGGTCTCTCACATGATGGTCAGGAACCATCGGGAGACTAGCCCCTTGTTCGAACTCGCATCCAGGTCTCGCCACAACTGTGGCGGGATTCAGCCGTCAACAGACGCCAAATGCCACGATAGTTGACACGGCAACACTCCGGGAAGCAGGATCGGGGCGCCGCGTGAAGGCCGCAGAGGCAAGAGGGGTGACCTCCCGATGGCGTACCAGGCAGGATGGCAGCGGTCCCAGCCGCGACCTGTCCCCGAGAGTCTCGAAGCGCAGGCGTATCTCCAGGACTACGCCGGACTTCTCGAGGCCGTCCCGTTCCCCTCCGTCGTCTTCGACCAGCGCTGGGACGTGGTTCTGTCCAACGACGCGTTCGAGACACTTTTCGCCGGTGTGGGAGCCCACCCGACGGCGATGCCGGGCGACAACTTCCTCCGGTTCGTCCTGTTCCATCCGGACGCGAGCACCGTCCTCGGTGAGCACGAGTCGAGCTGGTGTCTGCCGATGCTGGCCCACTTCGCGGCCGCCGTGGAGCGGAACGAGCAGGACCGAGCACTCCAGTCGATCCGCCGGGACATCGCCCAGGACCCGATCATGGACGCCGCCTACCGGCACGGTCTGCCGCACTGGATCCGGGCGGTCGGCCCGGACGGCGTCGAGTCCGACGGCGCCGTACGCCCGCTGGTGCACCCCGATCCGCGCTGGGGCCGTACGGACTGCCGGATCGTCGGCGACACCCCCAAGTCCCTTCATGACATGGGCTACACCCGGATGACGCTGGTCCTGCGCGACGCCCGGCACGACGCGGTGACCGGACCGCGCAGGGCCCGCAAGACCCGCAACGGCGCGGCGGAGCTGCGCGCGGTGTGAGGCCGCGCGGCGGTCGCGTCACGGGGGTGCGAGGCGGGCGTCGGTAGCACCACCGTGGTGTGAGCCCGTTCAGCTACGCGTTCCGGGTGGCACCACGAGCACGAGCGGAACCCCGTCGTACGGCACCATCGGGACCCCACCGAAGCCCTCGGTCCGCGCCGGGGCACTGAACGAAGTCCGGCCCCTTGGTGATTCCGATCTACGCGGCGCAGCGGCTGTCCGCCGGCACGGCGACCGGGTGCAGGATTCGAAACGGCCGGGCTACCCGGCGAACTCCCGCATCCAGGCCTCGACTTCGTCGGCCGAGCGCGGCAGCCCCGCCGACAGGTTCTCGTGGCCGTCCGCCGTCACCAGCAGGTCGTCCTCGATCCGGACACCGATGCCGCGCCACTCCTCGGGCACGGTCAGGTCGTCCGGCTGGAAGTAGAGGCCGGGCTCGACGGTCAGCACCATGCCCGGCTCCAGGATCCCGTCGACGTACTCCTCGTTGCGGGCCATGGCGCAGTCGTGCACGTCGAGTCCGAGCATGTGGCCGGTGCCCGCCATGGTGAAGCGGCGCTGGAGGCTCAGCTCGTACGCCCGCTCGGCCGGGCCCTCGATGAAGCCCCAGTCCACCAGCCGTGCGGTCATGGACCGTTGGGCGGCCTCGTGGAAGTCGCGGAAGCGCGCACCCGGCTTCACCGTGGCCATGCCGGCTTCCTGGGCCTCGTACACCGCGTCGTAGACCTTCCGCTGGAGCGGGGTGAAGGTGCCGCTGACCGGGAGGGTGCGGGTGACGTCGGCGGTGTAGAGCGTGCGGGTCTCCACGCCCGCGTCGAGCAGGAGCAGTTCGCCGGGACGGACCGGGCCGTCGTTGTCCGTCCAGTGCATGATCGTGGCGTGTTCGCCGGCCGCGCAGATCGAGCCGTAGCCGACGTCGTTGCCCTCGACGCGGGCGCGGCGGAAGAAGGTGCCCTCGATCCACCGTTCCGAGGTGGCGACGGCCTGGGACAACTCCCGTACGACATCGGTGAATCCGCGGACCGTCGCGTCCACGGCACGGCGCATCTCGCCGATCTCCCACGCGTCCTTGACCAGCCGCAGCGCGGACACCGCCTCCTCGAACTCGGCGTCCCGCTCCTCGTCCGTGGCGAGCGCCGCGTCGAGTTCGGCGCTGTGGCCCCGCACGAGACGGGTCGGTACGCCGGTATCCCTGAGGTCCTCGGCGATCGTACGGATGTCACGGCAGGGCAGGCCGAACACCAGCTCCGACTCGGCGAGGGAGCGTCGGCGGCCCATCCAGAGCTCGGACGTCATGCCCGTCCAGAACTCGTCGCTGTCCCGGCTGTCGCGGGGGAGCTGGTAACAGTGCGCGTCGTGCCCGCCGTCCGCGCGCGGCTCCAACACCAGTGCGCCGTCCCGAGCTTGATCGCCCGTCAGGTGCACGTAGCCCGTGTACGCGCGGAACGGGTAGTGACTGTCGTTCGAGCGGATCCTGAGACTTCCCGCGGGGACGACGAGCCGTTCGCCCGGGAAGCGGGCGGAGAGCGCGGCGCGGCGGCGGGACGCGTGCGGCGCCTGTTCGTCCGGTCGCAGGTCGTGCCGCTCGGTGTCGGCCCAGCCCGTCCGCATCAGGGCGGAAAGCTCGTCGGAGATCCCTGGATAGAGACTGTTCTTCCGGCCCTTGGCCACGTCGGGCACCTCTTCTGTGTGTCGGTCGCTGCGTCTGCGCGCGGTGCTGCGCGCTGTGTCGTGTCCGGTGTTCGTGCTCGGTGTACCGCACTGCTCCCGGCCGGTCAGTCCGGTTGTTCCCAGCGAGAGAAGCATGTGACATAGTACTGCCGTGAGCAAGCGACTGACCTGCGATGTCGTGGTGGTCGGAGCCGGAATGGTGGGCGCGGCCTGCGCCTTCTACGCGGCTCGTGCCGGTCTGGACGTCGCGCTGGTGGACCGTGGTCCGGTGGCCGGCGGCACGACCGGCGCGGGCGAGGGGAACCTGCTCGTCTCCGACAAGGAGCCCGGACCCGAGCTCGGCCTCGCGCTGCTCTCGGGGCGCCTGTGGGCGGAACTCGCCGAGTCCCTGGGGCGGGCGATCGAGTACGAGGCCAAGGGCGGTCTCGTCGTGGCCTCCGGGCCCGAAGGGCTGGCCGCGCTGAAAGCCTTCGCCGCGGGGCAGCGGGCTGGCGGGGTCACCGCGACGGCGGTCGGAGCGGACCAACTCCACGACCTGGAGCCGCACTTGGCACCCGGGCTCGCCGGTGGCGTCCTCTACCCGCAGGACACCCAGGTGATGCCGGCCCTGGCCGCCGCGCATCTGGTGCGGGCGTCGGGGGCCCGGCTGCTGACCGGACGGACGGTGACCGAGGTGCTGAGCACGGCCGGGGGCGCGGTGCGCGGGGTGCGGACCGACCGGGGTGACATCCACACCCCGGCCGTGGTGAACGCGGCCGGGACCTGGGGCGCGGCGGTGGCGGCGCTCGCGGGGGTCTCCCTGCCCGTCCTGCCCCGCCGGGGGTTCGTCCTCGTCACCGAGCCGCTGCCCCGGATGGTGCGGCACAAGGTGTACGCCGCCGACTATGTCGCCGACGTGGCCAGTGACTCGGCGGCGCTCCAGACCTCGCCCGTGGTGGAGGGGACCGTCGCCGGGCCGATCCTGATCGGCGCCAGCCGCGAGCGGGTGGGCTTCGACCGGTCCTTCTCGCTGCCTGCCGTACGGGCTCTCGCGGCCGGGGCGACCAGGCTTTTCCCGTTCCTGTCGGACGTGCGCGCGCTGCGTACGTACCTGGGTTTCCGCCCGTACATGCCCGACCACCTGCCCGCGCTCGGGCCCGACCCGCGGGTGCCCGGCCTCTTCCACGCCTGCGGGCACGAGGGCGCGGGCATCGGGCTCGCCACCGGCACCGGTCACCTGATCGCGCAGGTCCTCACCGGCAAGACACCGGACCTCGGCCTCGCGCCGTTCCGGCCCGACCGCTTCCCCGAGGAGTCCGTGTGAATCCCCTGGAGCTCGTCCAGGCCCAGCCGGGGCCCGCGTTCACCGTCACCCTCGACGGCCGCGAGCTCGACGCCCGGCCGGGTCAGACCGTCGCCGCCGCGTTGTGGGCGGCGGGTGTCACCTCCTGGCGCACCACCCGGGGCGCCGGCCGCCCGCGTGGCGTCTTCTGCGGCATCGGCGTCTGCTTCGACTGCCTCGTGACCGTCAACGGCCGCCCCAACCAACGGGCTTGCCTCGTCCCGGTCCGGCCGGGCGACACCATCCGCACGCAGGAGGGAACAGGCCACGATGACTGAGCGACCCCACCTCGCGGTGATCGGCGCGGGTCCTGCGGGCCTCGCCGCCGCCCTGGCCGCGGCGGTCCGAGGCATCCGGGTCACGCTGATCGACTCCGCGCCGGAGGCGGGCGGCCAGTTCTACCGCCAGCCGGCCGCGGGATTCGGTGCCCGTCGCCCACGTGCACTGCACCACCAGTGGCGCACGTGGGAGAGGCTGTCGCGAGGCCTCGCCCGGGGGGTGGAGGCCGGCAGCATCGAGCATCTGGCGGGGCACCATGTGTGGCTGGTCGAGCGCGCCGCGGGTGGGGTTCCTGGCGGGCCTGGAGTGGTCGACGTGACCGGTGTCTCCGACGGGTCCGGAGCCGTCGGCGCGAGCGAGGTCCCGGGCGGGCCTGGGACGGTCGGCGCGGCCCAGGTCCATGGCGGGCCTGGGACGGTTGGCGTGGCCGAGGCTCATGGCGGGTCTGAGCCTGAGGGAGTCTGCGTGGTCGAGGGCCATGACGGGCCTGAGGCGGTCCGGGTAGCCGAGGTCCCCGGCGGGTCTGAGGTGCTCCGTGTGGCCGAGGTCCCCGGCGGGTCTGAGGCGGTCGGCGTGGCCGAGGCCCATGGGGGGCCTGAGGTGGTCCGGGTAGCCGAGGTCCGCGGCGGGTCTGAGGTGCTCCGTGTGGCCGTGGCTCCCGGCGGGTCCGAGGCAGTCGTGGCCGCGGCGCCCGGCGGGCCGGAAGCAGCCCGTGCGGCCGGGGTCCCTGACGGGGCCGCAGCGATCGGCGCGGCCCAGCCGACGGCTCCCGCCCGTTCCTTCACCATCCACGCTCTCACCGGCCCCCTTCAGGAAGCCTCCGTCACCCTTCGCGCCGACGCCGTCCTCCTCGCCACCGGGGGTTACGAGAAGGTACTGCCGTTCCCCGGCTGGACCCTCCCCGGTGTCGTCACCGCCGGGGGTGCCCAGGCCATGCTGAAGGGCGGCCTCGTGGTTTCGGGGCGGAGGGCGGTGGTGGCCGGGACCGGGCCGTTGCTGCTGCCCGTGGCTACGGGGCTCGCCGCGGCCGGGGTCGACGTCGCCGCGCTCGTCGAGTCTGCCGATCCGAGGAGGCTCGCGCGGAGGGCGGGGGCGCTGGCCGCCCAGCCAGGCAAGGTCGCCGAGGGAGCCCGGTACGCGGTTCAACTCCTCCGGCACCGCGTCAAGTCGCTCACCCGGCACACGGTTGTGGAGGCGCACGGCAGTGAGCGGCTCACCGCCGTGACCGTCGCCGCGCTCGACGACGACGGGCGCGTCAGGACCGGCACCGAGCGGCGTATCGCATGCGACACGCTCGCCGTCGGGCACGGCATGCTGCCGCACACGGATCTCGCCGAGTCGCTCGGCTGCCGTGTCGACGGCCTCGTCGTCCATGTCGACGGGGAACAGCGGACCGACGTGCCCGGTGTCTGGGCCGCGGGCGAGACCACCGGCATCGGCGGCTCCACGCTCTCGCTCGCCGAGGGCCACATCGCGGGACAGTCGATCGCCGCCCGGCTGAACGGCCGCGAACCCGACCCGCGCGAGTGGGCAGCGGCGGCCGACTCCCGTACGAGAACGCGGGAGTTCTTCGCCGCGATCGACACCGTGTACGCACCGCCCGCGCACTGGACGGACCAGGTCACCGACGACACGGTGGTGTGCCGGTGCGAGGAGGTCACCGGCGGTGCGATCCGCGAGGCCGTCGGCCAACTCGGCGCGGGCGACGTGCGAACCGTGAAGCTGCTCACCCGGGCCGGCATGGGCTGGTGCCAGGGCCGGATCTGCGAACCCGCGGTCGCGGGCCTCGCCGGGTGCGAACAGTCGGCCGCCCGGCGGCTGTTGGCCCGCCCCGTGCCACTCGGAGTACTCGCCCACGCCGGGGAGCCCGACGACGACTGAGTCTCAGCCCTCTGCCCGGAATCCGACGACGACCGAGTCTCAGGCCCTCTGCCCGGATTCCGGGGGCGACCGAGTCTCGCCGCCCCCGGAATCTGACGGCGACCGAGCCCCGCAGCTCCCACAAACCCCGTCGCACCGACATCCGCCAGTAAAATGTCACACCCTATCGAGACAGGACCGGCACATGACCGCCACCACCGAGAACCGCCCCTGGCGCGGCGTCCTCGTCGCCACCGCGCTCCCGCTGAACGACGACCTCTCCGTGAACCACGACAAGTTCGCCGAACACTGCGCCTGGCTCGTCGAGAACGACTGCGACGGCGTGGTGCCGAACGGTTCCCTCGGTGAGTACCAGGTGCTCACGCCCGAGGAGCGGGCCAAGGTCGTCGAGACGGCGGTCGCGGCCATAGGCGGCTCGCGCGTGATGCCCGGCGTCGCCGCCTACGGTTCCGCCGAGTCCCGCCGCTGGGCCGAGCAGGCCCGCGACGCCGGCTGCCGTTCCGTGATGCTGCTGCCGCCGAACGCCTACCGGGCCGACGAGCGCTCGGTCCTCGCGCACTACGAGGAGGTCGCCAAGGCGGGCGTCCCGATCGTCGCGTACAACAATCCCATCGACACCAAGGTCGACCTGGTGCCGGAGCTGCTCGCGAAGCTGTACGACGAGGGGTTCATCCAGGCGGTCAAGGAGTTCTCCGGCGATGTGCGGCGCGCCTACCAGCTCGCCGAACTCGCCCCCGGACTCGACCTGTTGATTGGCGCCGACGACGTCCTCCTCGAACTCGCCGTCGCGGGCGCCAAGGGCTGGGTAGCCGGCTACCCGAACGCGCTCCCCGGCGCGAGCGTCGAGCTCTACCACGCCGCCGTCGAGGGCGACTTCGACACGGCGAACAAGCTCTACCGCCAACTGCACCCGCTGCTGCGCTGGGACTCCAAGGTCGAGTTCGTGCAGGCCATCAAACTGTCCATGGACATCGTGGGGCGGCACGGCGGTCCGGTCCGGCCGCCGCGCGTCCCGCTGCTGCCCGAGCAGGAGGCCGCCGTCCGCGCCGCCACGGAGCAGGCCGTCGACGCCGGTCTCGCCTGACCCGCCCGCAACCATCAGGAGCCCGTCCTCAACCCTCAGGAGTCAGTGATCCCATGCGCAGCAAACTCGTCCTGCACGCCGTCGACTCGCACACCGAGGGCATGCCCACCCGGGTGATCACCGGCGGTATCGGCACGGTCCCCGGCGCGACGATGAACGAGCGGCGGCTGTACTTCCGTGAGCACCGGGACGACATCAAGCAGCTCCTGATGAACGAGCCGCGCGGCCACTCCGCGATGAGCGGCGCCATCCTCCAGCCGCCCACCCGCCCCGACTGCGACTACGGCGTCATCTACATCGAGGTCTCGGGCTACCTCCCCATGTGCGGCCACGGCACCATCGGGGTGGCGACCGTGCTGGTGGAGACCGGCATGGTCGAGGTCGTCGAGCCGGTCACCACCATCCGGCTCGACACCCCGGCGGGCCTCGTCGTCGCCGAGGTCGCGGTCGAGGACGGCGCCGCGAAGGCCGTCACCCTGAAGAACGTGCCCTCCTTCTCCGTCGGCCTCGACCGCAAGGCCACGCTGGCCGACGGGCGGACGGTGACCTACGACCTCGCGTACGGCGGCAACTTCTACGCGATCCTGCCGCTGGAGGAGTTCGGCCTGCCCTTCGACCGGGCCCGTAAGGAGGACATCCTCCAGGCGGGCCTGTCGCTGATGGACGCCGTCAACGCCGAGGGCGAGCCCGTCCACCCCGAGGACCCCTCCATCCGCGGCTGCCACCACGTCCACCTGCTCGCGCCGGGCGCCACCGCCGCCCACTCGCGGCACGCCATGGCGATCCACCCCGGCTGGTTCGACCGCTCACCCTGCGGTACGGGCACCAGCGCGCGCATGGCGCAGCTGCACGCCCGTGGCCAACTCCCGCTCCACACCGAGTTCGTGAACGAGTCCTTCATCGGGACACAGTTCACCGGACGGCTGCTCGGCACCACCGAGGTCGCCGGAATCCCCGCCGTGCTGCCCAGTTTCACGGGCCGCGCCTGGATCACCGGCACCGCCCAGTACCTGCTCGACCCGTCCGACCCGTTCCCGGCCGGATTCGTTCTCTAGGACCTTCCGGAGATACTGGTACCGCGTGACATTGCATATGGCACGTGAGAATGAAAATGCCCGTACGAGGAGACTCTCCATGCCCGCCCAGCGCAGCAGCGCACCTTCCGCCGCCCCCGTCCTGCCGACGCTCGGCGGCAAGAAGCGCAGCTACCGCGAGCGCGTCGCCGACGCCCTGCGGGCCGCGCTGATCGCCGGTGAGCTGCGGGCGGGCGAGGTCTACTCCGCGCCGACCCTCGCCGCCCGATTCGGTGTCTCGGCCACGCCGGTGCGCGAGGCCATGCTCGACCTCGCCAAGGAAGGCCTGGTCGACACCGTGCCCAACAAGGGCTTCCGGGTCACCGCGGTCTCCGAGAAGCAGCTCGACGAGTACACCCACATCCGCGCCCTCATCGAGATCCCCACGGTCGTGGAACTGGCCGTCACCGCGGACCACGTCTCCCTCGAGGCGCTGCGCCCGGCCGCCCGGGAGATCGTTACCGCCGCGACGGCCGGCGACCTCATCGCGTACGTCGAGGCGGACATCCGCTTCCATCTCGGCCTGCTCGCCCTCGCGGGCAACGCGCACCTGGTCGAGGTCGTCGGCGACCTGCGCAAACGCTCCCGCCTGTACGGCCTCAACGCCCTCGTCGAGGCGGGCCGCCTCCAGGAGTCCGCCGAGGAGCACCTCGAACTCCTCGACGCGCTCCTCGACCGCGACAAGGGCGCCGTACGTGAGGTGATGACCCGGCACCTCGGCCACGTCCGGGGTCTCTGGGCCGCCGACTAGAGCCGCCCGGCCACCGCACACCGGGGCCCCGGTCCGCAGGCCGGCGCCCTGGCTGGAAAGAGGGCCCGCCCCACTCCTCGTACGCTGTTACGCAAGCCGTTTGCATATTTTGCGCTATTCTTGCGTGCATGACGCGACGACTTGCTCAGGTGGCGAAGAAGGTCGGGGTCAGCGAGGCCACGGTCAGCCGGGTGCTCAACGGCAAGCCCGGAGTCTCCGATTCCACCCGGCAGGCGGTGCTCTCCGCCCTCGACGTCCTCGGCTACGAGCGGCCCACGCAGCTGCGCGGTGAACGCGCCCGGCTCGTGGGCCTCGTACTGCCCGAGCTCCAGAACCCGATCTTCCCGGCCTTCGCCGAGGTGATCGGCGGGGCGCTCGCGCAGCTCGGTCTCACCCCGGTGCTGTGCACCCAGACCAAGGGCGGCGTCTCCGAGGCGGACTACGTCGAGCTGCTGCTTCAACAGCAGGTCTCCGGCGTGGTGTTCGCGGGCGGCCTGTACGCGCAGGCGGACGCGCCGCACGATCACTACCGGCAGCTCGCGGACCGCAACATTCCGGTGGTGCTTGTGAACGCGGCCATCGAGCACCTCGGCTTCCCCTGCGTCTCCTGCGACGACGCCGTCGCCGTCGAGCAGGCCTATCGCCACCTGGCCTCGCTCGGCCACGAGCGCATCGGACTCGTCCTCGGCCCCGGCGATCACATGCCCTCTGGGCGCAAGCTCGCCGCGGCGCGGGTGCTCGCGCCCGACCTCCCCGACGAGCACGTCGCGCGCGCGATGTTCTCGCTGGAGGGCGGCCAGGCCGCGGCCACCCGGCTGCTCGACCAGGGCGTCACCGGCATCATCTGCGCCAGCGACCCGCTCGCGCTCGGCGCCGTACGGGCCGCCCGCCGCCGGGGTCTCACCGTTCCGGGCGAGGTCTCCGTGGTCGGCTACGACGACTCGGCGTTCATGAACTGCACCGAGCCCCCGCTGACCACCGTGCGCCAGCCCATCGAGGCCATGGGGCGCGCGGCCGTCGAGCTGCTGAACGCTCAGATCGGCGGCAGCAGTGTCACCGCCGAAGAGCTGCTGTTCGAGCCGGAGTTGGTGGTCCGTGGTTCCACAGCGCAAGCCCCGCGCCGCTGAGGAACACGTGACTGTCAAATAATTACAGATTCTGCGCGACATCTTGCGGACGGATGTCGTCGGTGCTTGAGTGTGCGGCGCCCACCGCTCCAGGCCACGGGTTGCCAAAGGGTTCCACCCGCTCCTGCCCAAAGGGGTCCACCGATGAGAAGCACCGGGTTCCGCCGTACTTGCATCACGCTCATGGCGTGTTCTTTCGCGCTCACCGCAACTGCTTGCGGTTCGGGCGACGACACGGCCGACGGAAAGACCAGCATCACCGTCAACTGCATGCCGCCCAAGAGCGCCAAGGTCGACCGCTCGTTCTTCGAGGCCGACATCAAGGCCTTCGAGAAGGCCAACCCGGACATCGACGTCGTCGCGCATGACGCGTTCCCGTGTCAGGACCCCAAGACGTTCGACGCCAAGCTGGCCGGCGGTCAGATGGAGGACGTCTTCTACACCTACTTCACCGACGCCAAGCACGTCGTCGACATCAACCAGGCCGCCGACATCACGAGTTACGTCAAGGATCTCAAGAGCTACGACACCATCCAGCAGCAGCTGCGCGACATCTACACCGTCGACGGCAAGATCTACGGCGTCCCGCGCACCGGCTACTCGATGGGCCTGATCTACAACAAGAAGCTCTTCGAAGAGGCGGGCCTCGACCCGGAGAAGCCCCCGGCCACCTGGGAGGAGCTGCGCGCCGCCGCCAAGGCGATAGCCGGGCTCGGCGACGGCACCGTCGGATACGCCGACTACAGCGCCCAGAACCAGGGCGGCTGGCACTTCACCGCCGAGCTGTACTCGCAGGGCGGCGACGTCGTCAGCGCGGACGGCAAGAAGGCCGCCATTGACACCCCCCAGGGCAAGGCCGTCCTGCAGAACCTCAAGGACATGCGCTGGACCGACAACTCGATGGGCAGCAAGCAGCTCCTCGTCATCAACGACGTGCAGCAGATGATGGGTTCGGGCAAGCTCGGCATGTACCTCTCCGCGCCGGACAACATCCCGATCCTGGTCAAGGAGAAGGGCGGCAACTACAAGGACCTCGCCCTCGCTCCCATGCCCGGCGGCCAGGGCACGCTCATCGGCGGCGACGGCTACATGTTCAACAAGAAGGCGTCGCCCGAGCAGATCAAGGCGGGCCTGAAGTGGCTCGACTCGATGTTCCTGACCCCCGGCGACGGCTTCCTCGGTGACTACGCCCGCGCCAAGAAGAACGACGCACCCGTCGGCCTGCCCGAGCCCCGCCTGTTCACCGGCGCCGCAGACGAGAAGGACCAGCAGGTCAAGGGTGCCAACGCGAACGTCCCGGTCGAGAACTACCAGCCCTTCCTCGACGGCAACCAGGGCCTGGACATGAAGATCGAGCCGCCGCAGGCCCAGCAGATCTACTCGGTACTCGACGGAGCCGTCTCCGCGGTCCTCACCAAGAAGGACGCCGACATCGACAAGCTCCTGAGCGACGCGTCCGGCAAGATCGACTCCATCCTGTCCCGGGGCTGACCACGTTCATGAAGACCGCATCGAAGCCCACGGTGCCTCCACCGACGGACCTCCGTCCGGTGGAGGCGCCCAGGCCCGGACCGTCCGCGCGTCCACTGCGCCGGCGGCTGGCCGACCAGTCCCGCGCGTACGCCTTCCTCATCGGCGGCCTGCTCTGCTTCGCCCTGTTCTCCTGGTACCCGGCGATCCGCGCGGTCGTGATCGCCTTCCAGAAGTACACGCCCGGGGCGGAGCCGGAGTGGGTCGGCACCGAGAACTTCACCCGCGTCTTCCACGACCCGGAGTTCACGGCCGCCTGGCGCAACACCCTGACCTTCACGGTCCTCGCCCTGCTCATCGGCTTCGCCGTCCCCTTCGTGATGGCGCTCGTGCTGAACGAACTCCGGCACGCGAAGGCCTTCTTCAGAGTCGTGGTCTACCTGCCGGTGATGATTCCGCCGGTGGTCAGCGCCCTGCTCTGGAAGTGGTTCTACGATCCCGGAGCGGGCCTGGCGAACGAGGCACTGCGCTTCCTGCACCTGCCGACCTCGAACTGGTCCAACGGCGCCGACACCGCACTCGTGTCACTGGTCATCGTCGCCACCTGGGCCAACCTCGGCGGCACCGTCCTCATCTACCTCGCCGCGCTCCAGGGCATCCCCGGCGAGCTGTACGAGGCGGCCGAGCTGGACGGCGCGAGCATCTGGCAGCGCGTCCGCCATGTGACGATCCCGCAGACCCGCTTCATCATCCTGATGCTGATGCTGCTGCAGATCATCGCCACCATGCAGATCTTCACGGAACCGTTCGTCATCACGGGCGGCGGCCCCGAGAACTCGACCGTGACCGTCCTGTACCTGATCTACAAGTACGCCTTCCTCTACAACGACTTCGGCGGCGCCTGCGCCCTGAGCGTGATGCTCCTCGTCCTGCTCAGCGCCTTCTCCGCGCTCTATCTGCGGCTGACCCGCTCCGGAGGCGAGGACTCATGAGCACCCGCACGCTCGTCTCCCCGCTCACCCTGGCCCGCCCCCGCGGCAAGGCCCTCTACTGGACCGTCTTCAGCGGGGTGGTCCTGCTCTTCGCGCTCGCCTTCCTCTTCCCCGTGTACTGGATGGTGACCGGCGCCATGAAATCGCCGGACGAGGTCACCCGCACACCCCCGACCCTCGTCCCCGACAAGTGGAGCCTCACCGGCTACACCGACGCCTGGGACCTGATGGACCTGCCCACCCACCTGTGGAACACGGTGGTGCAGGCGACGGGCGCCTGGATCCTCCAGCTCGTGTTCTGTACGGCGGCCGCCTACGCCCTGTCCAAGCTGAAGCCCGCCTTCGGCAGAATCGTCCTCGGCGGCATCCTCGCCACCCTGATGGTCCCCGCCCAGGCGCTGGTCGTCCCGAAGTACCTGACCGTCGCCGACCTCCCGCTCATCCATGTGAGCCTGCTCAACGATCCGCTCGGCATCTGGCTGCCGGCCGTGGCCAACGCCTTCAACCTGTACCTCCTCAAACGCTTCTTCGACCAGATCCCGCGGGACGTCCTGGAGGCCGCCGAGATCGACGGCGCCGGAAGGCTGCGCACCCTCTGGTCGATCGTGCTGCCCATGTCCAGGCCGGTGCTGGGAGTCGTGTCGATCTTCGCCCTCGTCGCCGTCTGGCAGGACTTCCTCTGGCCGCTGATGGTCTTCTCCGACACCGACAAACAGCCCATCAGCGTGGCCCTCGTCCAGCTGTCGCAGAACATTCCGCTGACCGTGCTGCTGGCCTCGATGGTGATCGCCAGCATCCCCATGGTCGCGATGTTCCTGGTGTTCCAGCGGCACATCATCGCCGGGATCAGCGCGGGCAGCACGAAGGGCTGACCCCACCCCCTTCCAGAGCTTCACAGAAAGGTAGGCACCGTGGGACAGCATTCCCCTGCCCGCACCCAGGGCGAATGGTGGCGCTCCGCCGTCATCTACCAGGTGTACGTCCGCAGCTTCGCGGACGGCGACGGCGACGGCACCGGCGACCTCGCGGGCGTCCGCGCCAGACTCCCGTACCTCGCCGAACTCGGCGTGGACGCCCTGTGGTTCAACCCCTGGTACCTGTCACCGATGGCCGACGGGGGCTACGACGTCGCCGACTACCGCGTCATCGACCCCTCCTTCGGCACCCTCGCCGAGGCGGAGAAACTCGTCGCCGAGGCGAGGGAGCTGGGCATTCGCACCCTCGTCGACATCGTGCCCAACCACGTGTCCGACCAGCACGCCTGGTTCCGCGCGGCCGTCGCGGCAGGACCCGGTAGCCCCGAGCGGGAACTGTTCCACTTCCGTCCGGGACGCGGCGAGCACGGCGAACTCCCGCCCAACGACTGGCCGTCGCAGTTCGTCGGCTCCACCGAACCCGTCTGGACCCGGCTGCCCGACGGCGACTGGTACCTCCACCTGTTCACCCCCGAGCAGCCCGATCTCAACTGGGCGCACCCGGCGGTCAGGCAGGAACACGAGGACGTCCTGCGCTTCTGGTTCGAACGGGGTGTGGCGGGCGTCCGCATCGACTCCGCCGCACTGCCCGCCAAGGATCCCGACCTCCCCGACTTCGTGGAGGGCCGCGACCCGCACCCCTTCGTCGACCGCGACGAGCTGCATGACATCTACCGTGCCTGGCGCGCGGTCGCCGACGACTACGACGGCATCTTCGTCGGCGAGGTCTGGCTCCCCGACACCGAGCGCTTCGCCCGCTACCTGCGCCCCGACGAGCTGCACACCGCCTTCAACTTCTCCTTCCTGTCCTGCCCCTGGGACGCCGCACGGCTGCGCACGTCGATCGACGAGACCCTCGCCGAACACGCCCCGGTCGGCGCGCCCGCCACCTGGGTGCTGTGCAACCACGACGTCACCCGCACGGTCACCCGCTACGGCCGCGAGGACACCGGCTTCGACTTCGCCACCAAGGCCTTCGGCACCCCCGCGGACCCCGCCCTCGGCACCCGGCGCGCCCGCGCCGCCGCCCTGCTCTCGCTCGCCCTGCCCGGCGCGGTCTACGTCTACCAGGGTGAGGAACTCGGCCTGCCCGAGGCGGAGATACCCCGCGACCGCATCCAGGACCCGATGCACTTCCGCTCCGGCGGCACCGACCCGGGCCGGGACGGCTGCCGGGTTCCGCTGCCGTGGCACGGCGACGCGCCGCACGCGGGCTTCGGCGGTGATCCCTGGCTTCCGCAGCCCACCGGCTGGTCCGCGTACGCGGCGGACCACCAGGCGGCCGATCCCGGCTCCATGCTCGCCCTCTACCGCCAGGCACTCGCCCTCCGCCGCACCGAGCCCGGCTTCGGCGACGGCCCGCTCACCTGGCTGCCCGCCCCCAACGGTGTTCTCGCCTTCGCCCGCACCGACGGGCTGTGCTGTGTGCTCAACCTTTCCGGCAAACCGGCCGAACTCCCCGCACACAGTGAACTGCTGCTCACCAGCGGCCGTTTGGACACCGAAGGCCGGCTCCCCCAGGACACGGCGGCCTGGCTGCGCGCCTGACACCGCAGCCGGGCCGCCGCACCACCCCGCTGTCCCGCACCCCCACACGAAAGGGATCGGCATATGTCCAGATCCATCAGGCGCATGCCGGCGAAGGCCACCGCCGTGGCCGTCGCCCTGGCCGCCGGCATGCTCAGTGTCACCACGGCCCACCCCGCGACGGCCGCCGCGGGCGCCACTCTGCCCTTCAGCTCCGTCGAGGCCGAGTCCGCCACCACCACGGGCACGAAGGTCGGCCCCGACCACACCCAGGGGACTCTCGCCTCCGAGGCCTCCGGGCGACAGGCCGTTCGGCTGGCCGCGGGGCAACGCGTCGAGTTCACCGTGCCGCGCGCAGCCAACGCCGTGAACGTCGCGTACAGCGTCCCCGACGGCCAGTCGGGGACGCTCGACGTCTACGTCAACGGTACGAAGCTGGCCAGGACGCTCGCCATCACCTCCAGGTACTCGTACGTCGACACCTCCTGGATCGCGGGCGCCAGGACCCACCATTTCTTCGACAACGCCAGGCTGCTGCTCGGCCAGAACGTGCAGGCGGGTGACAAGATCGCCTTCCAGGCGACCTCCGTTCAAGTCACCGTCGACGTCGCCGACTTCGAGCAGGTGGCCGCGGCAGCCACCAAACCCGCCGGAGCCGTCTCCGTCGTCGACAAGGGCGCCGACCCCAGCGGCGTGGGTGATTCGACGCAGGCGTTCCGGTCCGCGATCGCCGCCGCGCCGGGAGGCGTGGTCTGGATCCCGCCGGGCGACTACCGGATCACGTCCTCGCTCAGCGGAGTCCAGAACGTGACTCTGCAGGGCGCCGGCAGCTGGTACTCCGTCGTGCGCTCCTCACGCTTCATCGACCAGAGCAGCTCGTCCGGAGCGGTCCGCCTCAAGGACTTCGCGGTCATCGGCGACGTCACCGAGCGCGTCGACACAAACCCGGACAACTTCGTCAACGGCTCGCTGGGCCCGAACTCCACGGTCTCCGGCATGTGGATCCAGCACCTCAAGGTCGGCCTCTGGCTGACGGGGAACAATGACAACCTTGTCGTCGAGAACAACCGCATCCTCGACACCACCGCCGACGGCCTCAACCTGAACGGGAACGCGCACGGCGTCCGCGTCCGCAACAACTTCCTGCGCAACCAGGGCGACGACTCGCTCGCCATGTGGTCGCTCAACTCGCCCGACACCAACAGCAGTTTCGAGAACAACACCATCTCGCAGCCGAACCTGGCCAACGGCATAGCCATCTACGGCGGCACCGACATCGCGGTGCGGAACAACCTGATCTCGGACACCAACGCCCTCGGCAGCGGCATCGCGATCTCCAACCAGAAGTTCCTCGACCCCTTCTCCCCGCTGGCCGGCACCATCACGGTCGACGGCAACACGCTCGTGCGCGCCGGTGCGATGAACCCCAACTGGGGCCACCCGATGGGTGCGTTGCGCGTCGACTCCTACGACAGCGCGATCAACGCCACGGTCGACATCACCAACACCACGATCACCGACAGCCCTTACAGCGCCTTCGAGTTCGTGTCGGGCGGCGGGCGCGGCTACGCGACGAGCAACGTGACCGTGACCGGCGCGACGGTCAGCAGGGTCGGCACCGTCGTCGTCCAGGCCGAGACGCAGGGCGCGGCGAGGTTCAGCAACGTCCAGGCCTCCGGTGTGGGCGCCGCGGGCGTCTACAACTGCCCTTACCCGAGCGGCACCTTCACCCTCACCAACGGCGGCGGCAACTCCGGCTGGGACAGCACCTGGTCCAACTGCTCCGCCTGGCCGCAGCCGGGGTCCGGAAACCCGGATCCCGACCCGACCACGAACCTGGCCAAAGGCCGCGCCGCCACCGCCACCGGCTCGGTGGACGTCTACACGCCGGGCAAAGCCGTCGACGGCGACGCGAACACCTACTGGGAGTCCACCAACAACGCCTTCCCTCAGGCCCTGACGGTCGACCTCGGCTCAACCCAGGCCGTCCGCAGGGTCGTTCTGAAACTGCCGCCCGCCACGGCCTGGGGCGCCCGCACCCAGACCCTGTCCGTGCAGGGAAGCACGGACGGCTCCTCGTACTCGACGGTCGTCGCATCGACCGGCTACCGCTTCGACCCCGCCACCGGGAACACGGTCACCGTCTCCCTGCCCAGCGGCACGAACCTGCGTCATCTGCGCGTCAACGTCACCGGCAACACCGGCTGGCCGGCGGCCCAGCTCAGTGAGGTGGAGGCGTATCTTTCGTGAGCTCGAGGGGCGTCCCGCGCTTCGCCGCCTGGATCTGTTCGTACACATGGGTCCGCAGTTCGGCGAAGCGCGGGGCGACCCGCGTGTGCAACTGGTCCCGCTCGTCCGGGAGATCGACCTTCAGCTGCTCCTGTACGACGGTGGGGGAGGCGGAGAGGATCAGTACCCGCTCGCCCAGATAGACGGCCTCGTCGATGTCGTGGGTGACGAACAGGATCGTCATCCCGCGCTGCCGCCACAGCCCCCGCACCAGATCCTCCAGGTCGGCGCGCGTCTGGGCGTCGACCGCCGCGAACGGCTCGTCCATCAGCAGGACGTCGGGCTCGTAGGCGAGCGCGCGGGCGATGGCGACACGCTGCTGCATACCGCCGGAAAGCTGCCAGGGGTAGGCGTCCGCGGCATCCGCGAGCCCGACCGACTCCAGCGCGTCGGCGACCAGTTCCCGGCGCCGTGCCTTGGTCAACCGCTTCTGCTTCAAAGGGAGTTCGACGTTCTCGCCGACCCGCATCCAGGGGAACAGGCTGCGCCCGTACTCCTGGAACACGAACGCCATCCCGGGTGGCGGCCCGGTGACCCGGTTGCCGCCCAGCGACACCTCGCCCGCGGTCGGGGTGAGCAGTCCGGCCATGCACTTCAGCAGCGTGGTCTTGCCGCAGCCCGACGGGCCGACCAGGCAGACGAGTTCACCCGCCTCCACGGTGAAGGTGAGGTCCCGTACCGCCTCGACCCGGCGGCCGGAACCCTCGTAGACCTTGTTCAGGCCGCGTACGTCGAGCATGGACCGCCCTTTCGTGAGTTTCACGGGGACCGCCGGGAGGACGCGCGCAACCCGTGGTACCAGCCGAGCACCCGGCGCTCGACCACCTGGAAGACGACCGAGAGCAGAAAGCCGAGCAGGCCCAGAACCAGGATTCCGGTCCACATGTCGGGGATCGCGAAGCCGCGCTGGAACTGGACGATGGTGAAGCCGATGCCGTTGCTGGCCGCGAACATCTCGCTGATGACCATCAGGATGATGCCGATGGACAGCGCCTGACGCAGGCCGGCGAAGATTTGCGGGCTCGCCGCGGGCAGGACCACGCCGCGCACCCGGGCGACGCCGGTGATGCCGTACGAACGCGCCGTCTCGGACATCACGGAGTCGACCGCCCGGACGCCTTCGACGGTGTTGAGCAGGATCGGCCAGACACAGCCGCTCGCGATGACCGCGATCTTCATGGTGTCCCCGATGCCCGCGAACAGCATGATGACCGGGACCAGTACGGGCGGCGGGACCGCGCGCAGGAACTCCAGGACCGGTTCGCAGAAGGCCCGTACACGGCGGTAGGAGCCGATGACCGTGCCCACCGCGACGCCCACGACGGCCGCCGACGTGTAGCCCACGAGGAGCCGCGCCACGCTGGGCAGGACGTCGGCACGCAGCCGGTCGGCCGTCCAGACCTCCGGGAAGGTCTTCAGGATCGTACGCAGCGGCGGCCAGAAGACGTCGGTGCTCCCGGCGGACGCGAACCACCAGACGATGACGAGCAGGGCGGGCAGCGCGACGACGTGGAGCGCACGCAGAAGGACGTTCCTCACACCATCACCTCCCCGCGCACCGACTGGTGCCAGGCCAGTGCCCGCCGCTCCACCGTGCGGGCACCCACGTTGATCAGCAGGCCCAGCAGACCGGTGACCACCAGCAGGGCGTACATCTCCGGGACGGCCTGGGACGCCTGGGCGACCCCGATGTTCTTGCCCAACCCCGGTGCTCCGATGACCAGTTCGGCGGTCACGGTGAGGATGAGGGCGACCGCGGCGGCAAGCCGGACGCCCGTCATGACGTACGGCAGGGCCGAGGGCCAGAGCACATGGCGGGTCCGTGCCCAGGTGTCGAGGCCGTAGGAGCGTGCCGTCTCCTCCGCGACCGGGTCGACGTCCTGGACGCCGTACAGAACCTGGATGAGGACCTGCCAGAAGGAGGCGTAGACGACGAGGAGGAGGACGGAGCGCAGTTCGGTGCCGTAGAGGAGGACGGCGAGGGGGATCAGGGCGACGGAGGGGATGGGGCGGAGGAACTCGATGGTGGACGCGGTGGCTTCGCGCAGATGCGGCACGACCGAGATCAGGACGCCCGCGAGGATTCCGGCGGTCACCGCGATCGCCAGCCCCAGCGCCCAGCCGGTGAGGGTGTCGCCGAGTGCGGTCCAGAACACCTCGTCGTCGAGCTCCTGCCAGAGCGCGTCGGCGATGCGGCTGGTCGGCGGGAAGTACTCCTCCTTGACAAGGCCGAGCCGCGGCACCGCCTCGCCGAGAGCGAGGAAGGCCGCGAGCCCGGCCGCACCCAGTGCGGAGTTCAGTCCCTTCACGGAAGCAGCTTGTCCAGGTCGGGGGCCGTCTTGAAGAGCCCGTCGGTCTCGCCCAGCTTCGCCAGTGCCTCGATCGAGGCACGGTTCGGCTCGGCCGGCCACTTCGGCAGGACCACGTTCGCCAGCACCGCGGCGGGGATCTTGGTGTACGTGGTGACGATCTCGCGGGCCTCGTCCGGGTGGGTGTCGGCGTAGGCGAGCGACTCGGCGGCGGCCTCCTGGAACTTCTTCACCAACTCGGGGTTCTGCTGCTCGTACTGAGCCGACGTGAAGTACATGGCGACCGTCAGGTCCTTGGCGACGTCGACCAGTGACGAGGCGATCTCGACCGCGCCCTGGCTCTTCACCGTGGCGAGCGCCGGCTCGACGACCATGGCGGCGTCGATCTGCCCGCCGTCGAGGGCCGCGGGCATCTGGTCGAAGGCCAGCTCGACGAACTTCACCTTGGACGGATCGCCGCCCGCCTTGCGCACCGACTCGCGCACCGCGGTCTCGTTGATGTTCTTGAGGGTGTTGACGGCGACCTTCTTGCCCTCCAGCTCCTTGGCCGACTTGATGGCGCTGCCCTTCTTCACCGTGAGGGCGCCGAAGTCCTTTCCCTCGACTCCTGTTGAGGCGATGCCGTTGGCCACGGCCTTGACGGGCACGTTCTGGGACTGGGCGATCATCAGCGAGGTCATGTTGGAGAAACCGAACTGGAACTGGCCGCTGACCACGCCGGGCACGATCGCCGCGCCGCCCTGAGCGGTGGTCAGTTCGAGCTTCAGGCCCCGCTTGCTGAAGAAGCCCTTCTTCTGGCCGAGGTAGATGGGCGCGACATCGACGATGGGAATGACCCCGACCTTGACCGTGGTGGTGCCTCCGGACGACGAGTTCTTGTCCGACGACCCCGAGGAGTCGGACGAACCGCAGGCCGAGGCGGTCACCAGCAGGGCTCCGACCGCGAGACCGGCAAGCAGACGACGCATGACTCCTCCTGTGCAGACGAGAGTGTTCCGACAGGCTGTGCGCACACCGCACAATAGTGCTCAGCGGGAAAGTAGGACCCTTGCACGACGGGGTCAATCCCTTTCGCTGACAATATTGTTGACAGTTACCGAACCGAGCTCAACGCGTGCGCGGAAGGCGCACACCGGCCGTCAACCCGGAGGCGACGATGCCTGCAGCAGCCCGCGCGCCCCACTTCGTCCGGTCCTTCGAACGAGGCCTGGCCGTCATCCGCGCATTCGACGCGGAACACCCCCAACTGACGCTCAGTGAGGTCGCGCGCACCTGCGACCTGACCCGCGCCGCCGCCCGCCGCTTCCTGCTGACACTCCTCGACCTCGGATATGTGCACACGGACGGCCGGATGTTCCGGCTCACCCCACGGGTCCTGGAGCTCGGCTACTCCTACCTCTCCGGCTTCACGCTGGCCGACCTCGCCGAACCCCATCTGGAGCAACTCGTCGAGCGGGTACGGGAGTCGTCCTCGCTCTGCGTCCTCGACGGCGACGACATCGTGTACGTGGCGCGTGTCCCCACCCGCCGCATCATGACCGCCACGATCACCGTCGGCACCCGCTTCCCGGCCCAAGTCACGTCCGTCGGAAGGGTGATGCTCGCCCATCTGCCGGACCAGGAGATCGACGCCCGGCTGGCCCGCGCCGAACCGCGGCCCCTCACGGCACGCACGATCGTCTCGGCCGAGTCGCTCAGAACGGAACTCCGGCGGGTACGGCGCCAGGGATACGCCATCGTCGACCAGGAACTGGAAGAGGGGCTGCGCTCGGTCGCCGCCCCGGTGCGGGACCGGGACGGCGAGGTCGTGGCGGCCGTGAACATCCCGGTCCACGCGAGCCGCAACTCCGTGGAGTCCGTACGGCGCGACCTGCTGCCCCATCTGCTCGCGACCGTGGCCCGCATCGAGGCGGACCTCAAGGTCACAGGTCCAGCACGAGCCGCTTCCCCCGACAGCGAGAGACGCAGATGAGCATGGTCTCGCCCGCCTCCCGCTCCGCGTCGCTGAGTACCGAGTCCCGGTGGTCAGGGACTCCTTCGAGCACGTCCGTCTCGCAGGTCCCGCAGGTGCCCTCGGTGCAGGAGTACAGCACCTCCACACCCGCGGCCCGCACGGTGTCCAGGACGGAGACACCGGCGGGGACGGCCAGAGTGCGCCCGCTCCGCGCCAGCTCCACCTCGAACCCGCCGTCCGGGCCGCTCTCCAGGACCTTCGGCTGGAACCGCTCGACCCGCAGCAGCGCGGCGGGACAGCGCTCCTCGACAGCGTCCAGCAGTGGTCCGGGTCCGCAGCAGTAGACGAGCGCGTCGGGACTGTCGAGCGCGGTCAGGTCCAGCAGGCCTGTCTCGTCCTGCGGGGCGATGGTCACCCGTTCGCCGTAGCGACCCAACTCCTGCGTGAACGCCATGGATTCACGTGTGCGCCCGCCGTACAGCAGTGTCCACTCCGCGCCCGCCGCCTCCGCCGCGGCCAGCATCGGCAGGATGGGAGTGATCCCGATACCACCCGCGACGAACCGGTAGCGCGGGGCGTCCTGGAGCACGAAGTGATTGCGCGGCCCGCGCACCCGCACCTTGTCGCCCTCGCTCAACTCCGCGTGCACATAAGCCGATCCGCCACGCCCGGCAGTCTCCCGCAGCACGGCGATCCGCCAGGCCCGACGGTCGGCCGGGTCGCCGCACAGCGAGTACTGCCGCTCCAGCTCCGGCCCGAGCAGCACGTCGATGTGGGCGCCCGGCTCCCAGTCGGGGAGTTCCTCACCGAGGGGGTGAACGAGAGTGAGGGCGAGCACGTCCGCGGCGGCGAACTCCACCTTCCGCACGACGAGTTCGGCTTCGTAAAGGATCATGGTCGATTTCCTCGGGACTCCTGTCCCCGGGGCTGGTGGCCCTCGGGGTGGGCGAGCATCCACTCCCACATCTCGATCGGATCCTCGGCGGTGTGCTCGGCGCCGCAGTGGCAGGTGCCGTGCAGCACGTCCGTGCCCGGGATCCAGTCGACGCGGTAGATCTCGCCGGTGGGACTGGTCACAGGACCCTCTCCATGGGCTTGTCGCCCTCCTCGACCAGTCGGGCGAGGATACGGCGGGCCGCGAGACCGCCGGTGTCGATGTTGATGCTCAGCTCCTGGTAACCGGTTCGCTCCGAACCCAGCGTCCGCTGCAGCAGGTTGAGCGCGTCGACGTCCTGCATGACCACCGTGTGGTTGAAGTCCCTCAGGAACGTGGTGACTTCGCCGTCGTCGGGCGCGAAGTCCCGTGAGACCGCCCAGAAGTCGTAGACGTGACCGTCGCCGGAGGGCGTGATCGCATAGGTGATCTCGGTGTGGAACGCGTGCGGGTCGCTGCCGTCCGGCTCGGGGAGCACACCGACCGGCGCGACCCTGCTGTGCAGCAGATACAGACAGGGCGCGAAGTACTCGATGTCCTGCCAGCGCGTGATCCGGCCCTCGATACCGGTCGAACGGGCGTAGAACGGCGGGCACTCGGCGTCGTCCATGTGCCGGCTGACCCGCACGATGCCCGCGCCCTCGTCGACCTCCGTGCTGATCGGCGTCTCGGCGACCTCGGGCGTGCCGATGTACCCGCCGTGCAGATAGGTCTCGTGGGAGAGGTCGAGCAGGTTGTCCACCAGGAGGCCGTAGTCGGCGTCGATGGGCTCCATGCCGCGGACCGTGACCCAGTCGGGGGAGTCGAGGTGGCGGGCGCGCGGGATCGTTCCGGCGTCGGCGAGGGCAGGGTCGCCGATCCAGACCCAGATCAGGGAGTCCTGCTCGACCAGCGGGAAGGACGCGACCCGGGCGGTCCGCGGTATCCGTTTCTGCCCCGGCACGTACACGCAGGCGCCCGTCATGTCGTACGTGAACCCGTGGTAGCCGCACACGATCCTGTCCCCGTCGAGCCGGCTCTCCGAGAGCGGGTACCGCCGGTGCACACACCGGTCGGCCAGTGCGACCGCCGTCCCGTCCTCCTCGCTCCGGTAGAAGACGAGCGGCTCCCCGAGAACGGTCCGTCCGAGCAGCTCACGCCCCACCTCGTCCGAGTAGGCGGCGACGTACCACTGGTTCCTGGCGAAGGCGGTGGTGTGCGGCATGAGAGGGTCCCGTCATCGTCGACGTCGTGTCAGAAACACCATGGCGCCGTCTCGTTCCCCCCGGCAACAGGACTTCCGTCGGACGGAAATCCCCTGCTCAGTCGCCGACCGTCTGTTGCGGCCACCGAAGATCTCACCGGCGCGTTGTTCGTTCCCCGGCACGGAATTGCCCGCCGGCCACACCAATGTCACGCGGCCGTCCGGACGGGGTTGCCGACGGATGCGATGTCAGTGCCGTTCGCTATGTTCTGGTCCGGATCGGAAGTCCAGAACTGTTCGGGGAGCAATCAAGATGGTGGCACTTTCTGGCTTGGCGGAGCGCGACGAGTTCTCAGCCCTGGTCATCAGGACCGACTTCACGGACGAGGCCGCGTGGCGGGAGATGACGGCAGAGCTGGAGAGGGCCTCCCACTACGACGGCGACCCCACGGAGTCCTACGACGTGGCCGACGAGCCGGAGCTGGACGGCGCGGACACGGAGGCGATCCTGGTGGCGATATCGGCCCACGAGCACCTGTCGGGCCGGCTCAGCGTGGTGTTCATCGCCGACAGCGTCACGATGCGTGCCGACCACCACGCCCTGCTCGCGGTCACCACGTTGACCCGGGAGGACTTCGACGACGACGGGGGCTATGAGGCCATGGTGGAGTTCGGGCGCGAATTCCGCACGGTGCCGAGCGGTGTCCACACGATTCACGCCAACCTCGAACTGGCCAACATGGACTTCGACGAGTTCTCGGCGAGCGCGCACGAGGACTCGGAGGGAGTCTTCCGCTCCTTCTCCTAGACGGCCGACCGGCATCTGCGAGATTCGACGCAACGCGGGGCAGCAGTCTTTGCGGCGGGTGCACAAGGCGAAGTGACGGCGCTCATCACGGCTTGGCCCGGGTGTGCTTCCAGAAGCCGGAGAACGTGATGCGGTCCTTGGGCAGACCCGCGCGGTGCAGATGGCGGCGGCCCTCGGTGGCCAGCGTCGACTCGCCCACCACGAAGGCGTATCCGGACACGTCGACCTCGTGACGTCGGCGGAGTTCCCGCAGCGCGGCGGCGCCCGGTATCGCGTCGGCGTCGTCGCGGACCACCCAGGTCACCCGGACGCCGTCGGGTGCGTCGAGGTGGCGCCGGTCGCCGGCCACCGGGATCTCCTGGATGACGTGCCCGACGGTGTCGCGCGGCAGGGAGCGGAGGATGCCCGCGGTCGCCGGCAGGCCGCTCTCGTCGGCGACCACCAGCACCTCGGATGCCTCGCTGGGACAGTCGAAGAGCAGTCCCTGGTCGAGCAGGGCCATGGGGTCGCCGGGCCGGGCCGCGCACGACCAGATCGCCGCGTTGCCCTCGGGTTCGCCCGTCGGGCCGCTGTGCACGACGAAGTCGATGTCCAGCTCGGCGGTCTCGGGACGGAAGTCGGCGACCGTGTAGTTGGCGCAGTGCGGCCGTACGTCCTCGGGGACGGCCAGGTACGGTTCCCACCATTTCGAGCCCTCCAGCTGTGGAAGCATGAACCCGTCCTGGTGCGGCAGTTGCAGGAACAGCCTGAACCAGTGGTCGTAGCCCCGCCACAGGAAGTCCGCGAAGTCGGCCCCGGACACCGTCACGCGCCGCATCGACGGAGAGAAACGCACACTCCTGACCACTGCGCCGCGGAACAGCGTCGGATGCTTCGGCATGAGTCTGATCTTCGCCACAAAGAAAGGTTAGCCTAAGCTAACTTGAGGCTCGGCCGGGGTGCTGGCTGGAGCAGATTGACGGCCGATGGTCGGCGGGCCTGAGTCGCACGACAGCCGCCTGACCGGCCCGGCTCGGGACCAGTCAGGCAGCCGCGAGCGTTCGAGCAGCCGGAGCCGACAGAGGTCTCCGTGCGAGAATGGACGGGTTCCCCCTCTTCCACCCCGTCCGTCGCTCTCCGCACCGATCCATCGAGGTTCTCCGTGGCCAAGGCCGTCGTCCGCGAGCCGTTGCGAAGCAATTCGCGGGCCAACCGGGCGCGCATCCTGGCCACCGCCCGCCGGGAGTTCGGCCGGAATCCGGACGTCACCCTGGAGGAACTGGCCCGAGCCGCGGGTGTCGTACGGCGCACGCTCTTCGGTCACTTTCCGGGGCGTGAGGCGTTGCTGGAGGCGCTCGCGGAGGAGGCCTCCGAGGCTCTTCGGGGCGCGCTGGCAGCCGGTGCGCGGCTCGCGGAGTCCGAGCCCGCCGAGTACGCGCTCGCCCACCTCGAGATCTCGATGTGGCCCGTGGGGGACCGTTACCGTCTGCTCCTGGCGCTGGCCCGGCGCGATCTGGGTACGGAACGCGTGGCCGAGATCCTGGCACCGGCCCGCGACCGGGCCACGGCCATTCTGGCGCGGGGTCAGCGGGACGGCGTTTTCCATACGCACCTGCCGGCCGCCGTGCTGAGCGCCGGGCTGGAAGCGATGTCGGTCGCCCTGCTGGAGGCGGTCAACACCGGTGAGCTGGAAGACGACGGCAGCCGGGCCGCCGTCTCCACGCTCATCGCGGCCGGGGTGCCGCGAGAGCGGGCGCAGGCCGTGGCCACGGCCGTCGCGGCGATGGCCGTCCCGTCGAGTGCCGTCGCGGAGACCACGTCCGACGACTGAGCTGTCGTACGGCCTTGATGTGCCTCCGGCCCTGACAGGCCTCGGCTCCCGGGTTCGCGAGGCGTCTGCGGCCCCGGCCCCGATCGCCGGGGCCGGAGCCGGGCGGGATCTCTCAGACGGAGTCGGCGTGCTCCTTGTCGTGGTCGGCCTCCGGCGTGACCGGTGACTCCGGTCGGCGCTCTCCGGCGGCTCGGCGGCCGGGGAGGACGGCCAGGACGATCAGCGTTCCCGCGGCCATGATGATTCCGCCGACCAGACTGGTCTGCGCGATGCTGTGGGCGAAGGCCTCGTGAACGGCGTCGACCACGGCCTGTGCCTGCCGCGCCCCGCCGGAGGGGGTTTTCGCGACCTCCTGGGCGACCGCCAGACCGCCGCCCACCGAGTCCTTCGCCGTCTCCATCGCCGCGGCCGGCAGCCGGCCGCCGATCAGGTCGGTCAGCTCGTCGCGGTAGGCGGTGCCGAGAAGCGAGCCCAGCAGCGCGATGCCGAGGGAACCGCCCAGTTCCATCGAGGTGTCGTTGGCGCCGCCGCCGACTCCCAGCTCGGACTCCGGGAAGGAGCCCATCACGGTGTCGGTGGCAGGGGAGACGCTCAGGCCGATCGCGAAGCCGAGCATCATCATCGGGGCCAGGAAGTCGGTGTACGTCGAGCCCTTGTCGACGAGCGTGAGCAGGAAGACTCCGGCGGTACCGATGACCATGCCGGTCACCACCATCGGCTTCACCCCGAGCTTCGGGGTCAGACGCCCGGTGACCGCGGCGCCGAGGAAGACCGCTCCGGCCAGCGGCAGCAGGCGTACACCCGTCTCCAAGGCGTTGTAGCCGAGGATGAACTGGAGGTACTGGGTGGAGTAGTAGATCGCGCCGAAGGTGCCGAAGAAGAAGAACAGCACCGCGATCATCGAGCCGGTGAACGGACGCATCCGGAACTTCCGTACGTCCAGCATGGGGTGCGGGTGCCGCAACTCCCAGGCCACGAAGGCCACGAGACCGACCACGGCGACCACGGCGGCGGTCACGGGTCCGGCGCCCCAGCCGAAGTGCGGGCCCTCGATCGTCGCGTACACCAGGGAGCCGATCGACACGATGGAGAGCAGCCCGCCGACGTAGTCGATCCGGCCGATGCCCGCCGCCTTGGACGGCGGCACCAGCGCCAGCGCGCCGATGACGGCGACGACCGCGATCGGCACGTTGATCAGGAAGGTCGAGCCCCAGGCGTGGTCCTCGAGGAGCCATCCGGCAACCAACGGGCCGACGGCTATGGCGAGGCCCGAGGTGGCGCTCCACGCCGTGATGGCCTTGACGCGCTCGGCCCGCGGGAAGGTCGCGACCAGCAGGGACAACGTGGCCGGCATGACCACGGCCGCGCCGATGCCCATGACCGCACGGGCCGTGATGACCAGCTCGGTCCGGTCGACGAGGCTGCCCATCACCGAACCGCCGGCGAAGATCAGCAGACCGGTGACGAGGGCGCCGCGGCGGCTGTACTTGTCGCCGATCGCACCGAGTACGAGCATCAGCGCGGCGTACGGGACGGTGTAGCCGTCGATCACCCATTGCAGGTCACTGCTGCTCAGGCTCAGGTCCCGGGTCATGTCCGGCGCGGCCACGATCAGCGACGTGTTCGCCATGACGACGATCAGGAGGCTCAGACAGAGCACGAGCAGTGCCCACCAGCGCCGTGCGTACGGCCCTGTCATCTTCTCGACTGGGGTGTTGGCAGGGAAGGGCACGAGGGCTCCCATGGGTGACGAGTTATTTGCACATCCATGAGCAGGCTAGTTTCGTGCTCGCCGATGTGCAAATAACTCCACGGCTCCACGCCTCCGGCATCGCCTCGCCCACCAGGACCTTCACGGCGCTCGTCACGACCGACCGGGACCTTCACGGCTGTCGTCACGACCCTCTCGGTGAG
The DNA here is from genome assembly GCF_044457665.1 of Streptomyces sp. NPDC050535. Classification (NCBI taxonomy): domain Bacteria; kingdom Bacillati; phylum Actinomycetota; class Actinomycetes; order Kitasatosporales; family Streptomycetaceae; genus Streptomyces; species Streptomyces sp. NPDC050535. The sequence goes on from NZ_JBITHE010000001.1 coordinate 903,707, forward strand.
CGGGTTCGCCCCGCGTGGCGAGCGCCTCCGCCGGTCCCGGAGCCCCGTCGTCCAGGTGGCGGACCTGGGCCGCGCCGAGGGTCGCGCGACGCTGGTCGAGGCCGATGCGCGGGCGCGGGTGGTCAGTCCCGTGGTGCGGAGGATCCCAGCAGTCGGGCGATGAAGGCCGCGAGCTGGGCCCGCAGCTGATCGCGTGTCATCCGCTGCCGCCCGATGAGGTGTTCGACCAGGTCGGCGCGGACGGCGGCGAGCAGGGCGTGCGCGGCGAAGTCGCCGTCGGTGAGTCCGGGGACCTTCTCCAGCGACTCCTGGAGCGTGCTGTGCCACCGCTCGTAGTGCTCCGCCCGGTAAGGGCTGTCGCCGCCGATTCCCTCCAGTGCCAGGGCGAGGTGGCGGTTGTCGATCTTGAAGCACAGGACGGCGTCGAGAAGGGCGGGTACGCGCTGGAGTGGCGGGGTCGCGGGCCCCAGCGGCGGCGGGCCTTCCTCGGCGGCGAGTCTGATGGGCGCGAGCCGCGTCTCGTAGAGCGCGTGGATCAGGCCGGTGCGGTCGCCGAAGCCGCGGAAGAGCGTCGCCTTGCCGACGCCGGCCGCTGCCGCGATGTCGGCCATGGTGACCGCCTCCGGGCTCTCGCAGGTGGCGAACAGCGTGTCGGCGGCCGCGAGGACGGCCTCGCGGTTGCGGGCGGCGTCCGCGCGGGGCTTGCGGTCGGACATGCGTGCCTCCATTTGCAAAACGGACCCGGGGTCCGTATCGTCGGCCACATGAAGCGGACCCAGGGTCCGCATTCTACGGGACGGAGCACCCCATGAACACGAACACCGCACCGGTGGACCTGTACCGCCGCGGCCTGCGGCTTCTGCTGGACAAGGACATCCCCGGCTGGGTGGACCTGTGGGACGGGGACGGGGTCCTCGAGTTCCCCTTCGCGCCGGAAGGCTGGCCGAAGCGGCTGGAGGGCAGGACGGCCATCGCCGAGTACATGCGTTCGTATCCGGACCACGTGGACCTGCACGACTTCCCCTACGTCGAGATCCACCAGACCCTCGCCCCGGAGACCATCGTGGTCGAGATGCGCGGTGTGGGCAGGCTGGTGGACACCGACAGCCCCTTCGACATGTCCTACATCGCCGTGGTCACCGTCAGGGACGGCCTCATCACCCACTACCGCGACTACTGGAACCCGCTCGCCGTCCAGGACCCCGCGGCGGACTTCGCCGGGAGCAACCGATGAACCCCGCCGAGGAGTTCACCCTGGTCATCGGGGCCACCGGCACCACCGGCAGCCGTGTCGTCGCGCAACTGGCCGCCGCGGGACGGCGCGTCAAGGCCGCCGGCCGCCGCGCCACCCCCGTGGACGGCGCCACCGCCGTGCGGTTCGACTGGGACGACCCGACGTCCTTCGAGGGAGCCCTCGAAGGCGTGGACCGGATGTATCTCATCCCGCCGCTCGGCGCTCCCGACCCGGCAGCCGTCATGCTGCCCTTCCTCCGGCAGGCCCGGGCGGCCGGAGTGCGGCGCGCGGTTCTTCTCAGCTCGTCGGCGATCCCCGAGGGAGGCCCCGCCGTGGGGCAGGTTCACCGGGCACTGCCCGGCCTGTTCGCCGAGTGGGCGGTCCTGCGGCCCTCGTGGTTCATGCAGAACTTCACCGGCGACCACGCGCACGCCCGGACCGTCCGAGCGGACGGCACCATCCGGACGGCGGCCGGCGAGGGCCGCGTCGGATTCGTCGACGCCGACGACATCGCCGCCGTCGCCGTCCACGCCCTGACCGAGACGTCGGCCCCGAACACCGACCTGATCATCACCGGGCCGACAGCGCTGAGCTACGGCGACATCGCGGCGATCCTCACCCAGGTCACCGGTCATACCGTGACGCACAGTCAACTGTCCTACGAGCAGATGCGTGACCGGCTGACCGCCGACATGCCCGCCGAGTTCGCCGCGATGCTCGCCGGCATGGACCGGGCCATCGCCGACGGCGCCGAGGACCGCACCACCGACACGGTCGAGCGCCTCACCGGCCGCCCGCCGCGCGGCTTCCGCGCCTTCGCTGAACGGGAGACGGGCCGGCTACGGGTCTGAGATCCGAGCGGGCATCCCGAGTCGGCGGCCCGAGCAGGCGTCCCGAGTCGGCGGCCCGAGCGGACAGCCCGAGTCGGCGGCCCGCTCCGACTCGGGGAAATCGGCCTTTCTCAGCGGACGCCGGGGCGGCCCAGGAGTTCGGTGACCTGCTGGCGGACCACTTCCCAAGCCGGGTCGGGAAGTCCGCCGACTGTCGTGCGACGCAGGGCGTCGAGGACCTGCTCGGTGTCGCCGTCGCACGAGGTGCCGTCGCTGAGCACCTCGTAGCCGTCGCGGACGGCGACCCGGAGACGGGACGGACCGTCCTCGCCACGGTGCACGGCGGCGGCGACGACGAGGGGCGGCGGCCCGCCCGCCTCGCCCGTCAGCTTGTGGTAACTGCTGGCGACCGGCTCCCGCCAGTGGAGGCTGAGCAGCAGATGACGCTTGGCCAGCACCTCGGCCAGGTCGGTCTCGTAGACGCTGTCCGGTTCCAGGACCACCCCGCGGGCGTCCAGGACGAGCGCCGCGGGCAGCAGACATCGCAGCGTGCTGCCGACGAGGTTGCCGCCGACGGTGGCCGTCCGGCGGACCGCGCCGGTCCCCACGGAGGAGGCCGCCCGGCGCAGCGCCTCCGGCACGCTGTCGTCTATCCGGTTCAGCACGACACCCGCGCCCAGTGCCCCTCGCTCGACCGCGTTGGCCGCCGGCAGTTCGCGCAACGACATCGCCTGCTCCGGGAAGCCGTCCCGTTGCCAGCCCGCCCACACCAGTGTCGCCCCGCCTATGGGCACCGCCCCTTCGGCCAGGCACTCCTGTGCTTCGGACACGGACGTGGGCAGACGCAAGAGCACGGTGGCCGACCTGTCTTTCTGGAACTCGGTGGCCCGGGTGGGCGATACCCCGGCCGATTGACCTCTGACAAAGCGCATTTTTCCCGCGCACGCGGGGGCGCGTACAGGGCTCACTTCTCCACCCTGTGCTCCCCTCACGGGCGAGCACCTAATCGAGGAGCCCTACACGTACCTTCCGTGACCTGCTCCGGCCCGACGGCCGGGGACGACCGGGAAGGGGCCGCGGCGTGCCCTTCCCGGTCGTCCCGGCGGGTCAGGACCCGGCGAGTTCGGTGCGGACCGTCCGGGCCGCCGCGACCAGGTTCTCCAGCGACGCGCGCGTCTCGGGCCAGCCGCGCGTCTTCAGTCCGCAGTCGGGGTTGACCCACAGCCGCTCGGCGGGGATGGCCTCAAGTCCCTTGCGCAGCAGGGCGGATGCCTCGTCCGCGCTCGGCACGCGCGGCGAGTGGATGTCGTAGACGCCGGGACCGGCCTCGCGCGGATAGCCGTGCTCGGCCAGCTCCCGGGCGACCTGCATGTGTGAGCGGGCCGCCTCCAGGCTGATGACGTCGGCGTCGAGGTCGTCGATGGCCCGGACGATGTCCCCGAACTCGGCGTAGCACATGTGGGTGTGGATCTGGGTGTCCGGGCGTACGCCGCCGGTGCTGAGCCGGAACGCCTCGGTGGCCCACGCCAGATACGCCGGATGGTCCGCGGCGCGCAGCGGCAGCGTTTCGCGCAGCGCGGGTTCGTCGACCTGGATGACCGAAGTCCCGGCCGCCTCAAGGTTGTTGACCTCGTCCCGCAGAGCGAGGGCGACCTGGCGGGCCGTGTCGCCGAGCGGCTGGTCGTCACGGACGAAGGACCAGGCGAGCATGGTGACAGGGCCGGTCAGCATGCCCTTGACGGGGCGGTCGGTCAGGGACTGGGCGTACGTCGTCCAGCGCACCGTCATCGGCTCGGGGCGGGAGATGTCACCGGCCAGGATCGGCGGGCGGACGTAACGGGTGCCGTACGACTGGACCCAGCCGTGCCGCGTGGCGAGGTAGCCGGTGAGCTGTTCGGCGAAGTACTGGACCATGTCGTTGCGTTCGGGCTCGCCGTGCACGAGGACGTCGAGGCCGGTCTTCTCCTGGAAGGAGATCACCTCGCCGATCTCGGCCCTGATGCGGTCCTCGTACCCGGAGCTGTCGATCCGGCCGGCGCGCAGATCGGCCCGCGCGGTGCGCAGTTCGGCGGTCTGCGGGAAGGAGCCGATGGTGGTGGTCGGCAGCAGGGGCAGACCGAGGTGGGCGCGCTGGGCGGCGGCGCGCTCGGAGTACGGCTCCGAGCGGCGGGCGTCGGCGTCCGCGACGGCGGCGGACCGGGCCCGCACCGCGGGGTCGCGGGTGAGCGCCGAACCGGCCCGGGAGGCCAGGTCGGCCCGGTTGGCGGCCAGTTCCGCCGCGATGGCGTCGGTCCCGAGGCCGAGACCCTTGGCGAGGGTGACGATCTCGGCGGTCTTCTGGCGGGCGAAAGCGAGCCAGCGCAGGATCTCCGGCTCGATGTCACTCTCGGCGGCGGCGTCGAGCGGGACGTGGAGCAGCGAGCAGGACGCGGCCACGTCGACCCGGTCGGCCAGGCCCAGCAGGGTGCCCAGGGTGGCGAGCGACCTGGTCAGGTCGTCGGCCCAGATGTTGCGGCCGTTGACGACGCCGGCGACCAGGCGCTTGCCCGGCAGTCCGCCGACGGCGGCGAGCGCGTCCAGGTTGGCGGCGGCCGTGCCGGTGAAGTCGAGGGCGAGGCCGTCCACCGGGGCCTTGGCCAGTACCGGCAGGGCGTCGCCCAGCCGGTCGAAGTAGGAGGCGACCAGCAGTTTCGGGCGGTCGGCGAGTCCGCCCAGATCGCGGTAGGCGCGGGTGACCGCGTTCAGCTCGGCGGGCGTGCGGTCCTGCACGAGCGCGGGCTCGTCGAGCTGTACCCACTCGGCACCCGCCGCGCGCAGGTCGGCGAGGACCTCGGCGTACACCGGCAGCAGTCGGTCGAGGAGGGTCAGCGGGTCGAAGTCCGCGGCCACGCCGGGCGCGGGCTTGGCGAGCAGCAGGTAGGTGACGGGGCCGACGAGGACCGGCCGGGCGGTGAGCCCGAGAGCCAGGGCCTCCTTGAACTCGGCGACCTGCTTGGCGGAGTCGGTGGTGAAGACGGTGTCAGGGCCCAACTCGGGTACCAGGTAGTGGTAGTTGGTGTCGAACCACTTGGTCATCTCCAGCGGCGCGACGTCCTGGGTGCCGCGCGCCATCGCGAAGTACCCGTCGAGCGGGTCGCTGGCGACGGCGTCCCGGTGACGGTCGGGGACCGCGCCGACCATGACGCTGGTGTCCAGGACGTGGTCGTAGTACGAGAAGTCACCGGTGGGGACCTCGTGGATGCCGGCACCGGCGAGCTGCTCCCAGTTGGCCCGGCGCAGTTCGGCGGCGGTGGCCCGGAGGGCGTCGGCGTCGACGCGGCCCTTCCAGTAGCCCTCGATCGCCTTCTTGAGCTCCCGGCCCTGGCCCTGACGGGGGTAGCCGTACACGGTGGCCCGTGCTGCCGCGGCTGCGGACTTCGCTGTCACGGAAATCTCCTTCGCGAGATATCTCCCTGGAATCCCGGGACGGGACGAGGGCGCGAAGGGCCGGCGACCGGACGGAACGATCCTCGTACGCGAGACACGGTCGTCCGTCCGATATGTGCGCCGACCCGCCCACGAGGTCACCGGGATGTCCGCGCACGAGGGGTCGCGCGCGGGCAGCGGGCAGGTCTTCGGACTTGTGGGCGCGCCCTCCCTGCGGAGGACATCTACTGGCCGTCGCTTCCCAGACCCGGCCGGGCCCAGTGCGTATGACGGCGGTCGTTCCCACTCACCGCTGCGGGGCAGTCCCGGATTCCCACCGGGTTCCCTCTTGCGACGCTCCCGTCTGGCGGACGGGGCGAACCAGCTGCACCGACCAGCCTAGAGGGCCGCGCGAGGCTGCGGGGGACATCGCCCACATGCCGGGCGGCGAGACTTTTGCCCGACGTTGGTTGCGGGAGGCCGGGTTGGCGTTCCGTTTACCGCCGTTCGCCGCACGTACCTCCGAGTTTCACGCGGGGGCCACGGGACCCTTCCTTGCCGTTCGGTGCTCTTGGAACACTCCAATCGCACACGTTCCAGCAGTATCCCGGCCAGCCCGGTCATCCCGTACGTCCGTTGTTTCCGTCAGGACAAGAGGTCACCCAGCCATGCCCCAAGTGAATCGGCGCCGCTTCCTCCAACTCGCCGGCGGTACCGCGGCGTTCACCGCACTGAACAGCAGCATCGAGCGGGCCGCGGCGCTGCCCGCGAACCACCGCTCCGGGACGATCGACGATGTCGAGCACATCGTCGTCCTGATGCAGGAGAACCGTTCGTTCGACCACTACTTCGGCTCGCTGAGGGGTGTCCGCGGCTTCGGCGACCCGGTTCCGGCCAAGACGTCGGGCGACAAATCGGTCTGGTACCAGTCGGACGGCACCAAGGACGTGCTCCCCTTCCGTCCCGACGCCGACGACCTGGGCATGCAGTTCATCCAGGATCTCCCGCACGGCTGGAGCGACGGACACGCCGCCTTCAACAAGGGCAAGTACGACAAATGGGTGCCCAACAAGTCGTCGACGACGATGGCGTACCTGACGCGTGAGGACATCCCGTTCCACTACGCGCTGGCCGACGCGTTCACCATCTGCGACGCCTACCACTGTTCGTTCATCGGCTCCACGGACCCGAACCGCTACTACATGTGGACGGGCTACACCGGTAACGACGGCGTCGGCGGCGGCCCGGTCCTCGGCAACGACGAGGTCGGCTACGACTGGACGACGTACCCCGAGCGCCTCGAGGCGGCCGGCGTCTCCTGGAAGATCTACCAGGACGTCGGCGACGGCCTGGACGCGAACGGCTCCTGGGGCTGGATCTCCGACGCCTACCGAGGCAACTACGGTGACAACTCGCTGCTGTACTTCAACAAGTACCGCGACGCCAAGCCCGGCGACCCGCTCTACGACAAGGCCCGCACCGGCACGGACGCCCGCAAGGGCGAGGGCTTCTTCGACCAGTTGAAGGCCGACGTGCAGGGCAGGAAGCTGCCGAAGATCTCCTGGATCGTCGCGCCCGAGGCCTTCACCGAGCACCCCAACTGGCCCGCGAACTACGGCGCCTGGTACATCTCCCAGGTCCTGGACGCGCTCACCTCGAACCCCGAGGTGTGGGGCAGGACGGCCCTGTTCATCACGTACGACGAGAACGACGGCTTCTTCGACCACCTCGTACCGCCGTTCCCGCCGCAGTCGGCCGCGCAGGGCAAGTCCACGGTCGACGTCGGTCCGGACCTGTACGCGGGTGACGCGAGCCGCACGGCCGGACCGTACGGATTCGGCCAGCGGGTGCCGATGCTCGTCGTCTCGCCCTGGAGCAAGGGCGGTTACGTCTGCTCCGAGACGCTCGACCACACCTCGATCGTCCGGTTCATGGAGCGCCGCTTCGGCGTGCACGAGCCCAACATCTCGCCCTGGCGGCGCGCGATCAGCGGCGACCTCAGCTCGGCCTTCGACTTCGCCCACAAGAACACGAAGCCGGTCGCGCTGCCGGACACCGACGGCTACGAGCCGCCGGACAACGACCGCCACCCCGACTATGTGCCTACACCGCCCGCGAACCCCGCCCTGCCCAGGCAGGAGCGCGGCACGCGCCCGGCCCGCCCGCTCAAGTACGCGCCCCTCGTGGACGGTTCGGCGGATCCGGCGGCCGGAAAGTTCACGCTCACCTTCGGCTCGGGCGCCAAGGCCGGCGCCGCCTTCCTCGTCACGTCCGGCAACCGCACCGACGGCCCCTGGACCTACACGACCGAGGCGGGCAGGAAGATCTCGGACACCTGGAACTCCGCGTACTCGAACGGCTCGTACGACCTGACGGTGCACGGCCCGAACGGCTTCCTGCGCACCTTCAAGGGCCCCGGCAAGAAGGCCGGACCCGAGGCCACCGCGCGGCACACCGGGGGTGACGTCGAACTGACCTTCACCAACAGGGGCTCCGGCACGGTCAACCTGAAGGTGAGCGACGGCTACGGCGGCCGGCCGAAGTCGTTCAAGGTGCGGCCGGGCGCGACCGTGCGGCACACCTTCGAACTGCGGGCCGACAAGCGCTGGTACGACCTGACCGTCGTGTCCGACACGGACGCGAGCTTCCTTCGCCGGTTCGCCGGACACGTGGAGAACGGCCGGCCGGGCGTGAGCGACCCGGCGATCGTTACCCACTGACGCGTCGGCCGGCGGACCCGCTCCGCGGACCGGCCGAGGCTTGGTCAACTGCTGGTTGATCTCCGGCCATCGCACGATAGTGTGCCCCGGTGAACACACATTCGAACACTCCCGCGGAGCGGCAGGCCGGGGTCGCGGCGGGCGGCGGCACCCTCTTCACCGAGCCGGTACTCGTGGTCAACCAGAAGGCCAAGCTCATCGAGCTGACCAACGAGTACAAGGTGATGGACCAGCAGGGCAACCAGCTCGGTTCGGTCGTCCAGGTCGGACAGAGCGCGCTGAAGAAGATCCTCCGCTTCTTCGCCGGCCTCGACCAGTTCATGACCCACAAGCTGGAGATCCGCGACGCGCACGGTCAGCCGCAGCTGCTGCTGACCCGCCCCCGTAAGTTCCTGAAGTCGCGGGTCCTGGTGGCGCGTCCGGACGGTTCGCCGGTCGGTGAGATCGTGCAGCAGAACATGATCGGGAAGATCAGCTTCGCGATCAACGCCGGTGGTCAGCAGGTCGGCGCGATCAAGGCGGAGAACTGGCGCGCCTGGAACTTCGCGATCGTCGACCGGTCGGACAACGAGGTCGCCCGGATCACCAAGACCTGGGAAGGCCTCGCCAAGACGATGTTCACCACTGCGGACAACTACGTACTGCAGATCCACCACCAGCTCCCCGAACCCCTGTTGAGCCTGGTCGTGGCGACGGCGCTGACCGTCGACACGGCGCTCAAGCAGGACTCCCGCGGACTGGGCTGACACGAAACCGCGTGAGAGGGCGGCCGCGGACACTCCGCGGCCGCCCTCTCACGTTCCCGTGGCGGTTCTACCGGGCCGTGAGATGCCCCGGGTTCGGTTGCTGCGGCAGCAACGAGGGTTCGTACGTCGCCGACTCGGGCCTGAGAGCCAGCACCGCGGCGACCGGGTGCTCGTCGAGGATGTCTGCGGGCAGCGGGACTTCGGGCGCGGAGCGCGACAGCGTCACCACACCCCACGCCGCGATCCCCGCGCCCGTCAGCGCGAGGAGCACGCCCGCCGCGCCGCCCTGAAGGCGTTCGCCGAGCAGGGACAGGCCGATCACCGCGGCGGCCATCGGATTGGCGAGAGTCACGACGGCCAGCGGCGCGCCGAGTCCGCCCTGGTACGCCGTCTGCGACAGGAGCAGCCCGCCCATCGCGAAGGCCGCCACCAGCAGGGCCACCACGATCACCTGGGCACTCAGCAGCGAGTCCGAGCGGTCGGTCGCGGCCACCGTCACCGTCTGGGTGAGCGCGGAGGCGACACCGGAGGCGAAACCCGAGGCGGTCGCGTGCCGCAGCCCCGGCCGCGTGCCCCGCCGCGCGAGAGCGCCGATCAGCACGGCGGTCATACCGGCCACGCCCACCGCCTGCGGCACGCTCAGCACGGTGTCGGGCGCGGGCCCCGACGCCGTGACGAGCAGCGCGGCGAGACCGGTCAGGGTGAGCGCGGTTCCGCGCCACTCGACCGCGCTGACCCGCCGCCCGGCGACCCGCGCCCCCAGCGGCACCGCGGCCACCAGGGTCAGCGCGCCGAGCGGCTGCACCAGCGTGAGCGGACCGTACTTGAGCGCGGCGACGTGCAGCAGCGCGGCGCCCGCGTTCAGCGCGACCGACCACCACCAGGCCCCGCTGCCGAGGAGCCGCAGCGCGCCCGACCCGGAGCCGCGGGACGCGAGCCGCTCCTGCGCCACGGCCGCGGCGGCGTACGCGACGGCCGAGAACAGCGACAGGACGACGGCGACGAGAGTGGCGTTCATCGGCCGGCTCCCACGAGCTCGGGTATGTCCCGTACGGAGTCGTCGGCACGTTCTTGGGTGCGCCCCGCCGTTGTCGTGGTCCGGTGCGGCAGGTGGATCACCGCGAGGGCGATCCCGAGCAGCGCGGCCGCCACGATCGCGTCGAGCCAGTAGTGGTTCGCCGTACCGACGATCACCAGCAGGGTGACCAGCGGATGCAGCAGCCACAGCCAGCGCCACCGGGAGCGGGTCGCGACGATCAGGCCTATCGCGACCATCAGGGCCCAGCCGAAGTGCAGCGAGGGCATCGCCGCGAACTGGTTCGCCACCGCGTCGGTCGCGGGATGGGCCCCGTACACCGTGGGGCCGTAAGCCTGCCCGGTGTCCACGAGACCCGCCGCCTTCAGCAGACGGGGCGGTGCCAGCGGGAAGAAGAGGTGCCCCACCAGGGCGGCGCCGGTGACCACCGCGAGGACCCGGCGCGCCCACACGTAGTGCGCCGGACGCTTCAGGTACAGCCAGACGAGGAAGGCCACCGTGGCCGGGAAGTGGACGGTCGCGTAGTAGGTGTTCGCCACGTGCACGAGGGTGTCGCTGTGCAGCAGCGCGCCCTGTACGGCGCCCTCGCCGGGCAGGCGGAGGGCGCGCTCCCAGTCCCACACGCGGTCCGCGTTGCGGAAGGCCTCGCCGGTGTGACCGGCGGCCAGCTGCCGGCCGATCTTGTAGACGAGGAAGAGTCCCACGACGAGCAGCAGCTCGCGCAGCAGCGGCGGGCGTGCGGCGGTGTCGTCCGGCGGGCGCGCCGCCGTGTCACGGGGCGCGGCCCGGCCTACGGTCGCATCGGTCTTCGGTTCGGTCTGGGCTTCTGCAGGCTCGGATCGGGAATCCATCCCCCGGCCCCCTTGCTGACGGTCTTGCGTGGGGTGGTGCGTGGTGAGCCCAGGACAAGGTCCACTCCGTGCCTGTCCACTCGACGGAGGAGTGGGTCCTGTCCAAGGCTCATCGATACGCCAGTGTACCGATACGCCGCCGTATCGGTACACTGGCGTATCGCTTAGACTGTGTGAAGCGGACCACCGGATCGATCTATTCCCAGCCGTGCGGAACCGGATGTGCACAACCGATCGAGCGAGGAGAGAGCATGACGTCGCAGGCCGCGGAGGGACCGGAGACGGTCATCGCCTCGCGCCGCTCCAAAATCACGCCCGAGCGTGAGCAGGAGTTCTACGACGCCGTGATCGAACAGCTCCGTGAATGCGGCTACGACGCGTTCACCATGGAGGGCGTGGCGGCGAGCACCCGCTGCAGCAAGTCCACGCTCTACCGGCAGTGGAAGACGAAGCCCCAGTTCGTGGCGGCGGCGCTGCGCGCCAACCGCTGCCCCCGGTTCATGGGCATCGACACCGGCTCGCTCGCCGGAGACCTCCGCGCGGCGGCGCACGCCGCGGGTGAGTGGTCCGGCCGGGACACGCAGCTGCTCCAGGCGCTCGGCCACACGGTGATGGCGGACAAGGAGCTCCAGCAGGCGCTGCGCGAAGCGCTCATCGAGCCCGAGGTCGCCTCACTCAAGGAGATGATCGAGCGCGCGGTCGAGCGGGGTGAGGTCCGCGCGGATCACCCGGCGCTGGAGTTCATTCCGGCACAGGTCATCGGCGTCATGCGAGTCCGGCCCGTGCTGGAGGGGCGGTACGCGGATGCGGCGTATCTCACACAGTTCGTGGAGGCGGTCGTTATTCCGGCCCTTGGCCTGACCTGAGACCAGGCCGCCGTCCGCGGGATGACCGGACGTCGGCCTGCTCGCGCCGCACCGTGGGGACGGGGGCGGCGCGAAACCCCGGCCGGGTGGGGTTCCTCTTGAGCGGAGGGGCACCCCACCCGGCCGAACACTTTCCGTTCCTTGTCCGGGCGCGATCCGCCGGACGTCGCGGACGGGCTGATCCGGACCAGCAGCTCCCAGGACCCGGCCGGACGGGTCCTAGACGCCCTGTCCGCTGCCGCCGGTTCCGGACCCCGCCTTGATGCCCTTGGTGATCTCGTCGATCACGTCCTGCTTCTGGCTGGCGTCGACGCCGAAGCGGATCACGACGAGCTGTCCGGTGCTGAGCGGGGAGGGGAAGGCGAGCGACTCGACATAGCCGTCCTCGCCCTTGCTGGTGACGGCCTTCCAGCGGACCAGGTAGCCCTTCTGCCCGGCCACCGTGACCGCCTTGGAGGCGAGTACCTCGTGCGAGGTGATCTCGCCGTAGGACTTGCCGCCGTAGGACTCCTCGGCGTTCTTGGAGATGTCCTCCTTCGCCGCCGCCTCGGCCGTGGTGGCCTTCAGCTCGAGCGCCAGCGCCGGGGCGGAGTACAGCCCGCCTGCGGTGCAGGTCGCCGTGGTGTCGCCGGGGCACTTGTACGAGTCGTCCGAGGTCACCGCGGCGCCCACCGAGATGGACGAGCCGGTCCAGCCGTCGGGCACCGGGATGCTGATGCCGTTGACCGCGTCGGCGGCGAAACCGTCCTCGGTCTGCGGCTGCCCGGACTGGCCCGGCGCCGGCGTCTGGCCGCCGGAGCCGCCGCCCGAACCACCACCGGGACCGCCGCTGGGGGCACCGGACGGACCGCCCTGGAGCCCGCCGGGGCCCCGGGAGTTGGCGGTGTCGTCGCTCGCGCCGTCGTCCTTGGTCAGCGCGTACACCCCACCCCCGATGCCGGCGAGGACCGCGATCGCCACGGCGACGGCTATGCCCGTGCGCAGCCCGCGCCGCGGCGGACCTGGCGGACCTGGCGGATAGGCCGGATACGGTCCGTCGGCCGGCGGGTACGCCGGGGGACCCCATGCGGCGGCCGACCCGACGGGGCGCGTCTGGTCCGTCCAGGACCTGCCGTCCCACCAGCGCTCGGCGGCGGGACTGTCATCTGTCTGCCCGGGGTCGGGATACCAGCCGGGAGGAGTCACCTGCGTCATGGTGCCCACCGTATGAGGCCCGGGTGAAAGACGGATGAGAGGGGGCGGACAAGGTTCATTTCAGGAGCTCGTTTCAGGGGTTCGTCGTCGGAGTTCGTTTCAGGACGAGCCGCAGAGGTGCCCGATCGGCCCGCGGCGGCAGTCCCAGACCGTTCCGTCCCGGGGTGACCGACCCGAGCACGCTGGGATGCCGGGCGCCGGTGCTCACCGGGTCGGTGCCCGCGAGCCCGTGCAGGGTCAGAAACCCGAGCACGGCGAAGGCGTACGCCTCCTTGGCGGCCGAGGGCAGGCCCAGTGCGTCGGAGGTGTGCAGGGTGACGCCGGGGAGCTCGGCGCCGAGCATCGCCATGAGCGCCGGATTGCGGGTGCCGCCGCCGGAGGCGACCACCTCGGTGGCCCCGACCGTGCGTACGGCGTCGGCCACCGTGCGGGCGGTGAGCGCGGTGAGCGTCGCGATGACGTCCTCGGCGGTCAGCGTCCCGAATCCCGTCAGCGCGTCGCGCAGATAGCCGAGATGGAACAGCTCCTTGCCGGTCGTCCTGGGCGCGGGCAGCCCGTAGTACGGCTCGGCGAGCAGGCGGGTCAGCAGCGGGCCGTGGACGGTACCGCGGGCGGCGAGGGCGCCGTCCACGTCGTGGTCGAGACGGCCACCGCTGAAGCCCCGCGCCGCCGCGTCCAGCAGCGCGCACGCGGGTCCCGTGTCGAAGGCGGTGCCGTCCGGCGCGGTGAGGTTGGCGATCCCGCCGAGGTTCAGCGCCACCGGTGTCCCCGGCCTGCCGCGCAGCCACAGCAGGTCGAACAGGCTGACCAGGGGAGCGCCCTGTCCTCCGGCTGCGATGTCACGCGAGCGGAAGTCGGCGACCACGGGCAGCCCCGTCGCCTCGGCGATCCAGGCCGGCTGGCCGAGCTGGAGCGACCCGTGCACCTGGCCGTCCGTCACCCAGTGGTAGACGGTCTGTCCGTGCGAGGCGACCAACTCGGCCTTCCCGTCGCACAGTTCGCGGTCGGCCCGGACCGCTGCCGCCGCGAAGGCCTGTCCGATCCGGGTGTCCAGCCGGCACACCTCGGCCAGGCCGGTCGCGGCCGGGGGCATTGCCGCCGCCAGTGTCTCGCGCACTTCGGGGGTGTACGGCTCACTGACGAGCCCGAGCGGCCGCAGTACGAGGGTCTCCTCGTCGAGGGTCAGGTCGGCGGCCGCCGCGTCGATGGCGTCGTACGACGTGCCGGACATCAGGCCGATCACCCGCACGCTCTCAACTCCCTTGTCCCTGTTGTCCCTTGGGCAGCGTGGTCAGCGCGAGGACGCTGACGGCACAGGCCGCCGCAGCGTAGTACGCGGGGATGTCCACGCTCCCCGTCCGTTTGATCGTCTCGGTGATGATGAGCCCCGCGCACCCCGAGAACACCGCATTGGACAGGGCGTAGGCGAGTCCCAGGCCGGTGTAGCGGACGCTGGTGGGGAACATCTCGGAGAGCATCGCGGGGCCGGGGCCGGCCATCAAACCGACCACGGCACCGGCCAGGAACACGGCGGCACCCTTCACCGCCGCCGAAGTCCCGCTGTCCTGGAGGACGTTGAGCAGTGGCACCGCCAGCACGGTGACCAGGACGGCCCCGGTGAGCATCACCGGGCGCCGGCCGATCCGGTCGCTGAGCAGGCCCGCCGGGATGATCGTGACCGCGAAGCCGAGGTTGGCGACGACGGTGGCCAGCAGCGCTTGCTGGAAGGTGGCGTTCAGGCTGCTCTGGAGATACGCGGGGAGTACGACGAGGAAGGTGTAGCCGGCCGCCGCCCAGCCCATGACGCGCCCGGCGCCGAGCGTGATCGCCCAGACCAACTCCCTCGCGCTGGGCCGCACTCGCTCCCGTTCCTGTTGTCGCTCCTCCTGGAAGGCGGGCGTCTCGTCCAGCCGCATCCGCAGCCACAGCGCTCCGAGGCCGAGCGGCAGGGTCAGCAGGAAGGGGAGCCGCCAGCCCCAGTCCTCCAGCTGGTGTGCGCTCAGCACCGTGGCCAGCAGCGCCGCCACCCCCGCTCCGGCCAGCAGCCCGAGCGCCACCGTGAACGACTGCCAGGACCCGTAGAGACCGCGCCGGCACGGCGGCGCGAACTCCGTCATCACCGAGACCGCGCCGGCACGGCGGCGCGAACTCCGTCATCACCGAGACCGCGCCCCCGAACTCACCGCCCGCGGAGAGCCCCTGGAGCACCCGGAGGAAGGTGAGCAGCCATGGGGCGAGGGCGCCGACGGTGGCGTACGTGGGCAGCAGGCCGATCAGGGTCGTGGCGGCCGTCATCAGGACGATCACCAGGATCAGTACCGGACGCCGCCCGATGCGGTCGCCGAGCCGTCCGAACAGCGCGGCACCCACGGGCCGGAAGAAGAACGCGAGTGCGAAGGACGCATACGTCTTCACCAGCCCCTCGACCTCGCTGCCGCCCTCCGGAGTGAAGAACCGCGCCGCGATGACGGTCGCGAAGTAACCGTAGACCCCGAACTCGTACCACTCGATGAAGTTGCCCACCGAGCCGGCCGCCAGGGCTCTGCGGGACTGCCGAGGAGGGGAGGCGCGCAGGTCGGAGTCGTGCGCGGGGGCGCTCATGCCGGATCCTCCCGGGGAGTGCCGGGCCGGGTCGGACCCGGTCGGCGGCGGAAGCCGATGTTGGAAAGTTAGTTTCAGTTCGTGGGGAGTTGGCTGTCAATAACTTTCACTCCGGCAGGTGGGAGCACGGCGCGTCGCCTCCGGAACCCCGCTGTCACCCGTCTCGGCAACAGCTCCCCGTACCCGCCGACATGGCGGCTTCAGGAGGGCTAGGCTCGTTGCTTGTACGTCGTTTGGGCGACCTGGGGAGGTAGCGGGATGACGGAGGCACGGCCAGGAGCGGCTGCCTCGGCTCCCCTGTGGGAGCGCGACGAGGAAGTCGCCACGCTCGAACGGGCGATCGGAGCCCTGCGCGCCGACTCCGCCTTGTCGGGAAGCCTGCTGGTGTTCAGCGGTGACGCGGGCCTCGGCAAGACCGCGCTCCTCGCGGAGGCACGCCGGATCGCGGAAAGCGCCGGCTGCGCGGTGTGGTCGGCACGGGGCGGCGAGACCGTCACCTCCGTCCCCTTCAACGTCGTACGGCAGCTCCTGCAACCCGTCCTGGTGTCGCTGCTGCCCGAGGAGGCGCGCGAATACCTGGGCGACTGGTACGACATCGCGGGGCCCGCGCTCGGCATAACGGAACCGGGCGACCGGCAGCCCGACCCGCAGGGTGTCTGCGACGGGCTGGTCGCGGCCGTGCGGCGGCTCGCCAAGCGTGAGTGGCCGCTCGTGCTCCTCATCGACGACGCGCACTGGGCCGACCAGGAGACCCTGCGCTGGCTGGCCGCGTTCGCCGAGCGCCTGGACGACCTGTCCGTCCTCGTCGTGGTGGCCCGCCGCCCGGGCGGGCTGAGCGGCGTGAGCGCGGCCCACCTCGACACCATCGCCGCCGCGGGCCGCCCGATCACCAACCTGAGCGCACTCACCCCGGCGGCGGCCGAAGGGCTGACCCGCGCCACGATCGGCGAGCACGCGGACGCCCCGTTCTGCCGCGAGGTGTGGGCGGTCACCGGCGGCAACCCGTACGAGACCGTCGAACTGCTCGCCAAGGTGCAGGACAGCGGCCTCGACCCGGTCGAGGCGTCGGCCGCCGAACTGCGCGCCCTGAACCGCTCGGCCCGCGGGCGCGGACTCGTCGCCCGCCTCGAAGGACTCGGCATCGACGCCACCCGGTTCGCCTGGGCTGCCGCGATCCTCGGCACCGGAATCTCCCTCGACCTCGCGGCCCACCTCGCCGGAATGCCCGTCGAGGAGGCGCGGGACTGCGCCCAAGTGCTCGGCTCCGCCCGCATCCTGACCAGGACCGAGCCCGTGAACGGCCGGGTGGGCGAAGGTGACCTGGAGTTCGTGCATCCGCTCATCGCCAGCGCCGTCTACCGCTCGATCCCGGACGCCCTGCGCACCGCGATGCACGGCCAGGCCGCGTGGGCGGTCACCGACTCCGGACGCGGTGCCGCGGCCGCCTCCCGGCACCTCCTCGAAGTGCACCCGGACGACGACCCCGAACTCGTCGAGCAGATGCGCGAGGCCGCCCGCGAACACCTCGCCGTCGGCGCGCCCGACGCCGCGAGGCGCTGTTTGGAGCGCGCACTGGCCGAACCCCCGCTTCCCGACGTCCACGCACGCGTCCTCTACGAACTGGGCTGCGCCACCCTCCTGACCGCGCCCGCCACGACGATCCGCCATCTGCGGGCCGCGCTCGACAGGACCGGCCTCGAAGGCGACCTGCGCGTGGACGCGGTCTTCCGCCTCTCCCAGGCGCTCCTGCACAACAACCAGCTGGAAGAGGCCGTCCGCACCGTCGACACCGAGGCCGCGCGGCTCGACGAGGGCCCCGCCCGCATGCGGCTCCAAGCCGTGCACTACATGTGGGAGGGCATCCACGCCGGCGAGGAGCAGACCCCGGGACGCTCAAGCGGTCTCGCCGAACTCGTCGGGACCTGCACCGGCCGCGACAACTCCGAGCGCGCGCTGCTCATACTGCGCGGCTTCGACGCGATGACCCGCGGCGAGAGCGCCGAGGAGGTCGCGGAACTCTGCGACCGCGCCCTCGTGAACGGCCGCCTCGCACCAGGGCTCGGCTGGACCGACACGGAGTGGGGCATCGAACTCCTTCTGATGCTGGGCAGCGCGTACGCCTACGCAGACCGGCTCGACCGCGCCGAGAGCCTCTTCAGCGAGGCCCTGCACGCCTACACGAAGGCCGGCTGGAGCGGCGGGCACCTTGCCCTGGCCAACGCCTACGTCGGTCTCGCACACCGCAGACGGGGCCGCCTCGCCGACGCGGAGACCTACCAGCGCGAATCACTGCGTCTCGCCGAACGCGTCGGGCGCGGGCTGCCCCTGTACTGGTCGGCGACGTGCGGGCTCATCGACACGCTGCTCGCCCGCGGTCACGTGGTCGAGGCCGAGGAGATCGCCGACCAGTACGGCTTCGCACCGCCGTACCCCTCCACGATCGTCCTCCCCGACACCCGCTCCGTACGCGGCCGTCTGCTGCTCGCCGCCGGCCGCACGAAAGAGGGCATCAACGAACTGGAGGCAGCCGAGAAGGCCGCCGCCACCCGCGGTCACCACAACACGGTGCTCGCTCCCTGGGCGGTGGACCTCGCCCGCGCCCTCGCCACGGAGGACCCGGCACGCGCCGCCGCGCTGGCCGCCGACGCCCGCCGCCAGGCCGAGCGTTTCGGCACGGACACGGCCATCGGTGAGGCCCTGCGCTGCGCGGCGGCCCTGGAGTCGGGCCAGCGCGCGGTACGGCTCGCCGCCCAGGCGGTCGCCTATCTGGAGGCCTCTCCCTGCCAGTACGAACACGCGGCGGCCCGCGTCGAGTACGGCATCGTCTCCCGGTCGGTGTCCGAGCTCAACAAGGGCCTGACGCTGGCCCGTTCGTGCGGTGCCGACGGAGTGGTGGCACAGGCGGAGCGGGCGCTGGGCGGCTTCTAGGGGGTCGTTCGGACCAGCTCGGACCCGGGCTGGTCCGAACGGCACCCCCTAGTCCTCCGCGTCCGTCCCGTCCTCCTCGGCCAGCACGCGCTGGGCCACCGCGAACGCCGAGTTGGCCGCCGGGACACCGCAGTACACGGCGGTCTGGAGCAGCACCGCGCCGATCTCCTCGGGGGTCAGTCCGTTGCGGCGGGCGGCGCGGATGTGCATGGCGAGTTCGTCGTAGTGGCCGTGCGCCACCAGCGCGGTGAGCGTGATCATGCTGCGCTCACGGCGGGCGAGTGTCGGGTCCGTCCAGATCTCACCCCAGGCGTAGCGGGAGATGAAGTCCTGGAAGCGTGCGGTGAAGGGCGTCTGGCGGGCCTGTGCGCGGTCCACGTGGGTGTCGCCGAGTACCTGGCGCCGTGCTTGCATGCCGCGTGGCGCGTACCCGTCGAAGTGCCCGCGCAGCGCCGTGAGTACGGCTTCGGGGCGTTCGGCCGGCGCCAGGTGCGAGGCCCCGGCGATCTCGGTGAGCGTGGCGCCGGGCACCGCGTCCGCGATCTCCCGCAGATGCGCGGGCGGTGTCGCCGGATCCTCGCGGCCCGCGATCAGCAGGGTCGGTGCGCCGATGGAGGACAGCCGGTCGCGGATGTCGAACACGGCGAGCGCGTCGCAACAGGCGGCGTACCCCTCCGGGTCGGCGGTCCGGTGGTCCTCGATGAGCTCCGGCACGGTGAAACCGGGGGTGAACCAACGGGAGGTCGCGCCGTCCGCGAGCGCGCCGAGACCCTCGCGGCGAACGGCCGCCGCCCGCTCCTCCCACGGCCGGGAACCGTTGAAGTGGGCCGAGGAACAGATGACAGCCAGGGACGACACCCGTTCCGGGTGGTGCACGGCCAGGTGCAGACCCACCGCACCGCCCAACGAGACGCCCGCGTAGGCGAACTCGCCGATTCCGAGCGAGTCGGCGAGGGCCAGGACCAGCGCGGCCAGATCGGCGACGGTGGCGCCGGGCCCGATCAGGTCCGCCGGAGAACCGCCGTGCCCCGGCAGGTCCCAGCGGATCACCCGGTGTGTCACGGACAGTTCGGGGGCGACCTTGTCCCACAGCGCGGTCGACGTGCCGAGCGAGGGCCCGAGCAGCAGCGGGGGAGCGGTGACCGGCCCCTCGGCGCGGTGGTGCGGCAGCTTGCCGGTGGGAAAGGTCGGCTGGGTGGTCAACGTCGCTCCAGAGCACGGTCGGTGAGGGCTCCGGCGGAGCCCGTGTAGCGGGCGGGATCGGTGAGGTCCACGAGGTCGAGATCCTTGAGCTCCGGCTCCGCACGGAGCAGCTCCAGGAGCGGCCGGTTCTCGGTGACCGCCCGTTTCGCGGCGGCCGTCAGCAACTCCTTGGCCCGGGCCCGCCCGAGCACGGGAGCGAGCGCGGCGGCCAGCCGCTCGGAGACGATCAGCCCATGGGTGAGACCGAGATGCTCACGCATCGCGTCGGCACGCACCCGCAGCCCCTCGGCCAGTTCCGCGGCGTCCCGGGCCGCCCCGCCGACCAGCCGCAGCAGCTCCCGCAACGGCTCCCACTCGGCGTGCCAGGCCCCGGCCGGGCGCTCGTCCTCGGCCGCCATCGACCCGTACAGCGTGGCCGCGAGCTGCGGCGCGCGCCGGGCGGCGGCCGCTACGAGGGTGGCCCGTACGGGGTTGGCCTTGTGCGGCATCGCGGACGAACCGCCGCCCGAAGCCTCGGCGAGCTCCGCGATCTCGGTACGGGCGAGGGTGAGCACGTCCACCGCGGTCTTGCCCAGCGCCCCCGCGGTGAAGGCCAGCGCACCGGCCAGATCGCCGACCGGGGTACGCAGGGTGTGCCAGGGCAACACGGTCTCGGCGAGTCCGAGTTCACGGGCGTAGGCCGCGGTGAGAGCCTGCGGGTCCGGTGCGCCGAACGCGGTGAACGCCGCCAAGGTCCCTGCGGCGCCGCCCAGTTGGGCGGGCAGCGTGGCCCGTACGGCCGAAACCCGGTCCCTGGCGTCCAGCACCAGCGACCGCCATCCCGCCGCCTTCAGCCCGAAGGTCGTCGGCACCGCGTGCTGCGTCAGCGTCCTGCCCGGCATGACCGTGTTCCGGTGCTCCGCCGCGAGCCGGGCCAACGCCCGCGCCGTACGGTCGAGTTCGTCCACGACCAGATCCAGCGTGCGGGCGGCGACCAGCATGGTGGCCGAGTCCATGATGTCCTGGCTCGTCGCGCCCCGGTGGACGTACGCCCCGTACTCGTCGCCGACCGCCTTCGTCAGGTCCGCGACCAGCGGGATCACCGGATTGCCGCCGTCACGGGCGCGCAGTGCGAGCGACCCGACGTCGAAGCCGGCGAGGTCGGCGGCAGCGTCCACCGCCGTGGCCGCCTCCGCCGGCGCCAGCCCCAGCGACGCCTGGGCGCGGGTCAGCGCGGCCTCCGCGTCGAGCAGCGCCCGCAGATACGCGGTGTCGCTAGTCGCGGCTGCCGCCGGGGAGCCCGCCCACCCGGGGGCGAGCAGGGCTTCGGACGTACCGAATGTCACTGGAACTCCAGGAAGACCGTTTCGCCTTCGCCCTGAAGGCGGATGTCGAAACGGTACGTCCGGTTCGTCCCCTCGGCCGCGATCAGCGTGGCGCGCCGGTCGGCCGGGAGCGCGTCGAGCAGCGGGTCGGTGCCGTCACCGAGGTACGCGCGGGTGAAGAGGTGGTTCGTCAGGCCGCGGGCGAACACGCACACGCTGATGTACGGATGCCCGGGGCCGCCCGGCGGCAGGGTCGAGAGCGCGTAGTGCCCGTCGGCGTCGGTGGGCACCCGCCCGAAACCGGTGAAGTCCGTGCCGGTGCGGCCGAGGAAGCCGCCCGTGGACGGGTCGCGGCGCATCGAGCCCGGGGCGCCCTTGAGGGAGCCGTCGGGCGCCGCCTGCCAGAAGTCCAGCAGGGCGTCGGGGATCGGCTCACCGGCACCGTCGAGCACGTATCCGTGCAGGGTGATCGTGTCGGGGTGGCCCGGCGGCGCGATCCGCCCGCCCTCGGGGAAGGGCAGCGCGTGCCCGTAGAAGGGGCCGATCGTGTGGGACGGGGTGGGGAGCAACCGCTCGGTCATGCTCAACGGCCTTCCTCGATCCAGGTGGCGGAGGGACCGTCCAGGACGATGTCCCACGCGTAGCCGAGCGAGAACTCGGGCGCCGAGAGATCGTGCCGGTAGGCGGCGATCAGCCGGCTGCGGGCCGCGGTGTCCGTCACGGAGTTCAGGATCGGGTCGTAGGGGAACAGCGGGTCGCTCGGGAAGTACATCTGGGTCACCAGCCGCTGGGTGAACGCCGTGCCGAAGACCGAGAAGTGGATGTGCGCGGGCCGCCACGCGTTGGCGTGGTTGCCCCAGGGGTAGGGGCCCGGTTTGATCGTGGTGAACGCGTATCGGCCCTGATCATCCGTCAGGGTCCGCCCCACACCGGTGAAGTTGGGGTCGAGCGGCGCCGGGTGCTGCTCGCGGAGGTGGGCGTAGCGGCCGGCCGCGTTGGCCTGCCAGACCTCGACGAGCTGACCGCGCACCGGCCGCCCGTCGCGGTCGAGCAGCCGGCCCGAGACGGTCATCCGCTCGCCGATCGGCTCGCCCCGGTGGTGGCGGGTGAGGTCGTTGTCGATCTCGGTGATGTCGGTGACGCCGAAGACCGGACCCGACAGCTCGACCGTCTCCGGGTCGCCGCCGCTCACGGCGACCAGCGGCTGCTTGGGGTGGCGCAGCACCGAGCTGCGGTACGGGGGGTAGTCGCGCTGCGCGTGGTGCAGGACCTGGCCGCCGCCGGCGACCGCCTTGTCGTACGCGTCCTGGCGGTCCTTGATCTCGAGGTCGATGTCCGACTGGGTGAGAGTCATGGCCGACTTCCTATCGTTCGAGCACGAGGGCGAGGCCCTGGCCCACGCCGATGCAGAGGGTGGCGACGCCGGTGCCGGAACCGGCGGCCTTGAGCTGGTGGGCGACCGTGCCCGCGAGGCGGGCTCCGGAGGCGCCGAGGGGGTGGCCGAGGGCGATGGCGCCGCCCCGCGGGTTGAGGATCGCCGGGTCGAACTCGGGCCACTCGGCCACACAGCCGAGCACCTGCGCGGCGAAGGCCTCGTTCAGCTCCAGAGTCGACAGGTCGTCAAATGTCCTGCCCGCCTTGGCCAGTGCGCGGTTGACGGCCTCGACGGGGGCGAGGCCGAAGTAGTGCGGATCGATCGCGGAGACGCCGGTCGCCGACACCCGGGCGAGGGGCTCGCGGCCGGTGGCCTTCAGGCCCTCCTCGTCCACTAGGAGCAGCGCGGCGGCGCCGTCGTTGAGCGGTGAGGCGTTGCCCGCCGTCACCGTGCCGTTCTCGGTGCGGAAGGACGGCTTGAGCCCGGCCATGGCTTCGAGGGACGCCGAGGCACGCACGGACTCGTCGGCGGCGAAGAGGACCGGCTCGCCCTTGCGCTGCGGGACGGAGACGGGAGCGATCTCCGCGTCGAACAGACCGTCCGCCTGCGCGCGCGCCGCCTTCTGGTGGCTGGCGAGCGCGAACTCGTCCTGCTGCGTCCGCGTGATCTTGTGCTTCTCGGCGATGAGTTCGGCCGACTCGCCGAGCGGGACGGTCCACTGCGGGTCCATCCGCGGGTTGACCATGCGCCAGCCGAGGGTGGTGGAGTACAGCTCGGCGTGCCCGGCGGGGAAGGGCTTGTCGTTCTTGGGCAGGACGTAGGGGGCGCGGGTCATCGACTCGACCCCGCCGGCCAGGGCGATGGAGGCGTCGCCGACCGCGATGGCCCGCGCGGCCTGGATGACGGCTTCGAGCCCGGACGCGCAGAGCCGGTTGACGGTGACGCCGGGCACGGAGGTGGGCAGACCGGCCAGCAGCGCGGCCATCCGGCCCACGTTGCGGTTCTCCTCGCCGGCGCCGTTGGCGTTGCCGAAGTAGACGTCCTCGATCCGGGAAGGATCCAAGTCCGGTGTACGGGCGAGGAGTTCACGGATGGCGTGCGCGGCCAGGTCGTCCGGGCGGACGGCGGCCAGCGAACCGTTGTACCTGCCGACCGGGGTCCGAACGGCATCGACGATGTAGACGTCCTTCACGACTGGATCTCCTCGGCGGGTTCTTCCGCGACGCGGAACTTCGCGGCGGTCTTGGCGGCGATCTCCTCGACGTCGACCCTGGGCGCGGTCTCGACCAGCACCAGCCCTTCGGCGGTGACGTCGAGAACACCGAGATCGGTGATGATCCGGTTCACGCACGCCTTGCCGGTGAGCGGCAGCGCGCACTCGTCCAGGATCTTGGGGGAGCCGTCCTTGGCGGTGTGCGTCATGACGACGATGACCGTGCGGGCACCGTGCACGAGGTCCATCGCCCCGCCGATGCCGGTGATCAGCTTGCCGGGGATGGCCCAGTTGGCGAGGTCGCCGCCGGCGGAGACCTGCATGGCTCCGAGCACGGCGACGTCGATGTGCCCGCCGCGGATCATCCCGAAGGACAGTGCGGAGTCGAAGTACGAGGCGCCGGGCAGGACCGTGACGGTCTCCTTGCCGGCGTTGATCAGGTCGGGATCGACCTGGTCCTCGGTCGGGTACGGGCCGGTCCCCAGGATGCCGTTCTCCGACTCCAGGATCACTTCGACGCCCGGCGGGAGGTAGTTGGGGATCAGGGTCGGCAGGCCGATGCCGAGATTCACGTACTGGCCGTCCGCCAGCTCCCGGGCGGCGCGGGCCGCCATCTGCTCACGTGTCCAGGCCATCAGCCGCTCACCTCCTGGTCCGCCGCGGACGCCGAAACCGTCCGCTGCTCGATCATCTTGGCCCGCGCCTGCTCGGGAGTGAGGGCGACGACGCGCTGCACGAAGATGCCCGGCAGATGCACCGCGTCCGGGTCGATCTCTCCGGGCTCCACGAGCTCCTCCACCTCCGCGATCGTGACGCGGCCGGCCATGGCGGAGAGGGGGTTGAAGTTGCGGGTGGACTTGTTGAAGACCAGATTCCCGTGCCGGTCGCCCCGGGCGGCCCGTACGAGCGCGAAGTCGGTGCGGATCCCGAGCTCGAGGACGTACTCGGTGCCGTCGAACTCCCGCACCTCCTTGGGCGGTGAGGAGAGCGCCACGCCGCCCTGGCCGTCGTACCGCCAGGGCAGTCCGCCGTCGGCGACCTGGGTGCCGACTCCGGCCGGGGTGTAGAACGCGGGGATGCCCGCGCCGCCCGCGCGCAGCCGCTCGGCGAGCGTGCCCTGCGGGATCATCTCGACCTCCAGCTCACCGGCCAGGTACTGGCGGGCGAACTCCTTGTTCGCGCCGATGTACGAGCCAGTGACACGGGCGATCCGGCCGGCCGCGAGGAGCACCGCGAGGCCGGACTCCATCGCCCCGCAGTTGTTGGAGACCACGCCGAGCCCGGCGACACCGCGCTCGTACAGGGCCTCGATCAGCACGTTCGGTACGCCGCTGAGGCCGAAACCGCCGACCGCGAGAGTCGCGCCGTCCGGTACATCGGCCACCGCCTCGGCGGCTGTGGCGACCACCTTGTCCATCCGGGAAGCCCCATCTCTCGCGAGGGTCCAGTGCCTCAATTAGTCAGGGCACTGATTATTTCTTCGAGGTTTCCGACACGCTGCCACCCCGACCCCCCGCCGTCAAGACCCCGGATAAACAAGCAGGTGGGAGTCTTGGAACGGGGCGAGACAGGGGGCGGTGCGAGTGGGTATTGTTCAGTGCACCAACGAATTCGATCCTCTGAACGGCGCCCACACGGCGTTGTCCGGGCCGAGCCGAGGAGCGCACATGACCGCGGTGGATCTCGCCACCCACCCCGGGCACCTGGCCCGGAGGCTGCAGCAGGCGCACTACCTGTTGTGGAACACGATGGTCTCCGAGGAGATCACCTCCCCGCAGTTCGCGGTACTGAACGCGCTCGTCGCGGAGCCGGGCATGGACCAGCGCACCGTGGGGGAGCGGGTGGGCCTCGACCGGTCCACCATCGCCGAGGTCATCAGCCGGCTCGGACGTCGCGGCCTGCTCGACAAGGTCCGTGACCCGCAGGACGGCCGCCGCTTCCTGCTGCGCCTCACCGACGAGGGGACGCGGACGCACAAGAAGCTGACCGTCCGCACCGCCCGGATGAACCAGATCTTCCTGGCCCCGCTCTCCGCCGCCGAGCAGACCGTGTTCTTCGACCTCATCCAACGGGTCTCGGACGCGGCGGAAGGACTCCGCAACCCGTCGGACCCGCTGGTCACCCAGGGCCAGGCGGTCGCGCCGACGCCGACGCCGCCGACGCGCCCGGCGCCGGTCAGCCGGCGGTACCGGTCTCCGCGCCGCGCCTGACGAGGTCCGCCGGTAGCGCGGACCTCCCGCGCCGGATCCGACGCGGTCCACCGCTGGCACCGGTCCCCGCGCCGCGCTTGACTAGGTCCGCCGGTGGGACCGGTCTCCGCGCCGTGTCTGTCGAGGTCCGCCGGTCGGGGGTACCGGTTTCCGCGCCGTGTCTGACGCGTCTGTCGGCAGCTCCGGCCCTGTGCCGCGCCTGACTCGGTACGGCCGGTAGTGCGGACTCCGTGTCGCGCCTGACTCGGTACCGTCGGTAGTGCGTACTCCGTGTCGCGCCGACGCGGTCCGCCGGTCACCGAGCGGGCCCGCTCCGGTGCCGGCGACTCGCGTGGCCCGCCGGTCACGCCTTCGCGAACACCACCCACACCTGGCCCTTCGCGAAGTTCATCGGCGCGCCGTTCGGCGTCGTGAACTCCGTGCCGTCCGCGGCGCCGGGACGCTCCCAGTTCGCCTCGAAGACGCGGCCGTCGCGCAGCACCTTCGCCGTCCCCGAGCCGACCGTCTCCGTGAACGGCGTGTTGTTGCCGAGGACGTCGTGGAACCTGGACTCGCGGATCTTCACGTACTGCACGACGACCGTCGGGGGAGCCACCGTCCTGGCGTCCGTCGTCACGGTCCGCGTGCCGTCCATGTCCACCAGCCAGCCCGCCCGGCTCGCCGACCAGGTGAACGTGAAGGTGGCCGAGGGGAAGCGCACGGTCCGCGAGGCCTCCCGGCTGCCGCCCGCCGGTGCCGGGCCGAAGCGGAAGCCCGTGGTGAGGGCGGCGGCGCCCGGCGCCTTCGCGACCAGTTGCCGGGGGCGCAGGTAGAGGTTGTGCGGCGAGGGCTTCTGGTCGCCCCGGTAGTAGGCGTCGTCGGACTCCTCGCCCGGCGGGTGCGCGTGCAGCGGCGCCTCGTCGATCAGCGGCAGCAGCCTGTGCTGCGCCCCCGAGAAGGCGAGGGTCGGCTCGTCGAACTGGCGGAGCAGTTCGAGGTCCGACTCGCGCGCGCTGCGCACCGGGCCGACGACCTTGGGCAGCTTGGTCGCGTAGACCGCCATCAGCCGGCTGAGACCGCCCTCGACCTGCTCCGCGTACACGATGTCCGCCGCTTCCAGACCCGTCTGGGGGCGGGCGTCGCGCACGTTGTCGATCTTCACGGCCAGCACCGAACCGGCACTGGCGGGGCGCGGCGTCGGCCCCGCCACGTCCGTCCGCGTCGCGCTGGGGCTCGCGCCCGGGCTGTGCCCGCGCCCGTCGTCGACCCCGCCGCCCACGGTGCAGCCCGTCATCAGGGAGCCCGTCACCGCGGCGGCCAGCAGCGCCGCCGTCATCGCGCCGCGCCGCATCCGCGCCATCTGTCGCATGCCCACCGTGCCACCCTGTCCCGTGTCATTGATTGTGCGCTTATCAGTTCAACGGGGGACATACCCGTTCGGTTCTGATCAAGCGCGCTCAGTGGGCCGATCGGCTCAGCGAGAAGCCTCGGAGGTGGTGGAGCGGAGGGAGCTGCCGGAGTGGTGAGGGTTCCGGGCGGTCAGTCCTGCGGGCCGAAGATCTCCGCGAGGTCGTACCCCACCGGCTCCTCGAGCTGGCCGTAGGTACAGCTCTCGGCGGTGCGGTCCGGGCGCCAGCGCCGGAAGCGGGCCGTGTGGCGGAACCGTACGCCGTTCTCCATATGGTCGTACGCCACCTCGGCCACCCGTTCGGGCCGCAGTGGCACCCAGGAGAGGTCCTTCTTGGACGACCACCGGCTGGGCGCGCCCGGCAGCCGTGCCGTCTCGTGCGCCGACTCGTCCGCCCACGCCGCCCACGGATGCTCCCGGACATCCTCCAGTCGTAGCGGCTCCAGCTCCTCCACCAGCTCCGCGCGCCGTTTCATCGTGAACGCGGCGCTCACCCCCACGTGCTGGAGGGTCCCCTGCTCGTCGTGCAGCCCCAGCAGCAGCGAACCGACGATCGGCCCGCTCTTGTGGAAGCGGTAACCGGCGACGACGACATCCGCCGTCCGCTCGTGCTTGATCTTGAACATGGCGCGCTCGTCCGGCCGGTACAGCAGATCGAGCGGCTTGGCGATCACCCCGTCCAGGCCGGCGCCCTCGTACTGCTCGAACCACTGGCGCGCCACGTCGATGTCCGTCGTCGCCGGGGCGACATGCACCGGAGCGGTGGCGCCGGACAGCGCCATCACCAGCAGCGCGCGCCGGTCGCCCAGCTCCACGTCGAGCAGCGCCCTGTCGGCCAGCGCCAGCAGGTCGAAGGCCACGAAGGAGGCGGGCGTCCGCTCCGCCAGCGTCCGCACCCGCGAGTCCGCCGGATGGATCCGCTCCGTGAGCGCGTCGAAGTCGAGCCGCCCGCCCCTCGCGATCACGATCTCGCCGTCCATCACGCAGCGCGCCGGCAGCCGCTCCCGCAGCGCCTCCACCAGCTCGGGGAAGTACCTGGTCAGAGTCTTGCCGGTGCGACTGCCGATCTCGACCTCGTCGCCGTCGCGGTACACGATCGCCCGGAAGCCGTCCCACTTCGCCTCGTAGTGCATGTCGGGCGGGATCCTCGCCACGGACTTGGCGAGCATCGGCTTCACGGGTGGCATCACCGGCAGGTCCATGGTTCGACCATACCGGCCGTATCTGGACCTTTCTCGGCGTCTATACCGTCCACAGATCCCTAGGTCAGAGGTCTGTAGTCCCCTCCGCTTCGCATGGTCTGTGAGACATGTGTGAGACGGCGGCGGCCCCGGACCGGTGACTCCATCACCCATCCGAGGCCTTGATCCAGATCCTTCCGATCAAGGAGCAAGACCCGTGGAAAACGTACCTGTCAGCAGCCCTGCGCTCGAAGAGACGACGCCCGCCGAGCCCGCCCAGCACCACCTCGGCATCGCGCGCCAGCTGCTCTCCGACACGGACTCCCTCGACTACGCCGAAGCGACCGATCGAGACCTGTGCCGTCTCATCGGCCGGTGCGAAGTCGTCATCGCCAGCCTGGTCCTCGTCATCGAGGAAGGCACCCGATGACCACCGTCCCGCCCCGCGACCCGATGAGAACGTTCCTGACCCGACTGTCCCTCGCCGCCGGTATCGCCTTCACCGCTCACGCCGAGTTCGACCTCGCCCGCTCCCTGGGTGCGGACCCCGTCATCGCGGTCATGCTGCCGGTATCCATCGACGCCTACGTGGTCGCCGCCCTGCGCTGGTTCAAGGCGCTGGACGTCACCCTGTCGCTCGCCCTCATGGGTGCCGCGCAGGTGGCAGCCCACCTCCTGGACGCCCGCGTGATGGCCGTGAACATCCCGATGGTGGTGGTCGTCTCGCTGCTCGTGCCGGTGGCGCTGTGGCGTACCCACGCCCTCGCCCGGAACGAGGGCGAGGTGACCACTCCCGCCATGCCGTACGCCCCCGCGAAGGTGGTCACCTCGGTTCCTGCCGTACCGGATCCGATGCCCTGCGCGTGGGACGACTTCACGACCGTCAAGGTCCCCACGGATACCGGCATGGCGACCAACGCCGTGCCCGCCGAGAACCCCCGGCAGCTGGTCACTCAGGTGGTCACCCTCACCCCGGCTGACCTGCGGCGAGAGGCGTCCAAGCTGAACCGGAAGGTGGTAGCCGATACCGGCAAGCCGGTGACCATCGAGAACATCCGCGAGGAGCTGGGCCTGTCGCGACGCGCGGCGGCATCGTTGTGGCGCGAGGTTACGGGAGGGAAGCGGTCATGAGCACCTTCGAACAGACCCTCGCGCAGTACCAGGTCCAGCCCATCGGCATGACCGCCGACGGCCAGGTCATCTACCCGTGGCCGGTGGCGCCCGCACCGGTAGCGCAGGCGCCGCTGAAGGCGCATCCCGTCGGGACCTATGTCGCCGGTGGATGCCTCGCTCTGGCCGCTCTGGTCATCGTCGCCATCGTGGTCGTC
Organism: Streptomyces sp. NPDC050535; assembly: GCF_044457665.1. NCBI lineage: Bacteria > Bacillati > Actinomycetota > Actinomycetes > Kitasatosporales > Streptomycetaceae > Streptomyces > Streptomyces sp. NPDC050535. Next base: position 933,319 of record NZ_JBITHE010000001.1, read on the forward strand.
ACCATCATGATCGGCCTTGCCATCGCCTCGGCGGTGCTCGCCATCGTCGTCGTCTCGCTCGTCATCTGCCTGATGGTCCTGCGTGGCCTGTGGCGCGACTTCCAGAGGGGCCACTGACATGGCGCTCACCGGCAAGGACCCGCACAACGCCCGCGAGTTGGCCCGCGTTCTCCTCCTCGGCGCCCGCATCACCCGGCGAGAGGCGCGCGGCAAGCCGACCAAGCGCCTGAACAACGAGGTCGACCGCATCCGCGAGAAGGCCCAGCAGCGCGAGGACGGCAAGCGCACGAAGTAGTACGCCACGGGGCGGCCGTAACCGGGCAGGTACACCGGCCGCCCCGGGCTCGTCTCTCAGAGAGAGGACCCCATCATGTCGGACTCTGTCGTCCAGCTCTTCAAGGACGCAGAAGGTGTCCCCGTCGCGGACACACCACCTCTGGTTCTCGTCCCCGCCGTACCCTCCTCCGTTCCCGGTGTCCTCAGGGAGCAGAGCCGGTGGCTGCACACCGTGCTCCACCATGCACGCCGCTACCGGTACGGCTGGTCCGCCATCCGAGCCGGGTACCTGGTGGCGAGCACACCGATCCTCGGCACGTCCCGCATGCTCCGCACGGGGTGGGCGTGGATGCGTGCCGATGACTACGGCTCGGCCATCGCCGAGTCCCCGGAGTTCGTGGAGAAGGTACGGACCCGCCGCCGTCACACCGCCTGGTACCTCGCGGGTACGGCGGTACTCGCGTTCGCGGGAAGCTGGCTGTTCGTCACCGACTCGACTCCCGTCTTCTCTGCGACCGCCGTGCTCGGCACCGGCGCCGTGCTGGACGTACGGCGCCGCCTGGGCGAGCGCAAGACGCCGCTGAACTTCCCCGGGCTCTCGCGCAAGAACCCCGGGGAGAACGCCGTCACACGAGCTGCGGTCGCCTCGAAGCTGGGCACCGGCCGGGACGTCGAGGAGATGCGGCTCGCCTCCCCGATCCTGAACGAGGGATCCGGCTGGTCGACGAAGCTGAAGATGCCGCCGGGGCAGCGGGCCCGTAAGGCGATCGGCAAGGAAGCCGACTTCGCCTCGGCGCTCGGCGTCGGCGAGACGCAGGTGTTCTTCGACCTGGTCCCCTCGCACGCGGGGCTCCTGGACATCTTCGTCGCCAAGGACGACCCGTTCCTCAAGGTGTACCCGTCGCCGCTGATCGGACGGACCGAACCGCTCGACTTCTGGGGCGGGATCCCCGTGGGCGTCAACGGCCGGGCCGGGGTGGAGTTCCTTCGCCTCGTCGATGCCTCGCTCCTGGTCGCCGGTGAGCCGAGGGCGGGCAAGACGGTGGCCACCAACACCATCGTGGGAGCCGCTGCGCTGGCCGTGACGCCGCGCATCCATCTCTTCGACGGCAAGGGCGCTGGTGACCACCGGCCGTGGCGGAGGATCGCTCACACGGCGGTGAAGCGTGAGCCGGCCAAACTCCTCGGCCACCTCAAGCGGATGACCGACGAGATGGAACGACGCTTCGACCTGCTGGACCAGGCGGGCGCGGGCACGAAGCTGACGCCCGATCTGTGCCGCTCGCTCGGGGTCGACATCGAACTGACGGTGGTGGACGAGACCCGCTACTACGTGACCAGCGATCTGGGAGACGAGATCGTCGCCGCCATGGTCGACATCGCCTCGCGCGGTCCGGCCGCCGGAGTGATCCTCGTCCTGGCCACGCAGCGCATGACGGTCGACGCCATCCCGGGTCCGCTCAAGGGAGTCTGCTCGCTGCGCTGGGCGATGCGCTGCCCGGACACCACCGCCTCCAACGCCGTGCTCGGCCCCGGCGCGGTTGGCCGTGGGTACGACGCCTCGGCGATCTCCCGGGCTCACCGCGGGCTCGGCATCCTCGACGCGGACGGCAACGAGCCGACGATGCTCCGCTCGTACCTGCTCGACGATGACGACCTGGCCGGGGTGGCTGAGACCGCGTATCGGCTGCGCGAGGCGGCGGGCACCCTCCCGGGTGTCTCCCCCGAGGACCAGGTGGAGAGCGAGCTGACGCGCATCTTGGCCGCCTTCGGTACCGACGACGGGCTTCTCTTCGAGGAGCTGGCCGCCCGGCTCAGTACCTCCGTGGACCAGCTGAAGAAGGAGCTGAACGGGGTGAAGGTGGCGCAGATCTGGCGAGACGGAGGCAACGCCGGACGGGGGTGGAAGCGGTCCGAGGTCCAGGATGCCGTCGGCTGCTAGGGCCTAGCACGCTGCTAGGGCCTAGCAAGGCGCCTAGCAGCCTCTGACCTGCGAACTAGCACTCCTAGCAGGTCTAGCAAGAACCCGCAGAACCCCGGTCCCCAAAGCCGAAAGCCCCGCCCTCCGCACGGAGGGCGGGGCTCCTTCGTACGTCCGGTTACGCCTGTGGGGAACCGTTCATCGAACTGGTCTGCTTCTTCGGAGCGCGCTTCTTCGGCGTCGTTTTCTGCTTGTTGCGGCTCGGATCAGCCGCCGGGCTGCTCCGGCGGGAACTGGTGGCGAGAACCTCGTTGATGATCTGGCACCGCACGTCCTGAGCGTGCTCCTCGTCGAGCCCCGAGACCAGGCGCTCCGCCGTCAGGTAGAAGCTGTTGAGCACCGGTTGATCGAAGTACCGGTTCAGCTGCCCGATCGACTCCTTGTACATCGCCAAATAGGTCTTGGTGAGGTAGCCCGTGAGCAGGGTGCTGAACGCGGCCAAGGCTCCGATGAACCACCGGACCTCTTCCATCGGCACGTACGCGCCTCCGATGGCCGCGCACACAATGAGGAAGAGGCCGACACCCATAGCCGTGCGGGACGACTTGAAGGACTTGTCGGCCTGTTGGGTGACGATCCGGTGGTAGGTGGCGATCTGGTCCTGGTTGAGCTCCATGAGCGTGGCCAACTCAGTGGTCTTCTTCAGCTTCTCCAGTGCTTCGTGCCGCAGCTCCTGCTGAGTCTTCAACTGCTCTGCGATGCGAGCATTCTGGTTCTTCATGAAGGTGCGTCGCGTGATCAGCCATGGCACAGACACAGAGAGGAGGGCGAAGCAGGTAAATCCCAGAATTCCTGCGATCACAAGCCAGGTACTCTCGCTCGCCTGCGGATTGACTTCCCCGGCGTCATGCCCCGTCAGCAAGAACACGACCAAAGCCACGGCGGACGCAGCTACGGCGACCGCTAGAAGTCTCGACGCCCTCTCAAGCTTCCTTGCGGAAGTGACTGCCCAGTCCAGTTGTTGGTCGGCAATCACGTTGTACGTCTGAATGCCGCTGCTATCCAAGCCCACACTTCCCCCTCGATCAGGGCCGGAAGCTTAGACGGCCGCCCGTCTCAAGATGGGTGGTTCTACGGAACTTGCCCCGGCGACAACTGCCCTGGCTGCTAATCGGTTCGTGGGGACCCGCCGACCGTCCTCACGAGGACTGGACGGCCGAGACGATGTTGGCCGCGAGACCGGCGACGACACCGACGGCCAAGAGGAGCGGCCCCCGGTAGGCCACGAGCCAGTGCGGGCGTCCCTCGCTCGTGACGAACTCGCGGAGCCCGTCGAGTCGATCGTCGAGCGTCTTCTGCACGTCGGTCAACTCCCGACCGAAGCGGTCGGACAGTCGATCGGACAGCTTCTTCTCCCGCTGGCTCTGTTCCCCGGCCAGGCCCCGTTGCCACGCTTCAATCGACGCGAGGCGCTGCTCGACCGTCTGCTCGGAACTGCTCCCCCAGAGTGGCATCGCCTCCTCTACGGTCCCGGCGTCGGAGGCGTACACGTGACGCGGGCGAACGAGATACGACGCCAAGTGCCTGCGTTCGGCACGAATGTCCCGGATCGTCAATGCGATGCCACCGATCTCCAGGACGGCGGCGATCACTGCGAGAGTCACAGCAGCAGTAGCCATGAGCGGAGCGTAGCGTGACGCACAGCAACCAACTGCCTGTCGCGCGTGCGGAATCCCGTGCGCTTCCAGGATGGTTTGGGGATGAGCGCCCGTAGATGTACCCTCGCGCCCCCAACGTCCAACGACGGCGAGGAGCCGATCATGACGACCATTCAGGAAGCCCTGGCGGAGGCGACCAACGCCTACGTCAAGGAGGAGGAGGCGTTCACCGCGCTGATGGCGGAGGTGAGCACGAGGGAGCTGACGCTCGCCGAGATAGAGGTGACCGACAAGGCCGTCAAGAAGACACGCAAGGCGTACGCCGAGGCTCTGGTAGCGGCCGGACACACCGTGCCCGCAGGACTACTCAACCGATAGCGGCCCGGCCCCGGGCACTGCCCGGGGCCCCGCTGGTCCTCAGCGCAGCGCTTCGATGGCCTTCACGATCAGGGCGCGCGCGTCCGCGCCGTACACCGCGAGTTCCGTCATCCTGGTGAAGGCCCGCGTGTAGATGTCCAGTTCGCCGGGGGCCGTGACGGTGATCTTCGCGGCGAGCAGCTCGACGTTGACCCGCGTGTCGTCGAAGACGGTGAACTGCTCCAGGGGCCACATGACCTGCTCCCGGGGCGCGGCCGAGGGGATGATCCCCAGCGACATGGACGGCAACGCCATCGATGCCAGCAGGGAACCGAGTTGGCCGGCCATCACCTCCGTATCGCCGACGCGGTGATGGAGCACGTTCTCCTCGACGAGAGTCGCGAAGCGGTGGTCCCCCTCCTGCGTGACGCGGGAGCGGCGCATGCGTGCGTCGACCGCGTCGATCACGTCGTCAGGGGTTCCACGGAATCCCGCGATGGTGCTCATGAGGGCCGTCGCGTATCCCGGGGTCTGGAGGAAGCCGGGTACGACATGAGAGGCGTACACCCGGAACTGACGGGTGCGTTCGTACAGGGGCGTGGACGCCTCTTGCAGACGGCGCATGCCGGTGCGCTGGAGCCGCCGCCACTGGACGTACATGCTGTCGGCCTGCCGGTTCGCCGCGACCAGGTCCGCCGCCTGTCCATCCGCCCCGCACGCCGTGCACCAGGCCCGTATGTCCGCGTCGGACGGGGCGGTGTGGGCATTCTCGATCCGGGACGACTTGGCGACGGACCAGCCGCAGCGTGCTGCCAGTTCCTTGCCGGTTATCCCCGCGTCCAGGCGCAGCTCTCGAAGACGTTGGGCGAGGGCTGCGCGTGCTTCGTGCACGGTGGACAAGGGGAACTGGGACATGGGCGGTTACTTGACCTCGTACTCGTCGTGCGGGATGGCGCGCTCCCAGATCCTCTCGAAGGCGGCGGAACAGGTTCCCACCACCCCGGGGTCATCGCACAATTCCTTGTCCGCCCAGGCGCCGTCGCCGGTGAAGTGGTGCACGCGCATCAGCTGGTCGTCGAAGATCCAGAAGTCGTTGACGGGGATCAGGAGGTCCGTGGCCTGGCGACGGGACAGCCATCGCACCTGTTCACCCGCAGCGACGTTGGCGGCGGTGACGTAGTTCTCCCAGCGGATGTAGTCCGTCACCGGCTCTGAGACGACACGGGCGCGGCGCACGCTCACCCCGCGGGCAACCGCGTCGGCGATCTCGTCGTGGAACGAACGCCACCATGACGCACGGTCGTCCCAGTCGGTGCGCTCACCGTTCTTCCACGCCTCGAAGCGGGGATTGCTGTAGTAGACGTCCCGCGTCTCCAGGTGAACGGCTGTTCGCCGGGCACCGGCGAGGAGTTCACCGAACTCCGGGATCGAGCTCATCGCACGCCTTCCTGATGAGCGGAATCATCCGCTTGGGGATCCTGATGACGGTCTCGCCGGACGGGATCGGGGCCCTTGCCGGGGACAGCGCATCGCATCGGGCGGTCGACGCGTCGTCGGCCGTATAGCTCTGGATCAGCAGGTCTGCTGCCTCCGTGTCCACCCACACCGTGGGGCATCCGTCGTCGTCCGTATCGGGATCGATGCCGACGAACTTGATGTTCATGATGGCTGGCCTCCCGCGCTAGCTGGTTACAGCGATTTACACCACGGTCATACCCACGGGCTACATGGTCAAGACCGCATACTGGACACCACCTGCGAGTGGTAACTCCCCTGTAATTCGGTGCAACTTCATAGCGAGTGCGACGACCCGGTTCCTAGCGTCGAGGTGCGACAGGGCCCCGGCGAAGCGGTGAGGCCTAGCGGGGCATGGCCGACTACCGAGGAGTCGACATGGCGGAGGCAAGACACACGGAAGAGAGCCCGACACCCGGGGCCCGGGGTGTGAGCGGGATGACGCTCAGGGTCTACACGGTGGACCGAGCGGGCACCATCACGAGCGACTCGGGCACCAGGCACGTGAGCCTGCGGGGCGACGTGGTCCCGCTGACCGGCGCCTTCCCAAAGTGCAGTTGCCCGAACTGCGCCAAGAAGGCCGCTCAGCAGTGACGACCGAACGACCTCTCCCCGACGCCGACACCCTGACAGGAGGACAACTGCGCGGCTGGCGGTGTGCACTGTGCGGAGCGCGGCTGTATCAGGACCGCCCTCTCGGCACTGTCACCCAGACGCGCGGGAAGATCACCGAGGACATCGAGCTGTGGGCCTGCGATCCCGAATGCCCATCCAAGCCCCGAGGGCCTTCCGTGAGACCTCAACCCCACTGACGGCAGAGCGCTCGTGAACGGGTGCCGTATACCGGAGAACTGAACTGGTGACAGACGAGAACGAGAACGAGAAACCGAGAGAGAACGAGAAGGAGAAGGACGGCCTCACGCTCGCCATCCTGCGTGAGAAGGCCGGAATGACGCGGGAGGAAGTCGCCGAGAGGATGGCCATCCCGACGACCGCGGCGGATGTCGGGGTCATCGAATCGATGTACCCGAACACGATCAGCGGAGTCTTCGAGACGTACATGGCGGCCCTCGGCGTCAAGATCACATACACGCTAGAGGGGGTCGGTGAGTGGTCGTCCACCGAGGTGGCCTTCGAGGAGATCGAGTTGTCCCTGAGAGCCTGTCGCCGGGGAACCAGGCGGTTCCGGGAGGGCGGCTCTGAGGAGTCAGCCTGACGGGTTGGCCGGCGGCCCCGTCCAGCGCGGGGCCGCCTTCACTTCCCGAGGACCTGAACGACGAACGGCACCGCCATTCCGACCAGCGCGGCGACACCCGACGCGGTCCACACTCGCTTCTCCAGGGCACCGACTCGAAGCTCCAGAGCCGTCACCTCCGCGTCTGTACGGCCTGTGCGCTCGACAACCATGTTGAGGTTCCCGTTCACCTCGGCGAACTTAGTGTCAACCTGGGCGAATCCCTGCACCATCGTGCCGCGGAGCCGTTCTATCTCCAGGGCGATGTCGCTCGTCGGGGCTCCGGGGAGAGTCACTTTGCTGCCTCCAGCTTCTTCACGGCCGCCTCAAGGTCGGACAGACGCTGCTCCACAGTCTTGGCGGGGGCAGGCGTGCTCGGTGTCGGCTTCCAGGACGCCGGGTGCTTCAGGCGCTCAGCCACCCGGGCCCGGAACTTCGTCATGTCGACTCCGGCGGGGTCGGGCTTGCCGGGCTGCCACTCCTTGTGGCCGATGACGGACTCGTCACTCCACCCGTGAGCCCGGCACAGCGCGGCGGAGACGCGGACCATCGCTTCGATCTGGGCCTCCGGCCACGCCTGGCCATCGCCCTTGTTGATGGCCTCGAAGCCGTAGAACCGTGCGTTGCCATCGGTGTTGGAGTCGTCATCTACCGGCAGCTTGGTCTCGTCGATGACCGCGTTCAGGACATCGTCGTCCCCGAGGCCCGCATGGTTTGCGCGCCCGTAGCCGATCAGGTGGATCGTTCCTGCCCGATCGACTACGCCGTGACACAGCGGCCCCGGAAGACCGGAGTAGCCGTTCCAGCACAGCGTGACCATCGCGGACTCCGTGCTGTACGGCCCCGTGTGATGCATCATCACGCCGTTGACCGGCCCCCACGCACCGTGTCCGGCGCGGTTGTGTGTCTTCCACCCGGGGCGCTCGACGACCTTCACACCCTCGGCCTTGAGCGCGGCGAGGAATGCGGCGGTGGACATTGGTGAGGCCATGGGGGCTCCAGACATGACGAAATCCCCGGCCAATGGCACGGGGCGGGCGGTAGCGGCGGGTAGGTCCTTGATCTCAGCCGTTCTGGCTGATCCACATGAAGCTGATGCGCATGGTGGCGTTCGTTCCGATCCCGCCCGAACCGGACGTGGTGATCAGCGTGATGTCTCCAGTCGTTGAGACTGATGCACGGCCGTCGTTGACCGTGGTGCCCCACAGAACGGTCGTCGTCTCCGAGGGGCGCCATCCTGCGGGGAGGGTGGCGCACAGGATGTCGGTGATGTCTCCCGAGTTGGTCGCCAGCTCCGCGATGGCCGCGCCCGTGCGCTGGATCACGCAGTTCACGAACGTGATCCCGTTGACCTTCGTGCCCGAAAACGAGGTGATCGAGAATCCGGTGGCGGCCACCAGGCCGGAGGTCGTGGTCGACGAGGCCGAGTTGTCGTTCATCCGGTCCGCGGTTGCGCGCATCCCGGCGAGGAATACCGTCATCGTCGCCTCCTACAGCGGTATGTAGACGGGGTTGGCGAGGCGGATGTCCTGGCCGGTCGGGTGCTCGATGCGGACTCCGTTCACGCCGCGGACCACGGTGAACGTCTGGGCCAGCGTGGTGCCCGTGCAGGCCGTGACGCGCATGACCTCCCCGCCCGTTTTCACGTCGAACGGGAAGTCCGTCGGGTAGGTGGCCGAGTCGACCCACCGGTACAGAGCCGTGGTGAGGACGTCCACGCCGGTCTCCGTGGTGTCCAGGACTTCGGCGAGTTCGCATCCTGCGGTGTCGATGCGGGCATACGTGGTGCTCCCGATGACCAGCGCGGTCCACGGCTCGGCCGGCGTGCAGTTGAACGTGATCTTCCAGGCGGTGGGCCCGGCTTCCTCGGTGTAGCCGTTGATCAGGACGTCGACGTCGTCCGGGCCGTGGTCGTCGGGCAGGCCGGTCAGCCGGATCTTGTCGCCGCAGTCGGCCCTCAGGATCGCGTCGATCATCTGGTGGACGCGGGAGTTGGCCAGGTCCAGGGTGATGCGCGCGTACCGGACCCCGTCATAGGTCCCCAGGTGCAGCCGCAGGTAGGCCAGTTGGGCTGCCTGGCTGTCCTCGTACAGGCTGTACGTGTGCTCCTGGTCGTACCGGCCGACCCCGTCCGGGGGGTCCTGTACGGACAGGGCGCCCTCGTCGAGGATCTGACGCGAGGGCACCTGGCCGCCCTCGCGCCGCACGGACACGTCGTTCTCGGTCAGCTTGTCGCCGTCGTCCGGCTTGAACGGGGAGCTGATGAGGCCAGCCTTGAAGTCCAGCGTGATCGCCGGGGGCTGGTTCCACAGGGTGGAGTGCCCCCGGTGGATCACCTCTGGTGCGTCCCGGCGGTCCAGGAGGTATCCGACGTTCGAGCGGGACGCCTCGTTCAGCAACTCCAGGAGCTTCCTTCGGCGCTGGATGCCCAGACGGGTCTGGTATTCCGACATGCCTGCCACGGAGGCCGTGTATCCGCTTTCGGCGGCCAGGCGTTCGATGCGTGCGCCGGCGCGCTCGCCCTGATGGCCGGTGGCCGCGTCGTAGACCTGTGCCGCGGTGGGCCCGGTGCCGTCCCAGTAGGTGACGTAGCCGAGCTGCTGGTCACCTCCGGAGATGCCGCCACCCGAGAGGAGCGACCAGCTGTAGCTGACCGAGCGGACGGCCTTCACGACGATGCTGGCCACCGTCCCCGTCGCCTTCTGCACTCCGTCCACGTAGATCGTCCAGACGGAGCTGCTCACCCCCGGGTCGACCGAGAACCGGATGTGATGCATGTTCCCGTCGTAGATCCCCACATCGGTCACCGAGGTGAGCAGCGACGAGGAGGAAGAGGTGTCGCCCCTGCTCGCGCGGAAGATCGTGATGTCGTTGTCCACGGTGTCCAGCGAGAGGGTGAAGAACACCACGTTGTCGGCATCGGTGCCAGCGCCGCGGTCCCGGATCTCGAACACTCCCGCGTTGCCGGGTGCCTCGCTCTTGTAGAGAAAGTCCACGGACCAGAACGCAGCGGCGGCGGCAGAGTTGGGCACACCGCCTGCGATGACCCCGGCCGTCTCCCCCTTGAGGGTGACGACGGGCTCGATCCAGTCGGCCAGTGTCCCTGACCCCCACTCGGGAATGTCCGTCCCGAGGCTCATGGTGGTGCGCATGTCGCTGCCACCGAGGAGGGACTTACCTGCGGTGCCGGTCTGTTCCCCGTCGGTCAGCGGCCAGCACTCGATCGGGCTCCGGGTCTTGAGGAACCGCAGCATGGCCGAGTCGATGGGCTTGTTGCCCGCGTCCATGCGGCGCGTAACCCCGGCCGGTGCCAGGGTGACGGTCCGGTCGTTGCCGGTAAGGTCCCGGGACGGCGGCCAGGCCGGTACCTCGCCGGCCATACGGATGTGGTGGTTGGTCAGCGTGGCGCCCGTCGTGGTGGTCCACACAGCGCCGTTCGACGTGAAGGATGCAGCACCCGGTGCCGCGTCCGCCGTCGTCATGGCGAGCACGGCGGTGCCGAGGATCCCGCTCATCAGCTTGAGAGCGAACGCTTTGCCCGTCATACCGGCGACCACCAGTCCCAGGAAGTCTCCGAATTCGACACCGGACGATGCGGCGAACACGGCCGTGGTACCGACACCCACGATGGGATCACCGAGGAGTTCCCATTCCTCGTCGTCCACCGTGCGCCCCGTGTAGAAGCGCAGTTCGTAGCCGGAGGCTCCGTTGTCCACGTCGAGCGTGATGTGCAGGGTCAGACGCTGCCCGTTGTACGCGATGACCGGGACCGTGGAGAACTGGGTAATGGTGGTGGATGTGCCAGTGGGTGACCACACGAAAGCTATCTGGCCCGTGCCTGCCAGATAGACACCCCATGACCGGTTGTTGCCGGACGCGGTGTACCGGGCGGCGATGCCCTGCCCGGTGGCCCAGTCATCGAGGGCCAGGTCGAGGCGGAGGTCGACATCGGTGACGTTGTACGCGGCGTTGGTGGGGGTGGTGATCTCGTTGCCGTTGGTACCGGGCAGGTTGACCCATGGGCTGCCCACGCGGTACCCGAGCCGTATCGGGGTGTTGCGCCCGATCTTGCCCTTGAGCCTGCTGCGGGGATTGCGGGGGCTGTAGTCGTTGCTGCGGTTGTCCAGCACGCACTCCGCGCCCATGGGGGACGCCTCGGATGCGGACTCCGAGGTGAGGCCGCGCGTGAACGTCACGGGGGCGGTGGCGCGCAGGCTGCGGCTGATGTCGTTCCACGCCCCGTCGAAGTACAGGTGAGCCCGGAGGTCCGGGGGAAGGCTGACCATCACCCCTCCACGTACTTGAAGATGTCGCCGCCGGTGGCGTCGCGCACCGACTCCTGGAGGAACTCGCGGAACGCCCTGCTTCCGCCCCGCAGCTCGAATACCTTGCGGTCGTCGGCGGGCTCCACGTGGCGGCTGGCGCTCTGCATGGCGGTGACGTCGAGCAGGTTCTGAAGCTTGCTCAGCGGCATGACGGCTTCCTGCTCGTGCCCTTCGCCGATCATCGCCATCGTCGGGCCGGTCGTGATCCCGCCCTCGGCCAGGTACGGCACGTAGGGGATGGAGGGGATGTCCACGCCGGGGATGCGGTTCGCGTTGCCGATCAGGTTCGAGTTGATGGAAAAGATGCCGTCGTTGACGATTCCGATGGCACCGTTGAGCGCGCCCTTGAGCCCGTCGGCGATGAAGCTCCACATGCCGGATCCGGCCTTGGCCAGCCGCCCGGGGATGCCCGCGAACCAGCCGATGGCGCTGTTCCACTTGTCGACGATCCAGTCCACGCCGCTGCCGACCCAGCCCGGAATCGTGCTCGTGAAGAACTTGCCGATCGGGTTGAACACGTTGTTGACCAGCCAGTTCCAGCCGGACCAGAACTGGTCAACGATCCAGCCCCAGGCCTTGCCCATCGACGCGGAGACCGCGTCCCAGTTCTTCCACAGCAGCACGATCGCGGCGATCAGCGCCACGATCGCGACCACCACCCAGGTGTAGGGGTTGGCCAGGACCGCGGAGTTCATCACCCACTGGGCAGCGGCGGCGACGGCCAGGCCCACAGCCAGGGCCACCAGGATCGGGACCAGGACCCCCACCAGGCCGGGGTACTTGGCGAAGAAGTCACTGATGATCAGGAGCGCGGGGGCGAGGTACTCCCCGAGCGTGGTGGAGATGGTCCGCCAGATACTGCTCAGGGACTGGGATGCCTCCGCGCTGTCGGCGAGTCCCTTCGACGAACCGGCCGCCTTGTTCAGCCCGGTCGCCGCAGCGGCGCCCGATGCGCTCAGGTTCAGCAGGCTGTTGCCCATGTCCTCGCCGGGGCCGCCGAAGAGCGCGGCTTGCAGCATGGTCCGTTCGGTCTGGTCGTCGACGCCCTTCAGGGCGGTGACGACCTCGTCGAACGCCTTCGTGCCCTGCCCGGTGTTGACTAGCTTCTGGATCTCGCCGACGTCCAGGCCGAGCTTCTTGAGCGGCTCGCTCGCGGCGTCGGTGTCGGAGATCAGCAGGCTGAATTCCTTGACCGCGTCGCCGAGCTTGTCGAGCTCGAACGTCGGGTCCTTCGCGGCCTGGGCGACCAGCCCGAACATCTCCGGGCCGGTGAACCCCAGCTGGCTGAAGAACTGGCTGTACTCCTTGGTGAGGGCGGGGAGTTCCTCGCGCAGCGCGGGCGGCAGCTTCTGCGCGGCTGCGGTGATCAGGTCGAAGGCTTCGGTGCCGTCCTTGGCCAGACCTGCCTTCATGAGGGTGCCGGCCGCGGCGGTGGACTCGGCGACGTCGAACTCGAATGTCTTGGCGAGGGCCTCGGCCGTTTTGGTGAGCTGGGTCAGCTCCTTGTCACCCAGCTCGGCGAAGCCGCCCAGGTTCTGCGCGACCGCCCCCAGCGACTCGGAGACGCTGCCGATGGACTCGCCGAACCCGGCGGAGAACACGTCGCCAGCGAGACTGCCCGCGCGCTGCGCCTCGTCGTCGGTCAGCCCCAGCTGGTTCTGGAGCTTGCTGGTCGCATCGCTGGCGTCCATCGCAGAGGCCAGGCCCACGCTGAATGCCGCACCCAGGCCTACTGCGGCAAGACTCCCGGCGCCCTCCAGGCCGCCGAGGCTGTCGAGGATGCCTTGGCTGCCGCGCTCGGTCTCGGCCTCTGCGTCCGTCATGTCGACGCCCACGCGGACCAGCAGTTCGTCTAGAACAGTCACGCGTCAACCCCGCTTCCGGTTGGAGCCCTCGTAGAAGGCCTGCCATCCCTTGAGCACGTCGTGCAGTTCACGGCCCGTGCGCCGCTCGGTGTTGCGTGACCACGTGAACAGGTGGTCCTTCATCTTCGGCTTGCGGCCCTTCTTCATGTGCGGGGCGGTGACATCCATGCCGAGGCGGGCCATCACCATGTCCAGGCGCCGCGGGGTGATCAGTCCGTAGAGGTTCTGGTAGGCCACCAGGTGGATCATGTCCTCCTCGGTGAACCGGTCCAGAACCTCTCCGGGCGGGATGTGGAAGGCGACGGCCAGGTCGTGCAGGAGCCTCAGCTCTGGCCGTCGTCGGAGTTTCCCTCCGCGTCCTTCACCTTCTGCTCGAACGACTTGTCGTCGCCGGACAGGTGCCGCACCAGGTTGAATAGGCCGTTGACGATGCCGCCCGATTTCTTGCTGAGGATCGCGACGCCCTCGCGTACATCGGGGAAGACCAGCTCGTCGCTCTCCTGGTCGTACAGGGCTTTGGCGACGATCTCGCACTTGTTCGACTTGAGCGTCATCTCGCCGCCGCTCTTGCCCTGCTCCAGGCGGATGCGGGCCTGCTTGTTCTGGTAGTCCTCCCAGTCCTTGGAGGGCAAGCCGCGTACGCGGAACCTTGCCCCCGGCGCCCACTCAGGGATCTCTACGTCGTCCTGGAGGGGGATGTCCTGGGCCTCACGGATGAGGTCTCGAAGGCTTGCCACAGTGGGTGTCTCCTGCCTCAGCCGGTCGCGGTGAATACGGGCTTGCCGGAGATCTTGAAGGTGACCTCGCGGGACATCTTGTCGTCGATGGGGTAGCTGTCACCGAGGTCGGTGATCAGGGCGTTGAACTGGCAGGTGAGTTCGTCCGCGTCCCCGGGCAGGGCGACGATCTGGTAGGCGCGCAGGTCGTCTTCCTCGAAGTCGGCATCGAGCGCCAGGTGCGTGGTCTCGCCCGGGTCGAAGTTGATGGTGGCGGATACTTCGCCGCCGTCCTTGAGGCCCTTGATGAACTCTCGGTACTTGTCCGGCGAGTCGTGCGCGGTCACCTCGATCGCCTCGCGCTGGCGCGACGGGCCGGACAGGTCCGACACGTTCGCGATCTCGACGAAGCTGCCGCTTCCTGTCGAGTCCCGCAGCAGCTGGGTGCCGAAGGCATCGGTTCCGGCCATGGCGTCCTCCTTGATGTCCGGCCGTGGCCGGGATGATTCGGTTAGGCGGGGGCGACCTCAGTGCCGATGCGGAACGTCATCGGCACATGGCGGATGTCGCCCGGAGGCTCGGGGTCGGTGAGGGTCTGCATGGACACGAACCGCGTCCACTTGTGCACGTGCCCGTCGATCACCAGCGGCGCGTGATCGAGGACGAGGATGATGCGCTGCGCGATCGTCACGGCCTGGGCGTAGCCGCGGTACTTGGACCAGACGTGCAGCGTCTGCAAGACCTGCGCGCCGTACCGGTCATGGGCGTTGTTCGGGACCTCGAAGGACTCTCCGAGGTCGATGTACGGATAGGGCTGCTTCTCCGGGACCCAGTCGAAGACGCCCTGGACGAGGCTTATGAGCTGGGCGTCGGTAGTCAGTGCAGCGAGGATCGCATCGCGGGTGGGCAGGGAGGCCAGCCCTGGCACGGGCGTAGTCACAGGAGCCTCCGTACCTCGGCGCGCAGCTTGCCCACCAGCTCCCGCGCCTCGCGCTCCAGCGCAGGGACGAGCGTGGGGTTGGCGGGAATACGGCGCGTGCCGCGCTCATGGAATGCGACGTACAGGTCGTCCTGGTCGCGCCAGCCGACCGACGTCTGGAGGCCGTCCTTCTCGTAGGTGTCCTTCACGCTGCTTTGGAGGTTGCCGGTGTCGCGGCGCACGTTGCGCTGCACGTCCGAGACCATGGCCGCGCCGGATTCCTTGACCGCCTCCTGGGCGGCTTCCGTCAGCTGCGGCACCAGGTGGGCCAGGCGGCGCTCCAGCCGGTCCAGACCGATCACTTGTACGCGTGCCCGACTGCGCGCCATGGGCGGTCACCTCTTTCGCAGGAGTCCGCGGATCTCGCGCAGCTCGGCAGCGACGGCGAGTACGCCGAACGCGATGGCGCGCGGCACATCGACGTCGACGTCGCACAGCCCGAGGAAGTCCTCGGCCCGGCGCCGGTACTCGTGCGGCTCCAGCCGGGGCACCTGTGGCCGCTCCGGACCAGCCATCAGACGCCGAGCTCGAAGGGGCGCACAGTCAGGGAGGTGACCCCGCTGTAGGTGATGGCGGCGCGGCCGGTGGCACCGCGGAACACGTTGGCCAGCGGGATGATCGCGTGCTTCCCGGCGGCGACGGCCACCGCGGTGTCGGCGATCGCGAGGCCGGACACGGTTCCCGGCGTCGCCAGCGTGACCGTGATGCTGCCGCCGCTGCCGTTGTTGACGTACAGGAACCGTCCCGGCCCGACGGGGACCGTGTCCCCTCCTCCGGCGGCGGCGGTCGCCTGAGCGGCGACGTCGGCGATGCCGGTGGCTACCGGCACCGTGGTGAGGCTGAGGTCAGCCATCGGGTTCTCCTTCTCCCTGGATCAGCTCGACAAGAGCCTTCGAGTACACGGGGCGGGACGCCTGGACGACGGACAGCACCCGGAACGCCTGGTCGTTGCCCAGGCGATCCGTGCCGCGCAGCTCGTCGCTGCGCCGCACGTCGGCGCTGGGCAGCATGAACACGTCGTGCGAATGCTTGGAGTTCGCCTGCTGGGCGATCAGGTGTTCGGTGGGCGAGGGCTGGTCGACCTTCGCCCGTACGGGCAGTGCCCGCTTGACGAGGGTGGTGGTCTGGCCGCCGTGCCCGTCCGGCGACGTCTGCGGGCGCCAGACTTCCAGCAGCCGGTTCAGGTACCGGCCAACGCTCACCGTGACCTCAGCAGCTGCATGCCGCCGCCGAAGCGGGCTTCGAGCCGCTCGCGCCAGTACTGCGGCAGGTCCATCTCACTGACGCGCCCGTCGCCGCCGAAGGTGACCGCGTAGTCCCCGATCCGCTCCGAGGTGATGACCTCGGTGGCCAGGCCCGTACCGTCCTCTTCGGACCGTTGCGCTTTCAGTGCGCCCGCGACCATGCGGCACACCAGGTCGACGATGTCCTCGGGTACGTCGGGCAGGCCGTGTGTCTGGGTGACCTCCACTTCGGACGGGCCGTCGCATCCCGACCAGCCGACCGCGCGCCACAGCCGCTGCGAGCGCAGACGCCAGTCGGTGATGGCCACGCCGTCCAACTCGACCGTCGCCACGGAGGAGACCGGCAGGCCGGGCAGTGTCAGCCACTGGCCCGGCTCGCCCTCCAGCGTGATGGTGGATGTCGTCTCCGAGATCGGCGCCCCGGCCGCCTCACGTACTGCCGTCGAGGCCACGCCGAGGTACACGGCGACCATCGCCGTCTCGGAGGAGTCCACGGTCAGACCGCGGGCCTCCAGGTCGGCCTGTGTCGCCAACGGTTCGAGTGCCACGGCGACCTCCCTGTCAGCTGGCCAGTTCGATCAGATCGGCCTTGGTGAGGTTCGCCGCGTCGTCGGCAGACAGGTGTCCCTGGCCCACGACGTAGGCGATCCACTCGGACTTCGACGCGTTCACCGCCGGCCGCGGGGACTTACCCGCAGTCAGGTCGCTGCCGCCGTCTTCCTTGGACTGCACCGAAGGCTCCGCGTGGTACAGGCTGCCGTCGGAGTGGACGCGGACCAGCAGCCCGCGCTCATACCGCTCTGCGATGCCCTCGGGCAGGGGCAGGTCCATCGCAAAGATGGCCCCGCCTTCACCCCGGACATGGATCGTCTCAGCCATGTCAGGTGTTCCTCGGGATCTTGAAGGCGGTGATCGTCGCGTCGACCGTCGCGGCCTCGATGAGCATGCTGCCGTCGGACTGCACGAACCGCCCGGACTCGAACGGTCCGATGAACTGCACACCGGTCGTCGCAGCCACGGTGACGGACAGGTCGCCCTGCCCCGCGGCGATGGCCTGCGGCCCCGTCCCCGCCTTCACCTTGACGATCTGCTGCACGCCGGTGTTCACGACCCGCAGCACCGTCAGCTCCGGGAACGCGTTGGAGATCTGCATGTTGTTCGTCGGCGCCACGACCGTGGTCGTCCCCGCCGGTTGCGCGAGGTTCGAGTTCGGGACAAGGCTGGAGTACGGGATCTGCGTAGTTGCCATGGGTCAGCTCTCCGATCAGGCAGCGGGGTTGATGAACGCGGCGGCCAGGTAGTCCGGGCGCACGACCTTCGCGCCGTACAGCGCGAGGCCCTTCACCGCGTCGCTGAAGCTGGACTCGGGGCGGTACGCCTCGGTCTTGTTGATCTGCTCCGCGAACGTGATGGCTGCCGACGTGCCTGCGGTGACGACCTGCGTGTCGCCCGACGGGTTGGGGACGTTGTTCGACTCATAGATGTCGAACCCGGCCGCCCGACCGACGAGACCGTTGCGCAGACCGGCGTCCGTACCCGACTCGTTGACCTTGATGAAGCGGGAGTCCAGCAGCAGCGACGCGTAGAACTCGGCCGAGACGACGACGTACCGGCCCGCCTTCGGCACGTTCGCCTTCGTCAGCCGGGTCCGCAGCGGGACGAGGACCTTGTCGTAGGCGTCGGTCGCCGTGGTGTACGTGTCGATCGGGGAGCCGACCACGTTGAGGAAATTCGCGGTCTGGATCTGCGTGTACAGCCCGGCCACGTACTGGTCGATGGTGTCCGCGAGGCCGTAGGCCGCCTCACTCATGGCCTGCGGGATCAGGTTCGACTTCACCTGCCGCTTGTCGACGTCGTCGATCGAGAACGCCCAGTACTTCGACTGATCGACGACGAGAGTGCGCTGCCCGGTGGTCAGTTTCTCCGGGGTGATCGTGGTCGTACCGGGAACGTATGTCCCGATCGCCGGACGGGACACCGACGTGATGCGGACGGTGTCGCCCGCCTCGGAGATGTCGCCCTCGTAGTCTCGGTTCACGACGGTCGGAGCCGCGTAGACGAGCTCCTTGCGGGTCGCGACGAGCAGCCGCGAGCTCCAGATTTCGGGAACAAAGTTCCGGACGGTCATGGGTTCCTCCTGGGTTACTTGCCGCCCATGAGGTCGTCGAGCCGGCCGTCGATGCGGGCCTTGTCGATCGCCTCAGGGGCCATGGTCTTGAGGTCCTGCTGAGTGAGCTGCTTCGGCCGGCCCGCCTTGCGCGCTGCGCCGCCGTCGCCTGTGCCCTGGAACCTCTTCGCCGTTGCGGCTGCCAGGTAGGGGCGTTCCTTCAAGAGGTCGTCGATCGCGTCAGCGATCTCGTCCTCGTCGACCTGACCGTCGTCGTCGACCTCGAACTGATCGACGTCGATGAAC
This sequence comes from Streptomyces sp. NPDC050535, assembly GCF_044457665.1. Lineage (NCBI taxonomy): Bacteria > Bacillati > Actinomycetota > Actinomycetes > Kitasatosporales > Streptomycetaceae > Streptomyces > Streptomyces sp. NPDC050535. Next base: position 951,822 of record NZ_JBITHE010000001.1, read on the forward strand.
GTCAGGGCGTCCTTGGGGTTGATGAGCTTCCCGGTCGCTGCGGCCTTGAGCTCCGAGCGCACGATCCGGCCGTTGGCGCGGGCGGTTGCCGCCGCGTCCGCCTTGGCCTGAATCTGGTCCGCGTCGCCGCCGACGGCGGTCTTGTCCTGTAGCTGGGCCTCGACTGTCCGGCGGCGCTCGCGCTCCGCCTTGAGCTTGACCTTCATGGCGGCGAGGGCCTTCTTGCCCTTGTCGCCCAGTCCGTCGGCACCCTCCGGGTCGGCGTCCGTGTCCGCGTCATCCGCGTCCGCGTCGTCACCCTTGTCGGCGTTGGCGTCCGCATCGCCCTCCGCTTTCGCGTCCGCATCGTCGTCCGTGTCGTCGGTGTCGGCGTCCTGGTCGCCGTCCGCGTAGAACACGGGCGAGAACGGGTCGGCCGGGTACGGGTGGGACCAGCCGGGCGCGTGCGCGCGGGCGCGGCGGGGCAGGGTGCTGCGGTGCATGTGATCTCCCATTGCGGGGTGTGGGCCTGCGCGTTGCGCGCGGGCAGGGTCAGGCGATGTACGCGTGCTGCCGCAGCAGCCGGACCGCGTGCTCGCGGTTGTCGGCCAGGCGGACGATCTCTTCGGGCATGAGCCGCGTCGCGGTGGGGCTGAAGCCCCGGATCGATCGGGACCGGGGGATCGCTCCCTCGTCCTGGAGACGGCGGAACTCCCGGCGGCGGAACTCGCCGCGCTGCGTGCCTTCGGTCGTGGCCCGCACTGTGCGTCCGAAGACTGTGGCGCTGGCCATACCGCGGCGAGCGTTGACGACCTGGGCGATGTCGGCGCCAGCGTCGATCGCCTTCACCGCGGACGCGCCGAACACGCGCTTCTTCTCTGCGTCGGACATCGACTTGAAGAGCGCCTCCGGGCTGGCCGGTGTGGGCCGGTGCTCGCGGGTGACGGGCTCCATCGAGCAGTTGCACTTCGGGTGCCGGGCGAACGCCGTACTGACGCCGTACTCCCGCCCCGCCAAGACCAGGCAGCGCGAGCAGGCGCCGCCCTCGACGACCCGCACATACGACGTCACGGCCGGGCGCGCAATCATGCCGACCGAGTCGGCCGCGCGCCCGGCGTCGGCCACCGCGGTACGGACTACGGCGTCGAGCAGGGCCTGACCGCTGGCCATCGACTGCACCACCGGCCTGCCCTGCGTGACCAGCCGCAGCGCGGCCCACATTGGAGCCATCAGCACGTCCGCCAGCGGCTGGCCTCCGCCGTCTACGCCGACCAGGGCGGCAGGGTTGAGGCGGTCGGATTCCGGCTGTTCCGGATCCATGCCCAGCAGCTCCATCAGCCATGGGTCTGTCGCCTGCGCGGCGGCCAGTTGTCCGCCCGACACGATCGCCACCAGGCGGGCGAGCATGCCCAGCCACGACGTGTAGATGTTGTCGCGGTCAACCTGCCGCCACATCTGCCGCGAGGCCCGCGCGGTCGCCTCGGTCAGGCGACGCCGCGCTTCCATGTGCGCAACCGCCTGAGGAGACGGACTCATGCCGCCTCCGGGTCAGCCTCGTCGTAGGCCGGCTGCTCCTCGGCGGGCACGGTCCGTCCGCCGGTCAAGTTGCGAGTGAGCTCCGTGACCGGGTCTGCCTCCAGCTCGCGCTCCCGCATGACCAGCACGTCGGCGACCTCGGTCGGCGTAAGGCCGTATCGCAGGGCCAGCCACTCGAAGGGGAAGCCCAGCTGCTTCAGCTTCAGCAGCGCGTCGGCCATCTGCGCGTGCGAGCGGGACTCGGTCTCTGCCCACAGCACGCGGCCCGAGCGCAGCGCCTGCGCCTTCGCGTCCTCGCCCTTGGCGAGCGCGATCAGACGGGACACCTCGCGTAGGCCCTGCCCGTACCAAAGGGTCTTCTCGTCGCACCGCTTCACCAGACCGGTCTCCGCAGCGAGGAGAGCGCCCTCGCCAAGGTTCGCCATCTTCCCGATCAGGTAGTGCTGCGGAGTCCGCGTCTGCGCCGCGAGGTGACCGACCGCCATCTCGATGATGCCGCTGTACATGGCCAGGTTCGCGGCCTGCCATTCCGCGATTCGCGCGTCCGCGCCGGTGATCCAGGCGACCCTGTCCACCTGGAACTTTTCGAGATCGACAGGCTGTTTGCCGACGATCTCACCCGCGCTGTTCAGCTTCGGGATCATCGGCCGCTCGGCGCCGAGGATGACGCGCTGCGGGAAGCTCGCATAGTCGGAGGCCGTGAACAGCTGCGCCCACAGCAGGTTGATCGCGTCCTGCATCGCGACCACACCGGCGACATCCGAGATCGGATCCTCGACGAGCATCGGCTTGTTACGGAGCTCCACCATCGGCACCACGCCCATGGGATTGGGTTGCGGGTTCGGCTCGTCGTCCATTTCCCGCGGCGTCCACGTCTTCAGTTCCTCGTCGACGTCCGCCATCTGCGGGGACTTGTCCTGCCGCTGCAGGGGGCGGCAGAACTTCCACACCTCGTGCTTCAGGTACAGGGTGGCGTAGTCCTGGTTGCCGTCTTGCCACCGCTTCAACGCCGCCCGGCGCAGGCGACGCGAGCCCGGCTCGTAGGCCACGATGCACTGCGAGGCGTCCTCGAACGTGACCACCGGCATGTCCGGGTCGTCAGGGTCACCCCACACCAGGACGAAGCACCGGCCGCTGGTGACCGCGCCCAGGAAACCGAGCTGACTGTCGGCGTCCAGGCCGTTGACCTGCCAAACCTTCCACAGGTCCCTGTCCGCAGACGTCTCGCCGTCGGCCACGAACCCGGTGACGGTCAACCGCTCGACCGGGGCGTCGGCCACCACCTGCACCCAGTTGTCGGAGAAATCCCGGTAGCGCTGCCCGTGGAACTTGGCGAACTCCTCGGACGCGAACTTCAGCGGGTGATTGCCCCGGTAGTAGTCGTTGTGCCGGTCGATCGGGCCGCGCCTGCTGATCAGTTCGTTCTCCAGCAGGGAGACCAGCTGGAGGGCCTGCGCCTCGGTAGCCATCGGGCCCTCCTCAACTGCCGTAGTAGTAGGACACTTCGCGCTCGGCCAGACCCGCGGCGATCACGTCGCCGAGCGCCTCATGGGCGAGAATGCTCGGGATCGTGGCGTCGATCTTCTGAGTGGGGCTCGCCTTGCGCAGGACGTACCGGTCCATCGGCCGGGCCGCCATGCGGGTGTGGGTGATGTGGTCGTAAGTGGTCTCGCAGCCGTCGTGCCGGAACGTCGCGTCCCGCTTGATCACGTCGGTCTTGAGCCGCTCGCAGGCCGCGTGCATCTGCACGATGCGGCGGGTGTGCCAACGGATGACGCGCTCCTCGCCGTACTCGTCCACCCAGTCGTCGATCTCGGTGTCCCAGTACGGCGGGTCCGCGTACAGCCGGACCACGTCGTACCGGCGCATCAACTGGTCCATCGCCGCGCGCACCTCAGCACGCGGAACCTGCCCGCCGTGATCGGCGGGGTTCCAGATAGTCGGCTCGTCGTTGCCCCCGTACTTCGGGGTGAACTGGTAGCCGTCCATCGTCTCGGCGCGAATCGCCGTCCAGTCGTCCGAGTCGGAGCCGTCGAACCCGAGGACGATCCGGGTCATCGGCCGTATCCGCTGAGGCTTCGCCTTCGCTGCCCACTTCGCGGGATCCAGCCAGCTCGCCGTACCGGCTACGCACCGGTTGCCGAAGAACCGCTCGGCCTGCGCCTCGTCCTTCTCCATGATCTCGACGGCCTCGGCCTCGATCGCGTCGAGGTCCACATGGGACGAGCCCGCGTACACGATGGTGTGGATCCTCCGGCGCTGCCGCTTGTCCTTGTACGACAGCGACTTCGGCGCCTGCGGGTGGTACCGGAAGATGTCCCGCACCTTGGCCTCGCTGGTCGTCTGCGCGACCGAACTATCCGACGGATCCCACCCGTTCGTCGTCTCCATCGAGCGGCCACCCATACCGGCCGCGCCGCGGCGCTGCGTCTCGGCGACCTTCCTCAGCTTGTTCGCCGCGGTGTACAGGCCGGTCTCGTCCTGCAACGCGAAGATGATCGGGTTGCCCAGCCGGGACAGAGCCGACGAGGTGACCACGTCGATCCGGCCGTCGTCGCCGACCCGCGTGAACTCCTCGCCGGTCTGCATCAGTTCGGCGAGCGGGCCCCGCTTCACCATCGACCGCAGCGGCCGGTACACGTTGTCGACCTGGTCCTCGGACGTCGCCGTCAGCTGGATCAGTGGCGTCGGCCACGGCACGCCCATCGGCTCGCCCGGCTCGTACCCGTACCACCAGCCGCAGCCGCAGCCGTGATCCGAACACCGGTACCGCTCGCCGCCCTTGGCCCAACTGTCAAAGACCACGGGCCCCGCAGCCTCGGCCAGGACGATCGTCGCCGACCACGGACCCTTGCCCGTCTTCTGCGGAGCGACGACCTGGCTACGGCGGTAGTGGAACGCCGGCGCCAGCTGCCCGACGCGAGCCGTCGGCTTCACGCGGTAGTGGTTGACCGTGCACCACAGCTGCCACGGGTACAGCTCCAGATCCTCGCCCACCCGGAAGCCGTCCGGGATCGGACAGTGCGCCTCGATCCAGTCCGGCACGATCCACAGGGTGGGGAAATCGACGACGAACTCGGCCCCGGTGTCAGGCCCCTTCGCCACTGGGCACGACCTTCAGCCGGTCGCGAGCCGACGGACGCCGAACGGCATCCGGCTGCACGACCTCCGTACCGGCGGGCTCCTCGATCGCCGGAGCGATCTTCCACCGGTTCCGGTTCATGCCCGCCACGCTGAGGCCCAGGCTGTCGAGGTACCCGCGCACCATCTTCTTCACGTCCACGCGGGCGTCCGCGCGCTCGGCCTCGGCCAGCGTCCGCACGAACAGCGCGACCTCCAGCTCCTGGCCCATGTCCTCCCACGCCACAGCCTGCGGCTTGGCCCACAGGTCATCCCACAGGTCCAGCTCACGGTCCACGGCCTCGGTCAGCGGCCACTCGGGCGATGCGCCCTCGCGCCCTTCCGCCGACAGCGTCCGCCAACCACCCTTGTCAGCAGCCTTCGTGCTGCGCAGCGACCTCGGGTCCGGCGGCGGACCGGAGACCGCGCGCGCTCCTCCACGGGGCATAGTCGATCACTCCTCATCGCTGCGTTGCGCAGCACAGAGAGACGTCACCTTGCGTGACATCTGGGACCCTCTGAACCCGGCGCACCCCTCGGTGCCCTCCCCCGCGTCGTGGACCCCCAGGCCAGCCGGGGTCACCCCCCTGGGTCCGGTCACTTTCGGTGACTCAGGTTCCCCAGGTTTCCGCCGCGGTTTTGCGGGAGTGGTGCGGCTTGCTCATGGCCTGCCAGTTGGTCGGGTCGTAACCGCGGGGGCCGAGCGGCCCGAGGCCGTCGATGTGGTCGACCTCGGTCGCCAGGTCGCGCTGAAGGGGCGGCAGCGCCGAGCACTCGGAGCACTCGCAGTACGGGTGATCACGCAGGTACATGGCGCTCGCGTCGCGCCATCTTCGGCCTCGGCCTGCGTCCTTGTGCCGTGGCCTGTCGGCTATGGCCTGGGCCTGGCAGTCAGCGCACCGCCCGCTGGCGGTGAGGGTCGGACATCCGGGGGTTGGGCAGACCTGCATGGCCTTGCGTGGCATGGCCACCTCGGTGGGTGAAGAGCAGACTGCACGTATGCGCACACACCAGGGCGGCGCCGCAGTCATCGTTGGGGAAGCCGACCACGAGGTCGAAGCGGACTTGTGGTCCCACACTGAGCACCTGCGCGTTCGAGCCATGGGGGACGTGAGCTCCATGAAGGGGCAAACCTCATGGGGCGGAACGCTCTACACGGACGACGAAGCGGCGGCTTGGGCCATCCTGAATGGCGGAGTTATGCAGCTGCGGGTATGGGGTGCCGGTGAGGGAGAGTTCCTCGCAAGCCACGGCACGGTGGGCGGCGGTTCCATAGAGATCACCGGCAATGGCGACCCGCCGTTCTGAGCGCGGCGCCTGACACGACGAAGGCCCCGCCCTCCCAGAGAGCGGGGCCCTTCCCCATCCCAACGCGGACGTCACTCGGGAGCGATCTCTCCGAGGCGGTCACTGACGGCAGTCATATGGCGGATGCCGATGTCCATCTCGGACGCCATCAGGTCGAAGTCGTCCTGGCTGTCGCTGACGGCGCCGTTGGTGCATGCCGTCGCGGACGCGGCGAAGTGTCCGAGGGCGAGCTTCCAGCTGTTGTTGGCAGTCTCGTCAGGGATGGGGTCTTCGAGTTCTGCGGTCTCGACGTGAGCGGCGAGATCAGCGCAGGCATCGCGGAGGCCGCCAAGATCCACAGGGTCGGACGCCTTGTCGACTGCGGAGAGGTCCTCGAGGAAGGTGTCGAGGGTTTCGCTGCCGCCGCTGTCGCGCCACTCGATGAGTTGGTCGACCACGTCAGGGGTGGGGCTGGCGGATTCGCTGTGGACGCTGGGTTTGGCCTTGACGTTGGCTTGGTCGCCGCAGCCCGCGAGGCAGAGCGCTAGGGCTGCGGTGAGCGTTGTGATGGTGACGATTCGGGCGTGCATGGTCCCCCCAAGGACGTGCTGTCGCTGAGGGGGCATCATGCGCCGCGCGAGGGGCGTGTGTACGCAGTGTGGCTGTCCTGTGACACGACGAAGCCCCGGGGCTCGGGGCCTCCGGGGCTTCGTGTGCGTCTGTGTCCGTTGTACCTGGGCACGCCGAACGTGGTCCCATTATTACACCTGGCGATCTTACGGGTCAAGCGGCGTTTGCCGTTAGCTGGGTATGGAGTTCGTGCAGGTCGATGAGGGTACGGCCTTGGCTGTCGTGGCCGTGGCGGGTGAGCTTCCCGCGGTGGAGCCAGACGCGGATGGTGCCGGGCTTGATGCCGGTAGCCGCATGGGCGGCGTATGCGTCGACGAGTAGCGGCTCTGTCATGCCTTCATGATGCGGCAGGGAGGGAGGCGGAGGGGCTGCGTGATGACCCGGCGGCCGTCGCGAAACGATTGGAGCTGTACGGATATGGCCGGTTCTGAGGATGACAGTGCAGGTACCGCGCAGCCACGATCGGTAATCGTCAGCTCCACAATAAACGTCACTTGGGGGCAACTCGTGAAGCATATTCGTGCACTTGCCGGTATCGGCCTTGGCGCCTCTGCTGCGCTGTTCATTGCGGCACCACAGGCTCAGGCCGCGTCGTACAACGGATGTATCTACCCGCGCGTGTGTTTTTACCAGACGCTCGCCGATTGGAACGCAGCGGCACCCAACGCCGCGTACCAGGACGTCACGACGGCCTACCAGAATCTCGGATCGAGCAGTCGTGGCGCTGACCACGTCTGGAATACCCGCAACGATGACCGCGCGATGATCCGGTATCTGTACCAGGGCGGGACCTACTACACGTGCCTCGCGCCGAACAGTGGGCGCACGTTCCCGTCGAGCATGACTGTGACTGGCATCAGGATCGATACTGCGAGCACATGCTAGTAGTAGAAGCACCGCAGGCAGTGAGGCCTCACCCGTTCCGGTTTCGGGTGGGGCCTCGCGCTTCCTCGGCCGCCGCAGGAAACACGGCGGCGCTGCCGCAGACGCCATCAGGACACCTCCGCGGGCTGAAGCGTCTTGAGCATCAGGAAGTCCCGCGCCTCGTACGCGTACGTGCACCATGGGCAGACGATCGACCTCTCGCCTGGGTGATGCCGCAGGACGGCGCCGCACACCGTGCCGGATGCGTCGACGGCGACGCACTGCCCGATGCGCCGGCCCCGGTCCGGGAGCGCGCCGACGATCGACAGGGCGGCCCGCTCCATCTCCCTTATCTCCGAGGCCAGATCGCCCGCCGCCGGGTACGAGGCGGCGATCCACTCCAACTGCATGCTGAGGCCGCGCGACGCCGCGAGCACGCGCCGCTCGATACCGCCCTCGACGGCAGGATCACCCCAGCCGCGGGCCCGCTGGACGTCGGACCGCCACGACTCCAGGACGAGGGCGATGCCGCCGTACCGGAGATCGAGGACCGTTTCGTCGACGGGCAGCGCTGCGTCGACCAGCTTGAAGACGACTCGCTCGGCGCCGCCACGGACGGGCGGGGCGAGGAACCCACCGAGCGCCGCGTACAACTTCGGTGCTCGGTCGAGGCGTTCGGCTAGGGCGCGGGTGTCGCCGGGGCAGAGGTAGCCGTTCTCCAGGCTGCGATGACACACCCCACACTCCGCGCTCACACCCGGCTCCACGAGGCGAAGCTTCTCAGCGGGCGACTCTTCGTCGGCCATCGGTACCTCCGGCTGAGCAGGCACGTTCTACATGTCCACTACAAGTGTAGTGGTTATCATTCCAACCTTCAGGCACACGACGAAGCCCCTCCTCCATTCTGGAAAAGGGGCTCATCTCACGTACGAGGATTAGGCGGGGCCGGGGGTGGAAGGTTCGTGTTCGATGCCCAGGACGTCTTTAACGGCTTGCACGTACGCCAACCGCGATCTGATCAAGCGGGCAGCGTTCGCATCCGCCCGGCGGGAGTACTCCGCCAAGGCTGCGAATTCAAGCGCGCAAATGGCCACCGAGTTCGGGCCTTCGATGACCACCCTCGTACGGGATACGCGCAATGCCGGGATCAACTCGTCGTTGCTCGGGTCGCGCGCCACGTCCTCCACGGCTGCCAGGAATTCGCTGTACGCAGTGCGTCGTCGGTCTTCGACGCGGGCTCGGCGCTGCTCGTCAAGGGATGCCTGAACTGTGTGCAGCAGCGCGTCGGCCTGCCGGTCTCCCGCATGCTTCGCGGCCTCCGCCTGTCGGAGCCCCGCGCTCCTGGCGAACCAGCCGCCGACAGCGGCACCCGCCACTGCGGAGCCAGCAGCGACAAGGGCGATAGTCAGTTCACTCACGGCCGCATTCTGCCCGCCCGGTCACCGCGGTCGCAGGCATCTCGGAGATCAGCCTCGGGGGCCGGCCGACGACAACGCCCCTCCCTCTACTGGAGGGAGGAGCGCGTCGAAGGAGTACTGAGGCAGCCTTACTGCGTCACCGTCAACCCGGCGTCGTACCCGATCTGCCGGATCGCCTCTGAGGCGGCCTCCACAGCATCCTCATGCGAGTCGGCCGGGAAATCGATGTGGAAGATCACCGGGTGACCAGCGCTGTACTCCGGAGTGATGTACCCGTCGCCGAACTCCTGCGTGTGGTCCATGCGGGACAACTCATCCGCTGTGAGGTCCCGTTCCCCCGTGAGATCAAACGTCCAGATCATGTGCAGTCTCCTCGGGTGTCCACGCCGACCGACCACGGTACCGGTCAGACAGCCTCGGAGAGCTGGGCCTGAAGCTCTTCACCTGTTCGTGGCAGCCTGTAGAACTTGCCGCCCATCTCGGCCTCCAGGCGGGCCTGTTCGGCATCGCACGCCCTACGGAACTCCCAGTAGCGACGTACGCCCTCGGAGATCTTCGCGCGCGACTCGGGGGTGTGGGGGCGGTAGTGACCGGCTTTCCGATCGCGGCGTCGCGCCGACTCGGCGGGAGTCGGCGTGACGCCATCGAGGACGTTCAGAAGCTCGGAGCCGTACGTCCCCCGAGCCCAACGAGTCCAGTGCGTCTCGGCCTTGATGCGGTCTGCCCATACGACGGTCTGGAGGAGTACGGCCTTGGGTCGACGCTCCAGGCTGCGGAGCCAGTTGTTGAGCCCGGGATTGCCGCGGTCCGCGTCGTTGCGGTGTGCGTGGTGGACCGCCGCGCGCTTCTGAATGTCCAGGCTGGTCGAGCCGATGTACCGCGGCGTCTCGAAGGCGTCGACGAGCGCGTATATGCGGGCCAACTTGACGGTCATGCCGCCTCCTCAGAGTTCGCAATACGGAGCAGCACATCGCCATGGCAAGGGCTGCCGACAGGGCACCAGCACATCAGCGGCCGGGATCCGAGTTCCTTCTGTACGACGTCCGTGGTGTACGGCAGGCGTCCCTCAACCAGGTCAGCCTCGAACAGTCCCACGGCCCGCTGGGCGCCGTGCTCTGCGACGGTGTGCGGATTGCCCCATCGGTGCGGCCGTACGACAGAGACGGCCCCCTGGGGCTTGCGCCACCCTCGGGTGCGCTTCTGCTGGATTCTTTCCGCGCTCATGCCGCTTCCTTCCGGTGCGCGTCGCGCAGGGCTCGTGCCCAGCGGCTCCGGTGCTGGCCGGCCCAGCCGCCCTCGGCCGTCCACGACTGGTTGGTGATGATCGAGGTGCAGTCGTCGCCGGGCTGGGCGTCGCAGTAGGAGCAGGGGGTCTTGAGACCCAGCTCGTACGCTCGTCGGCTCTCGGGTTCGTTGCAGGTCATCACGCTGCCTCCCACATGTCGTTGATGGCGAGATCGGCCAGCTCGATCAGCACGTCGACATGGCAGGGCTGGTCCATAGGGCACCGGCAGGCGAGGGACCATCGTTCCTCCACGAGCTCGGCCGCCATGTCGATCAGGTCGGGGTGCTCGGTGAGGTGGGCGCGGTAGAGGTCCAGGGACTCGTCCCGGGTGTGGAGGTGCAGGCCGTCGTCGCACGGGGCGCAGGTGACGCAGGGGTCGAACTTGCAGTGCAGCCGTGCCTTGCAGAAGTCCGTGTCGTTCTTCGCGACCTTGTGAGGGTTCCGCAGGAGGTGGCCCTTCTGGGCGGCGAATGCCCGGCCGACCCATACGGCGTTGTTCTTGTCCAGGAAGTCGGCCATCCGCTCCTTGTGGAACAGTCCGACGGTCCCGGCGGTGGACACGCGGCGGCTGGTCACGCTGCCTCCTTGGCGATGGCGCTGATTCGCATCTCCGTCAACCCGGCGATACGGCCCGGGTCTTCGTCGATCTCGGCCTGAGTGAGGACGATGACGTCGGCGAGCGAGGCGTCGGTGGCGAAGTACCGTACGCCGCCCGGCTCGGGATGGTTGGGCGTCTTGTCGGCCCCCTGGAGCTTGGAGAAGGTGACGACGAGGCCGTAGTCGGTGGTCCGCGTGTGGACCTTGCGTCCATGTCGCCGAGCCTGGTTGAAGACGACGGCCCTGAAGGACTCGGTGGGGGTCATGTAGTCGGTCCCGCGCCTGAGGTGCCACATGCTGCCGTCCATCCACGATCCCCAGTCATAAAGGCGTGAGGTATCACGGCGGAGGAGGGTGGCATCGGCAGCGGATATTCGCTCTGCCATGTCTCTTATCTTATCCGCCCTATCGCCAAGAAACAATCCAAGAGAGGCCCTTTCTCGCCTTTTGAATTTGGCCAACTCGCTCCGTCAATTTCAAGAAAAGGCGAAAAATCGGCAATCCCCGTCTTATGAATTCCTTTTCTCCAGGGCGCCCGACCGGCCGACCTCGCTGCCGTCGTGCGTTCGCATGGTGAGCATGACCGGCTCGGACTTGGCGACCGGCTCAGGTTTGGGCATCGCCTCGGTGTACCGCTCCGGCAGCGTCTCGAACACCGGGTCCACGGTGGCCTCTTCGCAGGCACGCCAGCGGTTCCGGCAGTCACGATCCGGGCCGGCGGACGCTGGACCTCCGGAGCTCTCCGAGGGGCCGAAGTCGGTGGATGCCTCACGGGGATTTCGTGCGGTTCATCGATCCGTACGCACCCCTCGACCCGGCGGGGCTCTTCCGGCTCCCGAGATGGGGCTGAGGTGACTGAGATGGCGAATCCCTGTCTCAGGTAGTCATCCCCCCAGGCCGGAGGGCCTGCGGGCGCGTCCGCCTGAGATAACTGAGATAGATGCGGCCCTACACCCCTACGCAGGGGAAAGAGGTTTTTACGGCAGAGGGAAGGTAAAGTTCCTTTTTTCCTCACGGGGCATCTAGCTCGACTTCTATCTCAGTTATCTCAGCTTGATCATGGTTGCAAGGCTCTGAACTGCACAAACGCCAGCCTGAGATAGCACCTGAGATAGCGTCCGACCATCGTCTATCTCAGGCCATCTCAGGCGTCCGAAGCCTCCGTCCAGGGCTGTCCCAGGAGCGATACCACGGGTAATCGCAGGTCAGAGCGTTGTCTGAGATAGAGCGTCGTCCCGTCGCTATCTCAGACGCTCCCTGAGATAGCTCCCGGCCTATCTCAGGTACGACGAAGGCCGCCCCTCGCTATCTCAGGGACGGCCTTGTCGTACGGGTCCAACGGTCAAATCAGCGACTCCTGAACACCCTGAGCCGGGATCGGCACCGGGTTGTCGGGCATCCGCTCGGGCCACCACCACGTCTTGCTGGCCGCCTTGTCATGGCGACCACGCAGAACGAACCCACTCATCGGCGTGCTCTTCCGGCGCCCGAGCCACCTGCCAAGACCCACCGCGCTGTACGGCTTGTCATTGGCGCGCGCCGGGAACGAGCCCTGCCACGGGTCTGTCCCCATGGTGTTGAACGATCCGCAAGTGTCCGTGATGGTCGCGCGGTACCGGACGATCAGGTCCGATGCGGTGATCGGCTCGACCCCGATCAGCTCCATCCACTTCTGGAGGAACAGGGAGTCCTGCTGCTGCTCCTCGTCGGCCTCGGCCAGCAGGTGCTCGTTGGCGAGGAAGCCGTCGATGCCGTGGTGCTTCAGGATCCCGCCCACATTGCCCGCCCAGGGGGTGAAGACGCGCATCGTCTTGGTGATCTTCGGCATCCCGGCCGCCGCCCAGTCCCGGATGAGGATCAGCAGGGACCGTACGAGGGTCGCGCGGTTCTGCGGCTGGAGCAGCCACTGCTCCAGGTCGCCCAGCTCGAACTCGTTGGTCGGCCGGAGGTCGGGGCGCTCCATCTTGGCGTCCAGCTCCACCAGGAAGCTCCTGGTGGACAGGTCCCGGCTCGGCTTGATGTTGTTGCCGGTACCCAGCCACAGCTTGTCGTTCGGCAGCGCGATCGAGATGTTCGCGCCGAGGACACGGTCCTTCCAGATGTCCTCGGTGAGCATGGAGTCGAGGGTCGCCGCGTCGATAGTCGATCCACGCTTCAGGTTGTCGAAGTTGACGACGGGGGAGGCCTGGTCCATGAGGATCGTGGTCAGCTGCTTGCGCTGCTCGGCCTCGTCATGCAGCGGGAACGTCCAGGATCCGCCGCCGTGCGCAGCGATGGCGATCTTCGCGAGCAGGGTCTTGCCGGACCCCGGTGCGTGCGCGTTGATGAAGCAGAAGGGTACCGGGCACTTGATGATGAACCTGATCATCGGCGTCAGCAGCATACCGACGGCGTTGGCCCGGTCCGCCGTGGTGACGAACGGGAAGTCCCGTAGTGCCTGGTCGAGGATCAGTGCTCGGGCCTCGGCGACATCCTCGGCGGAAGGATTCTCCGGCACGGGGATATAGCCCTCGGGCAGTCCGAGCCACATGCCCGACGCCTCGTCATAGCCTGCCACCTGGCAGATCGTTCCGTCCTCCCGGACGAACGGGGCGTCCACGAGCGCGTTCAGGAGGGGCAGCCCCTGCCAGTCGGACTCGGTCAGGACGGCCTCGCAGAGAGACGGCGCGGGGAGCGGGCTGGAGACACCTTTCTCGGTGAGCTTCATCGTCCGGGTGTGCAGGGCGACCAGGCGCCGCATGGTGCTCGCGGTTATGTCCTTGGCCTGGTAGGTGGAGGTGTTGAACTTCTTGTTCGTGGCGCGCACACCGCTGACCGGCTGAACGTGGACGAGTTTGCCGTCTCGTACGTACGTCTCGGGGAAGATTCGCTTCTGTATCAGCCCCACGAGGTTGATGTACCCGTCCAGTTCTTCGGTCAGGTCCAGCATGGGCTTGCCGTCGGTGCCCGAGACGGACTTCTTGCCGCTCATGGCGGTGGAGCTGTACAGGGAGTCGAAGTCACCCTTGGAAAGCCCGGTGGTGGCCTTGAGGAAGTCGCGCTCGACCTGCCGCTCCTCCTCGGTGCTCTTGAGGCGGGCGAAGTGCTTGACCCGGGTGCGGGCCTCGTTCTTGCGGGAGGCGGGGTCCTCGATCCCCTTCATGCGTTCGGTGAACGCCTCCCGGCTCTCGAACACCTGTTCCACCGTCTCCGGCGTGGGTGCTCCCTGCTCCGGGACCGTCACCGGGGCAGCTCCCCTCTCCGGCGTGGGTTCCGCCTGCGGCGCCGTCCGGGGACGGATGAGGTTGGTCAGCCCGGCGGCGTCGCTCTTCTTGAAGGAGGGCGCCCAGGCGCGGGGTTTGCTCAGGTTGTGGTTGCGGGCGTTGCGGGTGGTGCGCCGGGCCTCGGTCTCGGGCAGGCCGCATCCGATTCCGGCCTGGACGAAGATGTCCTCGACCTCGTCCGGGCTGATCTGTCCGGCGCCCGCGTACTGGAACGCCATCCCGGCGTTCTGGAGGAGCAGGTTGTTGCGTCCGCCTTCGCCCCGGTTGGCGGCTACCTCGTCGGCGAGTTCGATGACGCGGGCCTTGACCTCGTCGTACTCGGCGGTGTCGGAGCGGGGGAAGGAGAGGCGGGCGGAGGGCTTGGCGCTCTCCCTCTTCTCCCGCTGAACGATCTCCTCGGCCACCCAGGAGGGCAGGACCGGGACCGGGAGGTCGCCGTCGGTCTCCCAGGTGTACTGGCCGGTGACGACGCCCCTCTTGCTGTCGTAGACGAGGGAGGGGGCGGCGACCATGAGTCCGCCGACGGCTTTGATGTCGACCCAGTCGGCGAGTCCGTGGGCGCGGCCCTTGGCGTCGGTGTAGCCAGTGGAGGAGCGCAGCTCGTGTCCGTCGGGCAGGCCGAACACCCAGTGCCCGCCGCCGGATGCGGTCACGGCGCGCGGCCCGGTGGGGAAGTCGCCGCGCCGCTCTTCGAGGGCGGCCATGGACCGGTCGCCGAACTTGCCGTCGTGGTGCTTGATGTCGATGTCGACGCAGGCGATGCCGCTGCGCCCGCAGTTGATGCCGATGTTGGCGTGCGGGTTCTCGGTCCACCAGTGGTGGATGACGGCGGGGTCCTGGGTCGCGGACCACAGGCCGTGGCAGCGGGCGTATCCCTCGGGGTGCAGCGTGCACTGCTCGCTGCCCTGTGCGTGGGCGTCGGTGTCGTAGTGGTCGCCGGAGGGCTTGCACCGTGAACAGTTCCCGAAGAACTCCTTGGTGCCCTGCCGCATCTGGAAGACGTGCCAGCCGCGTTCGGCGTAGGCGAGTGCCCAGTCGAGCATGCGGGTACCGGTGTAGGGACCGTTGAGGAAGGTACCGGCGCCGTCCATCCATCCGCGTGCGCCGGGGACGCCGGACCGTACGAGAGGGATGCCGGCGGGGACCAGCAAGGTTGACGTCGAGGTTGACTGATCTACCCCGATGTCATTGGCGTCCGTTACGCTGCTGATTGACAACACAGCGCCTCTCTCTGAGGCGACAGCCCCGGGGCCCGCTCAAGGTGATCCGGTGGCAGTCGCGTTTTGGTGGCGTGAAGCCCTCTGCGTGTCGTCGGTGCTGAAGACACCGGCGCCTACGCAGGGGGCACTTTTTTATGCCGAGGTCGGGCGTACAGGTATTCGTCCGGGGCGCATGTCAGTTGCCCTCCAGGACGCGTACGAGCGAGGCGTTCACGACGACCACGCGGCGGCCGTACGAGAGTGTCCTGACGGGCGCGTCACCCCGGCGTATCGCCTCGTACAGCCCGGACCGTGAGCATCCGAGTGCGTCGGCGGCGCGCTCCACGGTGACGACGGCAGGCCACTCGCGGATCTCGGCGAGGGTCGGGGCAGGCTTCACGCGGCGCTTTGCCACAGGGCGTCTTCGAAGCGCTGAAGCTCGACCTCGCTGTACAGCATGCGGCGACCGATCTTCACAGCCTTGGGCCCGTAGCCGACGTGACGCCAGTACCGCACGGTGCCCGGCACAGTCCGGTATCGGGCAGCAACGTCGTCTGTGGTCAACCAGCGCCGGGCGGCTGTAGGTACGAGTTGAGTAGCCACCTGCATTCTCCTATCTTGGTAGTGCAGTATTACGTAAATGGGAGCCTGAGCTCCGTTGAAAGAATGATCCAGGCGTTGGCTTGTGTTGTCAAGCTTGGGAGTGCACACTACTGTCATGGGAGAAAACGAGGTTGGTGGAACCTCCCGCCCTAGGCGTGCGAACGAACTAGGGCCAACGGGGAACCGCCTCATGGAGAACCTGAAGGCGCTGCGCGAAAGCATGCAGCTCACCACGGAGCAACTCGCCGACCAGGTGACCCGCCTCGGTCGCCCCATGCGGGCCAACACCATCACGAAGATCGAAAAAGGTCAGCGGCGCGTCGATGTCGATGACTTGATGGCGCTGGCCGTGGCCCTTGATACGTCACCGGGCAGGTTGCTGATGCCGCCGACGCTGGTCGGGGATGTCGAGCTGACGAGCGGCAAGACCGTCTCGGCGCTCGACGCGTGGATGTGGGCGGCTTTCAGGCGTCCACTCGACGTGCCTGAGGGGGACGACGGTACGGCCCTTGTCGAGCACCAGGTGCGGTCGCTGCCGGTGGGGCTTCGGAGGTTCGGCGAGCCAGGGAAGCCCGGCGTTCAGACCTCGGAGGGTTTCGTGCCGATGCCTGACGAGTGACGGCGCCATGGTGCCGAACCCACCAGACGGAAGAGGAAGGGGGAGTTCGATGGCTGAGATCAAGAAGATCACCTTACGGAACGGCAAGACCCGGTACCGCGCAGTGGTCGACGCTGGCACCGACGAGAACGGCAAGCGAGTCCAGATCACCCTCACCAAGGACACCAAGGCGGAGGTGAAAGCCGAGCAGAGCCGCATCCAGCACGAGCGCTCCGCAGGGACCCTGATCCTCCCCAACAAGATCACGCTGGCGGAGTGGCTGGACCAGTGGCTGGAGTACAAGAAGCGCGACATCGAAGAGTCGACGATCCACACGTACCGCCTCGCCATGGTTCACGTCCGTGATCGCATTGGACACATCCGCCTCCAGGAACTCACCGAGGACCACATCCACGACTTCGTGGACGAACTGGTGGCGGCGGGCCGCCGCAGCGGCGGCGAACCCGGAGGACGCCTGGCCGTCTCGACGGTCGAGAGCATCCTGCACAAGCTCCGCAGCGCCCTGCGCCGGGCGATGGTCCGCAAACTCGTCAGCGTCAACGTGGCCTCCGACGTACGACCGTCCCTAGCCGACAAGAAGGCCGACCGGCGCGACCGTCCGAAGGTCAAGCCGTGGAGTGTGAACGAGGTCCAGACGTTCATCCGCGGTATCGAGGGCGACCGCCTGCACGCCGCTCTCCTGCTCAGCCTCATGGGCTTCCGACCGGCAGAAGTGATGGGCCTGCGCTGGCAGTACCTGGACCTGAAGCTGGCCACGCTGGAGATCACCTCGACGCGCACGATGGTCGGCAACAACTACGTCATCGAGAAGGACGCCAAGACGGATGCCGGTGAGCGCGTGCTGCCCTTGCCCGCCCCCGTACTGGGCGCGCTGAAGAAGTTCCGGGCGCTCCAGGCCCGCGAGAAGCTGGCGGCAGGCGAGGGCTACACCGACTCCGGGTACGTCGTCGTCGACGAGCTGGGGGTCGTCAGGAACACAAGGCATCTGCGCGAGCACGCCTACCGGTTGATGCGCGATCTGGAGATGCGGCAGGTCCGGCTGTACGACGCACGGCACTCGTGCCTGAGCTACCTCGCCAACAACGGGGTGCCCGATCACATCCTCGCCGCGTGGGCCGGTCACACCAACGCGGGCTTCACCAAACGGAAGTACGTGCACGTGGACGTCGAGGACATGAGGGACGCGGCGACCGCGTGGGGCGACTTCCATGGGGGTGATCGCATCATCCCTGTGTGAGATTACGTGAGAGATGATCTCTCCGTAGAGCACCCGAATGGCCCTGACCTAGAGGTATCTGAGGCGACGTAGAACCATGGTTCGATTCTGCGCGGTTCCCGGGCGGTCCGCCCGGTGTGCGCGGCAGGCTTCGCAGGCCTACCGTGGCTCGCATGGGCGATGCGGTGGAACTGGAAGCAGCCGGGAGGACCGTACGTCTGTCCAGCCCGGGCAAGATCTTCTTCCCGGAGCGCGGGTTCACGAAGCTGGATCTCGCCCAGTACTACATCGCCGTCGGCGACGGTATTCTCCGCGCGCTGCGCGACCGCCCCACCACCCTGGAGCGGTATCCCGACGGCGTGACCGGGGAATCCTTTTTCCAGAAGCGGGCGCCCAAGAACATGCCCGACTGGATCCCGACCGCCCACATCACCTTCCCCAGCGGCCGCAGCGCCGACGAGATGTGCCCCACCGAGCCCGCCGCGGTGCTGTGGGCGGCCCAGTTCGGCACGCTCACATTCCACCCGTGGCCGGTACGCCGTGACGACGTCGACCATCCCGACGAACTCCGCATCGACCTCGACCCGCAGCCCGGCACCGACTACGCCGACGCCGTCCGCGCCGCCCACGAACTGCGCGCCGTCCTAGCCGAGTTCGGCGGCCTGCGCGGCTGGCCCAAGACCTCCGGCGGCCGGGGCCTGCACGTCTTCGTGCCGATCGAGCCGCGCTGGACGTTCACCCAGGTCCGCCGGGCGGCCATCGCGGCCGGACGCGAACTGGAACGCCGGATGCCCGACCACGTGACCACCAAGTGGTGGAAGGAGGAACGCGGGGAGAAGATCTTCGTCGACTACAACCAGACCGCCCGCGACCGCACGATCGCCTCCGCCTACTCCGTACGACCCCGTCCGCACGCCCCGGTCTCCGCGCCGCTGCGCTGGGAGGAGGTCGACGACGCCGTGCCCCGTGACTTCGATCTCGCGACCATGCCGGCGCGCTTCGCCGAACTCGGCGACGTGCACGCCGACATGGACGACCACGCCTTCTCCCTGGAAGCCCTGCTGGAACTCGCCGACCGTGACGAGCACGACCACGGCCTGGGCGACCTGCCGTACCCGCCCGAGTACCCGAAGATGCCGGGGGAGCCCAAGCGGGTTCAGCCGAGCCGGGCCAAGGACGAGGAGAGCTAGCCGCGCAGGCGGGAAGGCTCCGGGGGTACGCGCATGGAGGAGGGCCTCGCGGCCGCGCACATGGCGGGAGGCCCCGGGGGCGCCTCGGCGACGTCCCCGGAGCCTCCTGGCTGCCGACGCGGGCTACAGCTCCTTGATCCGGATGTCCCGGTACGAGACCACATCCGTCGTGCTGTGCACCTGAAGTCCGACGTAACCGGAGGCGAACCGCCGCCCGTCCGTGCCCGGGTCGTCCGAGCGCGGCGGAGTGAAGTCCTGACCGCCGTTATTGTCGAACTCGTTGATCAGCACGCCGTTCCGGTAGACCGAGTAGTGCTGGTCCACCACGCGGATCTCGTAGTCGTTCCAGGTGCCCTTCTGGGTGACGCCAGCACCGGCGAGGCCCACCCGGTCGAAGCCGTAGACCGAGCCGGTCTTGTACATGTCGCCGGCAGGGCTGTCGAACACCTGCACCTCGTGCCCGTACTTGATGGCGGCCCACTCGGGGCGCGACTCCTCCGGGTGGTCGTGGATCCACGGGAACCGCACGAACACACCGGAGTTGGCGTTCCCGGTGCCCGGCGCGTCGTCACGCCACTGGAGCTTCAGCGAGAAGTCGCCGTACTTGCGCTCCGGGAACCACAGCATGCCGAGGCCCTGGACGGTGGTGCCACTGGTGATCGACCCGTCGGCGTTCAGACCGAACGAACCGCCGCCCACCTGCGACCACTTGGCGAACGACTCGGGTGAGCCGTCGAAGATCGTGCTGTATCCCTCGGTCTGGCCCGGCTTGCCGATGCCGGACTGCCTGGCCGCCCTGGTGACGGTGTCGAACTCGCGCTGGTCGATCACACCTTCCTCGAAGAGGCTGTCCAGGACGGTCTTCACGTGCTTGAGGAAGAGGGCGTGGGAGGTCCAGTCCTTCTCGTCCTCGATCAACTCGTTTATCCGGCAACGGGTGTTGGTCACCCGGTTCGGTACACCCGAGTCGACCGTGCCGACGATCACCGTCAACCGCTCGTCGTACTCGGGGCAGTTGGGTGCCGGCACTCCACCGCCCGACGCGACCGTGAAGCTCACGGTCCGCGCCGCGGACGTGTTGCCCGCCTTGTCGCGGGCCCGGTACGCCACGGTGTGCGCACCGACGCGGTCCACCAACACCGGTGCGGTGTAGGCGAGATATGGCCCGGCGTCGAGCGAGTACTCGATCGACGCGACTCCCGAACCGCCCTCGTCGGTGGCGTTCACCGTCACCTTGGCGTTCTTGACGTACGCGCCGTTCGAGTTCTTCGTCCCCTCGACGGTCACCCCGGTCACCGGCGGTGTCGTGTCGGAGGCGGGCGGAGCGACCACCGTGAACGCGACGGTCTTCTCGGCGGCGGCGTTGCCGGCCTTGTCGGTCGCGCGGTAGCGCACCTGGTGGGTGCCGAGGGCGTGCACCATCACGGGCGCGGTGTACGGCTGCCAGGCACCCGAATTCACCGCGTACTCGATGGTGTTGACGCCGGAACCGGTGTCGGAGGCGGACACGGTGACAGTCGCCATGTCGATGTAGTTCCCATCGGCGTCGCGCTCACCGCTCACCGTCGCGGAGGTCTCCGGCGTTGTCGTGTCGTCCGTCGGCGGTGCCACCACGGTGAACGCGGCGTTCTTCTCGGCGGCCGTGTTGCCCGCCTTGTCGACCGCCCGATAGCGGACCTTGTGATCACCCACCTGGTCGACGACGACAGGAGTGGTGTACGGCTGCCAGGCGCCCGCGTCGCCGATCGCGTACTCGATCCGCTCGACGCCGGACTCCCCGTCGGTCGCGCTGACGGTGACCGTCGCCGAACCGACGTACGCGCCCTGCGAGTTCTGCGAACCGGTCACGGCGGCCGAGGTCTCGGGAGCCGTCGTGTCCTCGCCGGTGCCCTCGGTCACCACCAGGATGCCCTGCATGGCTCCGTGGCCGGGAATCGTGCAGTGGTAGAAGTACCGGCCCGGTGTGAGGGTGACCTCGGCGGTGTGCCGGCCGCCCTGGTCGTCGAACGGGTTGGCCAGGATGTTGAGTTGGACGTCGTTGTTGAACTCGGGGTCGGAGGTCACGAACGTCAGGGTGTGCGGCATCCCGGTCGTGTTGCCGGTCGCCTCACTGTTCTCGAAGACGATCGTGGTCGGTCCCGCCACGGCCGTCGTCGGCGCGGAGACGTACTTGGTGATGTCGTCGCCCGCCGTCCAGGTGAGCGTCTGGGCGGCCGCGGCAGCCGGGGGAGCGTCGTCCGTACGGCCGAACGCGGCCGTCGACGTCAGCCCGAGCACCATCAGCAGGGACGCCAGCAGGGCCGTCCACAGCCGTTCTGTTCTTCGCCTCGGTACCCGCATCACTCCGCCTTCCTGGCAAGCCGGTCGGCGGCCGGGGTCGGTCCGCCGCCCGTGTAGGTCACCTTCCACAGCGCGGACTTGGCGTCCGAGGTGAAGAAGCCGCGGCCGTAGTCGAGGACGTACAGCGCGCCGTCCGGGCCGAACTTCCAGTCCATGAGGTTCTTGATGCCGTCGTTGCCGATGGGCACGATCTTCTTCAGGGACTCCGAGTGGACCGGTAGGCCGCCGTCCCCGGCGGTCTTCGGGTCGGTGATCACCGCGTTGCGTGGCTGGTCGGCGTCGTAGAAGTCACCGACGAACCACTTGCCGTCCCAGTAGGCGGGCCAGTTCGCCCCGCCCGTGACCGACGCGTCGTACCGGTAGACCGGCCCGTTCATCGCCGCCTGGCCACCGCCCTTGAGCCAGGGCAGCAGGTACGTGGCCTCCTCCTGCTTGTACGACGGGATGCCGTTCGCGTCGCGCGGGTAGTCCGGGGCGCCGCCCTGGGGCGAGTACCAGATGTTGTTGCCGGTGACCGGCGGGAGGTTGACGAGCCCGTCGTTGTTGGGGGACTCGTTCTTCGGGTGGTCGCAGTCGTACCAGCCCAGCGGCTTCGTCGGGTCCGGCAGGTTGCGGTCGCGGTAGGGCTGCTTGTTGCCCATGCAGTACGGCCAGCCCCGGTTGCCCGCCTTGGTGATGGCGGCGAAGGTGTCGTACTTGGCCGGGCCCCAGGTCGTCGAGGGCGCGCCCGCGTCGGGGCCGACCCATCCGGCGTACAGGGTGTCGGTGTTCTTGTCGACGGAGATACGCGCGGGGTTCCTGACGCCCATCACGTAGATCTCGCCGCGGGTCTTCCCGCCGCCCTCGTCGGGCTCCCTGCCCGTGAAGAGGTTGCCCGCCGGCAGCGTGTACGTGCCGTCGGCCTCCGGGTGGATGCGCAGGATCTTGCCGTTGAGGTTGTTGGTGTTGCCGGCGGTGCGGCGCGCGTCCGCGAACGAGACGCCCTTGTAGTTGGGCTGGGGGTTGTTGCCCGAGTAGCCGTCGCTGAAGCCGCTGGAGTTGTTGTCGCCGGTGGCGATGTAGAGGTTGCCCTTGGAGTCCCAGGCCATTCCGCCACCCGCGTGGCAGCAACTGTGGATCTGAACCGGCCAGTTGAGGAGCACCTTCTCGCTGCTCAGGTCCAGCTTGTTCGTGGCCTGGTCGAGCGTGAAGCGGGAGACGCGGCGCTCGGCCATCCGGGTGTCGCGGTTGATCCGCGAATGCGGGGTGTAGTGGAGGTACACCCAGCCGTTCTGGGCGAAGGCCGGGTCCAACTCGATGCCGAGCAGGCCCTCTTCGACCTTGACCAGCTCGTCGCCGCCGCCCTTGTTGCCGAACACGGTGAGCGCGCCGGCCAGGGTGACCTTCTTGGTCCTTGGGTCGTAGACGTGGATCTCGCCCGTGCCCTTGCCGATGTCCGGGTTGTTCCAGTCGGTGATCACGGGCTGCGAGGAGTCCGCGCCACCGCGGCCGATGTAGAGCACCCGTCCGTCGGGCGCGGTCACCAGGCCGTGCGGCTCGCCGATCTGGTCGTTCTTGCCCGGCTGATTGGCCTGAGTCAGGCGCTCCGCCTTGTAGTTGGCGTTGATCGCGGCCTTGCAGTCCGCCTGCGTGAGCCGGGTCGTCCAGAGCAGCGCGCCGCGCAGGTGCGCACGGAAGTCGGTCTCGTCGTACGAGGAGACCGTGCCGCCCATGCCGGTGTAGAAGGAGCGTCCGCCGTCGTAGTCACGGCACCAGCTCACCGGGTGGTCCGCGCCGTTCCGGCTCGCGCCCGGCTGGTACGTCGACTCACGCACCCGCGCAACGGTGTGGACGTCGCCCGACGGGTTCTTCACCCAGTTGAGCCACTGGTCGGGGCGCTTCCACTGGACGGGCAGGTCCTTGGTGGCGGGGTGCTGCCGGTCGCCCACCTCAACGGTCGCCCGCTGTACGGCTGTCGGGCTGGTGCTCGCCGGGCGGGCGCCGACGAGACCGGTGAACCAGTCCGAGTAGGGCTCGGCGCGGGCCGCGTCATGGATGCCGACGAATCCGCCGCCCGCCTCCATGTAGGCCTCGAGGCCGGCCTCCTGCTCCGGGTCCAGGACATCCCCGCCACCGGTCAGGAAGACGATGGCGTTGAAGCGGCCCAGCTTCGTCTCGTTGGTGAAGACCGCCGCGTCGTCCGTCGCCTCGACCTTGAACCGCTGGGCGGCCGGGCCCGACAGGCCGATCTTCTCGATCGCCTCGATTCCGGCGTTGACGACCGGTGACTCGTCCCCGGCCGCGGCGGATCCGTGGAAGAGCAGCACCCGTACGTTGGCGCCGCCCGGTGGTGACGTGATGGACATCGTTGTCAGCGCCGGATCCGGAGCCGGACGCGCACTCGCGGATGGTGCCGAGAGCGCTCCGGCGGTGACAGCTCCGGCAGCCAGGGCGGCAGCCCAGGCGCGGCGGTGCCTCCCACGTCTCCTCGCGCTCAACTCTCGTAAGGCTGATGGCTCTTGGTGCGATGCGAGCCGCATGTGGTCATCCACTCCTCGTCGGTCACAGCAACGGCGCCACGGAAGCTAGACCTCTTTTCGCGGCTAGCCAAGAGGTATGACCGTGCTGGCACGAACTTTGTCCTGAGTGTGGATAAACGAGGGAGACGCGACTACCGTCTCACGGGTTCGTCTCAGTAAATTCCGTACCAGGGTGGGGAGTTCGCCATGGACAGACGCGGGTTCAACCGGCGGATCCTGCTGGGCGGGGCGGCGGTGGCCGCCGGAGCGACATCGTTGTCGTCGGCCACACAGGCGGCGAGTGTCGATGCCCCGGCGCGGACCGCGCCGGCCGGCGGCGCGGTCCGGCACCTCAAGCTCTACGCCGAGAAGTTCGCCGACGGGCAGATGGGCTACGGCTTCGAGAAGGGCAAGGCCTCGATTCCCGGGCCGCTCATCGAACTCAACGAGGGCGACACGCTGCACATCGAGTTAGAGAACACCATGGACGTGGCGGCGAGCCTGCACGTCCACGGGCTCGACTACGAGATCTCCAGCGACGGAACGAAGCTGAACAGGAGCGACGTCGAGCCGGGCGGGACCCGCACCTACACCTGGCGCACCCACGCGCCGGGTCGCCGGGCGGACGGCACCTGGCGCGCGGGCAGTGCCGGCTACTGGCACTACCACGACCACGTCGTCGGCACCGAGCACGGCACGGGCGGCATCCGCAAGGGGCTCTACGGCCCGGTGATCGTCCGTCGCAAGGGCGACGTCCTCCCCGACAAGACCGTGACGATCGTGTTCAACGACATGACGATCAACAACAGGGCCGCCCACGAGAGCTTCAACTTCGAGGCCACGGTGGGTGATCGCGTCGAGATCGCGATGATCACGCACGGCGAGTACTACCACACGTTCCACATGCACGGTCACCGCTGGGCCGACAACCGGACGGGTTCGCTGACCGGCCCCGACGACCCGAGCCAGGTCATCGACAACAAGATCGTCGGGCCCGCCGACTCGTTCGGTTTCCAGGTGATCGCGGGGGAGGGCGTCGGCGCCGGGGCGTGGATGTACCACTGCCACGTCCAGAGCCACTCCGACATGGGGATGGTCGGCCTGTTCCTGGTGAAGAAGACGGACGGGACGATTCCCGGGTACGAGCCGCATGGTCCGCATGAGACGGACGAGACGCTTGAGCTGGATGATTCGCCTGAGACGCATAAGCACTAGGTCACGCTGATGTCCAGGACGCCCCACTCCAGGAACGGTTCCTCCTGCACGTAGATTCGGGGACCTCGGCAGACCACGCGCCGACGGCCGAGTTCGCCGCGGTCGGCGCGGACCAGGCGTCCGTCCCCGACCGGCCGCACGGCTTCTTGGGGCATCCGGCAGTCGACGGTCCGGTCGTGGTCCCCGTACGGGGAGAAGAACACCACGCGGTCGGCGTGCACGGCGAAACCGTCGGCACCCTCGACCGGATTCTCCCGTTACGCGCACGACGCGGTCGTCGCGGATCTCCAGCAGGGATAAGTCCTGGTAGGGGCAGGCCCATACGGCTCGGGTGTCGACGTTCAGGGCGTAGCAGTCGGAGATCGGGCCGTGCCCGGGGCCCCACCGGTACTCCCTGAGTGGAACACCCGTGCTGCTCCAGCGCCGCAGACCTGGCCGGCTCAACTCCTCGTCGCCGTGTCTGTTGCAAGCGTCCGCGAGGACGAATCCCCCGTCGGACAGCGCGCCGAGCGTGGGATGCCGCAGCCGCACTCCGCTGAGATGCGTCTCTTACGGGCGGCCGTCCTCGATCGTGAGGACCCTGGCGTCGCGGAGTTCGTCGAGGTATTAGGCGGGCGTCACGTCGGTGAGCAGCCAGTGGGCGCGTCCGTGGGCGTCGACCGTGCTGTGCGCGATGTGCAGCTTCCGGTACGCGCGCGGGAGACGGGCGAGCGTGGACGCGAGGGCGGTCAGGCCGCACGGGCCTTTCTCGTCGTCCTACAGTGATCGTCAACGCGCCCGCCCTCCCGGCGCAACCGGATTTCAGGACCCGAGAGCGCTCTCTCGTGCGGGCGGCGGCGCCGCTATCCTGATCCGCAACCGTCCAGGAGGTGCCCAGAGGTGACCGACACAGCGTCGCGCCCCACGCTGGAGGCCGTGGCCGCGCTGGCCGGGGTCTCCCGTGCCACCGTGTCGCGCGTCGTGAACGGCGGGGACGGGGTACGCGAACCACTCGTCGAGCGGGTCAGGCGGGCCGTCGAGGAGCTGGGTTACGTCCCCAACCAGGCGGCGCGCAGTCTCGTCACCCGGCGTCACGACGCGGTGGCCGTCGTCGTCGCCGAGCCGGAGGCCAGGGTCTTCGCCGACCCCTTCTTCGCCCTCCAACTCCGCGGCATCAGCAAGGAGTTGACGGCGCACGACTCACAGCTCGTACTGCTGCTCACCGAGGGCCGTGACGACCATGTCCGGGTCGGCCGCTACCTCGCGGGCGGTCATGTCGACGGCGCGCTCGTCTTCTCACTGCACCTCGACGACCCGCTGCCCGGTCTGATCCACGGCGCGGGCGTGCCCACCGTCTTCGGCGGCCGCCCCGGCTGGGGCGACGGCCCCCGCAGCGCGGTGTCCGCCGTGTACGTCGACTCCGACAACCGGGGCGGCGCCCGCGAGGCCGTACGTCACCTCGTCGGCCTGGGGCGCAGGCGCATCGCGCACATCACCGGCGCCCTGGACCAGACGTCCGCGGTCGACCGGCTCGACGGGTTCCGGGACGTCATGGTCGACGGGGATCCCAGTCTCATCGCCGAGGGTGACTTCACGCCCGCGGGCGGCGAGCGCGCGATGCGGGAGCTCCTGGAGCGGCATCCCGACATCGACGCGGTGTTCGTCGCGAACGACCTGGCGGCCTCCGGCGTCCTGCGCGTGCTGCGCGAACTGGGGCGGCGGGTGCCCGAGGACATCGCCGTGATCGGCTTCGACGACATGCTGCCCGTCGCCGAGCAGACCGACCCGCCGCTGACGACGGTCCGTCAGGACATAGAGGAGATGGGCCGGTTGATGGCACGACTGCTGCTGCGCGGCCTCGACCGTCGGGGCGGCGAAGAGGGCCTGAGAGGCGCGCCGTCCAGTGTGGTGCTGCCGACGACCCTGGTGCGGCGGGTCTCGGCGTAGGCGTGCGGCGCGGCACCGATGCTCGGGGTGGTCATTTCGAACGTCGGTTTGGGGACAGAGGCGTCCGGCCGCACCCGGTGTAGTCCCTCCGGTGTGCACCTCCAACATGTGGGGCTTCTCGTCGCGGCAACGACAGCGATTGTCGGTGGGCGGTGCGAGACTCGGCGGTGCAGGCAACGGGACCCCTCAAAGGAGGGCATCATGCTCACCACCCGTTTTGTCACGGGCGCTCCGAACTGGCTCGATCTCGGCACATCCGACATCGAGGGCGCCACCTCCTTCTACGGAGGCCTCTTCGGCTGGCAGTTCCAGTCCGCGGGGCCCGACGCCGGCGGCTACGGCTTCTTCCAGCTCGCCGGAAAGACCGCCGCGGGCGGTATGCAGACCACCCCGGACCAGGGCCTGCCGTCCTGGACCGTGTATTTCCAGACTCCGGACGCGGATGCCACGGCCAAGGCCGTCGAGCAGGCCAAGGGCTCCGTGCTGATGCAGCCCATGGACGTGATGAGCGAGGGCCGTATGGCCATCATCGCCGACGAGGCGGGGGTGCCGTTCGGTATCTGGCAGCCGGGCGGGATCAAGGGAATCGACGTGGCCGGCGAACCCGGCTCGCTGTGCTGGGTCGAGCTCTACACGGCGGACATCCCCGCGGCTGCCGCTTTCTACCACTCGGTGTTCCGCTGGGAGACCTCGGCCATGGAGTTCCCGGGCGGCACCTACATCTGTGTCAATCCGGAGGGTGCCGCGGAGGCGGACATCTTCGGCGGCGTCGTCGCGCTGGCCGACGACCCGGTCGAGGCCGAGTCCGGGGCGTACTGGCTGCCGTACTTCGAGGTCGACGACACCGACGCCACGGTCGGCAAGGCCCAGGAGCTGGGCGGCACGCTCCGCATGGCCGCCACGGACGTGCCGGGCGTGGGCCGCGTCGCGAGGCTCGCCGACCCGTACGGGGCACGCTTCGCGGTGATCAAGAGCGTGTCGCCGCAGGGCTGACGGCTGTCCCCACGGCATGGGTGGTCTCGGGGGGGGGGGGCCCCCCCCCCCCCCCCCCCCCGCCCCCCCCCGCCCCGCGGGGGGGGGGGCGGCCGGGGCCCGCAGACCGGGGGGGGGGGGGCCGCACCGGCCCCCCGGGGCC